>CAMCBZ010000012.1 GCA_945873145.1 uncultured Prevotella sp.
TGCTCAGGAGTCTCGTGGGCTCGGAGATGTGTATAAGAGACAGATATATAATAATATAATATAATTTTACTCTATAGTCTGTTTTTGTCACTTCTCCCTCTGCATGATGGTATCGACCTTATGTGGCGGTGTGGCGGTGTGGCGGTGTGGCGCAAGCAGCCTCACGGGGTAGGGCTAAGAGGGGACACGGTGGATGAGGCTTTAATGATAGTTCTGCGCCTCGCATAAGATAATCACACCGCTCGCAGACCATAAATATAGAAAAATGATGTTTGCGCTCCGATGTTAACGAATTTTAACTGCAATAAAACATTGAGATTTGGATACAGCGAAATTGTGCCGTAACTTTGCACCGAGAATCAGAAACGGCGCAAATCATATACTCATCATATACTCATCAGGTACTCATCATATTTTCAGGATGTCAGCCGGAGTGGCGGCAAAGGTAGTGGCACCGTGATCGATGAGAAAGGGCTTATCGCGAAACCCCCACAGGACACTGATGCAGGGCATGCCACAATTCTTCGCCGTGTCGATGTCGACGTCGCTGTCACCGATGTAAACTGCAGTGGAGACGGGCTTATGGAGCTGGCGGAGCGCCTCCATCACAGTGTCGGGAGCCGGTTTCTTCTTGATGTCCTCGCGCTCGCCGATGGCCACCGAGACATAGTCGGAGAAGAAGTGACGAACCAGTTGCTGCGTGGCAGCGTAGAACTTGTTGCTGACCACAGCCACAGCCTTCCCATTAGCCTGCAGGGTGGCGAGCATCTCCATGATACCGGGATATGGAGCCGTGTGGTCGAGATTGTGGTGGAGATAGTGCTGACGGAAGATGGCATAAGCCTCTTCGAAGCGAGGATTGGCCAGTCCGTCGGGCACAGCGCGCTCCATGAGCTTCTTCACCCCGTTGCCTACAAACATCCTAACCTCCTCAAGTGTACGTGTCGGCATATCACAGCTTTGTAGCGCATAGTTGCAGCTTTCCTTTAAGTCCCGTAAAGATTCTATCAGTGTTCCGTCTAAATCAAATATATAACTCTCGAATTTCATGTGATATAGTGTTATCCTTATTGAAATAATCGTCATGACAAACAAGTTCGCAATCCGTCCGCAGGTTGCCGCCATGCAGGACGAGCTGCTCGCCCCACTCCAGCCGTTTGATCTTCGTCCGTCGGTTCTCGCCTTTCTCCCACTCCACGACATCGTGGGTCTCGTCGTTGACCACCACATACTTATATTCCAGCGGCAGTCTGATGGCGTAGGCGTTGATCGAGAGCATCCAGTCGCCGTCGCCGATATAGTGCATAGGCAGCGGATGCTTCTCATTCCAAGCCCCCAGAGGACCTTCACTTCCGAGCAGAGCCACATGCTGAGAGCTCTTGATATGCGGAGCCGAGACGCGGAATACGATGGATCGGTCGAAGAAGGGAAAGTTTTTGAGATAAGCCAGCGGCCGCTTGGTCCATCGAAACAGATAGTGCTGCAGCGAGAGGTCGCGCCACTGGTCCTGGAAGATGTAGTTCTTAGAATCGTCGATGGCGTAGACGCGCGGCACGCCACTCCACTCTTTCCGGATGCATTTGCCGTGATCATCCTCGACCTGATAGTGATATTCCACGTAAGAGATCGGGAAATGCGAGAGCACCATGCTGCTGGCCTCTACTGTCCACGTGTTGCCGTCGTCGGTGTGCATGAGCAGGTTGTGGACACGATGATGCATCTCGGCGTTGTAGTAGGTCACGCAGAGGTGCAGGGACTGCCCGAACGGAGCCCGGTATTCGATTTGGAAAGACATCTTCATGTTTGCAAAGATAATCATTTTAGTGATAACACATCTCTTTGCAGCGTGAAATTATTCAAAAATTTTTCTCCGCCATGATGTTATATCTTAAAAGTTTTGCCAATTCAGCGTTTTGCAGTATCTTTGCACCGTCTTTTTAACAGATTAGTTACTATGACAAGAGAATTGAAAAAATACATCCTTCCGGCCGTGGCCTGCTTGGTCGTGTTGTTCGGAATTGGATATTATTACTTCTTCACGTCGTTTACCGGCCAAAGCAGTACCAAGTATGTCTACATCGACCAGGACGACAATTTCGACTCCTTATTAAATAAGGTGGAGCCTATCTCTCGCCGGCATTGCTATCATGCCTTCTGCGCACTGGCCCGCCACAGCAAGCTCACCACTCATGTGCGCACGGGTCGCTACGCCATCAAGCCGGGTATGGGCGCACTGGTGGTCTTCCGCCATTTCAAAAACGGCATGCAGGACCCCTTGAGCCTCACTGTGCCCAGTGTCCGAACCATGCAGGACTTGGCAGGAGAGCTTGGAGAGAAGCTCATGGTCGACAGCGCCACGCTGGCCAAGGACTTCACCGACGAAGCCTTCTGCAAGCAATACGGTTATGACACGGCCACCATTGCCGCGCTGTTCATCCCCAACACCTACGACATCTATTGGAACATCTCGGTCGACGGGCTGATGAAGCGTATGCAGAAAGAGAATCATCTCTTCTGGGATGACGACCGCATGGCTAAAGCCAACGCCCTGCGTCTCGATCCCATTCAGGTGACGACGCTGGCCAGCATCGTCGACGAGGAGACTGCCAACAACGGTGAGAAACCGATGATCGCCGGTATGTACTACAACCGACTGATGCTGCGTAATGCCAAATATCCCGAGGGCATGCCGCTGCAGGCTGACCCGACGATCAAGTTCGCCTGGAAGCAATTCGGACTCAAGCGCATCTACAACAACCTGCTCTCGATCAACAGCCCCTACAACACCTACCGCAATCCCGGACTGCCCCCAGGGCCTATCCGCATCCCGTCGGTGGCTGGTATCGACGCAGTGCTGAACATGAAGCATCACGACTATCTCTATATGTGCGCCAACGAGGACTTCAGCGGCACCCACCGCTTTGCAAGAACCTATGAGGAGCATCTGGCCAACGCCAGGCGCTATGCCACCGCCCTCAACAGCAGAGGCATCAAATAAGCGACAGCAAAAATATGACAATAGAAGACGACTCGCAAGGGCCGTCTTTTTTTTGGCTCTCAGCAAGGTTTGAGCGATGGGAGAAACGGTGAAGAACGATGAAAAGGGTAAAAACAAACAATGGCACCCGCTTCACAGCGAGTGCCATCAATCCTCAATAGGTATTAGTCTTTCTCTAAGGTAAAAAGATTGTATTCAGGATAACGAGTGCAAAGTTAATCCTTTTTATTGATATTTGCAAATGTTTTTTTGTTTTTATCTCGATAATTTTTATTTCGAGTAATGAAAATCTATAGAAAATGATTATCTTTGCACCAAGAAAAAGAATCATTGTAATTATGGAAAATAGTAAGACTGAGAACAGCGAAGAGAAGCATAGCTTGAGTTTCGTGGAGCAATTCGTCAAGGAGGATTTGGCCAATGGTAAAAATGGCGGACGCATACAGACGCGCTTCCCCCCAGAGCCCAACGGCTATCTGCATATCGGACACGCCAAAGCCATTTGCATGGACTTCGGTGTGGCTGAGGAGTTCAATGGCGTCTGCAACCTGCGGTTCGACGACACCAACCCTTCAAAGGAGAATACCGAGTATGTCGAGAACATCCTCAACGACATCAAGTGGCTCGGCTTCCAGTGGGGGCATATCTACTATGCCTCGGACTACTTCCAGAAGCTGTGGGATTTCGCCATTTGGATGATCAAGCAGGGCAATGCCTATGTCGACGAGCAGACCGCTGAGCAGATCGCTGAGCAGAAGGGTACGCCGACCACGCCGGGTGTTGCCAGTCCTTATCGTGACCGCCCCGTGGAGGAAAACCTGCGTCTGTTCCAGCAGATGAATACACCCGAGGCCGTCGAGGGATCTATGGTGCTCAGAGCCAAACTCGACATGGCTAACCCGAACATGCACTTCCGTGACCCGATCATGTATCGCATCATTCAGATTCCACATCACCGCACCGGTACCAAGTGGCACTGCTATCCGATGTATGACTTCGCCCATGGACAGAGCGACTATTTCGAGGGTGTCACCCACTCCATCTGTACGCTGGAGTTCGTGCCCCACCGCCCACTCTACGACAAGTTCATCGACTTCCTCAAAGAGTACGACGGCACCGCTGCCAAGGGTCTCAACGACTTCCGCCCACGACAGATTGAGTTCAACCGACTCAACCTCACCTATACCGTGATGTCGAAGCGTAAGCTCCACACCCTTGTCGACGAGCACCTCGTCAATGGCTGGGACGACCCCCGTATGCCGACACTCTGTGGCATGCGCCGTCGTGGCTATTCGCCTGAGTCGATCAAGAACTTCATCAAGTCGATCGGTTACACCAAGTTCGACGCGCTCAACGACATGGCCCTCTTGGAGGCTGCCGTTCGCGAGGACCTCAACAAGCGCGCTACACGTGTCTCGGCCGTCCTCGATCCCGTGAAGCTGGTCATCACCAACTATCCCGAAGGACAAAGCGAGGAGATGGAGGCTATCAACAATCCTGAGGACGAGCAGGCCGGCACACATACCATCACCTTCACCCGCAACCTGTGGATCGAGCGTGGAGACTTCATGGAGGATGCTCCGAAGAAGTTCTTCCGTATGACACCGGGCAAAGAGGTGCGACTGAAGAATGCCTACATCGTGATGTGCACCGGATGCAAGAAAGATGCTGACGGCAACATTATCGAGATCGAGGCCACCTATGACCCCGACAGCAAGAGCGGTATGCCAGGTGCCAACCGCAAAGTCAAGGGTACCCTCCACTGGGTAAGCGCCGACCACTGTGTCAAGGCTGAGGTCAGAGAGTATGACCGACTCTTCTGCGTAGAGAATCCATCCGCCGATGAGCGAGACTTCCACGAGTTACTGAATCCAAACTCACTGCACGTTCATGACAACTGCTATGTCGAGGACTACGCCGCCAAGATGAAGCCGGGAGAGTATCTCCAGTTCCAGCGCATCGGATACTTCATGACTGACCCCGACGGCACTGAGGCTGCACCGGTCTACAACAAGACCGTGGGACTCAAGGACACCTGGGCCAAACAGAGTAAGAAATAACAAAAGAAGGAATATACACGATTGAGCGATAATTTCTATCGAAGCAAAGAGTTCAAGGAGATGCTCCAACAGTTTGAGGCTGCCCGCAGCAAGGGCAGCTTCCCCTTCATGGACGCAGACGACTTGACCGATATTGCTGAATATTATTTTTATCACGGAAGGCCGCAAGAGTCTTTAGAGACCATCGACAAGACCATCGATATGTTTCCTGGATCCTTGCATCCTTTAGCTTTCCGCGCCCGCTACGCCATTCTCGTCAACGGCAATGCGCAGGAAGCTTTTGCCTATGCCCATCAGATCAGTGATAAGGAGGATCTCGACTATTTCTACACCATCGCAGAGATACTCATCGCTGACGGCAAAGTGCGGGAGGCAGAGAAATACTTGGAGGAAAAAGAGGCTGAGGTCGACGAGGACGATCTCGAGGACTACTATCTCGACGTCGCCACACTTTTTGCCGACTATTCCTGTATCAAGCAGACCAAGTATTGGTTGACAAAAAGTTCCGACACTGATTCCTTGGACTATAAAGAGCTGCAAGGACGCATCGCCATGGAACAAGGCGACTTCAGACGCAGTGAGCACATCTTTAACCATCTTATCGATGAGGATCCCTATGCCAACGGCTATTGGAATCAACTCGCATCCTTGCAGTTTGCCCAGCACCATCTGCAGGCCAGCATCGAGAGCAGCGACTTCTCCCTGGCCATTGATCCTGATGACTTCGACGCTGTGCTCAACAAAGCCAACGGACTCGTGCAGTTGGGCAACTACGACGAAGCACTGAAATACTATCAGCGCTTCAAGACTTTGCAGCCGCAAAACGAAGCCGGTGACATGGGTATGGCCACTGTCTACATGGCTAAAAACGACCGCACGAAAGCGATTGAAGCCCTCAGCAGAGCCGAGCAGCTGTGCCCGTCGCAGAGTATCAACCGCATAGAAATCCTACGACAGAAATTCAATCTGCTCTCCAGTGACGGCAAATATGCCGAGGCGCTGCAGTGTCTTGAAAAGATTAAAGACAGCCATGGAGCCACTCAAGGCGAACTGGATGTCATGCGCGGCTTTCTCTTCTTGAAACAAAACCAGGTGAGTGCTGCCATGCGATGCTTTGGTCAGGCGCTGTCCTCAGCCGACGACAACCTCGACCAAGTCACCATGCTCGTGGCCTACGCTGCCTATGAGTGCGGATACATTCGCTATGCCCGTGAGCAATATCTCAAGATTGTGGACCATGTCGACAAAGGATCGTGGTCGGGCGGCTGGGCGTTTATCACGCTGTGCGACCATGAGTTAGGCGACCGGCAGGCTTTTCTTGCTGATCTGAAACGCACCGTGGAGCTTGATCCCGAGATGGCCACCTCGTTTCTCTCTACCATGTTTCCACAAGAGTTGAGCGCTGTCGACTATTACGCTTATGCGCTGCAGCATCCACGGATGGGCGCAGTGCCGTATGAAGAGTTGAAAGACTGACGGAAATAACGATTGACAAATACATAACACAAGAAATACCATTATGAATTTTTTATCTTCGCTTCTTGGAAACCTCAACTATGGAACGGTTTTCCTGCTGATGTTGCTTGAGAGTACGGTCATCCCGGTACCGTCTGAGTTGGTGGTTGCTCCGGCGGCCTACCACTCTGCTGCCGGTAATCTCGACGTTTGGCTGGTCATTCTCTTTGCGACATTAGGAGCCGACTGCGGTGCTACGATCAACTATCTGGCAGGCTACTATCTCGGCCGCCCTATTATCTATCGCTTCGCCAACAGCCGTTGGGGCCACTTCTGTATGCTGAATCAGAAAAAGGTGGAGAAGAGCGAAAACTATTTCAATGATCATGGCATGGTGGCCACCATCACCGGCCGACTCATTCCCGGCATCCGCCATCTCATCTCCATCCCTGCCGGACTCTCCAAAATGACGTTTTGGAAATTCATTCTCTATACGACTTTGGGAGCCGGTTGTTGGAACTGCATTCTTGCTGCGCTTGGATGGTATCTCCACACGATGGTTCCAGAAGAGATGCTCAACGATAAGATCATGGAATACGGCGAATACATCAAGGTGGCCATCTGCTCCATTGCCGCTGTAGCCCTCCTCTACTTCCTGGCAAAGAGTCTGATCAAGCGGAGAAAGAAAATCGAAACAGAAGATTAGACTACGCTGTTTTGTAGTTAAACAAGATAGATACGAAAAGCCATGAATGACACACCATATTATATATGAGTCATTCATGGCTTTTTCTATAGTTCATAAATTATTTATCCGTCACCTTTCTGCGCTCTTACTCGGCTGAGCGTCTCCGGCGTCATCTGCAGATAGCTGGCAATAAACACTAACGGCGCACGCAACACCACCTGAGGCTTCAACTTGCAAAGCTTCTGATAGCGGCTCTGAGCTGACTCAAAGCGCACCAAGTCGGCATGAATCTGCGAGATGATCAAGCTCTCTTCCAAAATCTTACGATAGAGAATCTGAATGTTGACATTGTGAAGGGCTACCTGCTCCAGTCTGCGCTTAGGCAGACAATAGATCATGCAAGGCTCCAAAGCTTCCACCTGCAGATGGGTAGGCTCCTCACGGAACAGACTCTCGATACACATGAAGATCTCGCCATCCGAACCGATGTGCTCCGTGAGCTCCTTGTCGTTCTTGAAATAGAACTGACGGACCAGTCCACGGTCGATGTAGCTGATGTCCTCGCAAGTCTCTCCCTCGCGAAGGATCATCTCACCTTTTGCGTATTTCTTCGGCACTATGATGCTCTCCAAGATGTCGAGCTCATCGTGCGTCATGGTGCTGTATTTTCTTGCCAACTCACGGGCAATATCCCGCGTCGTGTTATGATAATCTTTCATTTCTATTCCTCCTCTATTATTTTCTTAAACATAGGAGCTTTTCCTCTCTTAAACAATTTTTCTAAACTTCTCTAATCCAGCTTCAGTACTGCCAAAAAAGCCTTCTGCGGCACCTGCACGTTGCCAATCTGTTTCATGCGCTTCTTGCCTTTCTTCTGCTTCTCCAAGAGCTTGCGCTTACGGCTGACGTCACCACCATAGCACTTGGCAAGAACGTCTTTTCTGACTTGCTTCACCGTCTCGCGCGCTACGATCTTTGCACCGATAGCAGCTTGGATCGCGATGTCGAACTGCTGGCGTGGGATCAAGTCCTTGAGCTTCTCACACATTCTCCGGCCCAAGGTCACGGCATTGTCCTGATGGGTCAGCGTGGAGAGTGCGTCAACGGGCTCGCCGTTAAGCAGAATGTCGAGCTTGGCCAACTTCGACGGACGATAGGAGTCTATGTGATAGTCAAACGACGCATAGCCTTTGGAGATAGACTTCAACTTATCGTAAAAGTCGATGACGATCTCACCCAACGGCAGCATGAAATGCAGTTCCACGCGGTTGCCCGAGACGTATTGCTGGTCGAGCAGCTCACCACGCTTGTCAAGACAGAGCCGCATGATGGGACCTATATATTCAGCCGCTGTGATGATGCTCGCCCGGATATAAGGCTCCTCGATGTGGTCGATGAGCGTCGGATCCGGGAGTCCGCTGGGGTTGTGCACCTCCATGGCGTGGCCTTGCTTGTCGTAGACCATATACGAGACATTGGGCACCGTGGTGATCACCTCCATGTTGAATTCCCGGTCGAGTCGCTCCTGCACGATTTCCATGTGGAGCAAGCCGAGGAAGCCGCAACGGAAGCCAAAGCCCAAAGCCTGGGAAGACTCCGGCATAAACGTCAGTGCGGCATCGTTGAGTTGGAGTTTCTCAAGCGACGCTCTGAGGTTTTCATATTCATTGGGGTCGATTGGGTAAACACCGGCAAACACCATCGGCTTCACCTCTTGGAATCCCTCAATAGCCTTGTCGCAGGGCTCATCGACGTGGGTGATGGTTTCGCCTACCTTCACTTCGGTAGCGTTCTTAATACCCGAGATGACATAGCCGACTTCACCCGTTGAGAGTTGCTTGCGAGGCTCCATGTCCATCTTGAGCACACCCACTTCGTCAGCGGTATATTCCATTCCCGTCTGAACGAATTTCAGTTTATCCCCGGTGCGGATCACGCCGTTCTCCACTTTGCAGAGCACGATGATGCCACGGAAAGAGTTGAAGATCGAGTCGAAGATCAGCGCCTGCAAAGGCTTGGTCTTGTCGCCCTTGGGTGCCGGGATTCGCTCCACCACAGCATCGAGAATGTCGGGAACACCTTCACCCGTCTTACCACTGGCGCGGATGATTTCAGAAGGATCACAACCTATCAAGTCCACAATCTCGTCCTCTACCTCATCAGGCATAGCGTTGGGCATGTCAATCTTGTTGATGACCGGGATAATCTCCAAATCATGGTCAATGGCCATATAGAGGTTGGAAATCGTCTGAGCCTGTACGCCCTGGGTAGCGTCCACCACCAAGAGGGCACCCTCGCAAGCAGCGATACTGCGCGATACCTCATAGCTGAAGTCGACGTGTCCCGGAGTGTCGATGAGATTGAGTATATAGTTTTCACCGTTGTGCTTGTACTCCATCTGTATGGCGTGGCTCTTGATGGTGATGCCACGCTCTCTTTCCAGATCCATGTCGTCAAGCATCTGGTTCTCGGTGATCTTAATCGTATTGGTGTATTCCAGCATACGATCAGCAAGCGTTGATTTGCCGTGATCAATGTGTGCGATGATGCAGAAATTCCTTATATGTTCCATCTTCTTCTTTATCTTTTACGCAAAGTTACGAAAAACTAAGCAAATTTGGGTAGCTATCTATCATTATTTTTATTAACTTTGCACAAAAAAGGAATTTCACGCTATATGAAGAAGATTGGTTTTAGGTTTTTAGCACCACTGTTATCAGCAAGCTTGATGTTAACAGCTTGTCATCATCAGACGCTGGAGGACCGTGCTGAAAAAGAATGCAAGGACTACACTGCACAGTACTGCCCTACCCCTTATCAGGAAAATACGCGTACCGACAGCATCGGTTTCGACCGGGCTACACGCACTTTCAACTACTACTATTTGGTCAACGGTAAACTCGATGACGCAAGAATCTTCACCGCGCGCCACGACACACTGCGCACGATTCTGCTCAGCGGACTGAAAGAGGACACCCGCAACAAGGCTTTCAAGGACAAAGGCTACTCATTCCACTACGTCTTCCGTTCAGCCTCATCAAAGAAGGTGCTTCTCGATGTCGTTTTCCATAAGAAAGACTACGCGATGATCAAGAAGGCAAAGAAATAAGTCTTTCGTATGAAAACGACCTACAAAAATTAACTATAACGGATGAGTCCATCATCCATTATCCTATAACGTACTAACTCCTAAGGAATTTTCTTTCTTAGGAGTTATCTGTTTTTATGTGCCAAATACCACGGGTGGACAAGGAAGTTGTAGATGACAAGCGCAGCGACAATCAGACATAGAGCCACGATCAGCGCTTCGCGGCTTGCCAAATGCCATCCGAGTGCCATGCCCAGTGCCATTCCCGTCTCCCACGAAAGGAAGAAAGTGCTTTGGGAGGTGCCACGCTCACAATGATGAGCCAGCTTGATGAAGAACAGCAAAAAGCGGGAGCCAAGAATGCCAATGCCAAAACCGCAGAAAGCATCCGCAATGATCGTTGCAGCCCGCTCCTGACGGAAGAGCATCAACAACAAGGCAGCAGCAAGTACAAAACAACCGACAAAAGTCTCACTCTTCAAGTTGGCATTGGCAAAAACATATTTTTCCGAAATGATGGCCAACAGAAAGCCGGCCAACATATAGAGGAAGAAATGACAAGACTGTTGGGTGCTGATGATGAGTCCCATCGCCAGGGTTGCCAGCATGAAATTGAAAAAGAGCTTGGTACCTTGCGGAAGGAAAAATCTGTCCAAGCACATGTGATGAAGATCCTCGCCCGGAGCCTTAAACGGAAAATGAACGCGGGACAAGAAAAGGAAGGACAGAGCGGCAAAAGCCAAAGAGACAAACTCTACATAGCCAAAGCCAAACTTATAGTAAGTCCAAAAACCGGCAAAGGGTCCCACTGCCAACGCCAAGCGCCCCAACCAATCGGAGGAATGATTTGCTTCTGTACGCTGAAACGACTCACAAGTGTCGATGATCAGCGTGCTGACAATTGTCATCTTAGACAAGCCATACGCTACTCCCAACAGCAGTGCGCCGATGATCAGAAATATAGGTAAGCGATTGTGTGTCAGGGCAAAGAAGCCGATGACACCGGCAAGCAACAAGATACCGAACAGACACACATGATTGCGGCGGAAGCTCTGCACCAGCCAAGAGATGTTCGGTCCGGGCAGGTAGATGCCCAAACAATAGGCCAGAAACACATACACCACCGTCATCATCTCTCCGTGATGAGCATGGAGGGAGAATGGCAATACCGGGAGCAACGCGTATACTGAGGCCGTCAGAAAGAAATTAGCAATGGCCAGATACCAAAACGAACGATGCCATAGCTTGAAGTGTATGGGAGTATTTTGTGTGTCCATCCTGTCAATCGATCAATCTTTTTACTTACCTTTGTTCTGCGAGCAAGACGTTTAAATCGAGATGCGTGAAGTCGTCAACGATGAGGTTGCACCATGGCTTCAATGCTTCGGGCTGGTTGGTAGTAGCCAATCCCACGACAAACATCTTGGCGGCATTCAGTGCTTTCACTCCGTTGATGCTATCCTCGAAGCCAATACATTCACTTGGCTGGCAATGAAGACGTTGCGCAGCCTTGAGATAACCGTCAGGATCAGGCTTGCTCTTGTCAAAATCCTCACTCGTCAACACTGCATCGAAGTAATCGCTCAGCTCAGGATGACAACGGAAGACGTTGGTCATCTTCAGCTGATTGCTGCTCGTCACGATAGCTGTCGCTAAAGAAGCCTTCTTCACTTGCTTGATGAAGTCTTGAAACCCTGCAATATAGTCGTAGCTCATCCGGCGCTCAAACTCATTGAGTCTGTCCGTGATGGCTTTCTGTGTCTCGGCTTGACCATTGAAATAGCTGGAAAAGATCTCCACCAGGGTCATTCCTTTAATCTGATGCTCCAATCCTTTCTCCTGAGGATAGTAGAGCTGGAACTGGCTGCCCCAAAACTTTGTGTACTGGCTTTCAGAATCCACCACTACCCCGTCTAAATCAAATAATGCTGCTTTAATCATTACATTTTATTAAATTCGTTGCAAAGTTACGAAATAATCTCGTAACTTTGCAATATTATAAGGAAAACCAACAGCACATGCAAACAATAGTCAAATATTTCCCTCATCTTTCCACTGAGCAGCAATCGCAGTTTGCCGCCTTGGATGAGCTTTACCACGATTGGAACACAAAGATCAATGTCATCTCACGAAAGGATATCGACAACCTCTATCTCCACCATGTGCTCCACTCGTTGGCTATTGCCAAGTTGATTTGTTTTAAGCCCGGAACCCATATCCTTGACTTTGGTACGGGCGGCGGCTTCCCTGGCATTCCGCTGGCTATCATGTTTCCTGATTGTCAGTTCCGGATGATCGACGGCACGGGTAAAAAGATCAGAGTCGTCAACGAGGTAGCTACTGCATTGAATCTTCACAATGTAGAGGGTGTCCATCGCAGAGGAGAAGAAGAGAAAGATCGCTTCGACTTTGTTGTCTCCCGCGCTGTCATGCCCCTGCCCGACATGGTGAAAATTGTCAGGAAGAATGTTTCCAAGACGCAGCACAACGCGCTCCCCAATGGTGTCATCGCCTTAAAAGGTGGTGATCTCAGTGAAGAGTTGAAGCCCTTTGGCAAAAAGGTGATGGTCACTCCTATCTCTGACTATTTCACCGAAGAGTGGTTCGCTGACAAGCAAATCATCTACTTGCCATTATAGATTGTTATTGAGGCCCGATGATCTTCACTTGCTTTTTCGGGCTGTCTCTGTATATAGAAAAATAAGAATAAAAAGATCATGATGAATATAGAACGTTTTGTCTGCAACGACATCCGGGAAAACTGCTACGTAGTATCTGACAGCAGCAAGGAGTGTGTGATTGTAGACTGTGGCGCTTACTACGAGGCTGAAAAGCAAGCACTGAAAAAGTATATCGAGGACAACGGCCTCACTCCTACTCATCTCATCGCTACTCACGGTCATGTGGATCATCATCTCGGCGACCGCTTCGTATTCGACACTTGGGGTCTGAAGCCGGAGGTACCCGCATCTGACGAGACTTTCATGCAGCAGCTTCCCGAGCAGGCTGCTGCCATCATGGGACTGAGACTGACCCAAGACGACTTTGCTCCAGTGGGCCGCTATCTTGCAGCCAATGACACTATCTCGTTCGGTGATCATACCTTCACCATCATCGAGACGCCGGGACATTCACCGGGCAGCGTCTTCTTCTATTGCGAGGAAGAGAATGTTGCCTTCTCCGGTGACACGCTCTTCAAGGGTAGCATTGGGCGAACCGACTTTCAGGGTGGTTCCATGTTCATGATCATTCAGAGTCTGCGCCACATCAGCCAACTGCCCGACGCCACAAAGATATTGCCGGGGCACGGCGAGATGACGACGATAGGCTACGAAGAGACCACCAATCCCTATCTCGACCGCTAACCATCAGCACGACGAGCAGATGAGCAAGAGAGTAAATGCGGAAAAGATCATCCTCGGCATCGACCCGGGTACCAACGTCATGGGATATGGCGTCATCAGAGTCAATGGCAACAAAGCGGGGCTGATTGCGATGGGGGTCATAGACATGCGCAAGATGACGGATCCTTATCTGAAGTTGGGACGCATCTTCGACCGCGTGACGGGCGTCATCGAGGAATATCTCCCCGACGAGATGGCGATCGAGGCTCCATTCTTCGGCAAGAATGTGCAGTCGATGCTGAAGTTGGGGCGTGCTCAGGGCGTTGCCATTGCCGCTGCCATCCACCACGACATCCCTATTCATGAGTACGCGCCATTGAAGATCAAAATGGCAATCACCGGACAGGGCGACGCCTCGAAGGAGCAGGTAGCGGGCATGTTGCAGCGGTTGCTAAAGATTGAGCAAAGCGACATGCCAAAGTTCTTGGATGCCACCGACGCACTCGGCGCAGCTTATTGCCATTTCCTCCAAAGCTCCACGCCGCAGTCCCAGGACCGGCACTATGGCAGCTGGAAGGACTTCGTCAACAAGAACCGTGCGAAGGTCAGTGGATTATAGACGACAACATAAAATAAATCATAAAGATATTGTGATGCAAGAGATTATTAAAATTGAAAATGGTGTGACCCGTATGCCCGCGTGGCGCATGGCAGAACCCGTCAACTACACACTCAGAGGTGATGAGCAGCAGGCTATCGTAGGACCTAACGGTGGTGGCAAGTCTATGCTCATCGACATTCTCGTCGGCCGTCATCCGCTGCTGATGCATGATGTGCAATACAACTTCTCGCCGAGTAACAGCCCGCTGGTCTCCGACAATATCAAATATATCACTTTCCGCGACGCTTATGGCGGCGACAACGATAAGAGCTATTACCTCCAACAGCGATGGAACCAAATGGAAATCAATGAGGAGACTCCTACTGTCGGCTCTAAACTTGAGGAGGCTTATCTAAGATCGGGCGAAGACTCTCCGCGTCATCGCGAGTTGCGTGACAGGCTCTACAAGATGTTCAACATCGACAAATTGCTCGACAAATACATCATCCTGCTGTCGAGTGGCGAGCTTCGTAAACTGAAGCTGACCGAGGCTCTTCTCTCCGCTCCAAGAGTACTGATCATGGACAATCCCTTCATCGGATTGGATGCCGAGGCAAGAGACCAGCTCAAGGAGCTCTTGAAGATGCTTGTCGGACAGCAGAATCTTCAGATCATCCTCGTCTTATCAAAGAGCGACGACATCCCCGACTTCATCACCCATGTGGTTGAGGTCAGAGACATGAAGGTGCTGCCCAAAGTCACGCTTGAAGAGTATCAAGCCCATCGTCAGCCTATACCGCCACATGTCTTATCCGAGAGCAAGGCACAAGCTATCCTCAACCTGCCGGAGCGACTGAAGGATTATCATGCTCACGACGTGGTGAAAATGCACAACGTACGCATACAATACGGCCAGCGCGTGATCCTCAAGGATCTCGACTGGACAGTGCACAATGGTGAGCACTGGGCACTCAGCGGACAAAATGGTGCCGGTAAGTCTACTTTGCTGAGTCTTGTCTGCGCTGACAATCCACAGAGCTATGCCTGCGACATCTGTCTCTTCGATCAGAATCGTGGTAGTGGTGAGAGCATTTGGGACATCAAGAAGCATATCGGCTATGTGTCACCGGAGATGCACCGCGCTTATCAGCGTGATCTCCCTGCCATCAGAATCGTGGCAAGCGGATTGAAAGACAGTGTGGGACTCTACGTCAAACCCGACGAAAGCGAATACGATACCTGTCGCTTTTGGATGTCGGTGTTCGGACTTGAGGGCTTGGAAGAGCGGACATTCTTGAAACTCTCCAGCGGACAGCAACGTCTCGTGCTACTGGCACGTGCCTTCGTCAAAGATCCTCAACTGCTGATCCTCGACGAGCCGCTACATGGTCTCGACAATAGCAACCGACGCCTGGTGAAAGATGTCATCGAGACTTTTTGCAAGCGACCCAACAAGACACTGATCATGGTCACGCACTACGAGGAGGAGCTTCCCGCATGCATCGACCACCGCATCAGGCTTGTGAGACATATATAAAATAGAAGCCTCACCCCCGTGCCCCTCTCCCAAGGAGAGGGGAGTGATATGCTTCAAGAAACCATAGTATCAACCATCACTGCGCCCACCAAAACACCCACAAAGCATTCTACTCCCCCTCTCCTTGGGAGAGGGGTACGGGGGTGAGGCTGGAGAATGATGAGCTATTTATAATAATGTGTAGGGGGTTCTACCCTATCCCTATGTAATAATGTAGTTTAAAAAAGATAGACAATGAAAACGATGAAAATGATTCTCCTTACGCTTGCTTTGGCCTTAGCATCTGTTGAGGTAAATGCTCAGGAGATCTATAACGAGGTAAGACGTATGCAAAAACAGTTTGAGACTATCAAACTGGACAAGACCAAGAAAATGGATGAGCGCAAGATTGCATCCTTCAAATGGGATGCAATCGAGTATATGCTCTACAAAGCCAAACAGGACAGCACCTTCACCGAGGAGCAACTTGGCAACCAGACCAACGCTATGGTTGACTTTGTCAACCTCTTCATCAAACGTCTGGTTGAGGCAGGCAGCAGCAAGAGCAAGCGAGAGATAGTTGGAGTTCGCTTCAAAAACGCCAGCATCAACCACAGCTTCTTCCACGACGAGGACAAAGACTTGGTCTTGGCTTATTACAACAATCCCAAATTCATCACCCAGTTCTCGTTAGACACCGACTGGGTTGAGGCCCTCAAAGAGGTGAGAGCGATGGACTGGAAGTAACCATTCTTCTTTTCATCTACTCCATCTCTACAACAATCCCCATGATTTCTCTCGCAGTAATCTTATGTCTCCACGAAAGAAATCATGGGGATTTTTGTGTGTTGCCTTAATCGCTTTATGAATTCTTTACCCTATAATATTCCTTGTCGTAATTGTTCGGATGACGGCTACACTGCTTTCAGAAGATTTTCATGTTTATTCTATCGTTGTTGAATAAACTGACAAAAAACGGGCCACGAGAAGGCGCTCGTTGAAAATAAATGGAGAGTTAGCCGAAATTTTGCGAATTTTGAGCCATTTTACAACGCGCTGACAGTCAATACGTTACGAAATAATCATTTTTCTACTCTTATCAAAGTACCTTTCTGACCAAAAATTCTCTAGAGAATTTTCGGTCAGAAAGGCGAGATGATCATGTCATCTCACCTTTTTGATCGCTAAAAAAAGCCGAGATGACGAAGTCAACTCACTGAAAAGGCACTTTTATCAAACAAAAATCGATAGAAGACCCCACCTTTTGCTGCTTCACAAACAAAAAAGTCTGTTCGTCGCTCTCTAGATTGTGAGTTGCAGCGAACAGACTTTTGTCAAATATTGTACAAGCAAGAATTGATGTTATTTCACGACAAACTGCAGGCAGCACCAATTGCCTTTGGAACACTTACCCGTCTGCTTGAGACCTAAAGACTCCGCCTTGGCATTGAGCTGATCACAGTCTTCCTCGAAGAAACCACTAAGAATGAGCACGCTGCCCTGCATCATCACATTGCGAAAAGCCGGCATATCCTGCAACAAAATATTACGATTGATGTTTGCCAATACAATATCAAAGACGCCAGAGACATGATTGAGTACGTTAGCATCGCCCTGCAAGACTTCGATGTTCTGCACATGATTGAATTGGGCGTTGTGACGTGCATTGTCAGCACTCCACTCGTCAATGTCGTATGCCACAATCTCTTTGGCTCCGAGTTTGGCTGCAGCGATGCCGAGGATACCCGTACCGCATCCGCAATCCAGTACCCGCTTACCAGTGAGATGCATGTCCAGCAGCAAGCCGATGATCATCTGTGTAGTCTGATGAGTGCCTGTGCCAAAAGCCTGACGAGCCTGAATAGCTATGGGGATGACTCCCTCGGGAAGCTGGGGCGTCGTCTGACGTGCATCATAGATGACAATGCGGTTGTAGATGTCGATAGGATCAAAGCCTTCATTCTCCCAAGTCTCGTTCCAGTCCTTATCCTCCACCTTCGAAAGCTCGTAAGTCACATTGATGCCGGGCAGCGGAAAGTCGGCAAGCTGGGCATCGAGCTGCTCCTTGTCGAACTGCTCTTCCTGAACGTAACCTTTGATGCCATCGTCGGTATCTTCAAACGACTCAAAGCCTGCATCGCCTGCGCAGTCGGCCAAAAGATCACGCGCCGTCTGTAAAAGAGAGGGCTCAGAAACAATATGAAAAGTTGCTGTAAGGTATTTCATAAATGAATGATTAAATTATACTGCAAAATTATAAAAATTAGGGAAAACTCTACTACCATATAGGGAAAAATCCCTATATTTGCATAAAGAAATACGGTAATTTTGCACCGTAGATAGAAAAGAACAATATAAAAAGGAGTTTGAGATATGAAAAGGTTATTTCTTCTATTGACACTCGCCAGCGCTATGCCACTGGCAGCGTTGGCACAAGACGATGATCTTTACTTCACGCCAAGCAAGGCAGCGCCAACCACAAACGAGGCACCTGCCTACTACTGCGGAAGCAAACGCAGCGTGGACGACTACAACCGTTATGGCATCCGTAGCATGTATCAAAAGATCGGACGTGACTCTCTGGGCAACAGCATGGTGAGATTCCGTCCCGGCTATGGTGTGCTGCCCGACACAACATATGTCGACACTGCCTACATTGGTCGTGCCTTGGGCGACAACGACTATACCTACACGCGACGCATGAGTCGCTGGGACGGCTTCTATGATCCTTGGTTCTATGGCTACTATGGTCCATGGCGCTGGGGCTATGCCGGTTACTACTCGCCTTGGTACTACTACAATGGCTGGTACGATCCCTGGTACTACGACTATGCCGGCTGGTATGATCCTTGGTATTATGGTTATGCCGGCTGGTACGACCCATGGTACTATGGTTACGGTGGATGGTACGGTTGGGGCTATCCCTACTATGGCTGGTACAACTGGGCCTGGCCAGGAGGAGGATATGTGTATAACGGCGGCAACCCTCGTGGCTATACAGGTACCCGCACTTGGGGTTTAAATGATCATGCTTCCAACTCAGGTGTCCGTTTCGGTCGCGGTTCTTCAACACGTGGCGACAACAACGGCAACACTTACACATGGCGCAGCCAAAGCAACCGCTCGTTTGGCGGCAGGACCAACTACCCCACCCGCTCGAATAATACAAGCTTCGGCTCTACCCGCTCATCGAGTTTCGGTGGCTCCTTCGGAGGAGGTTCCTTCGGTGGCGGTGGCGGCTCCTTTAGTGGCGGTGGCTTCGGAGGTGGTCACAGCTCAGCCAGTGGCGGCGGACACTTCGGTGGCGGCAGACGCTAAAAGGAGATCACGTTAATGGTTACTCATTATAACATTTGAAAGACGATGAAAAAGAAATATTTGTTAGCGGCAATGGTAGCCATGGCGCTGCCTGCCGCTGCTCAAGAGACTTATCAGGATACGAAGCTCGTACAGAATGAGCTCAACGGCACAGCCCGCTATGTAGGTATGGGCGGTGCCATGGAGGCTTTGGGTGCAGATCTGTCAACGATCAGCACCAACCCTGCAGGTATCGGTCTTTTCCGTTCCAGCCAGGTGACCGTTTCCGGAGGACTGGTGGCACAACAGGATGCTACTACGAATCCAAGTCTAAACAACAATTTCGGCATCCACTTCAAGGGAGACAAGACCAACGCCAGCTTTGACCAGGGCGGTTTTGTCTATTCGATGCGTACGGGATATAAGAACTATTTGAACTTTGCGTTCAACTATCATAAAAGCCGTAACTTCGACCAAATTCTCACCGCGGGAAACAAGCTCAACAATGCTTCGCAGAATAAGCTCACAGCCATGAAGTATCCTTATCTCACGGACTACAACATGAATGGCGTGGATGCCTGCTACTCCGAGATACTGAATCCCATCACCGATGCTTCGGGTAAGCAGACGGGACTGGACTATCTCAACGGCACCGAATTCCTTTATGGGCAATATCAGAAAGGATACATAGGCAGTTATGACTTCAACATCAGTGGCAACATCAACGACCGAGTATTCCTGGGACTTACTTTCGGTATCCACGATGTTCATTATCACTCCAACTCGCTCTATTCTGAGAATTTGGAGAAAGAGACTTCTACAGACACTTATGAGTTACTGAAGATTACGGGCACGGGCTATGACCTCAAGGCCGGTGTGATCTTCCGTCCCATCGAGCAGTCACCGTTCCGCATCGGCTTCTATGTCAACACGCCAGTTTGGTATGATCTCCATGAGGCTGGCGCTACCGATGTGAGCATGTTCAACAGCAGCAACAAACTGGATAAAGGTCATGCGACCGACTACGACTACAAGGTCTATACACCTTGGAAGTTTGGCGTGAGCCTGGGCCACACCATTGACAAGATGGTAGCACTCGGTGCCACGTATGAGTATGCCGACTATAGCCGTATCGACAACCGCATCAACGATGGCGGTGGCTATGACGACTGGGGCTATTACTATGACAACAGCAGCAGCGACGATGCCATGAACAGCAACACAAAGCGTGTGCTGAAGGGTGTCAGCACGCTGAAGTTAGGTGCCGAGGTAAAAGTAATGCCGCAGCTCGCCGTACGTGTAGGCTACAACTATGTAAGTCCGATGTTTAACAAGGATGGGGTCCGTGATGGTAGTATCGAATCCCCGGGATCATTTTATGCCACATCTACGGATTACACCAACTGGAAGAGCACCAACCGCTGGACATGCGGCGTTGGCTATACAATAGGTAAATTCTTCGCCGATTTAGCTTACCAGTACACGCAGACCAATGGTGAATTCTATCCCTTCATGAGCTACTACGACATTGCTAATTCAAGCAACGATAATATTGCGGATGCCACAAAGGTTAACTTCAAACGCAATCAGGTACTGCTTACGTTGGGTTATAAGTTTTAATGAATAGACTTAGAAGTAGATATAATAAAATCCATCAGGACAACTTTGTCTTGATGGATTTTTTGTATTACAAAGAAAATATGTACATTTGCACATAAAACATTCACACTAAACAATTTTATGAGAAAAACGCTATTTTTACTATTTCTTCTTCTGCAAGTCGTGTTCAGCTATGGCCAGAAACGTGAATTCCGCGGTGCGTGGATACAATGTGTCAATGGGCAGTTCAATGGTCTGACACCTGACGAGATGCGCAGCACGCTGACCAAGCAACTCGACGCACTCCATGCCGATGGCGTGAATGCCATCATCTTCCAAGTACGTGCAGAATGTGACGCGCTCTATGCCAGCAAATATGAGCCGTGGAGCCGTTTCCTCACGGGTGTGCAGGGCAAAGCCCCAACCCCCTATTGGGATCCACTGCAATGGATGATCGAGCAATGCCATAAGCGAGGCATGGAATTGCATGCGTGGATCAATCCATATCGTGCCAAGACAAAGACAACGACAGCCTTGGCCTCTAATCATATTGCCATCACACACCCCAAACGAGTGTTTGCTTATGACGGACAATACATCCTCAATCCGGCTCTGAAGGAAAACCGCGACTATATCTGCAAGATCGTCGATGACATCGTCAGCCGCTATGATGTAGACGGCATTCACATGGACGACTACTTCTATCCCTACCCTGCTCCCGGTGAGATCATCCCCGATCAGCAACTCTACGCCAACAATCCAAACGGCTTCAGAAATATTGGTGACTGGCGACGCGACAATGTCAACATCTTCGTCAAACAGCTTAGTGAGACCATCCATCAGCGCAAGCCTTGGGTAAAGTTCGGTGTGTCGCCTTTCGGCATCTACCGCAACAAGAAGAGTGATCCAATGAACGGTTCTGAAACCAACGGCTTACAGAACTATGATGATCTCTACGCCGACGTGCTGCTGTGGGTGAACAACGGTTGGGTGGACTACTGCGTACCTCAACTCTATTGGCAGATTGGTCATCCTGCCGCAGACTATGCTACCCTCATCCGCTGGTGGGACAAGCACGCGGCCAATCGTCCTTTATATATAGGAGAGGATGTGGAGCGTACCGTGAAATACCCCTCACCCACCAACCCTAACAGCAATCAGATGCCCGACAAGCACGCACTACACGAGCAGATGCACCATGTTGACGGTACCGTGCTGTGGTATGCTAAACTTGTCGCCGACAACTACGGCAACTATGGCAATGTACTGCGCAATGCCTATTGGCACTATCCGGCGCTGCCACCATCCATGCCTTTCTTAGACAATAAGAGTCCCAAGAAGCCCCGTAAGGTGAAGCCTGTCTGGACAAGCGACGGTTATATTCTGTTTTGGTCAGCACCCAAAGCCAAGAAGTGGGGGGACAAGACAAGCAGATATGTCGTCTATCGCTTTGGGAAAGATGAGAAGATCAATATAGAGGATGCATCTCATATAATTGCCATCATTGGAGACACGATGTTCCGCTTACCCTACAATCATGGAAAAGAAAAATTCACCTACGTCGTTACAGCTCTTGACCGAGTTGGAAACGAAAGCAAGGGAAAGAAAGTAAAAATCAAACTGTAGCTTTCCCCCATCCGATTTAATATGAGAAAGTAACTATAAGAAAATCTATAAGAAAATCCCCATCTTGATAGTGTCAAGATGGGGATTATATTTAGTTGCACTAAATCAAATTAGTTGTTCTCAGGACGCAGCTTGCGAACGGTCTCACCAGCACGCCACATCTCCATGTCGTGCATAGCCTTCAGCTCTGCGTTGAGCTTCTCACGGTAGTCAGGCTTAGAGTTGCTGTCGATAGAGATCTGAGCCTCTTCGCCAGTCTTCACACTCAGGTAGAGCCACTCCATCACCGGAGTGATAGCCTCGCGGAAGCGAGGAGCCCAGTCGAGTGCGCCACGCTGTGCTGTAGTAGAGCAGTTAGCATACATCCAGTCCATACCCTTCTCACCGAACAGAGGCATCAAACTCTGTGTCAGCTCCTCAACTGTCTCGTTGAAGGCCTCGGAAGGTGTGTGTCCGTGCTCACGAAGTACATTGTACTGAGCCTCAAGCAGACCCTCGATAGCACCCATCAGAGCACCACGCTCACCAGTCAGGTCGGAAGTAGCCTCACGCTGGAAGGTTGTCTCAAACAGATAACCGGAACCGATACCGATACCCATAGCCAGTGTCTTCTCCTTAGCCTTACCGGAAGCATCCTGATAAACAGCGTAAGAGCAGTTCAGACCACGACCCTCAAGGAACATGGTACGAAGAGAGGTACCTGAACCCTTAGGAGCTACCATGATCACATCGATGTCCTTTGGAGGAACTACACCCGTACGATCCTGCCAGTTGATGGCGAAACCATGGGAATAGTACAGTGTCTTACCAGCAGTAAGATGTTTCTTGATTGTTGGCCAAACTGCAATCTGACCAGCGTCAGAAAGCAACATACAGATAACTGTACCCTTCTCTACGGCCTCTTCAACAGAGAACAGTGTCTTACCAGGCACCCAACCGTCGGCCTTAGCCTTCTCGTAGCTGCGGCCCTCACGCTGACCAACGATGACATTGAAGCCATTATCGCGAAGGTTACCTGCCTGACCAGGACCCTGAATACCATAACCAATGACGGCGATCGTCTCATTCTTCAGCACCTCACGTGCCTTATCCAATGTGAACTCTTTGCTTGTCACGACGTTCTCAACGACGCCGCCAAAATTCATCTCTGCCATAATTAATGTGTTTTAATTATAATATGTTAGAAATCTATGACTTTCTTGGTTCTTTTATTCTCCCCCTCTGTTTTCGAGCGCAAAGGTAATAATTTAAAATATAACCACCAAATATTCTTTCAGATTTTTACAAATTTAATACTACATCTTACTACTTCTCCATCTTCGGCACCTTTTCTCACGATTCTAACAAGGTATTCCTCTTCATCGTTTTCTTCTTTTGCAGCAGCCTTTTCCATGAAAAAGCAAAGCTCGTCACCAGCATGACTCTCAGCCACATAGGCGATGTCGAAACGCTTCACCCGATGGCTGCGATACCAGTCCAAACCGAATAAATCGAGCACATGCTCGATATATTTGACCGAATTGACGTGACCGTTGACATCGATGTCATGGTAGTTCATCGTCACGGTTTTCGCCAACGTGGCGTCTTTGCTGATGGCGACCCGTCCTGGCTTGGCAATCGGACAATCACGATCCGTCTCGATATAGTCCTTGATAAGTCCACCTTGTATCTGAAGAATGTCAACCGGCTGGCGGGTGTCTGTATCGATCATCGCCCAGATGCTTCGCCCATAGCCATAGACCTTCTGATGATCCTGACTCATGATGGCATAGTTGCGGCTTGTGAAAAAGCGAAAAGCCGCCTCCACCCACGTGGAGATGGCTATCTTGTCGTAAGCCACGGGCATATCATTCATCTCCACCGCCAAACGGGAGAGTACCCATGTACGGTGTCTCGCATTGAGGTAGCTGATACCATAACCGCGGCTCTCGCTATGATAGTCAGAGGCATTGAGCAGGTCATTGCTCAGACTGCTCAAGAAGAGATGGTTGCTGAAATCACAGTGGAAAGGCTCCACTGTGAAAGGATATTCGCCTACCTTTGACTGCATAGCTACTCTTGACGGTTAAGGAAATCAGAAACTGGCTCCTCGAAACTGCGCGTCACGGCGATACGGCCGGAACGCGTGTATTGAAGAAGGCAGTTGAAACCATTGAGCACTTTGAAGAGATCTGCAATGTCTTCGGTAAGACCTGTCTGCATCACCGTGGAATAAGTTGGGTTGACCTCCATCATACGGGCATCATGACGACGGATGGCACGCGAAACCTCTGGATTGTCCAACAACACCGGCGTAGAAATCTTGAAAAGGGCTACTTCATGGATGAACAACTCATCATCGGTGTAGAAATTTGCCTTGATGATGTCGATCTTTTTCTCCAACTGTTTGGTGATCTTGACAATCTGGTCTTCAGTAGACCAGCAAGTGATCGTGTATTTATGTATACCATCGATACTGGATGCCGAGACATTCAGACTCTCGATATTGACTTGACGGCGTGTGAACACTGCCGTCACCTGATTGAGGATGCCGGCAATGTTTTCACTATATACTAATAAGGTATAAAACTTCTGTTCCATAAAACGATTAAATATCCAAATGCAACTTCATCTCATCCACCGCACTTCCCGGAGTGATCATCGGCGTGACATTCTCCTCCTCCTTGACAGCGCATTCAAGGATATACGGACCATCGGTGGTAAGCATCTTCTCCACTTTTGACTTTAGCTCATCGTGAGTCAACACCACATCATAAGGAATGTGATAAGCATTGGCCAACTCCTCGTAATGAGGATTGAGCATGTGTGTGAACGAGCGACGATGGTTGAACATCAAATCCTGCCACTGTCGCACGTTGCCAAGATAGTTGTTGTTCAGAAGTATGATCTTCACGGGAGCCTGCTGCTCCATGATCGTTCCGAGTTCCTCTATACACATCTGGAAGCCTCCGTCACCTGTAAACAGACAAACCTGGCGGTCAGGAGCGCCAAAGGTAGCCCCAATAGCGGCTGGCAGTCCAAAGCCCATCGTACCTAAGCCACCACTTGAAACGACACTCCGATGACGATGGAATTTGAAATAGCGGCAAGAGAACATTTGGTTCAAACCGACATCGTTGACCAATACGGCCTCACCTTTTGTAGCCTCAGCCACTGCGTTTACCACTTCACCCATCAGCAGTTCCTTGCCCTGGGGGTGAATAGATGGTTCGATGACTTCCGCCTTTTCTTTCTCAAAAAGAGGCTTGAAAGAGTCACGCCACTCACGGTGAACACCCTTATTCAAGTATTTTGTGATGGCAGGAAGGCTTACCTTACAGTCACCCACCACGGCTACATCCGTCTTCACATTCTTGTCGATCTCTGACGGATCAATGTCCAAATGGATCACCTTGGCCTGTTTGGCATAGCGGTCAAGACGACCGGTGACACGATCAGAGAATCTCATGCCGATGGCAATAAGCACGTCGCACTCCTGCTCCTTGATGTTTGGCGCATAGTTGCCGTGCATTCCCAGCATACCCATATTCAAAGGATGATCGGAAGAAAGTGCAGAGAGTCCCAGCAAGGTACGTCCTGCTGGGATATCTGCTTTCTCAAGGAATTCTACCAACTCATCCTGGGCATTGCCCAACTCTACGCCATGTCCAACAAGAGCCAAAGGCTTCTTGGCATTGTTGATAAGCTCAGCAGCTGCCTTGACAGCTTCCTCATCTATCTTTGGATAAGGGATATAAGAGCGAACACGGTCGGTCTTTCCCGGCATCCATTTAGCTTTCTGTATCTGGGCATTACGTGGAAAGTCAAGTACGACAGGGCCCGGACGGCCACTGCGCGCAATATAAAAAGCACGGTTCACCGCCCATGCGACATCTTCTGCACGACGGATCTGATAGCTCCACTTTGTGATCGGCTGAGACATACCCACCAAGTCTACTTCCTGGAAGGCGTCTGTACCCAATGCGCCTACGCCCACCTGTCCGGCGATGACCACGATAGGAATGGAGTCCATCATCGCATCTGCTACACCGGTAAGCGTATTTGTGGCACCTGGACCGGAAGTGACAATCGTCACACCAACCTCGCCACTGACACGCGCATATCCCTCGGCAGCATGGGCTGCGCCCTGCTCATGGCGGACGAGGACATGATGGAACCAAGGATCTTTCTTATGGGTATAAGTGTATAAGGCATCATATACCGGCATGATAGCACCTCCGGGATAACCGAAGATCGTGTGCACATTCTCCTGATACAATGCCCGCATCAATATCTCTGAGCCGCTGCACTCTTCACCGATACGCACTCCCGCCCAGGGAGCCTCCGGTTCTGTCCAGGCAGCAGCCTGTGTTGTTTGTTTTTGATTCTCGCTCATATTTTGTTTTTGTATTGTTTTCGTTTAGTCTATGATTCTCACGCCACCCTTGTCAGCAGAACTCACACTCTGAGCATACGCACGCAAAGCCTTGCTGACCACACGATGACGCTTCAGAGGCTGCTGCGGACGTGCGTTGAGTTCCTCGTCGCTCAACTTCACATTGATGCTACGATTAGGGATGTCTATCTCGATGATATCGCCATCCTTGATCTTACCGATGTTACCACCGGCTGCAGCTTCAGGTGAGATATGGCCAATACTTAGTCCACTTGTTCCACCGGAGAAGCGACCGTCGGTGATCAACGCACATTCCTTACCTAAGTGGCGGCTCTTGATATAAGAGGTTGGATAGAGCATCTCCTGCATACCCGGACCGCCCTTGGGACCTTCATGGGTGATCACCACACAATCACCGCTCTTCACCTTACCGCCCAAGATACCGTCGCAGGCATCTTCCTGTGAGTCAAAGACCACAGCTGGTCCGGAGAAATGCCACAGACTCTCGTCAACACCTGCCGTCTTCACCACACAACCATCTTGTGCGATGTTGCCAAAGAGTACAGCCAAACCGCCATCCTTGGTATAGGCGTGCTGCAGGTCGCGAATACATCCGTTGGCTCTATCAGTGTCGAGTGTTGGCCACTGCGTGTTCTGGCTACCCATCTTGGTAGAGAACTTACGGCCTGGCGCACTATGATAGATGCGGTCGGCCTCCGGGTCAATTGTAGCACCTGTGATATTGTATTTTTTCATGGCTTCGCCCAACGTCATTCCGTCCACACGCTTCACGTTTGGACGGATCAGGCCGCCTTTGTTCAACTCATTAAGGATGCCGAGGATGCCACCCGCGCGGTTACATTCCTGAACAGAGTATTTCTGCGTATTAGGAGCCAGCTTGCAGATGCACGGCACCTTGCGGGAGAGCTGGTCGATGTCGTGCATCTTGAAGTCCACCCCACCCTCTTGAGCAACAGCTAAGAGATGGAGCACCGTATTGGTACTGCCACCCATGGCAATGTCGAGTGTCATGGCATTGAGGAAAGCATCTCTTGTAGCGATGTTACGGGGCAAGACGCTCTCATCGCCATCCTCGTAATAGGCCAAAGCATTCTTGACGATCTGCCGTGCAGCCTGCTTGAACAGTTCGATACGGTTGACATGCGTGGCGAGAATCGTACCATTGCCCGGCAGACCAAGCCCGATAGCCTCTGTCAGCGAGTTCATGGAGTTGGCAGTGAACATTCCCGAGCAGCATCCGCATCCGGGGCAGGCGCACTGCTCGATTTTCTGCAGTTCTTCATCGCTGACCTCTGTGTCAGCGCCCTTAATCATCGCCGTGATCAGATCGGCATTTTCACCGTTCCATCGTCCAGCCTCCATAGGGCCGCCAGAGCAAAACACCGTTGGGATGTTGAGGCGCATGGCAGCCATGAGCATGCCCGGTGTGACCTTATCACAATTGGAAATGCAGATCATAGCATCAGCCTTGTGCGCATTGACCATGTACTCCACCGAGTCGGCAATGATATCACGTGAAGGTAAGGAATAGAGCATACCATCGTGCCCCATGGCAATACCATCATCAATGGCAATGGTGTTGAACTCGGCAGCATAGCAGCCCATGCTTTCTATCTCCTGCTTAACAATCTGACCTATATCGTGAAGGTGTGTATGTCCTGGTACAAACTGGGTGAAAGAGTTGACAACAGCAATGATAGGCTTACCAAACTGCTCATGCTTCATTCCTGTGGCTACCCAAAGAGCGCGTGCTCCAGCCATTCTTCTGCCTTCAGTACAGACAGCACTTCTCAATTGATGCTTCATAAATCTTATTCTTATTGGTATTTTCATGCAAAGATACAACAATTCTTGCAATCTACAACAAAAAAGTCCGATATTTTTAAGAATAGTAAGATTATAAGCAGTAAAAGCCAGAAATAAAAAAGCTCCAAGGAGAAAAGCCAGCTGCTTTTCCCCTTGGAGCCATATCGATTCTTACATCAAGAATATATGTTCAAAGGATGAGAAGATTTACTTCAGATGCTCCTCAAACCACTGCGTGATTTGGCGCAAAAGATGATTGCGGGTATTTCCACCGGAGATGCCATGGTTGCGGTTGGTATAATACAACTCTTTGAAATCCTTGTCGGCCTGCACCAAAGCCTCAGCATACTCAAAGGTATTCTGCGGATGAACATTGTCATCGGCTGTTCCATGACAGATGAGCAAGGCTCCGTGGAGCTTATCGGCACGCGTGATAGCATTATCATTGTAACCGTCAGGATTTTCCTTTGGTGTGCGCATATAGCGCTCAGTATAGATCGTATCATAGTAACGATAACTTGTAGGAGGAGCAACAGCAACACCAGCCTTGAATACAGGACGACCTTCACTCATGCTCATCAGCGTACAGAAGCCACCATAAGACCAGCCCCAGATGCCAATGTTATCTTTGTCGACATAAGACTGTTTGCCTAACCACAGTGCAGTCTCAACTTGGTCCTTGGCCTCCAAATTGCCCAAATGAAGATAAGTGCACTTCTCAAAGTCTGCACCACGTCCACCGGTTCCACGACCGTCCACACAGACAACGATGAAGCCCTGCTGAGCAAGATACTGATCATAAGCTCCTCCTTGTCTCATGGATCCGGCATCCCAGGAATTGATAACCTGCTGATTGCCCGGTCCACTGTATTGGAACATGATCACGGGATACTTCTTGTTAGGGTCGAAGTCGGCTGGCTTGATCATCCATCCATTGAGTTGAATGCCCTCGGAAGTGGTAAAGGAGAAAGTCTCCTTCTTTGTCCAACCATAGTCGCGGATCTTTTGCTTCAAAGCCTGATTATCGATGTTGGTAGCGATCACCTTACCGCTATTGCTACAGGTACTATATATATAAGGTGTATCATAGTCGCTCCAGCAATTTACGAAATAGCGAAGATCACTGGAGAAGATGGCAGAATTCCAGCCCTCATTTTTGGTGAGGCGCTCTGTCTTTCCGTCCTTATGAGACACATAGATCTGACGGTCTTGAGGATTGAGAGCTGCTGCCTGATAATAGACATCACCTGTCTTATCGTCATAACCATAGACATCCGTGATATCAAATTTTCCGTTACCTATCTTTCGCATAAGCTGGCCGTTGATATTGTAAAGATACAGATGCATATAACCATCCCGGTCTGAAGGTAACAAGATGTAATCGCTTCCAATACGTGCGGCCTCTATCGCCTCCTCTTTGACGTAACGGGAGATACGGTCAGAGAGCAGCAACTGAGCTACCGTGCTACGGGGATTGACACCATAGAGATTCAGTACATCCTGATGGCGATTCATCGTGTAAACGATGATACGATTGGGGTTGGACGTGGGAAGGATGCGCGGCATATAGCCATCGCTGTCCACAGGTACCTGCAGACGCTGAATACGGTGGGACTGAATATCGAAGCTCCAAGCGCTGACTGTGGCATTGCGCTCACCAGCCTTCGGATACTTGTAGGCATACTCACCGGGATAGACCGCATATTCTTTATGTTCAGGATTTAAGCCCTTGAACATCTGTAAGCGATACTGCTGAACGGCACTTTCATCGTAACGAAGCCAACAGAGCATTGTGCCATCAGCATTGAACGTCAAAGCATGAGAGAAAGCAAACTCCTCTTCATTGACCCAGTCTGGAATGCCATTGATAACATGATTGAAAAGTCCGTCCTTCGTCACCTGGCTCTCACTGTTGTTGTAGAGAAGCTTGACCAAAAAAATGTTGTTATCACGGACAAACGCCACCTTGGTACCATCGGGTGACCATACCGGAGCTTGCTGAGGGCCACCATCCGACAAGGGCTCCAACTTGCGGGAAGCCATGGTGTAGATATAAAACACAGCTTTGTAGGAGCGTCGATAGACCGGTTGCGTCTTGGTACGGATCAGCATTCGCTTGCCATCCGGCGACATGATGTAACCATCGAAGTTGTCAATCTTGGCGCCCTGTGTGTCATCAACATCAAACAACACGGCAGTTTGCTTACCGGTCTTAAAGGAATACTGTATCACCTGTTTGCCATTTTGCGAAATGCTGGCATACTGATCAGTACCCTCCAAAGGATTAATACCAGTCATACGCTGGGCAGTAAACTCTCCTGCCGTCAGCGCCTTGAGATCGATGCGCTTGGCTGCCGCACCGGAAAGGGTAAAAGCCATACACAGAAAAATAAGGAAAACGACTTTTTTCATGTTATTATATTTAATAGCTAAAGAATACGAAATACATAGAACTTACAAACATAGAGGCCATCACATAGAACAGCAAGAAAGGCATCAGCAGTGCATGCTGTGAGCAAAGAGCTCGACAGACACCATCAATACCATGCAGCGTGCCACTGATCAAGCCAAAGACGATCGACATGGTGGTCAGCATGAAGCAAACACTTGGAACGATACTTGCAGAGAAGCTGCTGTCAGATAATGTTCCTGTGACGCTAAGCAGCACTGCCTGCGGCGGAACAGTCAACAACAAAAGACAGACTATCTGTAAAGCACCGAACGAGCCTGCTGTTATCAACGCTAACTTGACGCGCCGGGGAAGAGACGGGAATCCACTCTTCACGCCCTGTGAGAGTGCTGTCAGAAGATTGCTTCCCTTCATTTCCCCAAGAGCAAAGGCTCCTAAGATGAGCCATAGCAAAGGCGCAGAAGCCTCACTCTCGACAAAATAGCCAAAGAACCACCTGATGCCTCGGGCACTCAATAACGAGATAATTGATGACTGGGGCATGGCGGCAGACAATAACCAAGAAAGGAAGATGAGTACTACCTGAGCCAAAGCTAATCCTATAGACAGCCTATAAACAAGTTGCCGCCAATGCAGTGTCCTCGTTCTATGCTTCATCGGGCTGCAAATTATCCAAATCGAGAATATGCAACTGCAAGGCACGGACCACCAGGCGAGTCGCATTGACGCTGGTGCCCTTGCTGTCGGGGAACAGACGGTTTACCAATTCATTCTGGCGCTTCTCAAGGCTCTTGACACCAAACGGCATACCTCTCAGTGCTGTAATCTGTTCCTTTGTATATCCCAAAGCCAGGTGACGAAGGAAGCGCTCGTCATACTCATCAATGTCGTAATCGATCAATGCTTCCTGACGCATCAAGTCATTGTTGACACTGCGTTTGAAGCGCTCTACTATCTTCTCCAAGATAGGCTGATTGAAAACAAGCCGCTTACCGTCCATCACGCTCGCCACATCACCACGGGTGAGCAACTCGCCACTCTTCAGGATGATGCCATCACAGCCGGCATCCAGCGCGTCGACCCAAAGTTTCTCATTGAGAATCTCTCCGGTAAAGATCAAAACCTTCACCTCAGGATGTGCCTGCTTGGTTTCCCGACATAGCTCCACCCCCACGGTGGTTGATCCGCTAAGTCCCAAATCCAGCAACACCAGATCCGGCAACTGCTTAGCCATGAGTTTACGGTAGGACACCTCGTCGGGAGCCGTACCAATGATATGGGCTTCCGGAATATCATTCTTGAATATTCCTTCTGTACCTTTTAACTCCAAAGGCACGTCTTCCACAATCACTACATTAAAGTCTTTCATATGCTTATATGATTATTTTTTATTGCTAACTGGCAGCGATCATTCATCCGACCTGGCATCACGGCCTCTATCAGAGTTCCTTCTTTGTGGACATGGGCGTTCAAGCCACAGGCTCTTTGGTTGGTCGCCTCTCCCATCTCACGCACGATCTGACGGCAAAGCAGAAAACGTACATCCGGGGTATAGGGGGTGAACAGAGCACGACAAGTTTCTTCGTCATCATGACGCTGCCTTAATAAACATTGCATCTTGAGATAGCCATCGTCAAGAGCCTTACTGACCACTGCCGGCATTTTCTTATCATTAACATCGGTCAGCAGGTCAAAGAAATAGTCCACCATCTCGTCATCCAGTCTGATGGGCGGAACCTGTCTCATAGCTTGCTGGGCCAGCACCACATAAAGATCGTGATAGTAATCCACCACTTCCGCTATGTCGTCAATGCTATCCGGCGACTCCTGCACCAACTGTCTGATACGAGAGGGATAGTACATCGTCTCATGCTTAAAAGCCGAAAGACAATTGTCTAGCACACTATTAGAGACATGCAAGCGGGCCGTTTCCAGATTCAATCTACGTAGATCGTCTTCGGCAAACTCCAGGTCATCAGCCTGCCGGAGTTGCCCTTGCATGGCATCGAGTTCAGCCTGGCGTACAGTCTGCACAATATTTGTTAGTTTGGAGAGCTGTTCCTCACTTAGGTCAAACGAAGCGAAGTCGGCTAAATGATCGATACCCTTCAGCTTCTGTTCATCAGAGAGATCAGAAGTAAGCAACTGGTTCATTTTTCTTATACGGTCAATACATGACTGGTAATCGAGCAAATGCCTGTAATAGAGGAAATAATAAGCCGGAAGGATCGTCAGCAGCAATAACACGAGCAAGATGATGGCCACCGTCTTGTTGTTTTCACTGCGTTGCATCGTACGTACATAATCAGGCAGACTACTGTCTGCGCTGGTCTGCCGGAAGAGGCGAGTGTAGACACTATTGCTTTTTTCGTATAGCTTCCATTTGTGCAATGCCAAAGCCGCCACTGCCGTCTCGTTGCTGACATCAAGCAAAATGGCGGTATCGCTCGGTGAGAGCACTGCCCGACAACTGTCTGCAAAGCGCAATGCCCGCCCATATTCTCCGCGGATGTTACAATAATAAGTACTGTCGGCATAGACAGCAGCCTGACTTTCATTGGCATAGCCCCTACGTGGGGCAGACGGTGTAGAGAACGCTGACAAAAGAGTAGTAAACAACAGCAAAAGTAAAGTGAGCGCACGACGGAATCCATAAGGCAAGCGAAAGAAAACACGCGTGCCTTTACCAAGTTCGCTCTCTGCGCCAATTGCTGCGACACTAAAGATGCGACTCATCTTCTTATACTTCTGGATGATGCCATTGCAATTTTTCAGTCCGAAGCCATGGCCGCCGGTATACGTACAGTCAAAGATGTGACTGAGCTTATCCTCTGTCATGCCCGGCCCATTATCTTCCACACTGATTTCGACATAGTCTGGCATACCTTTAGCCTCTACTTTCACTACGCCGCCTTCATCAGAAAACTTTCGCGCATTATCGGCTATCGTGTTGATCATAAACAAAGTGAGCGTCTTGTCAGCTTTCACCTTCAAGTCTGTCGGTTTCACCTGTAGGTCAATGCCCTTGATCCGGAACGATGTACGAGACCGTTCAACCATGTCAAAGAGGTCCTGCAAGTCAAAACTCTCTATCTTTAAGCTCACTTCCCCCTGGCGCATCTGTATCCATTGTGTCAGCACAGAATTATAGTCATTAATGCTGTCGGTGATCTCCATGAGATAGTCGTAGTTGCGTTTCTTCCATTCTGCATCCCTCCCCTTCTGCTGACTCTCTTTTTCCTGCTTCAACTGGTGAACGACATACACCATGCGATCAATGAAAGGCAATATACTGTTGACAAGTTGAACCTTTGCACGGGCATCAAGATTTCTTCGCTTATATTGCCGCAAATGCAGCTTACCGACAGCCAGTTTTTCTTTCATCTCATTGATATTCTCATTCATGAGAATATTGTGCTCCTCATTCCGGCTTTGCCAGTTTCTTAAAGGCTCCAACAAAGTGTCCAAAGAGAAGTCTCTGTCACTCTTTCTGCGTTTTGCATCAAAGACGAAAAGCAAGACGACAAAGACGAAGATCATCAGCACAACAGCAGCGAGCATAACATTAAGTTGCTGAGAGGAGTGATTGAGCTGACTGGCGCGTGCCTCGAGCTGGCGATCCTGCCGCGTTCGTTCCTGTATGTCGAGATAGATATTTCTGTTTCGGTCGCTATTGGCTTTGTCATCAACAGCGGAATAGACTAATGACATCCGCTCACGTATGGAAGCCACCAGATCTGGAGCCTGATGCACAGCCTTGATAGACAGAGCTCGTTGAAGACAAATCAAAGCAGAACGGTAGTCATGGATATACCAATAGCATTCCGCTAAAGTGCGATTAGCACCCGCCACCTGATATACATCACCGTATGCAGTGAAGATTTGCAGAGCTCGCAGAGCCAGATTGCCAGCCAAAAGAGAATCTGACATATCATCTGTGTTTAAGTACTTAAACGCAGGCACATTGTTACGCATCAGCAAACGGCGCACGCCAGAATCCTGCAGATGCTCGCTGATTGACTGCAAAGCCTGAGCTTCCCAAAATGGCATATCGCAACGCTGTGCCAATACATATGCCTGAATCAGGTAGTCAAACTCTGATTGTGCTATATCCTGCTTGGTTCCTCCCGAGATGATTCCCCCTGCACCAATATTATAGCAGTAGTTGATGTATTGTGCGGTATCTTGTATCAGCTGATTCCATGAACTCATGTCTTGGATAGCCTGCGCAGCTTGCTGATTCAGCCCTACATAATAATAGTAAATGGATGAGACTATCTGAAATTCACTCTGAGCATACAGCAGTCTACTTTGTTGGTGTGGAGATAGTCGATAAGACTCTTTCTGAAAACGTTGCATACACCGAAGCGCACGCTCATGATAGTCATAGAACTCTTTGTTAAAAGACTCGCGTTGACACAAACGCATCAACAGCACATCAGAAATGAGTATCTCTATCTGATTATCGGTTAGCTTGGGTACCTGTTTCAACAGTTTCCAAGCATCTTTATATTTCATTCTTGCAATGTCAACAAAAGCAAGATTGTTATAAGCCTCAGCAGCGCCGTCACTCTTACTGTCAGCTTCATTCAGAGCTCGTCGTGCATATACTTCTGCAGAGTCTAGATTGCGATAATGCCAAGCATAGGACTTCTCATTGAGACGGTCTATCCGTTCTTGCTTCTTCCCGGAGCAAGAATATAGTATTGGCAGCAAAATGACAAGCGCCAACATTTCTACCCAAAGCCTATAGACCGGCTTTTTTATTGTGTTTAGCAGACAGATCATACATTTGTATCTCTCCTTGCAAAAATACAATTATTTTTTGAAAAGAAAAAGAAAATACTGAAAATTGACTCATACCTGTAAATTATTTGCCTTCTAAGCGTCTATTCTAAGTTTTTATTGCTATTTTTGCAACAACATATATAATATGAGCATGACCAATAGTAAAATTAGAATAAAGGATATCGCAGAGCGTGCAGGAGTGTCGGTGGGAACCGTGGACAGAGTTCTGCACAAAAGACCTAATGTATCACCCTCTGCCAAAGCGAAGGTAGAGAAGGCATTAGAGGAAATGAATTATCAGCCAAATATGTATGCCTCAGCATTGGCATACAACAAGACATATACCTTTCATGTCATCATCCCACAGCACGAACAAATTGCCTATTGGGAGGAAATTGAAGAAGGTGTCAAGAATGCGCAAGAAGCACGTCGGGATTTTCACATCTCTGCAGAGATCCATCACTATGAACGCTTTAATGCCAAATCATTCGAGGAAACTACAGAAACTTGTCTCCAAGCCAAACCAGACGGTGTGGTCATAGTGCCGGCTGATTTGGAAAATACACGGGCTTTTACTGATCAGCTCCATGCCAACAACATCCCCTTTGTCATGCTTGACTCGTATATGCCTGACCTGAAACCACTGTCGTTTTTCGGTCAAGACTCTTTTGCCAGTGGCTATTTTGCAGCACGGATGCTGATGCTCATCGCTGCAAATGAGAAGCAAATCGTGCTGATGAAATTTACGAAGAATGGACATGTTGCCAGTAAGCAGCAAGACAATCGAGAAGTGGGTTTCAGACATTATATGCACGACCACTTCCCCGAAACAGAGATCATAGAATTCGAGGTGCCCTTGGATGGTACCAGAAGCCTGTATGACAAACAGATGGAAGCTTTATTTCAAGCTCATCCAAATATCCATCATTGCATCACCTTGGGTTCTAAGGCCCATATCATGGGCGACTTTCTGTTGCGCACCAATCGGCGTGACGTACAGATTATGGGATACGATATGGTAGGCAAAAACGCCGATTGTCTCAGACGTGGCAGCGTATCCTTTCTCATAGCCCAGCATGCTTTTCTCCAAGGCTATTCTTGTATTGACACTCTCTTCCAAGCCATCGTACTGAAGAAAGAAGTCAATCCTATCAATTACATGCCAATAGAATTGCTTAGCAAAGAGAATGTGGACTTCTATAGGCGCACGCAACTTTAAAAAGGAAAAACGTTCATATTGCATATTATGAGCTTGATTAACAAAACAAACGCAAAAGGATTGCTGGCACTATCACCACTCATAGTTTTCATCCTGCTCTATCTTATCTTGAGCATTGTTGCAGGAGACTTCTACAAAGTGCCTATGACAGTGGTCTTTATGATCGCCAGCATCTATGCTATCGCCATATCTGGAGGCTTTCCATTGCGCAAACGCATCGACATCTTTAGCAGAGGAGCAAGCAGTGATAATCTGATGCTGATGCTTTGGATCTATGTTTTGGCCGGGGCTTTTGCCTCATCTGCCAAAAGCATGGGGGCCATTGATGCTACCGTGGGTGCCACATTGAGCATTTTACCTTCCAGTTTAGTTCTTCCCGGATTGTTTGTGGCAGCATGTTTTATCTCTACTGCTATAGGAACAAGTGTCGGTACAGTGGTGGCCCTTGTACCGATCGCAGCCGGTGTCGCTCAACAGACTGGCAGCAGTCTGCCCTTGTTAACGGCAATCATCGTTGGTGGTGCTTACTTTGGCGACAATCTCTCGTTTATTTCCGACACCACTGTTGTCGCCACCCAAACCCAAGGTTGCAAGATGAGCGATAAGTTCCGTGTGAATGTGCAGATTGCCACACCTGCCGCTATTCTAATGCTGATTATCTATACCTTCATGGGACAGGGTGTCGTTGCACCGGCACATGCTTCAACTGTTAACTTTGTCAAAGTGATACCTTATCTGATGGTGATCATTCTTGCCATCATAGGTATGAATGTCATGGCCGTGCTCGTCATCGGCTCACTTGCCTGCGGCATCATCGGCATGATCGACGGCAGTTATGACTTCTTTGCCTGGCTGATAGCTATGGGTAAAGGTATAAGCGGCATGGGAGAGTTGATCATGGTCGCCATGATGGCCGGCGGAATGTTGGAAATTATCAGAGAGAATGGAGGCATCGACTTTATTATCAACAAGTTCACCTCACACGTGCATACCAAACGAGGCGCTGAATTCGCAACGGCCGCATTGGTGAGCTTTGTCAATATCTGTACAGCCAATAACACGATTGCTATACTCACCATTGGCGACATTGCCAAGAAATTAGGGGATCGCTTTGGTGTTGACAACAGAAAGAATGCCAGCATCCTTGATACTTTCTCCTGTACCATCCAGGGCTTGCTTCCTTATGGCGTACAAATGCTTTTGGCTGCAGGTTTGGCAGGCTGTAGTCCTATGCAGATTCTTCCGTATCTTTATTATCCTATGGCTTTAGGTGTAGCAGGTATTCTTGCCATCGCATTACGCTTCCCCAAGCAATACTCTTAACTCGTTTGTGAAATGGATGTCATCACACGTAATTTCTTTCGACTGATCCGTTCGGGATCTCTCAACGAGCAGGAGCCTATGGAGCCGATGTCCGCCTTTAAATGGCAACGTCTGTTCCAAATGGTTCAGACTCAGCATGTAGAGGCCTCAACGCTGAAGGGAATTGCCAATCATCATGAAGATGAGATGATGAATATACCTCAGGAACTCACTGATGCCTTGAATTCGTCCATTCACCAGCAACCTAAGGCTCAGCTGAGCAACCGTTTTCTCAACTATCGTCTGCAAAAAATCATCAACAGCGAATATCATGCTATCGATACAAATATAGAAGCGGTGGAACTGTTGAGAATCATCGTCAACAATGTCTCGTCAATGCTCAACAAAGGCATTATGTTAGGTGGGCTTATACAATTAGGCAGTTTTCTAAGAACAAAGGGAGACAAGGTAGACTTCGTGAAATTGGAACGCTGGCTAAGTAAACTTCATATCCGTCGCATGGCACAATTGCAAGGTAGCATGCTCATGGCTGTGTTCCAGTTTGAGCAGGACGAATTGCCTTTTGTCGAGCATGTGGAGTCCTCGGCCTATAAGCTCGTCATGCGGTCGGTTCACCATACAGTAAGCGACACAGCGGAAGAATGGCATTTCAGACAGGGCAAAGCTGGCTTCGTTCAGAACAACTCTTCTTTACTTCGTCGCAACCTGCGCCGTGGGCTCTGCTATGTAGTTTATGCCCCTATAGAGACGGTCAGCAATTTCTTCCATAACTTCGCCCGCTCTCTGCAGGAAATTGAAGAATAAACTGTAGAGGACAGCGATACAAAATATATATAGGAGACATCTGCTGCTCTTAATTATTTTTAATTATTAAATGATGTCATACGCGATAAGGAAACTTTTCGCTAATTTTGCATATATGAATCGTTTCATTATTTGCATCATGGCTCTTTTCGCATCCTTGAGCATACATGCTCAAAACTATGTGGAATGCGAAGATACGTGTAGTCACATACATGGCATTGACTTGAGTCACTATCAAGGTAATGTGTTTTGGGAGACTATTGGAACTTCCAAAATGGCCTACGTGTATCTAAAGGCTTCAGAAGGCGGAAGCCGTATTGACAGCAAATACAAACAAAACATAGACCTTGCCCACCGTTACGGTCTGAAGGTAGGGTCCTACCATTTCTATCGTCCTAACATTCCCCAACAGACACAGCTTGAGAACTTCAAGACACAATGTCGGCCTGGAGATCAGGATCTTATACCTATGGTAGACGTGGAAACAAGAAGCGGACTTTCTGTTCAAGCATTTCAAGATTCGCTTTTTCTCTTCCTTCATCTCATGGAAAAGGCCTACAAGCAAAAACCTCTTATCTACACAGGAGCCAACTTCTATGACAACAACCTGTTAGGAAAGTTGAGGGATTACAAGGTGATGATTGCTCAATACACCAAAAGAACACCTGTGCTGAAAGACGATCTCGATTACATCATGTGGCAGTACACTGGTAAAGGTCATCTCAATGGCATCAACGGATATGTCGACAAGAGCCGGTTCATGGGAAAACATAAACTCAGAGAAATTAGGTTCCGACACCGTTAGTAGAAGACAGATAGAATTTTAACGTTAAAATCTAAACATACTTTTCATTATGGCTATTATAAAATGTCCCGAATGTGGGCGACAAATCAGTGACAAAGCTCCCGCATGTCCAAACTGTGGTGTCCCCATTGCCGGTAAAATCGTAAGATGCCCTCAATGTGGTGAAATCTATTTCAAAGATCAGGAGATGTGCCCCAATTGCCATCATCTCACTCCACGTGGAGAAACGTTGGTACAAGGGCAAGTTGGAAACATATCCTTTGACAATAACCGTGATTCACAACCGCAGAGTAGCTCAAGCTCTCAGACTTCTGAAAAACAACTAAACGAAACGAGAAAGCCACAACCTCCTACTCCCCCGAAGGCAAATAATAGCTATCAGAGAGCAGAGGCAAGAGATGCTCAGCGCGTTGTTCCTCCCACATCTTCAGACCATCGCCAAAAGCCTGAAGCTCCAAAGAAAAGTCATAGCGCGCTCATTATAGGTCTCATTCTTGCCGTATTGGCTTGCGGTATATGCTTCTACTTCTATAATAATAGCAAGAGTTCAAAAGAAGAAGAGGCTTATGAATTTGCCATGAAGAGCGATGACCCTACTGTCCTGCAGACTTATCTTGATACCAATCCGGATGCACCCGAAGCACACCGTGACTCTGTCGAAGCAAAACTCGAGAGTTTAAAACAGACCGACATCGATTGGACCAATGCTGTCGTCAGTGGCTCCCGCACTGCTTTAGAGGACTACCTGACCAAGCACCCAAATTCAGAGCATAAAGCTGACGCTCTTCACAAGATAGACTCTTTAGACTGGATTGATGCCACAAACGGCAACTCTGAGCAGTCCTATACGACCTATCTGAACGAGCATGCCAATGGTGAGCACGTTGACCAAGCTAACAATGCGCTGAAGTTGCTCAAGGCTAAAACTGTGCAACCTGAGGAGAAAGCAATGGTCAGTGCTGTATTCCGTCATTTCTTCCAGGCTATCAACGCTAAGAACGAAGATGGCTTGACCGCTACCGTGGCACCACTCATGTCTAACTTCCTCGGGAAGACAGACGCAACCAAGGCAGATGTTGCCGTTTTCTTGAGCAAGATATATAAAGATGATATCTCGAACATGAATTGGCATATCAATAACGACTATAAGATTAGCAAGAAGGAAGTCGGGGATGAAGAATATCAATATAACACAACTTTCTCTGCCATTCAGAAAGTCGACAAGACCGATGGTACTTCTACAAGTACCCGCTTCAATATCAAGGCCACTATAGGACCAGATGGCCTGATCTCATCCATGTCCATGACAAAGATATTGGAATAGGAACATATATTAATGACTATACAGAGGCTATCATCTATTTGGTGATAGCCTCTTTTTTATTACCGTTCTCTTCTTAAAGACAAGCCACATTTGACCAAGGGATTGGGTAACGTTGTGTACTTTCATCGCCTTCGCCAAATTGTTAAATTCCGTATTATCAACAACAAAGTCACATTATTTTTGTACCTTTGCAAGGTATTTTAGATCATCCACAATAATAATCAGAAGATATAATGATTACACTGACAAACCTTGCCATACAGTTCGGCAAGAGAGTTCTTTATAAAGACGTAAACATCAAGTTCACCCGTGGTAATATTTACGGAGTCATCGGTGCCAACGGTGCAGGAAAGTCTACACTGCTGCGTGCCATCAGCGGAGATCTTGAGCCCAATAAAGGTTCCGTGGAGTTTGGAGCTGGCGAGCGTCTGTCTATCCTGGAACAGGATCACTTCAAATATGATGCCTTTAGCGTCATGGACACTGTCTTGATGGGCTACGAAGCTCTTTGGGACAATATGAAAGAGCGAGAGGCTCTATACTCCAAGCCCGAGATGACCGACGAAGACGGCAACCGCGCAGCAGAACTGGAGGAAAAGTTCGCTGAGATGAATGGATGGGAGGCTGAGAGCAATGCCGCCCAACTGCTTCAGAACTTGGGCGTCAACGAAAGCCTCCACCAAAAACAGATGTCAGAACTCTCCAACAATGAGAAAGTTCGCGTCATGTTGGCCAAGGCTCTCTTTGGCAAACCAGACAACCTTCTCCTCGATGAGCCTACCAACGACTTGGATCTCGACACAGTCGAGTGGTTGGAAGACTACTTAGGTGACATTGATGAGCATCAGACGGTACTCGTTGTCAGCCACGACCGCCACTTCCTTGACGCCGTGAGCACACAGACCATCGACATCGATTTCGGTAAAGTAACTGTCTTTGCCGGTAACTATAGCTTCTGGTACGAAAGTTCACAGCTCGCTCTGCGTCAGGCTCAGAACCAGCGTATGAAGGCTGAAGAGAAAAAGAAGCAGTTGGAAGAGTTCATCCGCCGCTTTTCTGCCAATGTGGCAAAGAGCAAGCAGACCACATCGCGTAAGAAGATGTTGGAGAAACTCAATGTGGAGGAAATCCGCCCATCCAGCCGTAAATATCCTGGCATCATCTTCCAAATGGATCGTGAACCCGGTAACCAGATCCTCGAAGTAGAGAATTTGAAGGCAGTAGACGCGGACGGAACCGTTCTCTTTGACAATGTCAACTTCAATATCGAGAAGGGTCAGAAAGTTGTCTTTCTGAGTCACAATCCTAAAGCCATGACCGCTCTCTTCGAGATCATCAATGGCAACAGACAGGCCGACGGAGGCAGCTATAAGTGGGGTGTGACTATCACCACAGCCTATCTCCCGCTTGACAACACGAAATTCTTCCAGTCAGATTTGAATCTCGTCGACTGGCTCAGCCAATACGGTACAGGCAATGAGGTGACAATGAAGGCTTATTTGGGCCGTATGCTTTTCCGCCAGGAAGAAGTAGAGAAGAAAGTCAATGTGCTCTCCGGAGGTGAGAAGATGCGTTGTATGATTGCGAGAATGCAACTGCAAAACGCCAACTGTCTCATCCTCGACACGCCCACCAACCACCTCGACCTTGAGAGCATCCAAGCTTTCAACAACAATCTTGTCTCTTTCAAGGGCAATGTGCTTTTCTCCAGCCACGACCACGAGTTCATCGAAACGGTTGCCAACCGCATCATTGAACTCACGCCGAGTGGTACAATCGACAAGCTGATGCCATACGATGAGTACATCCACGACGATGCCATCAAAGAGCAGAAAGCAAAAATGTACGGCGAAAACGCTTAAAATGGCAGTATATGTCCATTCGGCACATTTTTTGCAAAGCTTTCATTAAAAAACATTTTATCATGGAAGAAAAGAAAAACGATCAAATCGAAAGAGACATAAAAGTCGAAGGTGCTGAAAGCAAAGTTGCCAAAGAGAGTCACGATAGTGAGAAGCAGGAAACTGCTTCCACTGACTCAAAAGAGCAAGAGAATAACACTCACGAGGACCACCAGAGCAAGCACGACAATAATAAGGAGAACGAGCAGACTAAGAAAGAGGAGAAAGACCCCCTGGCGGAGGCTCAAAAGGAAATCGAAGAGCTCAAAGATCGCTATCTTCGCACAGCTGCTGAGTTCGACAATTATAAGAAGCGCACATTGCGTGAAAAAGCCGATCTCATTCTCAATGGCGGTGTGAAGACAGTGACCGCTATTCTGCCCGTTCTTGATGACTTTGAGCGTGCCATCGCTGACAAGAGTGAAGACCCTAAAGTCATTAAAGAAGGAGTGCAGATGATCTTCAACAAATTCGTTAAGACGCTGGAAAGTCTCGGCGTCAAGAAAATCGACACCAAAGACCAGGACTTCAATACCGACTACCATGAGGCTGTAGCTATGGTTCCTGGTATGGGAGATGACAAGAAGGGCAAAGTGATCGACTGCGTACAGACGGGCTATACCATGAACGACAAAGTCATTCGCCATGCCAAAGTAGCAGTAGGACAATAATTTGTTGAAGTATCGACAAGACACAAGACAATGGAAAAAAGAGATTACTACGAAGTACTTGGCGTAAGCCGTGATGCATCGGAAGATGAAATCAAGATGGCCTACCGCAAATTGGCCATCAAATATCACCCCGACCGCAATCCAGGTAATAAAGAAGCTGAGGAGAAATTTAAAGAGGCTGCCGAGGCCTACGAAGTATTGCACGATCCTCAGAAAAGACAACAATACGATCAGTTTGGCTTCGATGGTCCACAAGGCAGTGGCTTTGGTGGCTTCAGTGGAGGAGGTATGGACATGGACGACATCTTCTCTATGTTCGGCGATATCTTTGGCGGTCATTCTGGCTTTGGAGGATTTGGTGGCTTCGGCGGTGGCGGTCAGCGTCAGCAACAACGCGTTTACCGTGGCTCAGATTTGAGGCTGAAGGTCAAACTCTCTCTCCAAGATATTGCAAGCGGAGTAACCAAGAAATTCAAGGTCAAGAAAGATGTGACTTGTACAGCTTGTCATGGAACAGGAGCCGCCAACGGTGCTAAGCCAGAGACATGTCCTACTTGTCACGGTTCCGGTGTTGTCGCTCGTACCGTACGCTCCATGTTCGGCATGATGACCACACAAAGCGAATGTCCAACCTGTCATGGCGAAGGCACTGTCATCAAAGACAAGTGCAAGGAATGCAACGGATCCGGTGTCGTCAAAGGCGAGGAAGTGGTAGAGATCAACATTCCGGCAGGCATCGAAGACGGCATGGTTCTCAACGTTCATGGTAAGGGCAACGCTGCTCCACACAACGGTATCAATGGAGACATCCAAGTCTTCATAGAGGAAGAGAAGGACAGTACCTTTATCAGAGATAAGCAAGACATTATCTATAACCTACTTCTTGACTTCCCCACTGCTGCCTTAGGCGGAGAGGTAGAGATACCGACTATCAGTGGAAACAATATAAAGATGAAAGTAGCACCTGGCACTCAACCAGGCATGAGTACACGACTGAGAGGCAAAGGACTTCCCGCTCTGAAAGGCTATGGCACCGGTACAGGTGACTTGGTTGTGAACATGAGTGTCTATGTTCCTAAAACACTTACAAAAGATGAGCGCAAAGCTATTGAAGAACTACGCGACAGCGAAAACTTCAAGGGCGACACATCGACGAAGAAAAACATCTTTGAAAAATTCAAAAGTTACTTCAATTAATCCATAACAATCCCTCCTGGCAACGGGAGGGATTATTTTTATATCCCTTGACGATGACTTATCAAGAATGCGTTGAATACCTATTTAATAGTACACCTGTCTTTGAGCATGTAGGAGCATCGGCCTATAAAGCAGGTTTGGAGAACACTCTGACATTGGATGAACACTTTGGTCATCCCCACAGAGCATACCGCACGATCCATGTTGCCGGCACCAACGGCAAAGGTTCATGCTCGCATACCTTAGCCTCTATTCTTCAACAAGCTGGCTATCGCGTCGGCCTCTACACTTCTCCACATTTGGTTGATTTTCGCGAACGCATTCGTGTCAACGGTAAACCTATCAGCGAACAGCGCGTCATAGATTTCGTTGAGAGCGAACGCCACTTTTTCGAGCCTCTCCACCCTTCTTTCTTCGAATTGACGACAGCCTTGGCTTTTCTCTACTTCAAAGAACAGAAAGTCGATATCGCTGTTATTGAGGTAGGACTTGGCGGACGTCTCGATTGTACCAATATCATTCAACCAGAATTGTCCATCATCACGAATATCAGTTTCGACCATACACAATTTCTTGGTAACACTTTGGCCAAGATTGCCGGAGAGAAAGCTGGTATCATCAAGCCCCACACACCAGTTGTCATAGGAGAAACTTGTACAGAGACAAGTCCTGTCTTTGAAACAAAAGCAAAGGCGGAAGACGCTCCCATCACCTTTGCAGAAGATCTACCAGAAGTCATCTCCTCTGAGCCATGTCATGACGCAAAAGGCGGACGCAATTATGTTACCCGCAACTTCGGATCTTTCCACGGAGAACTTGGCGGAGACTATCAGACGAGGAACACCAATACGATCTTATGCGCGCTACGTGAACTTAACGATCCTCGCATCACCTTAGATACAATCCACAAAGGTTTTTCCACAGTCTCTGATTCAACTGGTCTGACAGGCAGGTGGCAGATCATCAACCAGCATCCCTTAGTGATTTGCGACACGGGACATAATGTTGGTGGTTGGCAATATCTTGCTCCACAAATCAATAGCATACCTTGCAAGCAGTTGAGAATGGTCTTCGGTATGGTTGATGACAAAGACATATCATCCGTGATGACATTACTTCCGAAAGATGCAGTGTACTATTGGGCGCAAGCAACTTCACGACGCGCCATTCCATCTTCCAAAGTGAAAGACCTTGGATATCAGCACCAACTACAAGGAAACGACTGTGGTTCCGTTGCCAATGCTTACCGTCAAGCTATGAAAGATGCAGCCGAAGATGACTTCATTTTTGTAGGAGGATCGAGCTATATTGTAGCAGATTTCCTATCAATAAAGCATTTTTAACATAATAATAAGGGTATTTTATCGTCGTTTAGCTTGCTTTTATCACATATTTTTAGTTACTTTGCAAGTAGAAGTAAAACTATTAAGAACGTAACTAAAAACTTGTTGATATGACAAACACGACAACGGAAAATATCTGTGGTCTGAAGCGTGAAGACTTTCAGACCACTGTGAACGGAAAGAAGACTGACCTCTTCGTGTTAAAGAACGCACAAGGCAATGAGGTTGCCATCACCAACTTTGGAGGTGCTATCGTCGCCATCATGGTTCCAGACAAGGACGGCAAACGCGCTAATGTCATCATGGGACACGACAACATCAATGATGTCATCAACTCACCGGAGCCTTATCTCTCCCGTCTCATCGGACGTTATGGCAACCGCATTGCTAAAGGCGAGTTCACTCTCCACGGCAAAGTTTATGACGTGCCTATCAACGACGGACCCAATTCTCTCCACGGAGGCAAGAAAGGCTTCAACGTCAAAGTTTGGGATCCTGAGTTGATGAATGATCACACTCTCGTTCTTCACTATGTATCAGCCTACGGTGAGGAAGGCTATACCGGAGAGTTGAAGACTACTGTCGTTTACACTTGGGACGACGACAACTCTCTCCACATCGACTATTTAGCTTGCACCAACAAAAAAACTATTATCAACTTAACAAATCACGGTTTCTTTGCCTTAGCCGGCATCGCTGATCCAACTCCTTCTATTGATAACGTCATTTGTCAGATCAATGCAAATTACTATTTGCCGATTGACAAGACTTCTATTCCGACAGGTGAGATCCGCCTCGTGGAAGGCACACCATTTGATTTCCGCAAGCCCAAGCCATTCGGTCAGGACATCAATGCTGACAACGAGCAAATCAAGAACGGCAGTGGCTTTGACCATAACTATGTACTCAACAAACACGAGGAAGGGGAGATGAGCTTTGCTGCACGACTCATTGAACCAGTGAGCGGTCGAACCATGGAAGTGTATACTACAGAGCCGGGATTGCAGCTCTACACAGGTAACTTCCTTGCCGGCATTAAGGGAACCCATGGAGCAACTTATCCGCGCCGCTCTGCTGTCTGCCTGGAATGCCAGCACTTCCCTGACACGCCAAACCATCCATACTTTCCATCAGTGGTTCTTGACGCCGGAGAGCAGTACAAGCAACACACTATCTATCACTTTGGTGTCGTAGAATAAATCTCGAAATAACAGAAAGTTGCACAAGTCCGATCACTGCATTCTTTAAGAAGAAAAGATACATGAGAGGCTTATGCAACTTTCCGCTGTAATTTATGAAATGAATCAATCATTATCTGATCAATCAAAAATCATGACCAACTCATCTCCTTCTCAGCATCCTAACTACACATTTGCGCTTATTGTTGTCTTCATCGTATGTTTCCTCATTGGATTCATCACGACAATGAACAACTCCATGATTGCCTTTTGCTCCAAGGCTTTTAACCTGACTGCCCAGCAAGGCCAATATGTTAATACCGCTTTCTACGGTGCATACTTATTAAGTATTCCTTTTGCCATGCTGATGAGCAAGATTGGCTATAAGGGCACCTTAATCCTCGGACTGGCAGTTGCTGGCATAGGCTTCATCATCAACTCGTTTGGCATCCAATCTGCCATTGCAGCCCAAGCCAATGTCTATGTCGTTTTCTTGGCAAGTATGTGCCTTGTAGCCTGTGGTGTCGTGATGCTTCAAAACGTAGCCAATCCCTATGTGATGGTACTCGGAAGCTCAGAGAAAGGCGCCTTTAGAATGACTTTAAGTCAGGCTCTAAATTCTGTGGCAACCACACTTGCCCCGTTGTTCATTACATATGTCATCATTCGCGGACAAGTTCCCACTCCATCTGCTGTACCTGGCCCATTCCTGGGTCTGGGCATTTTCACGTTGCTGATCTGCCTTATCCTCGTATTTTTGAAGTTGCCACGTATTGATGAGGCTAAGCAGGCTGAGGACGCAGGCGTACACCGTGAGTATAAGAGCAGTGTATTCAAGTATCCCCATGTATGGCTGGGCGCTTTAGCTATCTTCATGTATATGGGAGTAGAAATTGGCGTACCTTCGATGCTTCCCTACAAGTTCAAGGCTATGCCGGAATATGCTTCCGACTATGCTTCTGTTGCCACCTCTTTCCTCGCTTTCTATTGGGGAGGTATGATGGTAGGTCGTTTTGCTGGTGCTGCTATCTTGGCAAAGTTCCAGCCTCGCAAATTGCTGAGCGCATGCCTCTGCTTAGGTGCTCTTTGCATTGCTTTGTCAATCGTTCTTCCTGGCATGGTGGGTATCTATGCTATGCTGGCAGCCGGATTGTTCCACTCTGTGATGTGGCCGTTGATCTTCAACCTCGGCCTTCAGGAGCTTGGTCCTCACACCAAAGCCGCTACTGGTGTGATCAACACAGGTGTCATCGGCGCTGCTCTGCTCATGCCGTTGATGGGATCAATCGTTGATGCTGCTGGCGTGATCATCGCCACATGCTGTCTGTTTGTCTTCTATGCCTACATTCTTTGGTTCTGCAACCTCGGTTCCAAGATTGGACTTAGCAAATAGACGCAAAGGCTACATTTGAGATTTCAAATCATACTAATATCAAATATCATTTCATCTTATAACTATTAAATTTGAGAATTACATGGACATAGAATTTGTAAGAAGCCGATTTGTGAAGCATTTCGATGGCAAGACAGGTAACATCTATGCTTCCCCAGGTCGTATCAACCTCATTGGCGAGCATACCGATTATAATGGGGGCTTCGTTTTCCCCGGTGCTGTCCAGCAGGGCATCATGGCTGAAATCCGTCCTAACGGTCAGAAGACCTGCAACGTGTATTCCATTGACCTGAAGGATATGGTACATTTCTCCATCGATGATCCTAAGGGTCCGTCAGCCACTTGGGCTCGCTACATCTATGGTATCGTACAGGAGATGCGTGCATTAGGTGTAGACGTCAAGCCTTTCAACGCTGCTTTTGCAGGCGATGTCCCCTTAGGCGCAGGCATGTCTTCAAGCGCTGCTCTTGAGAGTTGCTTTGCCTTTGCTCTTAATGACCTCTTCGGTGACAATAAGGTCTCTAAATGGGATCTCGTCTTGGCAGGTCAAGCTACAGAGCATAAATATATAGGAGTGAACTGTGGCATCATGGATCAGTTTGCTTCTGTCTTTGGCCAGAAAGGCAAACTCATGCGTTTGGACTGCCGCAGCCGCGAGTTTGAGTACTTCCCCTGGGAGCCCAAGGGCTACAAGCTCGTACTTCTCAACTCCAAGGTAAAGCATGAACTGAAAGGTTCCCCCTACAACGACCGTCGCAACTCCTGCGAGAACGTCGTCAAGGCCCTCGGACAGCATTTCCCCGACAAAAAGTTCGAGACACTCCGTGACGCCGACTGGGATGAGTTGGAAGCAGTGAAGGATAAGGTCAGTGCAGAGGACTACAAGCGCGCTCACTTCGTCCTGGGTGAGAAAGACCGTGTGCTGGCAGTTTGCGATGCGCTGCAAGCAGGTGACTACGAGACCGTTGGTCGCAAGATGTATGAGACACACTACGGCCTTAGCAAAGAATACGAAGTATCCTGCGAAGAGCTGGACTACCTCAACGACATCGCCAAGGAGTGTGGGGTCACCGGTAGCCGTATCATGGGCGGTGGCTTTGGTGGATGTACTATCAACTTGGTCAAGGACGAACTTTACGACAAGTTCATTGCTACAGCCAAGGAGAAGTTCAATGCCAAATATGGTCATGAGCCTGCTGTCATTGATGTAGTTATTGGTGACGGATCAAGAAAGATTTGCTAAAACTCTCCTATTCTATTATAGCCTTCTGCTTTTCGGTAGAAGGCTTTTTTTGTCTAAAGGGCCCTAAGCTCTTGCCTAAAATAGTTGACTAATTATAGCATTAATCATATTGTTAGCTTGTGAAACAGAGATTCTATTGAGTGGAAAAGTCAAATTCAAGAAACATTTGTTATAGAGTAAGATTACATAGACTTTACTCTAAAAATGCCCTCTAACGTCTTTAATAGTGTAAAAAGTACTATTTTTCAGAAATTTCACGTGAAATATGATACAACTTACAAAAAAATATTGTAACTTTACCACCAATAAAACCAATAACTATAAACAGACATGGGAAATTTCAAAAACTACTTAGGTATCGCAGGTGGTTGCCTGCTGGCACTTGCATCATGTGCCGGTAACAAAACCGCCAGCCGCACGGTATCCGGTCTTGATCCGGCAGCCTTTGACACAACATTGAATGGAAAGAAGGTAGAACTCATCACTTTGAAGAACAGCAATGGCATGGAAGTATGTCTGACCAACTATGGAGGTCGCGTCGTTTCTCTCTGTGTACCGGATAAGAATGGTAAGGCCACGGATGTGGTGCTCGGATACGATAATATCCGCCAGTATGCCGACACATTAAACAGCCCTTCAGACTTTGGCTCCAGCGTCGGCCGATATGCTAACCGCATCAAGAATGCCCAAATCACCGTGGGCGGCAAAGTCTATAAACTTCGTGCCAACGACAACGAGAACACACTCCATGGTGGTGGCAACACAGGTTGGCTCCATCAAGTATATGATGTTCAGGCAAAGACTGACAGCAGCGTAACCTTCGCCATTACTGCCCCCGACGGCGAGAATGGCTTCCCCGGCACAGTGAAGGCAACAGCTACTTATCTGGTGAAGAGTAACAACACACTCGACATCACCTTTAAGGCTACTACTGATAAGGAGACTGTCATCAACATGACCAACCACTCCTATTTCAATCTTAATGGTGATCCTTCTAAGGTAGGCACTGATGAGGTCATGTATATCAACGCCGATAAGTTTACCCCGTCTGACGCTAAATACATCCCAACGGGTGAGATCCGCGATGTGACCGGCACACCGATGGACTTCCGTAAGCCTCACGCTATTCAGGAGACCATCACCGACACTACTTTCGACCAGATCCACAACGCCACTGGCTATGACCACAACTGGTGCCTGAACACCTTCAAGAATGGCAAAGGCGACGACACTCAGGTGGCAGCAAGCCTGTTCTCGCCCAAGACCGGCATTCTGCTCGAAGTGTTCACCAACGAGCCTGGCATACAGGTCTATACCGGCAACTTCCAGGGCACAGGCATTCCGTGCAAACACGGCATCAAATATCCGAAACATGTCAGCGTTTGCTTTGAAAGTCAAAAATACCCCGACAGTCCCACCAAAATCGTTCAAAAGACGAAAGGCTGGGAGATCTCGAATCCCTATCTCAAGCCGGGACAGACTTATTACAGTCACCTCGTATATAAATTTTCTGTGAAGAAATAACCGATTCTCATAACAAACAATACTTAACAGCAAAAAACTATGAACTGGAACGCAAAAGAATTTATTTGGCTTGACTGGGTGGTTCTTGCCATTGGCATAGGCTTGGTAGCCGTGGCCGTCTACAGAAGCATCATGAAGGACAAGCGCAAGATGAAAGGCGCTGATAGCCAGGACTACCTCTTTGGTAAGGGCGAGCCCTGGTGGGTGATTGGCGCTGCTATCTTCGCCGCCAACATTGGCTCTGAGCATCTTGTCGGTTTGGCAGGTACTGGTGCTAAGGATGGTGTAGGCATGGCCCACTGGGAGATGCAGGGCTGGATGATCCTCATCCTCGGCTGGCTCTTCGTACCTTTCTATCAGTTGCTCAACAATAAGTTAGGCCGAATCATTACGATGCCGGAATTCCTTAAATTCCGCTATACCAAGGCTACTGGCTCTTGGCTGAGCATCATCACGCTGGTGGCTTACGTGCTCACAAAAGTGAGTGTGACAGCCTTCACGGGAGGTATTTTCTTTGAGTATCTGTTAGGTATCCCCTTCTGGTATGGTGCTCTGGGACTGATCTTCATCACCGCTGTCTTTACCATCTTCGGTGGTATGAAGGGCGTGATGACGATGTCTGCCATTCAAACTCCTATTCTGATCATCGGTTCCTTCCTGGTACTTTTCCTTGGCTTGGCGACATTAGGCGACGGAAGCATCACTCAGGGTTGGAGCAATATGATGACCTATTGCAGTCATCTGCACAATGGCTACGGCACCACACACATGTTCCACTGGAGCGAGGGTGATCCTATGTATCATGAGTATCCGGGCTTCGTTGTCTTCCTCGGAGCCTCTATCATCGGTTTCTGGTACTGGTGCACCGACCAGCACATCGTACAGCGTGTACTTGGTCAGACCAAGGGCGAGGACAATAGCGTCGTGATGAAACGTGCCCGCCGCGGTACCATCTGCGCAGGCTACTTCAAGCTTCTTCCAGTCTTCATGTTCTTGATTCCTGGTATGATCGCAGCAGCCTTGGCAGCCAATCCTGCCAAATATGGTTTAGTAATGAACAACACCGACGCTGCCTTCGCCCTGATGGTGAAAGATGTGCTGCCCGCCGGTGTCAAGGGTATTGTGACCATCGGTTTCATCAGTGCCCTGGTTACATCTCTTGCCGCCTTCTTCAACTCTTGCGCAACTCTGTTCACCGAGGACTTCTACAAGCCGCTGCGTGCTGGCAAGAGCGAGGCTCACTACGTGCTCGTCGGTCGTCTGGCCACCGTTGCTGTCGTTCTCTTGGGCTTGGCATGGATGCCAATCATGATGAGCATGGACACCCTCTACAGCTATCTGCAGAACATACAGTCGTTGTTGGCCCCGGCTATGGTCGCCGTATTCTCTCTCGGTATCTTCTCCAAGAAGATCACTCCTATGGCAGGACAATGGGGACTCATCGGTGGCTTCGTGATTGGTATGCTCCGTCTCGTCACCAATGTCATCACTCATAACGGCGATGCCGCCATGACAGGTGCCTTCTGGGAGAACACTACTTGGTTCTGGCAGACCAACTGGCTGATCTTTGAGTGCTGGCTGCTTGTATTCATCATTGTGATGATGTTTGTCATCTCCATGTTCACCAAGGCACCCTCTCAGGAACAGATTGCCGCTATCACTTTCACACCTGAATACCGCAAACAGATCCGCGACAGCTGGAGCGTAGGAGACATCATTGCCTCATTAGGTGTAGTTGCACTTTGCGGTGCCTTCTATTGGTATTTCTTCTAATCCCATATACACATGACAGGATTTTATAGTGAACACTCTAAAGTATGGGTCTCTGTTGACTGCATCGTCTTCGGCTTTGAAGAAGACAAGCTGAAGCTGCTTATCGGCAAACGGCAGATGGATCCGGGACGCGGAGAATGGTCACTCTATGGTGGCTTCGTCGGACCTCAGGAAAGTCTGACAGAAGCTGCCCAGAGAGTTCTACAAGAGCTCACCGGCTTAACAGAACTCTACATGCGGCAGGTGGGAGCCTTCGGAGCCATCGACCGTGATCCGGGTGAGCGTGTCATCTCCGTAGCCTATTGCGCACTGATCAACGTGAAAGACTATGATGACTCGCTTCGTGAGCGTTATGGCCTCGAATGGGTACCGGTGGAAAACATGCCGAAGCTCTATTCCGACCATAACATTATGGTAAAAGACGCCCTGGCGATGTTGCGGCGCCACATCAACACCGAACCTCTGAGTTTTAACCTTCTGCCGGAGCTGTTTACCTTGACGCAGTTGCAGCATGTCTATGAGGCCATCTTAGGCACAGAGATCGACAAGCGCAACTTCCGCAAGCGCATCAAGCAGATCGATTTCATAGAGAAAACCGACAAAATCGACAAATTGACTTCCAAGCGCGGCGCTGCCCTCTATCGGTTCAACAGCAAAGCGTATGACGAAGATCCTGAATTTAAGTTATAACTATCATGTTAGAAGAATTAAAAGAAAAAGTATATCGTGCCAACCTCGATTTGGTAAAACATCAGTTGGTACTCTTCACTTGGGGCAATGTCTCAGGTATTGACCGCGAGAAAGGTCTCGTTGTCATCAAGCCATCCGGTGTCAGCTATGACACCATGAAAGCCAGCGACATGGTCGTCGTGGACTTGCAGACAGGCAAAGTAGTGGAAGGCGATCTGAATCCATCTTCAGATACCCCTACCCACCTCGTTCTCTATCGTAACTTCCCGGAGATCGGTGGTGTGGTACACACCCACTCCACCTACGCTACGGCCTGGGCGCAGGCAGGATGCGACATTCCCAACATCGGTACAACTCACGCAGATTACTTCCACGATGCCATACCATGTACGGATGACATGACAAAGGATCAGATGGATGAGTATGAGTACAACACGGGTGTTGTGATTGTAGATAAGTTCAAGAAAGACCATATCAACTATGTGCATACTCCCGGTGTTCTTGTCAAGAATCACGGCCCCTTCACCTGGGGCAAGGATCCCGACGAGGCTGTCTATCATGCCGTTGTAGCCGAGCAGGTGGCCAAGATGGCTTTTGTCTCTTTCTCTGTGAATCCACAGACCAAGATGAATCCATTGCTCGTGGAGAAGCACTTCTCCCGCAAGCATGGCCCCAACGCCTATTATGGTCAGAAAAAGAAATAATGGGTATTTCCACAGTCAAATTATATTAAAAACATATCAACCAAACAATCATCATGGAAAAAGCATTTAAAGATTTCGAGATCTGGTTTGTCACCGGTGCACAGCTCCTTTACGGAGGCGACGCTGTCAAGCAAGTAGACGGACACTCTAAAGAGATGGTAGAAGGCATGAACAACTCAGGCCTGCTGCCTGTCAAGATCGTATATGCCGGTACGGCCAACAGCTCCAAGGAAGTGGCAGATGTCATGGCCCGCGCCAACGTAGACAGCAAATGTATTGGTGTCATCTGCTGGATGCATACCTTCTCTCCCGCCAAGATGTGGATCAAGGGAATGCAGATTCTTCGCAAGCCTCTCCTCCACTTACATACCCAGTACAACGAGAAAATACCATGGAACACCATCGACATGGACTTTATGAACCTCAACCAGAGTGCTCATGGCGACCGCGAGTTCGCTCATATTCTTTCTCGTCTGCGCAAGCCTCGCAAGACTGTCATCGGCTACTGGAAAGACGAGAAGACGCTCAAGCACATCGCTGTTTGGGAGCGTGTCTGCGCCGGTGTCGCTGACGCACAGGACTGCCTCATCATCCGCTTCGGTGACCAGATGAACAATGTCGCCGTGACCGACGGTGACAAGGTGGCATTCGAGCAGGTACTGGGTTATCATGTCGACTATGTGCAGTTCTCTACTGTCATGGAGTATTTCGACAAGGTGAAGGACGAAGATGTCGATGCGCTCGTTCATGACGTTTACTTCAAGGAGTATGTTGTGGCAGATGCCCTGAAGGACGAGAAGAGCGTCGAATACAAGAAGATTTGGAACTCTGCTAAGGCTGAGCTTACGCTCCGTGCCGTGCTGAAGGCTTATGGTGCCAAAGGCTTCACCACCAACTTCGACGACTTAGGTGATGTCAACGTAGAGGAGACCGGCCGCGGCTTCGATCAGATTCCGGGCCTGGCATCTCAGCGTCTGATGCACGACGGCTACGGCTTCGGTGCTGAGGGCGACTGGAAGAGCGCTTGCCTCTACCGTACCACATGGTTCATGAGCCAGGGTCTGGAGGGCGGCACATCGTTCTTGGAGGATTACACACTGAACTTCGATGGCGACAACACATCAATTCTGGAGTCTCACATGCTTGAGGTCAACCCCGACATCGCAGAGGAGAAGCCACGTCTGGAGGTTCACTTCCTTGGCATCGGCGTACGCAAGACTCCTACAGCCCGTCTTGTCTTCACAGCAAAGCAGGGCCATGGCATCACGGCGACAGTCGTTGATATGGGTAACCGCTTCCGCCTGATTGCCAACGACGTCAACCTCATCAAGAGCCAGCCGCTGCCGAAGCTTCCTGTAGCATCTGCTCTGTGGATTCCTGAGCCCACATTTGAGGTGGGTGTTGGATGCTGGATGAATGCCGGCGGCACACACCACTCCTGCTTCAGCTTCGGTCTGACCGATGAGTATTGGCGTGACTTTGCTGAGATCGCAGACATGGAGGCCTGCATCATCAACAAAGATACCGACTACGAGCAGTTCCGCAAGGAGCTCCGCTGGAACGAGATGTACTATATGCTGAACAAAGCACTCCGCTAATTCAAACCGTTGTATTCCGGCAATGCTCTTCACGGAACATTGCCGGATATGACATTAACAAGGAAAGCAAATGAATGCTCAAACTATCATAGAATCCGGTCGTGCCGTTCTCGGTATCGAATTCGGATCCACACGTATCAAGGCTGTGCTAGTTGACGAAGACAACAAGCCGATCGCACAAGGCAGCCACACGTGGGAGAACCAGCTCATCGACGGACTTTGGACCTATAGCATCCAGGCTATCTGGGAAGGCCTGCAAGACTGCTATGCCTCTCTTCGCCAAAATGTCAAAGAGCAATATGGCATAGAGATCACTCGTCTCGCTGCCATCGGCATCAGTGCGATGATGCATGGCTATATGCCATTTGGCGAGGACGACAAGATCCTCGTTCCTTTCCGCACTTGGCGAAACACCAATACTGGTCAGGCCGCAGAGGAACTCTCCAAACTGTTCAACTTCAACATCCCCCTTCGTTGGAGCATCTCTCACCTTTATCAGGCTATCCTCAATGGCGAGAGTCATGTCAACAGCATCAAATATCTCACGACGCTTGCCGGATATATCCATTGGCAACTCACAGGCGAGAAAGTACTGGGCATCGGTGATGCTTCCGGTATGATCCCTATCGACCCGGAGACCAAGCAATTCGATGCGGCGATGATCGAAAAGTTCGAGAAACTCATCGCTCCTAAGCATCTGTCATGGCATCTCACCGACATCCTGCCCAAGGTGCTGGTGGCTGGTGAAGAGGCTGGAATACTTACCGAAAAAGGAGCCAAGCTCCTCGATGTCTCCGGCCATCTGCAGGCAGGTGTACCCTTCTGCCCACCGGAAGGAGATGCCGGAACGGGTATGGCAGCCACCAACGCTGTGAAGGTTCGTACAGGCAATGTATCAGCAGGTACTTCGTCATTCTCCATGATCGTGTTGGAGAAGAATCTCTCCAAACCTTATTCGGTCATCGACATCGTCACTACGCCTGACGGACTTCCTGTGGCCATGGTTCATTGCAACAACTGCACATCCGAGATCAACGCTTGGGTGAACATCTTCAAGGAATACGCAGAGATGTTGGGAGTCAAGCAAAACACCAATGAGCTCTATACCCGACTGTTCAACGTTGCCCTTGAAGGCGATGCCGACTGTGGCGGTCTGCTCTCCTACAACTATGTATCGGGTGAGCCCGTTGCAGGACTCGCTGACGGCCGTCCCCTCTTCGTGCGTGCCGCCAACGATAAGTTCACGCTTGCCAACTTCATGCGCACGCAGCTTTATGCAGCTGTCGGCGTGCTGAAAATTGGCAACGACATACTGTTCAAAGACGAGAAAGTCTCCGTGGACCGCATCACGGGTCATGGCGGATATTTCACTACGAAAGGTGTAGGCCAGCGTATTTTAGCCGCGGCTCTCAACTCTCCAATCTCTGTCATGGAGACCGCCGGTGAGGGAGGAGCCTGGGGTATTGCGCTCTTGGCATCCTATTGCATCCACCGCTCAAAGGGCCAGAGCCTGCCCGACTTCCTTGATGAGCGCGTCTTCGCCGGCAACACCGGAACGGAGATCACCCCGACACCTGAGGATGTAGCAGGATTCGACGCGTATATCGAAGCCTATAAGCAAGGACTTGAAATAGAAAAAACAGCTGTCAAGTACAAGGCAGCAAAATAGGAACAAGATCTTATCACTTACTATATTATATTATGAACGACATTCAATTGATGAATCGTGCAGCCGACAACATCCGTATTCTGGCTGCCTCGATGGTTGAGAAAGCTAACTCTGGTCACCCCGGTGGTGCTATGGGAGGCGCAGACTTTATCAACGTACTCTTCAGCGAGTACCTGGTCTATGATCCAGAAGATCCTAAATGGACAGGTCGTGACCGTTTCTATTTGGATCCCGGTCACATGAGCCCAATGCTCTATAGTGCGCTGACGCTTCAGGGCAAGTTCTCACTCGAAGACATCAAGCAGTTTCGTCAATGGGGCTCCCCCTGCCCGGGTCACCCTGAGCTCGATGTGATGCACGGCATTGAGAACTCCTCCGGTCCTTTGGGCCAAGGCCATGCTATCGCAGCAGGCTCCGCCGTTGCCGAGAAATTCCTCGAAGCCCGTCTGGGCAGCGTGATGATGCAGCATCATATCTACTGCTATATCTCCGATGGTGCTGTTGAGGAAGAGATCTCACAAGGTGTAGGCCGCATCGCCGGCACTTTAGGTCTCAACAACCTCATCATGTTCTATGACTCCAACGATATCCAGCTGTCTACAGAGACCAAGGATGTCATGAGCGAAGACACCGCAGCCAAATACCGTGCATGGAACTGGAATGTCATTGAGATCAATGGCAATGACGTGGCAGAGATCCGCAAGGCACTGGACGCAGCACTGGAAGAGAAAGAGCGCCCTACCCTCATCATTGGCAAGACGATCATGGGTCGTGGTGCTGTGAAAGCTGACGGCACAAGCTATGAGCATAACGTGAAGACTCACGGAGCACCTTTGGGCGATGGCGCTTACATCAACACCATCAAGCACTTAGGTGGTGATCCTGAGAATCCTTTTGTCATCTTTGACGATGTGAAGAAGCTCTATGCCGACCGCAGTGAGGAACTGAAGAAGATCGTAGCAGCACGCCGTGCCGAAGAAGCAGCATGGGCGAAGGCCAATCCTGAGAAGAAAGCTTTGATGGACACATGGTTCTCCGGCAAGGCTCCGAAGATCGACTGGAGCAAGGTGCAGCAGAAGGAAGGCACCGCCACACGTGCCGCTTCCTCTGCTTGCCTGGCTGAGCTCGCCAAGCAGGTTCCTAACATGATCTGTGCCTCTGCCGACTTGTCAAACTCTGACAAGACCGACGGCTTCCTGAAGCAAACCCACGCCTTGAAGAAAGGTGACTTCTCCGGTGCCTTCTTCCAGGCCGGTGTTGCTGAGTTGACGATGGCTGATATGTGCATCGGCATGATGCTCCATGGTGGTGTCATCGCAGCCTGCGGTACCTTCTTCGTGTTCTCCGACTACATGAAGCCGGCTGTTCGTCTGGCTGCCCTGATGGGTGTGCCGGTGAAGTTCATCTGGACCCACGACGCATTCCGTGTCGGTGAGGATGGTCCTACCCACGAGCCTGTGGAGCAGGAAGCACAGATCCGTCTGATGGAGAAGCTGCAAAACCATAAGGGACAAGACAGCGTGCGCGTGTTCCGTCCTGCCGATGCCGACGAGACAACAGTTTGCTGGGAGATGGCTATGGAGAACATGGACACACCGACTGCGCTGATCTTCTCCCGCCAGGGTATCGCCAAGCTTCCTGAGGGCAATGACTATCAGCAGGCTCGCAAGGGTGCTTACATCGTAGCAGGTTCAGACGAGAACCCTGATGTCATCCTCGTTGCCAGCGGCTCTGAGGTCTCCACACTTGAGGCAGGCTGCGCGGCACTTCGTGCCGACGGCATCAAGGTGCGTGTGGTCAGTGCTCCTTCTGAGGGCCTTTTCCGCCGTCAGTCTCAGGAGTATCAGGAGAGTGTACTCCCCTACGATGTCAAGAAGTTCGGTATGACAGCCGGACTGCCCGTTACGCTCGAAGGCCTGGTAGGTATCGGTCCCAACAGCCGTATCTATGGCATGAAGAGCTTCGGCTTCTCTGCTCCTTACAAGGTGCTTGACGAGAAGCTCGGATACACCGGTGAGAATGTCTACAAGCAGGTGAAAGCCTTCTTAGGAAAGTAAAGAACTGGTGTATATAATAAAAGATGAGCAATGGTAGACAATACCATTGCTCATCTGACGTTATATACAAGTTAATTCTAAAATATAAAAACACGCGAGATGGAAATTAAAACAGTAGGACTGGCAAGTGATCATGCCGGCTTTGCCCTGAAGCAGTATGTCAAGAAATACCTTGATGAGCGCAACATTCCTTACAAAGACTATGGCACATTCACCGAGGATAGTTGCGACTACCCCGACTTTGGTCATGCGCTTGCACGTGGCATCGAGTCTGGCGAAGTCTATCCGGGCATCGGCATCTGCGGATCCGGTGAAGGCATTGCCATGACACTCAACAAACATCAGGGCATACGCGCCGGACTTTGTTGGATTCCGGAAGTGGCTCACCTGATTCGTCAGCACAACAACGCGAACGTCCTTGTCATGCCCGGCCGCTTTATCGACAACGACATGGCAAAGAAAATCATGGATGAGTTCTTCTCCACTGACTTTGAGGGTGGCCGCCATGAGCGTCGCGTCAAGAAGATACCACTGACATCAGAGAAATAGAGGCGGACTGAATATTTATAACATATAAAAACCTAAGAAAGTACGTTGCGCAAGGGCAATCATCTTTCTTAGGTTTTCTTTTTTCTCCATTACAGAAAGGCACCTCTGACGAGAAGTTTTCGCCAGAGGCTCATCAAGCCTTAATCATTTTTCGGGAACCTCATAACGGTCACCTGTTTGCTTGACGATTTGCTCCCGATAGGTTTCTGGATAGCCAGGGCGCTTCACTGCTACTCCGATACCTTCCGGTGTACGCAGGAACTTGCCATCTTTCTCCGGCTTCACTGTCATATCATTGTATTTCACTATCAGATAGAAAGCAAGCTGCTTCCATCGTGCCAACATCTGCTGGGCGACAGTGTTGCTATAATCATTTAGATAACGAACGGCAGCGTTCTCATCGGTTGAAGCCATTGCCACAGCCTTGTCTTCCACTTCTTTCTGGCGTGCGAAATAACTCTGCTCCAAAGAGTCACGGACAGCCTTCAAACTTGGGAACATCTGAGAGTAGCGCGGATAAACCATGTTGCTCACCCAGTTGCAGACCCAATAAGCATTCTTCATCGAGAAGGTCAGTGCGTCAGCACCCGGAGTATTATAGCACTCAGGCTGTACTGTGTTGCCACAATAGATCGGCGTATATGCCACCATATTGCCATCGTCATTGCCAAACCACAGCACGCCACCGACCTTTCGGGGCAACCAAGACCGCATCTGCGAAACAAAGGTAAAACCAGTCTGCTGGGTGCTGGTCGGACGCTCATTGAAGTATTTCTTGCCATTCACCTCATAGAAAAGCGGTGTAGGGCGATAAGGCATCTGCCAGATACCGCCACCAATATCTGTGGAATCTATAGCCATCGGAGTACCCTCGTAGTGGTCACGCATTGCCACTTGAACATCTTGAACAGACAGTTTACGCGATGGGATCACCCATAAAGGCATATCCTCTGCTGTAGAGTCTTTGCCAAGAGCCCAAGGCAGATATTTGTCCATGCCCTTGGCGTAACGGTTAAAGAACTGCCACACACGTGCATCACAAATGCGGCGACCACTGAAGTCCGGCTTTGCGTAAGTCATCTTCCAGTTAAAGTCAGCATCCTTCCCTTTGAACCATCCCTTTTTACGTGCGAAGGCAACCACGTCTTTAGCATACATCACATTGTTTTTGTCCTTCATATTGAACTTACCAATGCGACTCTGATTGGCATGACCACAAATGGCATCATCGGGAATGCGCTGTGCCACCCAGACGACACCCTTTTCTCCTTTTCCTTTGCCCTGCATCTCCATGATCCAAGCTTCGTTAGGATCACAGATAGTGAACGTCTCACCTTCAGAGCAATAGCCATAGGTCTGAGCCAGCGTTGTCATCACCTTGATGGCTTCGCGTGCAGTACGAGAACGTTGCAAACCAAGATAGATCAGCGAACCATAGTCGATACCTCCATCCGGATTGACCATCTCCTCACGGCCACCATAAGTAGTCTCACCAATGGTCACTTGAAACTCATTGATGTTGCCAATGACATTATAGGTGACAGGAGCTTCCGGTATCTTGCCTATATATTTATGGGTATCCCAATCCACGATGTCACGCATCTCTCCCTTTTTATGTGTTCCGGCAGCATAATGTGCCAAGCCAATGAACATGCCATAGTCATCGGCATTGTAGCTGCAGATGACAGAACCATCAACAGATGCTTTCTTTCCTACAATAAAATTAGTACAAGCCTCACCCTGTGTGGCACTCATAGCAAGTGCTGCCAAGGTAATGCCCAAAATACGAGTTTTGATTTTCATAGTCCGATTATTTATTATCAACAAGCCTTAAAGCTCATGTCAAGACCTTTGACACTGTGTGTCAACGCACCAACACTGATAAAGTCGACACCCTGCTCGGCATAGTCCCGAATTGTGTCATAGGTAATACCACCGGAAGACTCAGTCTCATAGCGATGATTGATGATGTCTACAGCCTTCTTGGTGTCAGGCACAGAGAAGTTGTCAAGCATGATGCGGTTGACCCCACCCTTGTCCAGCACTTGCTGCAACTCATCGAAGTCGCGCACCTCAATTTCAATTTTCAAGTCGAGATGTTTGTCTTTTAAATATTGATGGCAGCGGTCGATAGCATTGGCAATGCCACCCGCAAAATCGATATGGTTGTCCTTCAACAGAATCATGTCAAAGAGTCCTATACGATGATTCATACCCCCACCTAACTTTACGGCTTGCTTCTCCAACATACGCATACCCGGTGTAGTCTTGCGGGTATCCAGAACATGACATCCGGTGCCGGCGATACGCTCCACATACTTGTGTGTCATCGTGGCGATACCGCTCATGCGCTGCATGATATTAAGCATTAAACGCTCAGTCTGCAAGAGAGAACGTGTCTTACCTGAGACGATCATCGCAATATCGCCTTTCTTCACCGGTTGTCCATCACCGATGAGCACTTCTACCTTCAGCGTAGGATCGAAACGGTCAAACACTTTCTTTGCAACCTCGACGCCAGCAAGTATACCGTCTTCCTTGATAAGAAGATGGCTCTTGCCCATGGCATCTTCCGGAATACAGCACAAAGTGGTATGGTCTCCATCACCGATATCCTCAGCAAATGCCAGGTCGATGAGTTTATCTTCTAATTGATCTACTGATAACATAATATTGAATGTTGAATGTTGAATGATGAATGATGAATTATTAGAATGTTGAATGATGAATTATTAGAATGTTGAATGATGAATTGTCATCATCACGGTCTTCGCATAGAGTCCGGCGCCATCTGCATTTGCGCATTTGCAGGCATAGGCTGGGGAGCGCCATCAGGACCATTGGGCCCAGCCGCACCAGCGGCAGGATTTCCTTGAGCACCTTCCTTCTTAGCATGAACTCTGAAGAGATGGATATGACTGACACATACCATCTTCAACGTCGTCATCGAACTGTTCATGTCATTGTTTCTCGCCAAAAGGAAGAAACCCTTGACCTCTTTGATCCCCAAAGAATTGGGATCGTCGATGGAAAGATCATACTTCGACGAGCTGGAAAAATGCATCACACGTTGCGCTACGCTGTCATTACGATAGACCAGTGACAATACCACGACACCATCTCTTGTACCATCCTGATAGATGAAATCACTTTGGAAGTTTAAGACATACGTGTCTCCCTTATGAAACGCGCTGTCCGCCTTCATCGAGAAAGAGTAAAGGTTGTAGGGCTCGTTCGGAATGAGCACGACAGAGTTGCTCTCTTTCCAAATATCAGTGGTATCGCCGTTGGCGGTAAAGTTTCCAGCAGTACCTACAGAGGTGCCAAGTTCTTGCGCCTTATCCTGTAAGCGTTGGGCAACATGCTCATAGATCTTATGGAGCTGATCAGCATGGCGCATGTAATAAACCATCGAGGTATCAAACTTCTCCTGAGTGACACCATATTTCTTCAAAACAGCGGTGCGATAAGCGATGACATTCTCTGCGTAGTTGCCCTTAGCTTGCTCTGCCATTGCATCTGCCATGTGATAATCGTAGAGCAGATCCTCCATGTCGCCCGGCGAGATGAAAGTACTGGGCACAGAAGGCTTGCAGCTTACCATAAACGACAGCACCATGACCATGCTGCAGAACACCAACAGCAAACGCAGACACCTCATTGTTTCCCTCCTTTCTCGTCAGCGGATGACGATGCTGAAACGGAATGCTCACGGTGCAGTCCCTTGTCAACAGTAGCGTTGAAAGACTCTAAATCCTTACGGCAGAATATCAACATCGCAATGACGCCCACAGTGATGCTGGCATCGGCAAAGTTGAAGACCGGAGAGAAGAAGGTAAAAGGCTCACCACCCCAAATTGGGAACCACATCGGGAAAGTGCCATGTATCAAAGGGAAATAGAACATATCCACTACACGCCCCATTAAGAAATCGGCATAGCCTGTGCCAAAAGGCACAAAATAAGAAACATAGTCAGGCGAAGAGTTGCTGAAAATGAGTCCATAGAACATTGAGTCGAAGATATTACCGGCAGCACCGGCGGCAATCATCGAGAGCAAGACGACATAGCGCGTTCGGCCATGCTGTTTGACGGTCTGCCAAATAAACCAGCCTATGGCCGACACAGCCACGATGCGAATGACGCTCAGAAAAACTTTACTTCCGAGTGTCATTCCAAAAGCCATGCCCTTGTTTTCGATAAAGGCAATGTAGAACCAGTTGGTGATCTCGATGGAGCTGCACAACGTCATGTGGGTTTTCACCCAGATCTTTATCAACTGATCGACGACCAGAATGGCGAGGACGATGATCCACGCCAAACGGCCGTCGGTGAGAATTTTCTTTTTGCTATTCATAATGAAATAGACCTATCAGAGATGTCCGCCAACAAGACGGACAATCTTCTGATCATTAGGCATTTGCCTTTTCCACTTTGATATTCAACTTGAAGCTGTCGAAGTCCGTCTCCGCACCATCGTTGTCAGCCACGGTGATGCTGTCAGCCAGCACTTGACCCTTGATGTAGTCAGCGAAAGACTTCACAGCGGCCTCAACCTCAGCATTGGGAGCCACGGTGACGTTGATGCGGTCGGTGATCTGCAAGCCCGTCTCCTTACGCAGGTTCTGAATGCGGTTGACGAGCTCACGGGCCATACCCTCATTGCGAAGCTCGGGGGTCAGCTCCACCTCCAGGGCTACCGTCAGATTACCCTCATTGCTGACGAGCCATCCGGGGATATCCTCAGAGATGATCTCCACATCAGCGGCTTCGACGGTGACATTCTGTCCGTCGACATCAAAGCTGAGACTGCCCTCGCGCTCCAATGTGGCAATGTCGTCCTGAGAAAGGGCGCTCATCTTGGCAGCGACACCCTTCATCAGCTTGCCGAACTTCTTGCCCATGACACGGAAGTTGCACTTCACCTTCTTCACCAAGATGCTCTGTCCCTCAGCGAAGTTGAGTTCCTTAACATTGACCTCGTTCATGATCAGGTCTTTGACAGCCTCGATGTGCTTACGCTGGTTGTCGTCGACAGCAGGAATCAGAATCTGCTGCAGCGGCTGACGCACCTTGATGTTGACCTTACGGCGCAAGGCGAGGACCATAGAGGTGATCTTCTGTGCCATGTCCATGCGCTGCTCCAAATCAGTGTCGATCAGATTCTCGTCAACGACAGGGAACGACTCGAGATGCACGCTCTCCATCTTACCGCCCAAATCGTGATAGAGCTGGTCAGCGGAGAAAGGAGCAAAGGGTGCAAGTACCTTTGCCACCGTCATCAAACAAGTATAGAGCGTATTATAAGCGGCGAGTTTGTCGTCACTCATTTCCTTGCCCCAGAAGCGTTTACGGTTCAGACGCACATACCAGTTGCTGAGGTTGTCGTTGACGAATGCATCGATCAGACGGCCGGCACGGGTTGGGTCATAGCCATCGAGTTCACGACGCACACCCTTGACAAGCGTGTTGAGACTGGAGAGAATCCAGCGGTCGATTTCCACGAGATGATCCTTGGAAGCTTCCAAAGACGTTGTCTCGGGATCATAGCCGTCGACATTGGCATAGAGGGCAAAGAAGCTATACGTATTATATAAGGTACCGAAGAACTTGCGACGCACCTCGTCAACACCATTCGGGTCGAACTTAAGATTGTCCCATGGCTCGCTGTTTGTCATCATATAGAAGCGCACAGGGTCGGCACCATACTTATTGATCATCTCGAACGGATCAGTGACATTGCCCACGTGCTTGCTCATCTTGTTACCCTTGGCATCGAGAACGAGGCCGGAAGAGATCACATTTTTGAACGCAACAGAGTCAAAGACCATCGTAGCGATGGCATGGAGCGTAAAGAACCAGCCACGCGTCTGGTCGACACCCTCGTTGATGAAGTCAGCAGGGAAGAAAGCCGGCGGCACGGGAGTGCCTGTATACGTACTGTGTATGAGCTCATTGCGGTATTCGCTTTCGCTCTTCCCCGTCTTCTTCAGTCCCTCTGCGTTGATTTCGCCCTCGAAAGGATAGTGCTGCTGAGCATAAGGCATGGAACCGGAATCAAACCACACGTCGATCAGATCGCTCTCACGATACATCGGTTTGCCCTCATCGTTGACGAGTACAATATAGTCGATATACGGGCGGTGAAGATCAATCTTGTTGTAGTTCTCCTCAGAGTAGTCACCCACGACAAAGCCCTTGTCCTTGAGCGGATTGCTCTTCATCACACCTGCAGCGACCGACTTCTCGATCTCGTTGTAGAGTTCCTCAACAGAGCCTATGCACTTCTCGCCTCGATTCTCGTCACGCCAAATAGGCAGCGGCGTGCCCCAGAAGCGTGAGCGGCTGAGATTCCAGTCGTTGAGGTTCTCCAACCAATTGCCAAAGCGACCGGTACCCGTAGACTCCGGATTCCAGTGGATGGTCTTGTTGAGTTCCACCATACGCTGCTTCTTGGCCGTGTCACGGATGAACCAGCTGTCGAGGGGATAATAGAGGATGGGCTTGTCGGTGCGCCAGCAGTGGGGATAGTTGTGGACATGCTTTTCTATCTTGAAGGCAGTGCCCTCCATCTTCATCTCCATGCAGATAATAACATTCAAGTCATCGGCTTTCTCCGACGCTTTCTTGTCCCATACTCCGTTGGGATTGTACTTCGGATCATAGGAATTCTTGACATAGTCACCGGCGTGATGTCCGTAAGCTTCCACATCGACGCAATGCTCTATGAAGTTCTTGTCGAGTTCATCGAGCACATAGTATTTACCTTGGAGATCCACCATAGGACGTGTCTCCCCCTTCTTGTTGATCAAGTAAAGAGCGGGCACATGAGCATTCTTGGCAACCTTGGCATCATCAGCACCGAAGGTAGAGGCGATGTGCACAATACCGGTACCATCCTCTGTGGTCACATAGTCACCGGGGATAACTCGGAAGGCCTCGCTCTCCATCTCCACGAAACGATCCTTGCCATTCTCACCGACGAAGACCTTGTCGGGATGCGCCTCGGCATAAGCATTGACGAATTCGGGCTGATACTCCCCTACTTTCTCGCAGGGCTTCACCCATTTCATCAGCTGGCTATAGTGCAGCCCCACGAGCTCACTGCCCTTCATGTGGTCAATGACTCTCCAAGGGCAGATCTTCTTCTCCTTGTCAAAGGCAGGCAGCTCACCCTCTTTGCACTCTTGGTCAGCCTTGAGATAAGCGCCCAGCCGGGCCTCTGCCATGATGAGCGTCATCGGCTCGCCATCGTAGGGATTATAGGTCTCCACGGCTACATAGTCGATGCTCGGCCCCACACACAGCGCGATGTTTGAAGGCAGTGTCCACGGTGTAGTGGTCCAAGCGATGAAGTAAGGCTTACCCCACTTTGTCCACTCGGCCTTCGGATCCGTGATGAGGAACTGCGCCGTGACGGTGGTGTCCTTAACATCGCGGTAGCATCCCGGCTGGTTGAGCTCATGACTCGACAGTCCAGTACCGGCAGCCGGTGAATACGGCTGGATGGTGTAGCCCTTATAGAGCAGACCCTTGTTATAGAGTTGCTTGAGCAACCACCACAGCGTCTCAATATATTTATTGTGATAAGTGACATAGGGATGATCCAAATCGACGAAATATCCCATCTTCTCGGTCAGTTCACGCCACTCTGCCGTAAACTTCATCACGTTCTCACGGCACTTATGGTTATAGTCCTCAACCGAGATGTACTTATCAGATTTCTTGTTGTCGATATCTTTTTTAGTGATGCCCAATTCCTTCTCCACACCGAGCTCCACAGGCAGTCCGTGTGTATCCCATCCGGCTTTACGCTTCACCTGAAAGCCTTGCATGGTCTTGTAGCGATTAAAGGTATCCTTGATGCTGCGTGCCAGCACATGGTGGATACCGGGATGACCATTGGCCGATGGAGGACCCTCGAAGAAGATAAACTGAGGGCAGCCCTCTCTCTCATCAATACTCTTGTGGAAGATGTCGTTCTTCTCCCATTCCTTCAACACCTCGTCGTTGATCTTCGTCAGATCGAGACCGGTATGTTCGGCAAATCTCTTAGACATAAATGATTCTCTTTCTTTACCTTGTATTAATATTCTTGCGCAAAGGTAGTAAAAAAATAGGTTTCCTACAAAACAATCATTGCTTTTTAGTTAAAAATGAGTATCTTTGCACAAAAACAATCAGCTATGGACATCAAGAAAGCCCAATTTGTCATCTCGGCACCCACAGTGTCGATGTGCCCAAAAGACAATAAACCGGAATTTGCCTTCATCGGACGAAGCAATGTCGGCAAATCAAGTCTCATCAACATGCTCTGCAACCACAAAGGTTTGGCCAAAACTTCAGCCACTCCCGGTAAGACGTTGCTCATCAACCATTTTATCATCAACAACGAATGGTATCTCGTCGACCTTCCCGGCTACGGCTATGCCAAGCGTTCCAAAACCGTACAGGACAAGCTCGACAGGATGATACGCTCCTATATCCTTCAGCGTGAGCAGCTCTGCAATGTCTTCGTGCTCATCGACATCCGCCACGAGCAGCAGAAGATCGACCGTGAGTTTGTCGACTGGCTCGGAGCCAGCGGCATCCCCTTCTCTATCGTCTTCACAAAGGCAGACAAGCTGGGACCGGTAAAAGCCAAAGTCAATGCCAAGCAATGGATGGACGCTCTGCTCGACACATGGGAGTCGCTCCCACCCTATTTCATCACCAGCTCAGAGAAAAAGACAGGAAAAGACGAGGTTCTCAACTACATCGACGAAATCCTCAAGGAAATCAAAGGTTGAAATTCAAAGTATCTATGACTCCTTATTTAGACGTACAAAATCTCACAAAATCTTTCGGCGCACAAGTACTGTTCCGCAATATCAGCTTCTCAGTAGGTGAGGGGCAGAAAGTAGGCCTCATCGCCAAAAACGGCACTGGAAAATCTACGTTGTTAGAAATACTGGCAGGAAAAGAAGGCTACGACGATGGCCAAATCATCTACCGCAACGACATCCGCATCGGTTTTCTGGAGCAGACACCTAAGTTCGATGCTAAGGAGAGTGTGCTCGACGCTTGCTTCAATCACGAGGGAAATCCCGACAAGATTCTCAGAGCCAAGCAAATCCTTACGCAGCTGCACATCACTGATCTCGACCAACCGATGGGACAGCTCAGCGGGGGACAGCAGAAGCGGGTGGCGCTTGCCAATGCCCTGCTCAACGAACCCGATTTTTTGATTCTCGATGAGCCGACCAACCATCTCGATCTTGAGATGATCGTATGGCTTGAGGGCTACCTGTCACGCTCCACACTGACGCTGCTGATGGTGACCCACGACCGCTATTTTCTCGACCATGTGTGCCAAGTGATCCTGGAGCTCGACAACGAGACGATCTATTCCTATCACGGCAATTATAGCTATTATTTAGAGAAACGGCAGGAACGTATTGAAAATCAAACAGCTGAGATAGCACGTGCAAAGAATCTATATCGCACGGAACTGGAGTGGATGCGCCGCATGCCACAAGCCCGAGGACACAAGGCGCGCTACCGCGAGGAGGCTTTCTACGACCTGCAGGCCAAAGCTCACCAACGCATTGAGGACCGGCAGATGAGGCTCAAGGCCAGCAACGTATATATAGGCTCTAAAATCTTCGAGTGCCAATATGTCTCCAAGAAATTCACCGACTCGCAGGGCAACGACAAGATCATCCTCGACAACTTCTACTACAACTTTGCCCGATTCGAAAAGATGGGTATTGTCGGCAACAACGGCACCGGCAAGTCTACGTTCATCAAAATGCTCCTCGGTATCGTGCCACCTGATTCCGGAAAGTTTGACATTGGTGAGACGGTGCGCTTTGGCTATTTCTCGCAGGAAGGACTACAATTCAACAATGACGAGAAAGTCATCGATGTCATCACCGACATTGCCGACTACATCGATCTCGGCGGCGGACGGCACATGACAGCCTCACAATTCCTCAACTATTTCATGTTCACGCCGGAGCAACAGCACAACTATGTCTACAAGCTTAGCGGCGGCGAACGCCGCAAGCTCTATCTCTGCACGGTGCTCATGCGCAATCCTAACTTCCTTGTCCTTGACGAGCCTACCAACGACCTCGACATACAGACGTTGCAAGTCTTGGAGCAATATCTCGAGGACTTCCCCGGCTGTGTCATCGTGGTCAGCCACGACCGCTACTTCATGGACAAGGTAGTGGACCATCTGCTCATTTTCAAGGGCAATGGTGTCATCAAGGACTTCCCAGGCAACTACACGCAGTATCGCGAATGGAGCGCTCTGAAATCCAAAGAGGACAGTGAGAAGGAGAAAAACAAGGCTGAGAAAACACCGGCCAAGAAGGACTATCACCACGACACCCGACGCCGCATGAGCTACAAGGAGAAACGTGAGTTTGAGCAGCTCACCGCCGACATTGAGAAATTGGAAAACGAGCAGAAGCAATTGGAAACAGAACTCTGCAGCGGACAGCTCTCCGTTGAGGAGCTCACAGAGAAAAGCAAGCGCTTACCTAAGCTTAAAGATGAACTTGACGAGAAAAGCATGAGATGGCTGGAATTGAGCGAATTAGATAGTTGATTTTAAGACAGCTTGGGGAAAGATCTGTAGTTATGAACATTCATCGTTGTTGGCATCAGATTCTGATCATTGCTCTCTTCGTTCTCGTGGCGTTACCGCTGAGGGCAAGAGAGCGTGCCGACACAGCACTGCTGCATCGGGTATTTCACTATGCTGCCACGGTGGACACCACACACATGCAGGGCTACGCCACCTATGCTTACAACCGCTTCACGATAGACATTGACAAGAAAAACCCGCTGCTCATGCTGGTACCTTCGCTCTATGTTATCGCCCATGGCCATAACCGGCATTATATCAGCGAGACTTTCTCCAACAATATCTACAAGCGCAGGCGATTCGACACGCATGTGCTCCTGCACACCACGACGATACCTCATGGGCGGCAGGCGTGGGACCGGGTGCTGAGCTATCTTTCACCCAACATCTACAACACGACCATCATCGAGAACTACCTCCTCTCGCCCTTCCATGCCGACAACCGCAAGTTCTATCGCTATCGAGTGGCTTTTCTCCTCGACGGCACCGCACGCGTCACTTTTCACCCCCGCCGCGACAACACCCAGCTGGTCGATGGTGAGGCACTGGTCGACTACTACACCGGCCGCGTCCTCCGCTGTACACTGAAAGGCGAATATGACATGATCGACTTCACGCTCGACATAACGCCGGGCGACAAGGGTATTGCCTCCTTGCTACCCAAGCAATGCAAGGCTGAGACGAGCTTTGCTCTCCTCGGCAACAAGCTCAAGGCGCAGGCTCTGGCCAGCTATGACCGTCCGAAGCCTCCCGTTGACCCCATCCAAAAGCGGGATGACTATGCGTTGCTGTCTTCCTTGCGTCCCGACACGCTGTCACCCAAAGAGCTGGAGCTATATACACAGATGTTCACCGAGAAATACAAAAGAGATTCTGTGGAACTCACCAAAGTCAACAAGCCCAAAAAGCACGACTTCGTCAAAGATGTGCTCTGGGATGTCATCGGCAACAACGCACTCAACCGCATCAAATCAAACTTTGGCGTCAACAACCAAGGCTATATCCGACTCAACCCCATGCTCAATCCACTATATATGAGCTACGACCATAAGCGTGGCATCACCTACAAGATAGATCTCCGTGCCAACTATCAGTTTTCTGAGCAAAAAGAAATATCTCTGAGGTTCCGGGGCGGTTACGCCTTCAAGCAGCACCGCTTCTATTGGCGCGTGCCGCTCTACTACTATTTTCATAAGCGGAAAAACGCTTACATAAAATTTGAAATAGGCAACGGCAACAATATCCATAGCGACAAGGTGCGCAACGACATCCAAAGGGAACTGCCCGACACCACCAACATCACTCCGATTCTCGACCGACTCCATGAATTCCAGCAAGCCGACAGCCGACTGGTGCTCAACTACGATGCCAACAGCGTCTTCGGCATACAGTTAGGTTTGCTCTATCAGCAGCGCACGGCCGTCAACAAGCAGGAATTCCGACGCTTCGGATGGACAGACACCTACCGCTCCTTCGCCCCTGCCTTTCAGCTGCAATACCGGCCGGGAGGATGGGACGGCCCCATCTTCACCATTGACTACGACCGCTCGCTGAAAGGGATTCTCCACTCCAACACAGCCTATGAGCGCTGGGAGATGAACGGAGAATATATCTACCGCTTCGACCGACTGCAATCGTTGCAGGCCCACGGAGGCTTCGGCTTCTACTCATCAAAAGGAAAGAAAGCTTACTTCCTCAGCTATGAAAACTTCCAAGAAAACAACATCCCTGGCGGATGGAATGACGACTGGAGCGGACAGTTCGAGCTGTTGCGCTCCTCCACCTATGAGAGTTCAGACTATTATCTCCGCATGAACCTCACCTACGAGTCCCCGCTGCTGTTTCTCTCCTGGGTGCCATGGGCAGGCCGCTACATCGAGATGGAGCGCTTCTACGTCTCTGCGCTTGAAGCCCATCATATCCATCCCTACATCGAGGTGGGCTACGGATTCACAACCCGAATGTTTTCCGTGGGTCTCTTCACCAGCAACGGCAGGGGCAACCGCGTCTTCGGCTGCAAGTTCGGCTTCGAGCTGTTCAGGAAGTGGTAAAGAGAGAGCCTCCCCCCCCAACAGCCTCACTCCCCAAACAGCCTCACCCCCAACAGCCTCACCCCCAACCCCTCTCCAAAGGAGAGGGGAGTAATATGTTTCAAGACACCCCTGTATCCACTAACACTGCGTCAGTCAAAACGCCCCGAGGAGCATAGGGGTGAGGCTCCATCACCCGCAGAGCATTCTACACCCCTCTCCTTGGGAGAGGGGAAAGGGGGTGAGGCTCCTTCTACGCCCCTCTCCCTCGGAGAGGGGAACGGGGGTGAGGCTGAGAGGGAAAGGGGGTGAGGCCGTATCAGACGGGCTATTCTATCTCTATGAACACGGGTTCGCCCTCGTCGCGGTGGTCGATGGCTTGCATCAGGCGGTAGAGGGTGCGGCGGCTGTCGGTGACGCGGCCCACCTCGGTGTTGCGGCCTACGAGGATGCAGCCTTGGGTGTCCTGGGCGGTGTTGCCGCTGTGGATGCGGATACCCTCGTAGTGGGGCACGCCGACGAGCAGGGGCAGCCAACGCTTGAACCTTGGGCTCATCGTCACCACCACGGGATAACGCCCTTCGGGGATGGCGGTCTTGCCCTTGGTCTTGCGGCCGCCGTGGTGGAAGTCGACCCAGTGCGGTTCAAGGGTATCACAGAAATAGGTCCACGGGGTGAACACTCCGCGCTCACGGCGGCGGATGCTAAGACGGCCGATGGTATAGGTGGGTCGCTTCGCGATGCGTTTCAGTTGGAGTTCTATCATGGCTAAGACCCTCCCGGCCTCCCTAAAAGGGAGGAGAAAGCCCACCATAGAGAGGTAGGAGGGATTTGATTTATTTGTTAAACAATTGAATGGTTTTGATGGGTATTGAGGTCCTCTCCCTCTTAGGGAGAGTTAGAGAGGGTCTCGAATGGGTTTTGATGGGTATCCCGGTCCTCCCCCCTCGGGGGGAGTTAGAGGAGGGCTTTTACCTATAAATGTTACGGTGTTACGCTGTTACATTGTTACGCTTCACTTTCTTGAATTTATGTCCCTTATCGCCTTTTTGTCTTGGCAACGGCTCTATCCAGCCAGCCTCACGCCACCGCTTGATAATCATCCGGGCAGCGGCATCGGAGATGTCATTCTTCAGCGCGAGGATGTCGTGGGAGGTGAAGGTGTCGGCGAGGCGGTCGAAGACAGCGCGGTTCTTGCTCTTGCGGGTGTTGTCGCTGTCGGCTGCATACTGCTTGCGGAGGACGTCGCCAAAGAGACGGCACTGCTCCTGAAGGACGTATTCCGCCATCATCAGCGCAAAGTCGATGACGTGCTTGGTCTCCTTCTCACCCGATAGCAGACAGGCCACCACCCCACAGCGCATGCCGATAACTGCGGCACGACGGCGGTAGGTGTCCATCACCCTGTCAATACGCTCCATGGCCTGCTGGCGCTTGTCCTCCACCCACTGGGCGATGGCCTTTCTGAGCCGTGGCGTGTCGATGAAACCATGCTTGGCACGAAGGGTGTTCACGGCTTGGAGGATGGTCTGAGCGTCACGGTCTTTTCTATCTTGAAAGGTGGGCATCGGGGCAAAGGCCGAGTCGGGCATCTCCGCTACGATGACGCGGGAGGAAAGTCCGTTCTCGATGTTCTCGCCCTTGAAGCACTTGCCGAGGGCTCCGTAGGTGCCGAGGATGGTCCAGTTGTAGCCCACGCTGACCATGCCGCTCTCGGCCTGGTCGCTGTTGTAGTCCTGGCCCCACTCGTCGTGGTCGAAGGCAAGGCGGTAGATGTCGTATTTCGACGACCACGAGCCTGCGCCATTGGTCTTGCGCAGTGTGTCGAGCTCCGAGCAGAACGAGTAGAGCGTGTGGCCCTGGGCATTCTTGAGTCGCTTCAAGAGCGTTGAGCAGGAGATGGTGATGGGCACATCGCGGATGAGCACCTCCGGTTCGGGATCGAGCTTCTCGTTGGCGCGTCGGTTCTTGCGCTTCTTCTTCCACTCGTCCTCCTTGCGCCGTCCCTGTTCATCGTCCTCGTCCATGGGTCCGCGCCACAGGTCGATGATGTCCTTGCAAACGCTCTTTCCGCTGGCTTGCTCACCCACGACGATGCTCATCAGTCCCAAGCGCTGCTCACGGCCGTCGCAGTAGCGGAAGGTGACGTCGTCGGCATAGGACGCAGCCATCGGCAAGAGAGCGCAGAGCGCCGGCATCCGCATCTGCTCAGGCACCCCCGAGAGGCTCTGTTTCAAGCCGGGGATGGGAGGGATGGCATAGTCGCTGTAGGTGCTATTGCTGCTATAGTTGCTATAGTTGCTATAGTCTCTATAGTTGCTATAGGAGCTATCGCAGCCATCCTCGCCATCCTCCTCATCCTCGTCCTCCTCCACGCCCTTGCTCTTGCTCTGCTGTTGCTTGGCGAGTTGCTCGGCGCGAGCGTTGATGCGCTGCACGGTGGCGGACATCATCTTCGAGTCGTCGTGATACTTGGCGTAGAAGTCGTGGATGAGCTGGCGGCAGTCGGGCTCCTTGAAGAAGTCGGGCATCCGCTGGGCTACCACGGCCATCGCCTCAGCCTCAGACAAGAGCCGGGCGGCCCCGACGCTGAGGATGGCCAGAAGGGAGTTGTGGCGGGAGCCGCGGGCGTTGATGTCCACGTCCTTCAGTCCGGCCTGCTCACGGCAGAGGTCGAAGATAAGCAGCCTCACCCCCATCCCCTCTCCCAAGGAGAGGGGCGTAGAAGGAGCCTCACCCCCGTTCCCCTCTCCCAAGGAGAGGGGCGTAGAATGCTCTGCGGGCGTTTTGGCTGGCGCATTATTAGCGGATGCAGGGTTGTCTTGAAGCATATCACTCCCCTCTCCTTTGGAGAGGGGTTGGGGGTGAGGCTGAGCAGGGTTGTCTTGAAGCATATCACTCCCCTCTCCTTTGGAGAGGGGTTGGGGGT
>CAMCBZ010000013.1 GCA_945873145.1 uncultured Prevotella sp.
CTTGTCGTCGACGACAACCGTAACATCCTCACCACGGTGAAGATGGTGACCGAGCAGACTTTTGAACGCATCATCTGTCTGGCCAGTCCCTCAAGCCTCATCACCCGGCTGCGTGAGGACCAGCCCGATGTGGTGTTGCTCGATATGAACTTCCACAGCGGTATCAACAACGGCAACGAGGGACTCTACTGGCTCAGGGAAATTAAGAAAGCACGGCCGCAGACCGCCGTCGTGCTCTTCACCGCCTACGCCGATATAGAGTTGGCCGTGACAGGCTTGAAGGATGGAGCCGCCGACTTCATCGTCAAGCCCTTCGACAACCATCAACTCATAGAGAAGCTGACCGACGCTTACCAAAAGACGAGGAAGAAGAAACCAACCATTACAGCAGCGTCGGAGATGATATGGGGCACCTCGCCCGCCATGAGACACTTACGCGACATGGTGGAGAAGGTGGCGGGCACAGACGCCAACATTCTCATCACCGGCGAGAACGGCACCGGCAAGGAGGTTCTCGCCAAAGAGATTCACCGACTCTCGAAACGCGCTGGCAAAGCACTGATGCCCATCGACCTAGGAGCCGTCACGGAGACGCTCTTCGAGAGTGAGCTCTTTGGTTATGTCAAAGGGGCCTTTACCGACGCCAAGACCGATAAGCCCGGTAAGTTTGAGCTCGCTGAGGGCGGCACGCTCTTTCTCGACGAGATCGGCAACCTCAGCTATGCGCTACAAGCCAAACTACTCACCGCCCTGCAACGGCGCACTATCGTCAGAGTAGGCGGCAGCAAGCCAATACCCATTGACGTGCGTGTCGTCTGTGCCACGAACCGCAACTTGGAGGAGATGGTGCGACAAGGAGCTTTCCGTGAAGATCTGCTCTACCGCATCAACACCATCCAACTCCACTTGCCACCTCTACGTGAGCGCACGTGCGACATCATGACCTATGCCGGTTCTTTTCTCCACCGCTATGCCCACCTATATAATAAGGAGGGAATGACATTTGCGCCTGATACCCAAGAGAAGATAGAGCACTTGCCATGGTACGGCAACATCCGTGAGCTGCAACATGCAGTGGAGAAGGCCGTCATTCTCTCTGACGGCACGACGATACGTCCCGACGACATTGAAGGTTCGGCTACGACACGCCCTCAACCTACCAACGACATCCAACGACTCGACGACATGGAGCGCGAGATGATTGCCAAAGCCATTACGGAATGCGAGGGAAACCTCTCACATGTCGCCTCACAATTAGGCATCTCCAGACAGACGCTGTACAATAAGATGAAAAAGTACGGGATATAAAGACTCTCCCTAACCCTCCCTAAAAGGGAGGGAAACAAGAAACCAATTAGGGTGGAACAAGCCACCGAGTATAGAGGGAGACAAAACATCGGTTATATATGACACACCTTATATATATATGACACAGCCTGAATATTATATTCTGCTTGCCATTGCCGCCATTCTTATCGTAGTGTTGTTGGCAATGATCATCGTGCTGTGGCGACGCAACCGCCGCACAGTGGGCAAGGTGGCCTTCCTGTTCAACGCCATCGACAACGGGGACTATGCCTTCCGCTACTCCGAAGACAGGAAAGGCGACGCAATGGTCAACCGGTCGCTCAATCGCATCAAGGAGATCCTGCAACACGCACGCAATGAACAGATAGAAAAGGAGAAGTATTTTGAGCTCATCCTTGACTCGGTGGACACGGGAGTACTCGTCGTCGACGAAGAACGGGGACTGGTGCTGAGATGCAACCAAGCCGCCCATAAACTCTTGAACCGTGAAGCCATCACACACTTCAACCAAGTCAGCGACGCATTAAAGAAGTTCTCCGTACGCGAGACACATACCATCCTGCAACAGCGTCGCGTGCGCATCATCGCCTTCAGTGACATCGGCGGTGAGCTCGCCAATCAGGAGATCGACTCGTGGGTGCGCCTCATCCGTGTGCTCACCCATGAGATCATGAACACGCTCACTCCAGTCATCTCGCTCAGTGAAGCTCTGTTGCCAAGGACCGAAGGAGAACAGCACGAGGGATTGGAGGTGATCCACCGGACCAGCAAAGACTTGATACGCTTCGTGGAGAACTACCGGCAGTTCACTCATGTGCCCACACCACAGCCATCGCCCTTCGACGTGAAGCCCTTCCTGCAACGCATGGCCTCGCAAGCCAAACCGCTTCTCCGTAAGGATGTAACGATCACAATCAGTGTAGAGCCTGACGACCTGATGGTCTACGCCGATGAGGGACTCATCGCCCGCGTGGTAAGCAACCTACTGAAAAACGCTGTCGAGGCTACCCGAGAGGGACAGCACATCAGGCTGAACGCCTTCTCCGACACCGATGAGTCGGTCGTCATAGACATCAGTGACGATGGTGAACCGATACCACCGGACATCGCCACGCACATCTTCATTCCTTTCTTCACCACCAAAGATGAAGGCAGCGGGATAGGACTGTCCATCTCACGACAGATCATGCGGGTGAGCAACGGCTCCATCGCTCTCCTACCCTACCGCCACGATGGACTAACGATATTCCGGCTACGCTTTCAATAACGTTATTTCTCACCACCATGGCACGATGTTTGTAAAAGGACATCTGGAACATACACATTATTATATATATAGCACAAGATGAAAGTATTACTGATCAATGGCAGCTCTCATAAGGAGGGCAACACCTTCCACGCCCTGAGCATGGCTGCGAAGACGCTGGAAGAGCAAGGTATCGAAACCGAAATCATGCAGCTGGGCAACAAGCCGGTGCGTGGCTGCATTGCCTGCGGTGTCTGTAAGCAAAAGGGCAACAACCGCTGTACGTTCAACGATGACGTCTGCAACAGCTTCTTGGAGAAAGCCGAAAGCGCCGATGGCTTTATCTTCGGCTCACCGACATACTACGGCCAGCCCAATGGCGCGTTGCTCGCCGTGGTACAGCGTATGCTCTATGCCGGTGGCGCGCTGATGAAAAACAAGCCTGTCGCCAACGTTGCCGTGTGCCGCCGCGGCGGTGGCTCTGCCGTCTACCAGACGATGAACATGGCATTTGAGATGATGAACATGCCCATCGTAACCTCACAGTATTGGAACATTGTCTACGGACAGAAGCCCGGCGAGGCAGAACTTGACGAAGAGGGTATGCAAACTATGCGCACAATGGCCAACAACATGGCGTGGATGCTGAAACGCATCCATCAGGGCGGCGATCCACAGTATCCGGAGCGAGAAGCGTGGACACCAATGAACTTCATCAGATAAAGGACGTACCCTCCCTATGAGATAAAAGGCGACATTTCCTACGCGACCCAGTGCCTCTGTGCGAGCAATAGGCAATTGGTCTCTTAAGCATAAAAAAAGGACTGCCAAAAATGGCAGTCCTTTTTTTATGCTTCACTCTTCCATGCTCACCGAGGGAGCATGGAGGAAGGAAATGCGAAATGGATTAGTCGCAGTTAGCGAGCTTGTGATCAGAGCCGAGCACGTCAGTGATCTTCTCCTTGTACATGTCTGTCATGTAAGCACGAGCGACCTTGCCATACTGACGAGGATCGAAGTACTCAGGATGCAGAGCGAGGGTCTCACGGACACCAGCAGTGTAAGCCAGACGAGAGTCAGAGTCGATGTTGATCTTGCAGACAGCGCTCTTGGCGGCCTTGCGCAGCTGATCCTCTGGAATACCAACAGCGTCAGGCAGCTTCCCGCCGTACTTGTTGATGATGTCGACATACTTCTGAGGAACAGAAGAAGAGCCGTGGAGCACGATTGGGAAGCCAGGGAGCTTCTTCTCGATCTCTTCCAGCACGTCGAATGCCAATGGAGGAGGAATCAGACGGCCTGTCTTCGGGTCACGTGTGCACTGCTCGGGCTTGAACTTGTAAGCACCGTGAGAAGTACCGATGGAGATAGCCAGAGAGTCGCAACCAGAGCGCTGGCTGAACTCGATAACCTCCTCAGGACGTGTATAGTGAGACTCTTCAGCAGAAACCTCGTCCTCAACACCAGCGAGGACACCCAGCTCTGCCTCAACAGTCACATCGAACTGATGAGCATAGTCTACGCACTTCTTGGTGAGCTCGATGTTCTCATCGAACGGCTTAGAAGAAGCGTCGATCATGACAGAAGAGAAGCCCATGTCAACGCAGCTCTTCACCAGCTCGAAGCTGTCACCGTGGTCGAGGTGCAGCACGATCTCAGGATGGTTGCAGCCCAAAGACTTTGCATACTCCACAGCGCCCTCTGCCATGTAGCGGAGAAGGATAGGATTAGCATAGTTACGGGCGCCCTTAGACACCTGCAGGATCACCGGAGAGCGAAGCTCGGAAGAAGCTGTGATGATAGCCTGGAGCTGCTCGAGGTTATTGAAGTTGAATGCTGGGATAGCATAGCCGCCATTAACGGCTCTCTTGAACATCTCGCGTGTGTTGACGAGACCAAGATCTTTGTAATTTACTGCCATAATACTTAATAATTATGTTTAGAATGAAATCTCCTATTTATTATAATGTTATATAGCGATATCGCAGTGACCACATAGGCCTGCTGTTTTTATCACATGCAAATTTAAGAATTTATTTTCTTATCACAAAATGTCTCTTGGTAATAAGTACAACAAGAAGGTTAAAAAAGTTTATTTCAACCCTTCTTCCTTCCGTAATTCACATTGTTTGTCACTCAAAGTTTACAATTCTCCACCCTCCCACACATTCTCTTTTTTCGATGCTGCCATGCCCAACGTGAGCTTATAAGCTACATGCAGCATGAGGTAGCGGGGAATGGAGTTGGTCCAAGTCTCGGTGCGTCCCTGCTCGTTGAGCACGAGCGTAGTGCTGTTGAGGTTGCCAAGGATGTCGTAGGCATCGAGCATAAACGTGAGCCGGTCGTGCATCAGCTTCTTCGAGAGGCGCGCATTCCACACCAGTTCGCTGCGGTTCATCTGCTCATCGTTGTATCCCATGCGTCTGTAGTCGGTGATGTCTGTCGACAGTTTAAGTCCCCACGGCATCATGACGTTGGTACCCAATCGCAGGTTGCAGTCCCACGCATCGACCGCCTGGAAGTCGCGGCGCCGGCTGTTGGCGTTGTGATAGGCGACACGGCACTCGGCAAAAGCATTCAGCCGGGTGTCGAGTTGAAAGTTGAGTTGCAGTTGATCGTTGAGTTCCCAACTGCGCACCTTGCTGCGCTGATTGTCCACGCCTTCCACCGTGGTGAGGTCAACGCTATTGTTGAAGTTGGCGAAGAGGTCATTCTGTAGTCTCCACCGCGTAGCCTTGTCGAGCGGCGTAGAGAAACTCGTACCTGCCGAGGCGCTCCAGTTGCCGTTGACATTGGTTTGCTGTGTAGTGGTCACACCGGTCTGCTTGTCATAGACGACAGCAGAGGCGAGGGCGTTATGAGTAGTGTGGAATCCCAACGAGAAGTTCGCCATCCGCTGCGTTGCCAGTCGGAAGAGAGCCACGCTAAGGTTGACATTGTGGCTGCGCGCCTTTTTCAGATTAGGGTTACCGAGCGTCACGTTGAGCGGATTGGCATCGTCGCGGATGTCGAGAAGCGTGGAGAGTTCCGGCACACTCTGCGATGTGGAGTAAGCACATTCGACATAGCGTGTACCCGTGGAGTCGTTGAACTGGTATCTCAAGTCGACCGTAGGATTAAAGAACATGGTATGGCGCTCCTTCTCATAGTCCTTATTGCGGAAGTAGCCCAAGTGCTCGCGCTTCCACTCCAGCGGCAGGCGTGCCGAGAGCGAGAGCTGTGGCTTTGCCGTACCGTCGCCATGGGAGAAGTAGAGTGAAGCCTCTGCCGTCTGCTGTGTCGTATGCATAGTGCTGCGATAGCTGTTGCTGTTGTCAAGGGCGGCAAGCAGAGCCTGACGCTCCGAAGGCAGCATGCCCAGTGTGTAGTCCTGTTCGCGATAGCCTTCCACCTGGTCGATACGGTAGAGATTGTAGCGTGTGTTGTCGTAGCTCTGTCGGATGGTGTAAGCCGGGCGCAGGTAGAGGCTGTTCAGTCTCACGGTATCATTGATGAGCAGACAGGCATAGAGTGCTGAGGCCTCCATGTTGAGATGGCGGTCCGGCGTTTGGGAATACTGATAGCGGTGGTCCTGCCGGTTCTCCGTACCGAGGTAGTCGATGCGGTTCATGGCAAAGCGGTCGTTGGTTGTCTTGCCATAATCAAAGTTACCATTAAACGAGAGTTCGTCAGTACCGTTGCTGCCAAGGCGCACGCGGTCGTAAAGGCTGAGCGAAGCATTGTAGAAGTTGCCGTGGAACTGGTTGTCGTTTTTCACCCTGTTGATGGCGTGCTTCAAGAGTCGTGCGCTGGCATCAGACATAAACAAGCTGTCGAGGATGGCGTCGCCGTCCGGCTTGCTGCCAAACAGTCCTGAACGTCTGTCGCCATCGCCATGGTTGCGACTATAAGATCCGGAGAGCGTACCGCCGAGCATCTGGTGTGTTGGCGTCAGTCCGAAAGAAGCGTCCGCCGACCACTGCCTGCTGACATTGTGCGTGGCATTACGGTCGAGTCGATAGGTATCGCCGCCGGTGAGAAAGGTCTGCGCTGTGGTGCGCGTGCGTGTGTCGTTGTCGTCTGAGGCATAGCTGAGCGACGTATCGAAGAAGTTATCTTCTGTCTTACCATCACGCCGGTACTCCACACCTAAGTTTCTGACCGAGGTCAGTCCGCCGCCCGCGTCAGGTGCAGAGCTGATGCTTCCGCTCTCTCCTGGCACCGATGAGTCGCTGACATTGTTGGTAGATCCCGTGAGTGTGAGCCGCTCTTTTGGCGTGTAGTACATCGAGAACAGCCGAGCAGCATAGCGGTTGTTCGTACCGCCTGCTACATCGGCGTTGGCCAAGAGCCCATGTCTATATTCTCGTTTCAGCGTCACATCGAGGACATAGCTCTTGTCGCCCATGTCGCGCCCCATGAGCCGGCTTTCCTGACCTTGTTTATCGTAGGCCTTGACCTTGTCGACTGTGAAGGCGGGCAGGTTCTCCAGTGCTTTCTTCATGTCGCCTTTGAAGAAGTCGCGACCGTCGATGAGCAGCGAGCTCACAGCCCGTCCGTTGACTTTGATGACGCCATTGTCCAGCGTGGTGCCGGGCATCTGACGGATGAGGGCGTCGAGCATCGAGCCCTCGCTGAGGTTGAGTGCGGAAGCGTCGTAGACGAGTGTGTCGCCACGCATCACCATCTTGATCTTCGTAGCTTTCACGACGACTTCGCTGAGCGTGTGTACGTCGGGCTGCAAGGCGATGTCGTCGATCTGTTGCTCATTGACTCGTTTGGCCATGCGCACGGTGACGGGCCGACATGCGGTCTTGTAGCCAAGGCTGGAGCAGCGCAACAGATAGGTGGAGTCGTTGTCGACATCAAACTGGTAGACAAAGACCTTCCAGCCGAAGATCTGCCGCTCTGTCGTGGTAGTGGACTTGATGACAGAGGAGTCACGGGGATTGAGCAATTCCACGACCGCGCCCGCCAAGTCCTCATGGGTCTTGCCGTCCACCACCCTGCCGACGATGTGGCGGGCAGCGGCGGAAAGAAAGGAGAGGGAGAAGAGAAAAAGAAAGAGCAGGCGACGCATGAACAATGATGAATGTTGAATGTTGAGTGATGACCCCTTGGAGCATTTCACTCCCCTCTCCTTGGGAGAGGGGGTACGGGGGTGAGGCTGTAGAGGTGGCACAGGGGTGAGGCTACTCTTTCTTCCTCGTCAGTTCCGACGCAAACAGCAACACGACGAAGTAGCCGATGAACGGAATGATAAACGGCATACTCATCATGTGGGTGGCATCAGCGATAAGGCTCATCAGCAAGAAGCCACAGCCACCGATCGGCGTCATCATCAGCAGCGACGAGGCGCTCTTCGTCAGATTGCCCAAGCCGCGCAGTGCCAGAGAGAAGATCGTGGGGAACATGATCGCCTCGAAGACATAGTTGCACACCAGAGCCACCATAGAGATCATACCGAGGTTGAGCATCACCAGTCCGATGCACACCACACTACCTATGGCGCAGTAGAGAAGCATACGCTCGGCAGGGACTTTCCGCATGATCCAACTGCCCACAAAGCGACCGACCATGAAGAAAGCCAAAGCCACGGTGAGCACGACAGAGGCTGTGTTGTCGCTCATCCATCCCTTGCCGGTGACATAGTTGATAAAGTAGCTGTTGATCGAGATCTCCGCTACCTCGTAGGCCAAAAGCGAGAAGAGTCCGAAGACAAACATCGGATGATGGCGGAAGAGCTTCATGATGCGCGTGCCCTGCGAACGGTCTTCCTCGGTCACCTGATGCTTGATCTCAGGAAGATGTACGCGTGAGAACACCACAGCGATGATCAGCACCACGATGCCGAGCACAGTATAGGGGATGACGATATCGCCGCCACGATCCGTGCCATCGAAGAGAAACTGTCCGATGAGGAAGGTAGCGCTCAGCGATCCCAGTCCATTGAACGACTGGCTGAGGTTGAGTCGGCTTGTTGCCGTGCGCGGGTCACCGAGTTCCGTGACATATGGGTTGGCCGATGTCTCCAGGAAGACGAGACCGCAGCCGATGATAAACAGGGCACCAAGATAGGCATAGAACGTACCGGCCTCAGCACCGGGAATGAAGAGCAGAGAACCGATGCCAAAGAGCAGCAGGCCGAAGACCACACCAAGACGATAGCCACGACGGTTGATGAACCAGCCAGCCGGTATGGCCATGATAAAGTAGCCGAGATAGGTTGTCACCTGTATGAGTGACGACTGCGTGATGGAGATGTCGAGTGCATTCTGGAAATGCTTGTTGAGCACGTCGAGGATGGCACGAGCGAAGCCCCAAAGAAAAAAGAGTGAGGTGACGAGGATAAAGGGCAAGAGATAACTGCGGTTGGTCAGTGCTGCACGCCTTTTGTCTGTTTTTTCCTCCACATGCTGTGTCTGCATATCTTCTGATTGAATACTTTCCATGATGAAGAAGCTCTTAATATTACACCTATATATAATAATGTGTACCTTTGTTGTTTCTGACTTAACAAACGCAAAGATACAGAAATTATTTTAAAGCCACAAGCATCAACGCCGTTTTATGCTTTTCAAGCATCCTTACTATTGATACTTTTTTATCAGACAAGTCAACAAAAGCTCAATAACACCATCACTTTTGGAACATAATGTAAGTTTTTGCAAATTTAGTATTACGCCCGTATCTCTATTTTCAGTAATTTTGCAGTCAAAAGAAACAGAAGCTTGTGAAAGCTTTTGGGTAAAAAGACCATCGAAGATATGCACTGACTGCAGCAGATGTCGAGAAGATCAACACATGGGTGACTAAGTCCGACGGCACAAAGGATCCGAAATGGTACTGGCTGGCTCTGCGTGGAAAAGGCTTCACTGCCAGCAATATCTATTACGACAAAAATACATCTGGCGTAAGGAACCACGATGTCTACCTTGACGAGAATGCCGTCACCACGACAATCGGTGACGAGCCCAACGTCAATGTACACTTGAAACGTGAGTTCTCCAAAGGCAAATGGGCTACGATCATGTTCCCTTTCTCGCTCAACAAAGCTCAAATCAACGAAGCCTTCGGTCCCAACTGTCTCGTCGGACGGTTCGAGAGATCGGATATCAACGACGACCCAGCCGAGAGCAGTTATACAACAAAGTACAAGAAGATCTTCCTCACGTCAGCTACTATCATCAACGCCAATGAGCCACAGATGCTGAAAATCATGGACGACGAAGGCATCAAGGAAGAATATGTCTTCAATAACGTCGACCTGTCATTGCGTAGCACAAAAACAAACGAAACAGGAATAAATTATGGCAACGGATATATCACATGCGGACAGTTCACCATGGTGGGCACTTACAGCAAGATCCCTCAATTGCCAAAGTATGCTGTCATCCTTTTGAACCGCAAAAACGACCATCACAACAATGAGATGCACCAGGACTTCTATTGGGTAGGTGACAATACGATCAAGAATGGTGGAAAAAGCATTAAGGGATATCACTGGTACATGTACCTCGGTTCAGGCTCACAGATCCAGCCGAGCGATTATGAAACATACTTCCATGCCAGCACCAGTAATGCCAAGATTGCCTTCTATTTCGACGAACAGCCGATGTTCGACGATGACTCTACGACGGCCATCTCAGTGGTAAGCCAAGAGCAAAGCCACGCGAAAGGCATTTACAACCTTCAAGGCCAGCTTGTAAGAGAGAATGGTGACACCAAAGGATTGCCGAGAGGAATGTATATCATCAATGATCACAAAGTGATCATCAACCACTAAAGAATAAAAAGAACAGCAATGAAAAAGAAATATATACAACCCGTCGCTACCCTCATCGTCTTAGAAGCCGAAAGCAGTTTCCTCGTCACATCGAAAGATGATGGCAAAGAGGACACTTTTCGCGCTTTGTTAGCGCAAACAGCGGTTTTGTAAAGTCAAGATGTCATTTTTTCGCTGTTTCTCTTTGTAGTTTAATGACAAAACACTATCTTTGCAATATCTAAATCCCAACATTGCGATTTTAACATATAATATATACAACACCTATTAACTATGAGTGAAAAAACGAGCGAGAAGAGAGTTTATCTCTTTGGAAACGGCAAGGCTGAGGGCCGTGCCGACATGCGCAACCTCCTTGGCGGCAAAGGTGCCAACCTGGCCGAGATGAATTTGATCGGCGTGCCCGTGCCACCGGGATTCACCATCACCACTGATGTTTGCAACGAATATTTTGAGAAGGGCAAGGCCGACGTTGTCGCTTTGCTCAAGGACGACGTTGTCAAAGGCGTGAAACACGTCGAGGAGCTCATGGGACTGAAGTTTGGCGATGCCAAGAATCCGCTTCTTGTCAGCGTTCGCTCCGGTGCCCGTGCCTCCATGCCGGGTATGATGGACACCATCCTCAACCTCGGTCTCAACGATGAGGTCGTCAAGGGACTGGCTGCCAAGACCGGCAACGAGCGCTTCGCCTACGACAGCTACCGCCGCTTCGTGCAGATGTACGGCGACGTGGTCCTCGGCATGAAGCCCGTCAACAAGGAAGATATCGATCCCTTCGAGGCTATCATTCAGAAAGTAAAGGCTCAGCGCGGCATCCGTCTCGACAATGAGATGAACACCGACGAGCTGAAGAGCCTCGTCGTCCTCTTCAAGGACTATATCAAGGAGCGCACCGGTCGTGAGTTCCCCTCCGACCCGATGGAGCAACTTTGGGGCGCCATCTGCGCTGTCTTCGACTCTTGGATGAACGACCGCGCCATCCTCTACCGCAAGATGGAGGGTATCCCACAAGAGTGGGGTACGGCAGTTACCGTCATGGCTATGGTCTTCGGCAACATGGGCAACACCTCTGCCACGGGTGTCTGCTTCAGCCGCGACGCTGCCACGGGCGAGAACCGCTTCAACGGTGAGTACCTTGTCAACGCACAGGGTGAGGACGTTGTCGCCGGTATCCGCACGCCGCAGCAGATCACCAAGGAAGGTTCGCTCCGCTGGGCTAAGCAGCAGGGCATCGACGAGGCTACACGCGCCAGCAAATATCCTTCTATGGAGGAGTCTATGCCAAATATCTATGCACAGCTCAACGACCTGCAGGACAAGCTCGAGAAGCACTACAACGATATGCAGGACATGGAGTTCACCGTGCAGGAGGGCAAACTCTGGTTCCTCCAGACCCGCAACGGCAAGCGCACGGGTACGGCAATGGTGAAGATCGCCATGGATCTGCTGCGCGAGGGACTCATCGATGAGAAGACAGCCCTGGAGCGCTGCGAGCCCAACAAACTCGACGAACTGCTTCACCCGGTCTTTGACAAGGAGGCCAAGGCTCAGGCCCGTGTGCTCACACGCGGACTTCCCGCATCGCCGGGTGCTGCCTGTGGACAGATCGTGTTCTTCGCCGATGATGCTGAGAAATGGCACGCCGACGGCCATCAGGTGGTGATGGTACGTATCGAGACATCGCCTGAGGACCTCGCCGGCATGAGCGCCGCAGAAGGTATTCTGACGGCTCGCGGTGGTATGACATCGCACGCTGCTGTGGTAGCCCGTGGTATGGGCAAGTGCTGCGTCAGTGGTGCCGGTGCCATCAATGTCGACTACAAGGCCCGCACCGTAGAGATCGACGGCACTGTACTTCACGAGGGTGACTATATCTCTCTCAACGGTTCTACCGGTGAGGTGTACTTCGGTGAGGTGAAGACACGTCCTGCTGAGGTCACAGGTGACTTCGCTGAGCTGATGAAGCTTTGCAACAAATACACGCATCTCGTCGTCCGCACCAATGCCGACACGCCTCACGACGCTGAGGTGGCCCGCAACTTCGGTGCCGTGGGTATCGGCCTGTGCCGTACCGAGCACATGTTCTTCGAGAACGAGAAGATCAAAGCCATGCGTGAGATGATCCTCGCCGACAGCAAGGAAGGCCGCGAGAAAGCCCTCGCCAAACTGCTGCCCTATCAGAAGCAGGACTTCTATGGCATCTTAAAGTGCATGGACGGCATGCCGGTGAACATCCGTCTACTCGACCCGCCTCTCCACGAGTTCGTACCCCACGACCTGAAAGGCCAGGAGGCTATGGCTCAGGAGATGGGTGTCAGCGTGAAGGTGATCCAGGACCGCGTGCAGAGTCTGAGTGAGCACAACCCGATGCTCGGCCTTCGTGGCTGCCGTCTGGGCAACACGTTCCCCGAGATCACGGCCATGCAGACACGCGCTATCCTCGGTGCCGCCATCCAGTTGAAGAAGGAAGGCCTCGATCCCCGTCCGGAGATCATGGTGCCGTTGGTGGGTATCGTCAATGAGCTCGACGCCCAGGAGAAGGTCATCCGCGAGACCGCCGAGAAACTCTTCGCCGAAGAAGGCGTGGAGATTCCGTTCAAGATTGGTACGATGATCGAGGTGCCGCGCGCTGCCTTGACAGCAGACCTCATCGCCGAGAAGGCTGAGTACTTCAGCTTCGGTACCAACGACCTGACACAGATGACGTTTGGCTATAGCCGCGACGACATCGCCAGCTTCCTGCCGTCATACCTTGAGAAGAAGATCCTCGATGTCGATCCGTTCCAGGTGCTCGACCAGCGTGGCGTGGGCCAGCTGATCCGCATGGCAGTGGAGAAGGGCCGCTCTACGCGTCCTGACCTGAAGTGCGGTATTTGCGGTGAGCATGGTGGCGAGCCTTCATCCGTGAAGTTCTGCCATCGTGTAGGGCTCGACTACGTGAGCTGCTCACCGTTCCGTGTGCCTATCGCCCGTCTTGCTGCCGCTCAAGCTGCTGTGGAGGAGGCATAACTCCGAAATATTCTGTTTTCTCTTATACAAGGCAAATGCTTGGTTATCCAGGCATTTGCCTTTTTTGTTTATGTCCTTTTCATGGTTTGTTTTCGAAATTTCAGCAATTTGATGATGGTCAAACGTCCGTTCGACGTTAGGTCAAACGTTCGTTAGACGTTAGGTCAAACGAACGTTAGACTATCGGCTGACGACCGTTTGACCATCTTTCCAGAAGCGTTTTTACCGGTTTCTTATTGTGCAAACCGGTTTACATAACAATTCTTCGAATGCTATACAGCATATGGCATCCGTAGAGATCTGCGGAGATCTGTGAGCGATAAAAGCTCTGAGTGAAAGCTCACACAGATCCCACTGATCCTCACAGATCCTTGTTCCAACTAAGTTTATTGCTTTGCTGGTTATGCATCCGTGGAGATCTGCGGAAATCTGTGAGAAATAAAAGCTCTGTGAGAAGGTCACACAGATCTCACTGATCTTCACAGATCCTTGTTCTAACTAAGTTTATTGCTTTGTTGGTTATGCATCCGTGGAGATCTGTGGAAATCTGTGAGAAACAAAGAACTCTGAGTGATCCCGATATTTCGCTTATCCCCCTGAAAAAAAGCAGCGCACGCTTTGTATTCTCGTGATTAATCTCTATTTTTGCACAGTAATAGCGTAAACAAGTATAAAGCATGACCATGAAAGATACCACGAGGCTGACCGTGTTTAAAGCCAGCGCCGGCAGCGGCAAGACCTATCGACTGGCACTGGAATACATCAAACTGCTGATGGCGGACCCGAAGAACTTCCGCTATACCCTCGCCGTGACCTTCACCAACAAGGCCACCGAAGAGATGAAGACACGTATCCTCAGCAAGCTCTTTGCCCTGGCTCACCGTCTGTCCAGTGGCGACGACTATGTCAAGGAACTACACCACAGCATGCCACAACTCTCTGACAACGACATACAGCAGCGGGCGACGCTTGCCCTCGACGGTATCCTCAACGCTTATCACTATTTCCGCGTGGAGACCATCGACAGCTTCTTCCAACGTATCCTCAGAAACCTCGCGCGCGAGCTGGGACTGAAAGCTAACATCAACGTCGGCCTCAACGACCGTGAGGTGGAGCAGCAGGCTGTCGACGAGCTCATCGGGAACATCAACAGCGACAAAGACCCGCTGCTCGGCTGGATGATGGACTTTGTCAATGAGCGACTCGACGAGGACAAGAACTGGAACGTCATCGGACAGATCAAGGACTTCGGTACGAATATCTACCGCGACTTCTATAAGGAGCGTCACGAGCAACTCGAGGCGATTCTCTCCAACCCGCAGTTCTTCAAGAACTATACCGGCAAGCTGCGGACCAAGGCAGCGCAAGTCGACAAGGACATGAGCGCGCTGGCAGACCGTTTCCAGACGCTCGTCGACCAATACGGCTTCGACGACAGCGACTTCACGCGCGCCACAGTACCCAACTATTTCAAGAAGCTGCGCGAGGGCAACTACTGCGATGTCGCGCACGCCACCATTGACAAGGCCGGAACGGACGAATGGACCAAGCTCATCAAGAAAGCCATCAAAGACACTGACAAAGGCCAGACCTTCCATGAGCAGATCGCACCGCTCATCACCAAAACGGAGCAGCTGCGGCAGAAGGCAGAGAGAGTGAAGTACTCGGTGGAGCTCACACTCAGAAATCTCAACGAGCTCAGACTGCTCGGACGTATCGCACAACAGGTTGACGCCATCAATGCCGACAACAACAACTTCCCGCTCAGCAACACACAACAGCTCATCAAAGACATGATCGACGGCAGCGACACGCCGTTTATCTATGAGAAGATCGGCGGCTCGCTAAAGTATATCATGATCGACGAGTTCCAGGATACCAGTGCAGTACAATGGGATAACTTCAAAGTGCTCATCGACGACTGCATCGCTCATCAGGCCGGTTCGCTCATCGTCGGTGACGTGAAGCAGAGCATCTACCGATGGCGTGGCGGCGACTGGCGGTTGCTGCAAGACCTCACGCACGACAAGCACCCGGAGATCAAAGAGGTGAAGCTCGACACGAACTTCCGTTCACAGCCGAGAATCATCACGTTTAACAATATGTTCTTCAAGCTGGCTGCCAAGAAGACGACAGAGACGGCAGTCGCAGAGCTCAACGATCACCATGCACCAAAAGACGTCATCCAACAAGCCTTGGACATAGAGACAGCTTACCAGGACGTTGAGCAGGCTTATCCCAAAGGCAAGGAGCTCGTTGGCATGGCCCAAATCAAACTGCTCGACGACGAGGACTATGACCAAGAGACCTTGGACCAAATCGAGAGCACGATCGCGGAACTGCTCAAGGCGGGCGTTGCCACAAAGGACATCGCCGTGCTCGTGAGAAAGAACAAACACATCCAGGCCATCGCAGAGTACTTCATGCAGCATCAGATCATGGTCGACGGCAAGCCGGCCAACGTGAGTCTTGTCAGTGATGAAGCCTTCCGCCTCGATGCTTCCCTCGCCGTGAGGATGCTCATCGGCGCCCTGCGCTACCTCGTCCATCCCGACGACAAGCTGACGACGGCCTTCCTCGTCAAGGCCTATCACCGCATCGGAGGAGAAGTAAAGGAGGAAGAGGATAAGGACGGCAAGGAGGATGAGCGTCCGAAAGAGGTTGTTATTGACAAAGACGACGCGAATCTCGACATGCGGCTCTTTGTCGGTAAGGACGACATTGCCACGCAGTTGCCCGAAGCCTTACGTACGCAGCGTGACGAGCTGCGGGGAGAACCGCTGATGATGCTCTTTAAGCACCTCTATGCCATCCTTGGTCTGGAGCGTCTCGACGACGAGAGTGCTTATGTCTGTGCCTTTCTTGACAAGGTGGCGGCGCTGATACACAGCAAGGCGGTCGGCATCGAGGATGTGCTCAACGCCTGGGACACAGACCTCTGCGGCAAAGCGATCCACAGCGACGACATCAACGGCATCAGGCTGATGACCATCCACAAGAGCAAAGGACTGGAGTTTGCCAATGTCATCATCCCTTACTGCGACTGGGACATCGAGCGGAACAACGACACGCTGTGGTTTACCACAGACGACAAGCCGGAGCCGTTCAACGAGTTACCGCTCGTACCCGTATCGCTGCAAAGCAAGAAACTCAAGAACTCGATCTATTCCGACGACTACGACCGTGAGCATCTGAAAAATATCGTTGACAACCTCAACCTGCTCTATGTGGCTTTCACGCGTGCGAAATGCAACCTCTACGTCTTCGGCAAAAAGAGTCCGAAGGCGCCCTACCCTTCCAAGATCATCCAAGACGTGGCAGAAGACTTGAAGCAGGAATGCACCATCGAGGAGGACGACAAGACGACGACGATTACCTACGGTGAGTTCTGTCCTACGCCCAAGAAAAGCGAAGACAAAGACACGGAAAACGTGTTTCTCGTCGACGACGAGCCGCTACGCGTTAAGATCAAAAACTATCCGGAGATTTACGAGTTCAAGGAGAGCAACGACTGCAAGGCTTTCATCATGCCGCAGGACGACGAGGACGCTCAGATGCGACGCGCGTATATCGAGACGGGAAACATCATCCATGAGTTGCTATCCCATATCCGCGATGTCAACGACATCGATCGGGCCATCAACAACATGGAGTTCAGCGGTGTGCTCTACGAGAAACCTATGACACGCGAGAGTCTGCGTGCCATGGTGCACCAGCTCATCGAGAGCCCGGTACCCAAGACTTGGTTCCGTCCGGGACTGAAGGTGATGAACGAGTGCGAGATCATCTGCTACAGCAAGAAAGATGGTACGGTGGTGCCGAAACGCCCCGACCGTGTCATCGACGACGGAAATGCGGTGACGGTCATCGACTTCAAGACAGGAGCACCAAGGGCAAAACACGTGGAGCAGGTACAGAACTATATGCAGCTGCTTAGCGAGATAGGGTACAGTAATGTCAAGGGCTACCTCTGGTATCTGAGGACCAATACGGTCAGAGCGGTGTAACCAGTCCCATACATAAACATGATTTTTACATGAATGCCCATGAATTAACCACGAATTACCCATAATAATTAATGAGTAATTCGTGGACAATTACTGAGCATTCGTGTTAATGATAACATAAATGACCATGAATTAGCCACGAATTTATCATAAATAATTAATGAGTAATTCGTGGATAATTACTGAGAATTCGTGTTCTATAAAACATAAATAGCCACGAATTAACCACGAATTAACCATAAATAATAAGTGAGTAATTCGTGGTTAAATCAACAGATCTTCATGTTATTTTTCCAGTCCCTCGATCTTCTTGACACTACCTCCCAATGGATCGAGGATCAGACGCGTGGACTGCTTCTTGCCAAACAGCTCACCGCTCAGCGACTCCACGGTACCGAACTGCGGAGCCACAGCCTCGAAGGTACCCACAGACTGCTGGTCGCAGACCACGGTGATCTTCATCTTGCTGGGCTGGTTGACGCGCAGACCTATGTCGTTCTTGTCGTCTTTCTTTTTTTTCTCATCCTCAGCGACCGGTGCTGGTGGTGCCACAGAATGCTCGTCAGCGACCTCTATATAATAAGGTGTACCCGCATAGTCGTCGGCATCGACAAGTCCCAGGCGCTTGGAAAAGCGAAAGAGCACATCCTCACCCTCCTTGACAGGCAGATAGTCCACGGTAGTCCATGTCGTGTCCTTCACGACAGTACCGGTGAACAGTGTCGTGAGGCTTTGCTCCTGCGTGTCGAGGTTGGCAAGCATCGTCTTCAGCTGTGCTCCATCTTTCGGCATAAAGTCAGCCTCACCTTTGGCCAGCTGACTCCGGCTGTCGCGGATGTCGTAGATCTCCTGCGCTGTGAGCTCCGCCATCTTTGCCGTGTTGCTGGCATTGAGTATGTCTGCTGTCATGAAGTCCGACGGGTTGACAGTCTTCGGTTTAGCTGCCGGAGAGAAGCGGCGCACAACAGGACGCAGCGGCTGCGCCTCTGTGTTGATGGCCAACAGCTGTCCGTTGGGGGCGCGCGTCACGTCGGTGATGCTGTGCTTCTTGTCGAGTTGCAGCGTGAAGTGCTTAGCTGTATCCGGCACGGCGACGGGATCCATCTCCAAGCCAATGACGCGGTAAGTCGTGGAAGCGTCTTCCGAGACATTCTGACGGATATAGCGCATGGCATATTTCGCAAACTGTCCGGGCGTATATTGCGTCTTCTCCACCTTCACCGTGAAGCGCAGCAAGGTCTTCGGCAGGTAATAGTCTGTACCTTCTACCGACTGTGCCTGGCTCCGCATGGCAAAAGCACCAAGCAGCAGACTGCCCGCCAAAAGCATTCGTTTATAGTTCATCATTGATATTTCGTCATTTATTATTTCATTGATCTTCGGCATTGAATCCATTCAACATTGAACCTTCATCATTCAACATTGACTTCATTCAACACTTATCATTCAACATTCATCATTCCCTTAGTCCTCCAGTCTCAGAAAGGCTTTGGGCAGAAAGTTGATGATGTCGCTGGCGATGAGGCTCTCCTTGCCGAGGTCTCTCACTGCCAGATCTCCGGCCAGACCGTGGAGATACATTCCTAACTGGCATGCCGTCGCCTGGTCATAGCCACGCGCAAGAAGTCCGGCAATGATACCCGTCAGCACGTCACCGCTGCCCGCCGTCGCCATGCCACTGTTACCGGTGGAGTTGAAGACGATATGTCCGTCGGGCTTGCAGAGTGCGGAGTAGTGGCCCTTGAGCAAGATATAGCCTTGGAGATGCTCAGCCAACTGCCGTGCCTTGGTCAGCCGCTCGTAATCGCTCGAACTCGTCACGCCCACCAGCCGGTCAAACTCCTTGGGATGTGGCGTCATGATGATGCCCGGTGGCAACTGCTGCATCCACGCCTGATGGTTGGCCAGCATGTTCAGTCCGTCAGCGTCCACCACGATGGGACACTGAGTGCGGCGTATCTGACCGATCAGCGCGATGGCAGAGTTCTCGCTCTGTCCCAGTCCCGGACCGATGGCGAGGGCATCATAGTCCTGGCTCTCCACGCTGTCGGAGAAATAGGTCTCCTCACGGTCCATCTGCAATACGGCTTCCGGCACAGCCACCTGCATGATGCCATAGTTGCGCTTCGGCGTGTGCACCGTCACCTTACCGGCTCCCGAGCGCAGGCAAGCGCGTGTGGCGAGGATGGCGGCACCCGACATGCCATAGCTGCCGGCGATGATCAGCGCATGGCCCATCGTACCCTTATGTACGAAGTCACTACGATGGCGCAGACAAGGTATCAGGTCCGTCTCTTCCTGGATACGGCAGCTGACCTCTGTGTCGCGGATATAGTCAGGACTCAGCCGGATGTCCAGCACTCGCAAACGGCCGAGATACTGCTGGCAGTCGGTAAGCATCATGCTCAACTTCTTCTGTTGCAAGGTCAGCGTCAGGTCAGCACGAATGATGTTCTGCCGGACATTATAGGTATTGTCCTCGCACATCAGACCCGACGGCATGTCGATGCTCACCACCTTGGCGGGACTCTGGTTGATATATTTCACCAACGAGGCAAAGCCCCCGCTGAGTGGTTTGTTGATGCCCGAACCGAAGAGACCGTCGACGACAAGTGTCTCCGGTGTGAGCTCAGGCGGATCGAAATTTAAAGTGATCTCTGTGAAGTGACTGACCTTCTTGGCGTAGACGAGGCGCTCCTTGTTGGCAGCGCAGTCCTCCGACAGTTTGTCATGGATATTGAACAGGTACACGCTCACCTGATAATGGTTTTCGGCGAGCATACGCGCCACGGCCAAAGCGTCACCGCCGTTGTTTCCGGGACCTGCAAAAACCACCACGGGTGTGTGCTCGGTCCATTCATCCATGATAGCACGCGTCAGCGCCTTAGCGGCACGCTCCATTAAGTCGATAGACTTCACAGGCTCGTGCTCAATGGTATAATTGTCAAGCTCATGAATCTGAGCAGCTGTAAATATCTTCATACGTAAAAAACAATATGGTGCAAAGATAAAAAAAAGATTGCAGAATGGCAACGTGGCAATCGCTTATTTTTGCAAAATAGATTAAATAAAAGGCGTACCTTTCTCATTATTCGTGCATTTTTCGTAATTTTGCACTATTAAATAGGTCAATAAAAACGCATTTCACCATGGACATTGTGAAGATAAAGGACAAAACATTCCGTACATTTATACCGGAGTCAGAGATTCAAAGCAAAGTAAAAGCCGTTGCCGACAAGCTCAATAAAGACATGGCGGGCAAGAACCCGCTGTTTCTCGCTGTGCTCAATGGGTCGTTTATCTTTGCAGCTGATCTGATGCGCTACCTCTCCATCCCCTGCGAGATCTCTTTCGTGAAGCTGGCTTCTTACCAGGGCACCACCTCTGTAGGTAAGGTGAAAGAGCTCATCGGCATCAACCAGGAGCTCAAGGGCCGCACCGTCGTCATCGTAGAGGACATCGTCGACACGGGCAACACCATGAAGCAGATGCTCGCCACGCTCGAAGGCTTCGAACCGGAGTCGCTGCATATCTGCACGCTGCTCGTCAAGCCGGGTAAGCTGCAAGTGCCTCTTAACATCGAATATCCCGCCATGGAAATCCCCAACGACTTCATCGTGGGCTATGGACTGGACTATGACCAGCAGGGCCGCAACCTCCGTGACATCTACACCGTCGTGGAATAAATATGCCTTTTGCTAAGGACTAGATTGGACATTTATTTATACATTATAATTTTTACATTATACATTATTCATTAATCCGATGAAGAATATTGTGATTTTCGGTGCTCCTGGTTCAGGCAAGGGCACACAGAGCGATAAAATGATCGCTAAGTATGGTTTCAAACATATCTCTACCGGCGACGTGCTGCGCAACGAGATCAAGAACGGCACTGAGCTGGGCAAGACAGCGAAAGGATATATCGACAACGGTCAGCTGATCCCCGACGATCTGATGGTCAACATTCTGGCCAGCGTCTACGACAGCTTTGGCAAAGAGCATGAGGGCGTGATCTTCGACGGTTTCCCCCGCACCATCCCGCAGGCTGAGGCTCTGAAAAAGATGCTCGCTGAGCGTGGTCACAAGGTGGCTGCCATGATTGAACTCGACGTTCCTGAGGACGAACTGATGAAGCGTCTCATCCTCCGCGGCAAGCAGAGCGGACGCAGCGACGACAACGAAGAGACCATCAAGAAGCGCCTCACCGTTTACCACAACCAGACTGCCCCACTGATCGACTGGTATGAGAAAGAGGGCATCCACCACCATATCAATGGTCTCGGTGAGCTCGACCGTATCTTCGCCGACATCTGCAAGGTGATCGACAGCCTGTAAACAAAGCAAATAATATGTTCTGTGTTGGGCGTTAAACGCCCAACGCTTAACATTCAACAATTAAGTATGGATTCCAACTTCGTAGACTACGTAAAGATATACTGTCGTTCAGGCAAGGGTGGACGTGGCTCCATGCACCTGCGACATGTCAAATACCAACCCAACGGCGGACCCGACGGTGGAGACGGCGGCAAGGGCGGCAGCGTCATCTTGCGCGGCAACCACAACTATTGGACTTTGCTGCACCTGAAATACCAGCGCCACGTATTCGCTGAGAACGGTGGCAACGGTGGCCGCGACAAATGCCACGGCACGGACGGCAAGGACATCTACATCGATGTGCCCTGTGGTACGGTGGTGTACAACGCCGAGACAGGTAAATATGTCTGTGACGTCACCTACGATGGTCAGGAAGTCATGCTGCTCAAAGGCGGTCGCGGCGGACTCGGCAACTGGCAGTTCCGCACTGCTACTCGCCAGACACCACGCTTCGCACAGCCCGGTGAGCCCATGCAGGAGATGACGGTCATCCTCGAACTGAAGCTTTTGGCTGATGTGGGCCTCGTGGGATTCCCCAATGCGGGTAAGTCTACACTGCTCTCAGCCTTGTCCAGTGCCCGTCCGAAGATCGCCAACTACCCCTTCACAACGCTGGAACCTTCGCTCGGCATCGTCTCCTACCGCGACAACAAGTCGTTTGTGATGGCCGACATCCCAGGTATCATCGAAGGAGCCAGCGAAGGCAAAGGACTCGGGCTGCGCTTCCTCCGGCATATCGAGCGCAACTCGCTGCTGCTGTTCATGGTGCCCGGTGATACCGACGACATCAAACACGACTACGAGGTGCTGCTCAACGAGCTGAAGAAGTTCAATCCCGAGATGCTCGACAAGCACCGCGTGCTCGCTGTCACGAAGAGCGATCTGCTCGATGAGGAACTCATTGAGATGCTGCGCGAAACGCTGCCTACAGATTTGCCCGTCGTCTTCATCTCGTCTGTCACAGGCTATGGTCTGGACGAACTGAAAGACGTGCTATGGGAGGAACTCAACAGCGAAAGCAACAAGCTGCAGGAGATCACCGCTGAGGACACGCTTGTGCACCGTGACAAAGACATGCAGAAACTCAGCACGGAGCTTCACGACGAGGGTGAGGACGAGGTGCTCTTCGTCGATGAGGACGAGGTGGAAGATGCCGACGAGGACGAACTCGATGACTACGAGACGTTTGATCCTGACGAGGACAAGGCGTAAAGGCTAAGAAAACATGGAAACGGAATTAGAACAATACAATTTCGGTGACGACATCGTTGCCTTCTCTACCACACGACACGGTGGCGTGAGTAAAGGCAACTATGCCGAGTTGAACATCAATCCCTACTGTGGTGATGATCCTAAGGATGTAAGCGCCAATCTGAAAACGCTATGCGACGCACTGGAGATCACCACTGGCCATCTCATCCTGCCTCATCAGACCCATCAGACCGTATGCCGGGCTATCACGCCGGAATACTTTGATCTGTCAAATGAAAAGAGGAAAGAATACTTGGAAGGCGTCGACGCTGTGATGACAGACATGCCGAAGGTATGTGTCGGCGTGTCGACGGCCGACTGCATCCCCCTACTCTACTACGACACGGAGCACAAGGCCATTGCTGCCGTACACGCCGGATGGCGCGGCACGCTGGCTGGCATTGCTACGAAAGCCTTGGAGGCAATGGCACAACAATACGGTACACAACCGGGCAAAGTGAAGATTATGATTGGTCCGGGCATCTCGCTGAAGAACTTTGAAGTCGGTGATGAGGTCTACGAACAATTTGCCAATGCCTTTCCCTTCATCCGCTTCATGTCGAAGAGATACGACAAATGGCATCTCGACCTGCAAGTCTGCAACCGTCTGCAACTGCTTCATGCCGGTGCAAGACTGGAGAACATCGTCATGTCTAACATCTGCACCTATGACCAGGTCGACCGTTTCTTCTCCGCACGACGCTTAGGCGCTCAGTCGGGAAGAATATATAATGGTATCATGAAGAAAGGAGATTCATCAAAGTGAGTGATAAGAAAAGAAACATATCAAAGGGGGCTTTACTTCTTATTATAATGTGTACGACCCTGATGGCCTTTGCACCGAATATGAAGTTCGACCCTTTGGCCAACTACCAGAACATCTTTGCGGGACGCAACAAAGAGCTCTCCGAAAAGCACGAACTAGCTATTCATCTCGACAGCATCAAAAAAGGCGAATATGCCTATCCGCTGAAAGGATCGCAGTCGGGCGTCAACGCTGAGGATCTGCTGCAGGTCGTCTCACAGAAGGATAAGCACGTCAAGGCGATCTTTGCCGGACGCGTAAGAGTTGCCGCTTCCAGTCCACTCTCCGGTTCCTTCGTTGTCATCACTCACGACAATGGCTTGGAGACTTTCTATCGAAACATCCATCACCTCAACATACATGTCGGTGACCGTGTCAAAGCCGGACAGATCATTGCCGATGCAGACAAATGTCAGTATGGTTATACCGTCGCCGTCATGTTCCTGCTCAACAGCACGCCCATCCATCCTTATTTCGTCTTTGACACCTATGCCCAACGTCCGCTCAACGATGTGCTGCGCTGTAAGCTCACCGACAAGTATCTGATCACCACAACTTCTAAGCGAGTGGCCTTCACCTTGGCTCGTAAGCGCTTCCTGGCTACGCTCATCGCCTCACTCGATCCCGTGAAGCCAAAGTACTTCGGAGCGGCAGGACCGACAAAGATCAACCTGGAATTTCTCAACGCCAAGCACTGGTGCTACCCGCTCGTCGGCAGCTACGTCACCAGTCCGTATGATAAGCTGCGCGAGAAACCAGACACCACAGCCACCTATCATCATACCGGCGTGGACATCAAAACCCACACGCCACACGACAGTATCCACGTAGCCTTTGACGGTATCGTTGAGGAGTCGTGCCCAGTTCCCGGTTATGGCAACTGCATCATGGTGAAACACGCCTACGGCATTGAGACGCTCTATGGTCATCAGACGGTCAACTTCGTGCACGCCGGGCAGCATGTCAAAGCCGGACAAGTGATTGGACTCACCGGTGCCACCGGCCACGCTACCGGCGACCATCTCCATTTCGAGATGCTCTACCGTGGCCAGCGCATCGATCCTGCCCTTTTCTTCGATCATAAGAAGCACACCTTGCGCCGTGCCACCGTGTTCTTGCGTGGGCCCCAAGTCATCAGCAAGCCCAACGACGAGCGTAACCGCTACCTCTTCGGCTGGAAGATCGCATAGGGCCTGCCCCCGTTTCGCATAGAGCCCGCCCTTTTTAGCATAGTGCCCGCCCTTTTTAGCATAGTGCCCGCCGTTACTTTCTTCCTTTAAGTTCGTGTTAACCGTTCGGTTTGCCGTGGCTGTGCCACGACCCTCCCCCTCCCCACATACGCAGCAAGGCCTCTTCCAAGTCTTCGGAAGAGGCCTTGCCATTTGTATGCAACGGCTGCGAGCCGGAACTAATTACTCACCGAGGTGAATAGCCTCGTTGGGGCATACAGAAGCGCAAGTACCGCACTCTGTGCACTCATCGGGGTTGATAGAATACTTGTCACCAGCAGAGATAGCTCCTACAGGGCACTCATCGATACATGTTCCACATGCAACGCAGTCATCGTTAATAACGTAAGCCATAATGTTCTTGTATTTTAAATGATTAAATGTTATTGTTTCGTTGTTGCAAAGATAATTATTTTCTTTGGAATACCTATAAATGACAACCGGTTTTTTATTATTTTAAACAATAGCTTTCGCCTCCTTGTCTTGACTACTCATTAATAAGTAACACGGCTGACACATATCTACAGGACATCAGACTATCAGCAACAGATCACCAGCTCGTCGGCAACAATATTTCATCTTCTCCTGCGTTATGAAGAGTATGAAGAAGATTGTCTTTGTTATCTTCCTGATGCTCACCATTGCCGGTGCCGCTTGGGGACAGGAACAGACGGTGCAAAACCGCCCGTATATCGACTTGCGTCCCTTCCATTTCGGCCTGCTCGTTGGCACGCACCTGCAGGATATCGAGTTCAACAACATAGGACCGCAGACCATCATCGCCAACAACGGATCGCAACAGACCTATACCATCACATGTGACCAAAGCCGATGGGACAACGGGTTCCAAGTAGGTGTGCTCGGCGAGGCACGGCTGACCGAGAACTTCCAGTTCCGTGTGGCTCCCGCCATCCTTTTTGGATCGCGGCATATCGAGTTCCACAACATGGATACTCAAGCTCCCGACTCGATGCTCCACCGCTCGCAAGACTTAAAGACGATCTACTTCACCTGTTCGTTTGACCTCATCGCAGCCGCACCGCGTATGGGCAACCACCGTCCTTACGCTATGCTGGGACTGACACCGGCCATCAACCTTACGGGCACGGACAACAGCTACGTCAAACTCAAACGCTACGACATGTACCTGGAAGCGGGCTTCGGCTGTGACTTCTACATGCCTTTCTTCAAGGTGCGACCGGAACTGAAGTTCATGTATAGCCTCACCAACAGCCTCGACAAAGACCATGCTGACCGCCTGCAAGACGAGGCAATGCGCCCCTATGCGCTCAGCGTGAACAAAGCCAGGAGCAAAGTCATCGCCCTCACCTTCTACTTTGAGTGAAGACAGAGAGGCAGATTCTTAGAGACAAAAAGACACAAAAGGCAGATTATTATTAAAGACAGAACATGTCTTTCTGTCTTACTTCATCGTGAGGATCATGCGTCCTACATAGATCGCATTCTTGCCATTCTGGTCCACCGGGATCTGTTTGCCATCGAGGTTCGGCACATATCGCAGCGTCTTGAAGAGCGTATGGCTGTGTCCACCGAGCACCAGGTCGATGCCACGCGTATGGCTGATGACCATCTGGTCACCCATACCTTGCTCTTCCCAACCGAGATGAGAGATGAGAATCACCAAGTCACATTTCTGCCTGTGCAGTTCATCAGCCATCTGCTGAGCAGTGGCGATCGGATCAAGATACTCCGTGTCGAGATAGTTCTTCTTGTCGACGAGTCCCTCCATCTTCGGTGAAAGTCCGAAGACACCGATCTTCAATCCTTTGCGCTTGATGATGACATAAGGCTTCACAAGCTTGTCCAAGCCGCACTGATGGAAGCGATAGTTAGCACAGACAATCGGGAAGTTTAGCTCACGAAACACTCGCGCCATGTTCTCCAGTCCGAAGTCAAACTCATGGTTGCCGATGGTACCGGCATCATAGTGCATCAGATTCATCAGTCCGGCTTCCACGTCTCCTTTGAACAAGGTATAATAAGGAGAGCCCTGCGAGAAGTCACCACTGTCGAAGAGCAACAGCTGGGGATCCGCCTTACGCTGTTCTTCCAACATGGCAACGCGGCGCAGGAAGCCACCACGACCAGCCAGAGCCGTGTCGGCAAGGTTCTTACTCAGCGGCAGAATGCAGCTGTGCGTGTCATTGGTATGCAGGATCGTCAGTTCCTTCTCACGGCCACCGGCATCAACGCCAAGGCTAACCACAAGAAGAAGCAACATGATATAGAGTCTACTAAAATATCTCATCGTTATCTTTCTGTTAATCTTATTAGTTCAGTAATTCTTTATGCTTTTATAGAGCATTCTCTATTCCACATTCATCATTCCACACTCATCACTGAATCACGATTCTTCCTTCCACATGACCGTCGACAGCCTTACCTGCTTTGGTCATCTCAAGGAAATAGTAGCGGATGATATAGCGTGTGTCGTATTTCTCTTCTTGTGGAGACACAACATTAGTTGCTGCTTTATAGGCTTCCATTTTATCATTGCCATGAGCCAGGTAGTCGATTGTGGCGACGCGGTAACTGCCGTTTGGATCGATTTCCTTGCCGTTGATGGTAGCGGACTTCAGTTGTCCGTCCTTTGTAATGACGAGTCTCACGCTATGACTCACGCCCTCACCGCCTACTGAGGCCACCTGCTGGAAGAGTTCCAGCACCTTACTGCCGGAAAGGGTAAGATATGTGATATGGTTCTCAAAAGGCGCCACGTTGAGAATATCACCGTAGGTCACCTTGCCAGCAGGCAGAGAAGCACGGATGCCACCAATGTTATACATTCCAAAATCGATATGCTCGCCCGTCTGCTCGCCATACCACACGAGGATATCCGACAGCAAGTTGCTCATATCGCTCTCCGGGCGATGACCCGTCATATAGTGCGTCGTCGTGCCCACAACAGGGTTCATCACCGAGTCCACGACATGTTTATAAGGAGCCAGCAGCGCCGTGGCTGCCTGATCCGGCTGACGGTCGTAGCGGCTGTCAACCAGCACTTGTGTGCGCTGAATGTCTGTCAGATGGTATTGACTGCCGCACGAAGGCAACAGCAACACACACGTCAGGCACAGCGCAGACAGCGTAGTTTTTCTTTTCATGATACTATATATATAATAATGTGTATAATCAGTTAAGTGCCGCAAAGGTACGCATTTCCCAGTGAAAAGCCATCAAGAAAGCAGGAAAAGCGAAGCGTAAATGTTAAAAAGAACAGATTTTAATCCGCTGTTGCTCATATTTCATTGAAAAGCAGTAACTTTGCAAAGCTTTTCGGCCTAACCGCTGGTTGGAGGAAGAGTCTCCATGCTACGTTGGGTTGGAACGACAAACAACATTTAATTATACACACAATGGATTTGATTAAAGTTGCCGAGGAAGCATTTGCAACCGGCAAGAAGTTCCCTGAGTTCAAGTCAGGTGACACCATCACTGTCGCTTACAAAATTGTCGAGGGTAACAAGCAGCGTATTCAGCTGTATCGTGGCGTGGTCATCAGAATCAGCGGCCATGGCGACAAGAAGCGTTTCACCGTTCGTAAGATGTCTGGTACCGTAGGTGTTGAGCGTATCTTCCCTATCGAGTCTCCCAACATCGACAGCATCGAGGTGAACAAGCGTGGTAAGGTACGTCGCGCTAAACTTTACTATCTCCGTAACCTCACCGGTAAGGCTGCCCGCATCCAGGAGAAGCGTCAGGTGGTTGCTACTGAGAACAAGTAAAAAGAGATTTCTCACGCTCTCCTCTTCTACAAGGGGAGAGATGACTCTACCCACTGAGAACAAATGTTGGACTGCATTTGACGTAGCGAAAGCTGTCATCAAAAGCAGTCCAACATTTTTTGTTTCCCGCCGTCCGTCGTTTCAGACAGCAGAAGCATAGCTTCTATTCTTCGTAGTTGATCGACGCGTCCGTGTCGCCGTGCACCGTGTCCATCAAGTCATCCCACGTCTGGAAACCGGCAAAGAGAGCCAGACGGTTACGTGCTTCCATCGACAGACGACGCTTTCCCGTCACCAGTTCCCACAACTTTTTCAAGGAATGACTGCTCAAGTCCACATTGTGCTTAGCCAACTTACGTGATGCCTTCTCAAAGTCAGTCACCACTTCATGTGGCTCTTCTCTCAGCTTTTTGCCAGCTTCAGCAAAGAGCATTCTTAAGTCCCTTTTCATAACATTCTTGTCCTTCCTCCTGACTTTTCTATTCTTTCTCAAATTTCAAGTGCAAAGTTAAGAAGAATATCAATATGTTCAGCGAAATATTTCAAAAAAATATTCTTTTGAAGTGATTTCCACATGAAGATACCTTCAAGTCCACATGAAGATACCTTCAATGGCACATGAACATAGGTTCAGTCATACGAGCACATAGGTAAGATTCCGACATTACATAAAACAACAGAAGATACCATACCCTACCACTACTTTTTTTGCCGTGTTTATTTCCGTTTCTGCTAACTTTTCGCTACCTTTGCCGTAGGTTTCAATTTCACACCGACATGAAAGAATACGCATTAAAGTACGGATGCAATCCGAACCAAAAGCCGGCCCGTATCTATATGGAGCACGGCGAACTGCCTGTTGAGGTCATCAATGGCCGCGCAGGCTACATCAACTTCCTCGACGCTCTCAACAGCTGGCAGCTGGTCAAGGAACTCAAGGCCGCCACAGGTCTGCCCGCTGCCGCCAGCTTCAAGCACGTCTCTCCGGCCGGAGCCGCCGTGGGACTGCCACTGAGCGACACGCTGAAGAAGATCTATTTCGTGGATGACATCGACTTCGAGCTCACGCCCTTAGCCAGCGCCTATGCCCGTGCCCGCGGTGCCGACCGCATGTGCTCCTATGGTGACTTCTGCGCACTAAGCGACACCTGTGACGAGGCTACTGCCAAGCTCATCAAGCGCGAGGTCAGCGACGGCGTCATCGCACCCGACTACACACCCGAAGCCCTGGAGATCCTCAAGGCAAAGCGCAAAGGTACCTACTGCGTCATCAAGATCGACCCCAACTACGTGCCTGAGCCCGTCGAGCACAAGCAGGTCTTCGGCATCACCTTTGAGCAGGGCCGCAACAACTGCGATCTCAACGACCCGAAGCTCTTCGACGAGATTCCCACAAAGAACAAGAACTTCACTCCTGAGGCTATCTGCGACTTGAAGATAGCCCTCATCACACTGAAATATACACAGAGCAACAGCGTCTGCTATGTCAAGGACGGACAGGCCATCGGTATCGGCGCCGGTCAGCAGAGCCGTATCCACTGCACACGTCTCGCCGGCAACAAGGCCGATGAATGGTGGTTGCGCCAGAGCCCGCAGGTTCTCAACTTGCCGTTCAAGCCGGGCATCCGCCGCGCCGACCGCGACAACGCCATCAACGTATACCTCAGCGAGGAGCACGACGACGTGCTGCGCGAAGGCACCTGGCAGCAGTTCTTCACCGAGAAGCCGGCGGTCTTCACACGTGAGCAGGAGAAGGAATGGATCGCCAAGAACACCAACGTATGCCTGGGCTCCGATGCTTTCTTCCCCTTCGGCGACAACATCGAGCGCGCACACAAGAGTGGCGTGAAGTATATCGCACAGCCGGGTGGCAGTATCCGTGACGACAACGTCATCGAGACTTGCGACAAGTACGATATGGTCATGGCCTTCACACACGTGAGACTGTTCCACCATTAAAAAGCCCCCCCCTCTAACTCCCCCCTTGAGGGGAGAGTTAGAAGGGTCCTCTCTTTTTATTATTACTATTATGTCAGACATCGACGAAATCATTGAGCACGGCATCGTCTTCAAGGGAGCTTCCAAAGGCGGACCCAAAGACGACGGCAAGGTAAAGACCAAAGCCAAGAAAAAGAAGTATATCACCGGCGCACACGGCTCCGGCTCGGCTAAGCAGAAAGCTAAGTACCGGCAGCAGCGTGCCAACAGAGCTTCGCAAAGGAAAAAGAAATAAGCAATGGCAGCAGAAAACAACGACAAGAAGAAAACTCGACGTGAGAAGTTAGCCGGTTATTTCTACGACATATCCAAACTTACGTATGCCGCTTTAGTATTGGGAGGCGTTGTTCCGGTCCTAACCAAGACGAATGTGAGGATCAACATCTTAGCGATCGTCTTCGGCATTCTTATGTCCTATGTCTTTGCATACTTCGCCAACAAAATATTAAAATCATAAGTTTATGGAAACGCTCACAATTATCTTTGCAATCGGCTCCGTCATCGGCGTCGGCCTCATCCTTTGGACCAACACCAAGAAAGGCAAGAAGTGGTTGCAGGACCTATAATCCACCCTTTGCAACCATTTTCACTCTTCACATCTCACATCACTCACATGAAAACTACTCCTTATCTATTATTATTGATCGGCTTGCTGAACCTCTTGACATTTACCTCGTGCAGTGACGACGACAAGAACATCAGCGCCGACGTCAACATCCCCATCACCGGCTACTGGCAGATGGCCGGTACCAGCATCGAGACCGGTGCGGACATCAACGGCGACGGCGCTGTTGAGGGCATCGTTGTCCACGACGACGGCACGGTCTCGGAATGGCAGTACACTCAGGCCAAGGAAGATCCCTTCAATTTAGGTTATAAAACCGGCACATGGACGATCGACAACAACCACTACGTGATGCTGCTCAGCAAAGGAAACAACAAACACTACACGGTCACCGTGGCTGGCAACAACAACGAGAAGATGTACCTTGCCTATAATGGCAAGACATCTGTCATCCCCCTTTACCGCCTCCAGCATCTCCCCGGCGAGGGCGACAGCATGATGGAGACGATGGCCCAAATGAAGTTCACCGGCATACAGATGAGCGACCTCGCCGGTTACTGGGAACTTGCTAACAACGACGTCCCCAATGGCGACGGCAACGGCATCTATATCGACGAACAGGGCTACATCTCACACATTGCGAATTACGGCGGCAGCGATAACGACATCATCGAATACCAATCCGAGGAAGTCAGCACCACTGGTGGCGTCCTCTCTTTCCCCTACAATGGCAATACCTATCTTCTCTACGGTGTCAGCAAAGATGTGCTCTTAGCTACTCTCGACGGGCAGAAAGTGGAGAAGTTCGTACGCAAGGATGTTCCCGGAGAACTGGCTGACTTGGAGGAGATGACACACGCTAACCTACAGCTCAGCGACCTCGTCGGATACTGGGATAAAGGTAATGGATCCGGTGTCTATATCGACGAGCAAGGCAACGTGTCCGACGTGTCGATCGTATATTCCACAAATAACTATTTTAGTGTCGACTACCACTCTGGGAAGATTAGCACGAGCGGCAAACGTTTCTCTTTCCCCTTTGTGAGCACAAGCTACTCGATCTTTGGCATCAAAGGAGATATCCTCTTTGCTACCACAGACGGGCATCAAGTAAAGAAGTTCACGCGCAAGGAAGTCCCTGACGAAGTGACACGTATCGAGGAAATTGTCAATACGAAAGTACCCGACAAACTGATCGGCTCATGGGGAACAATCCATCACCAAAGAGTGTACTCAGATGGCTATGTCTCCAATGACGACATTACACCTTCTGATTCTAGGTCGATGCAAATGTATCATAAGCTCATCTTCTACAGCAATCATGTCGTCAACAAATATTATAACGGAAGCGACTATCCCAATACATACTATTTTACTGTCGACGGCAATAAGCTGACACGCGGCCAGTCGCTCAACGACTTGATTTCGTCAAGTATAGGCAGCTCTCAAACATTTCAGATTGACTTCGTCTCTGACACCGAAATGAAAATCACCAGTAAAAGCGGTAAAGCCTCGGAGACCTACACTTATAAAAAGATTCAATAGCCCCATGAAAAAGATATTCTTTCTGCTCCTCGCCATCCTGCCGCTTGCAGCTCTGGCTCAGAACGAAAACAGACGTGTCTCTATCGAGCCACACGCCGGCATGACCGTCTCGAAGATGCACGGCAGCGCCCTCAGCAAAGACGAGACATGGAAAACAGGATGGACGGCAGGTGCTGAACTGGAGATTCCTCTCTCCACTTACTATTCGCTCACCACAGGCGTGGACTACGCCCTCATCGGTACGGGCTTCAAAGAGGAAAAAGAACAGTACTCCTCCGCAAAGTCGTGGATCAATGCGGCTTATGTCTCGGTGCCCCTGCAAATCAAGGCTTACTCCTCTGCCGTCAAAGGCCTCGCCGTCCACCTCGGTGTCGAAATGGGGTTGATGACTTCGGCCAAGGCGCATGCTAAGATGACAAGCATCCGTACAATGGACATCGGCGACGGCATGTCGTCCTACTTTCTTTGGGAGAACTACCAGAGAAAAGAGTCAGAGGATGTCAGCGGAAAGTTCCGCAACATCATCTACGACATCCCCGTGGGACTGAGCTACGAATGGCGCAACATCATGCTCAACGCCACCTATCGCTACGAGATCCGGCAGGCCATCAGTCAAAAAATCAACAACTACGGCTTTGGTTCTAATGCTGTCACTGCCCGCAACCACGCCATCCTCATCACTCTCGGCTACCGCTTCAAACTTTAAATCATCATTATACAAACCCAATAACAAATTTATTTATGCTTAAAAAACTAATTCTGTCGACTCTTCTCGTGTCGGCTTCCAGTGGTCTGATGGCTCAGACTCAGGTGACAATCCACGCCAACCAAGGCCAACAGAAGATCTACAAGGAGCTCTACGGACAATTTGCCGAGCACCTCGGCACCTGCATCTACGGCGGTCTGTGGGTAGGTCCCAACTCCCACGTGCCCAACACCGACGGCTATCGCACCGATGTCTTCAACGCACTCAAGGAGCTGCGCGTGCCTGTGCTGCGCTGGCCCGGCGGCTGCTTTGCCGACGAATATCACTGGATGGACGGCATCGGGCCACGCAGCCAGCGTCCGAAGATGCAAAACAACAACTGGGGAGGTACCATCGAGGACAACTCTTTCGGTACTCACGAGTTCATGAATCTCTGTGAGAAACTCGGCGCCGAACCGTATATCAGCGGGAATGTTGGCTCCGGAACCGTCGAGGAACTCTCGAAATGGGTAGAGTACATGACCGGCGATGGCGACACGCCCATGGCTAACCTGCGACGCAAAAACGGACGTGAGAAGCCCTGGCATCTGAAATATCTCGGTGTTGGCAACGAGAGCTGGGGCTGCGGTGGCAACATGCGACCGGAGTACTATGCCGACCTCTACCGCCGCTACTCCACCTACTGCCGCAACCAACCCAACAACCATCTCTTCCGCATCGCCTCCGGCGCCAGTGACTATGACTACAACTGGACAAAGACGCTCATGGACCGCGTGGGCAACAAGATGAACGGTCTCTCGCTCCACTACTACACCGTCAAAGACTGGAGTGACCACAAAGGCTCGGCAACGGTGTTCACCAATGACGAATACTACACTACGCTTGCCAAGTGCCTGCAGATCGAAGACGTCATCAAGCGCCACAGCGACATCATGGACAAAAAGGACCCACAGAAGAAGATTGGTCTGATGGTCGACGAGTGGGGCACCTGGTGGGACGAGGAGCCGGGAACGATCCGCGGACATCTCTACCAGCAAAACACCATGCGCGACGCCATGGTGGCCGCGTTGACACTCAACATCTTCCAGCGCCACACCGACCGCATACGCATGGCCAACATCGCGCAGGTGGTCAACGTGCTGCAGAGCATGATCCTCACCGACACCATCGGACAAGGACACATGGTGCTCACGCCGACTTACTATGTCTTCAAGATGTACCGTGACTTCCAGGAGGCTACCTATCTGCCCGCTTCCTTCACCTGCGACACGCTCACCGCCAAACCGCTGATGTACAAGATGACGCCGGGCCGCGTCCCAACGCTCTCGGTTTCCGCAGCCAAGAAGCAGGATGGCGCTCTCGTCGTCTCACTCGTCAACCCGCGTCTCGACAAGGCTGAGCCGGTAGAGCTCGCCCTCGACGGCTTCTCGGGCAAGCAGGTCTCCGGCACGATCCTCACCGCCAAGAAGGTCACTGACTACAACGACTTCAACCAACCCGACGTGGTGAAGTCCACTGCCTTCACCGGTGCCAAGATCAAAGGCAGTAAGCTCAAGGCTACGCTTCCTCCGATGTCAATCGTAGTGCTGAACGTGAGATAGTCCACTCCCAACTACAAAGTAACGTAGATCTTTGTGAGTTAACGCTCCGCCACGGCGGAATGAAGAATATAACCGAATATCGAGAATATCCCGTTCTCACTATTCGGTTATATTCTTTTTTGATGATAAACAGCCCGGTGACGATTCTAAATCCACATTTTCGGCAAATTATGTCATCTATACACGACATAATTTACCGAAAAGTTGCAGTGTATAGGTTGCATAAAACCAAGAAAAGCATCAAAGCTATACGGATCATACAGGCAACAAGACAATGTTGTGAAAACTGACATTTTTCCGCCATTTTCTAGGCGATCTTTTGAAGCAAGCTCTATCTTGCGCCAAAAGACGCGAATTTTAAGCAGTTTTTCATAACAAGCTGACACACAGGTAAATACAAATATATAACCGTCTAACAAAGTAAAAAGAGGCCTTTTGAGGTCGGTAACTACGCATAGACTGGTTATCAGAAAGCCTTTCTGTACCTGTCAGAAAGGCTTTCTGACCAGGTCATCACGGCGTGATGACCCGATGACTAAAGCGAGATGACAGCATCAGAAAGGCTTTCTGACAACGTGACTTCACCATTTCAACAGAAAGAGCTCCGCTTTTCCCAAAATTCACGGTTCCTCTTTCTCTAGATTGAAAGTTCAGGATGAAGTACTTTTGTAAAGGAAGTTCATACTTTACAAAGAATCTTCATCGCCATAAACGAAAACGAGGCTCCAACCCACAGCGGGTTGGAGCCTCTTTGTTATCCTATGCTCTTTCTACTTTAGGACCGGCCAGCCGTGGTTCCACCGAACCGTACGGATGACCAGCTTTGGCATACCTTCACTTTTGATACTATAACCATGACAAATGAAGAGATCTCCTTTTTTCTGCTTCTTCGGCAATGGGAGATGATAGACGGCACAATGGCCGGCTGCCTCATATTGCCTCTTGTCGCCCTCGATGACAAGTGTGCCACCGCCTTCAAGCATGGACCTGCCCTCCCGGTCGAGATAAGGCCCCGTGATCTTCCGGCTTCGTCCGACGACCACGCGGTAGTTGCTCTTCATGCCCCTGCAACAGTAGTCGTGACTGACAAAGAGATAGTACCAGCCCCGGTGCTTGAAGATGAACGGAGCCTCGATGGCATTAGGACCGGCAAAGTCCGAGGTAGGATTGGCCGGAAGTCTCTTGGTACCCTTGGCATAGCGGCGTGCAATGGTAAAGGGACGCGCCCCGACAGCAGCATGTAGCGTAGTGTCGAGCCGAAGGAGCTGGATGCCATCCCAAAACGAGCCGTAGGCCAGCCACGGCTGTCCGTTGTCGTCGATGACAAAGTTGGGATCGATGGCATTCCAGTTGTCGCGTCCCTCGCGTGAGGCGATGATGCAGCCCTCGTCGCGCCAAGCACTGTTGTCGGAGAGGCGGTCAGCCGAGAGAAGTCCGATGGCCGACGTGTTCTTGCCAAACGTAGAACAGGAATAGGCCATATACCAGTGGTCGCGGTAGCGGATGATGTCCGGAGCCCATAGATCACCCCGCAATCCGGGCACGCTGTCACGCGCCCATGCGGGAATATGGTCTTGCAGGACACCACGCTTTGCGATGTCCCAGGTATGTAAGTCGCAGGAGGTCATGCTGAGGATGCCCGGTCCGGTACAATAGAGATGGTAGGTACCGTCTTCGTAGGCCATAACAGGGTCATGCGTCCACGGATCCGTGACACCATGAGCGTCGGACTCTCCTGCCAAGGCCGTGACTACGCTGAGCGCGGCCACAGCCAAGGAAAATAAGATTTTCAATGATAGTTTGTTTAATGGACAAAGGGGAAGAGGAGCGAGAGAAACAGGGGAGCGGAAGGAGCAGGGGCGGAAGGAGCAGGGGGGACGGCGCACAACGCCGTCAAACCGAACGGAGAGAACTCGGTGAAACACACACGCTACTCTCGGCTCTTGAGTGCTTCAGGGCTCTCACCCGCTTTCAGTTTTTGAGCGCTTCGCCCCCCAAAACCGCTCTCTGCTCTTGAGTGCTTCAGGGCTCGCACCCGCTTTCGCTCTTGAAGCATTTCACGCCCCTCCCCTTTGGGGAGGGGATAGGGGGTGAGGCTCTTTTTTTTATTTTCTCACCACTTTCTTTCCACCCACGATCACGATGCCCTTGTAGCTGTCGCTGACCGGCATACCCGCAAGGTTGTAAGCCTGCTGAGACTTGGCGCTGCTCTGAGCGGCCTGGATCTCATGGATGCCCGTCGTCGGCGCACCCTCTTTGTAGAGCCAGACAGGAATGCCGTCGAAACTGGTGGCAGTGATGCAGGTGGCAGGACAATCCTTATAGCCATCGACATTCTGCTTGATGGCCACACCGCTGTAATCCCAGCCATTGAGCGTCAGTGTGATGAACGACTTACCGTCCTGCGTGAACGTCCACGTGCCGTCGTACTCGCTGTTGCTTGGACACGTTACCGTGCCGTCAGCACTGAGCGTCACCGTCACCGGCTTTTGCTCATTGGTTTTGCTGAAAGAAACATCCAGTTTATCACCATCTGCACCGTAGCGACACGTTTGCTGATAAGGATGCTTGATCAGCTGATAGGAGCCTGCGATCTGCTCAGCAGAAAAGAGTCGTTCGTTCTCGATTTGTTTTTGTGTAGTCTGTTTTCCGGTGAATCGGAAAGGAGCGGTGACGAGCCAGCCGTCTTCGTTGACAAAGAGCGGATGCACGCGCACCTCATGGAAGTAAGTTCCATCGTCGAATTTAGTATGATAGACCAAAAAGGCATCTCCGTCGTTGTCGACCAAGACAGAATTATGGCCTTGGGCACGCTCGCCGCGTGTCATGCTGCCCCAACCTGCGTAGGCGCCCATAAGCTTCATGCCACGGTTGGTCGCAGAGTTGTTACCGTAGTTGAGTTCGTATTTGCTGTAGACCGCGCTGACATCCTGACCATCGACGAAAGGACCGTCGGGGTTCTCGCTGCGGAAGACGCGCATCACGTAGCCCGCATTAGGGTTTAAACCTCCGTAAGAGAGGAAGAGATAGTAGTAGTTGCCGATATGACGGATAAACGAACCCTCACCCGAGACATAGTATCCGCCAGCTATCTTCTTGCCGAAATAAGGATCACAGGTAGTGTTGGCATTGGCATACCCACCGGATGCTTTTTTGCCATTGATCTCATAGGGATAGGTGTGGGTATAGTCACGCAGTCCCGTGGCATCATCAAGCTTCAACTCCCAGATACCTCCTGACCATGAGCCGTAAGACATCAGCAGATTGCCCTCCTCGTCGTAGAACACGCAAGGGTCGATGCAGTTGGGCCAGTAAGAACCCCACTGATCGGTGTTGTAGCGTGCAGGCAGCGAAGTAGCACCGGTAGCAATGGTCAAGTCGGTGTGCGTCCAGTCGTTGCCCTTTTTAAAGCCGTTGTGGTCATAGCGTCCCTGGAAGCCGGAGAAAACAACAGGTCCCTGATAGACATACGGTCCCTCAATTTTGTCGGCAGCAAGACAGACGATGGACGATGCCCAATAGTCACCGTTGACCGACATATACATCAGCCACTTGCCCGTCTTGCGGCTGCGAACGACATCAGGAGCCCACTGCATGCCCTGAACATTATTGCCATTGCACTGCCAGCTGTGGGCATTGAAGTTGCCAAAGGAGACAGTCTCGCCCTTATAGTTCTTCACAGAAGTGATCTTCTGTGTGTTGTAGGTGTTGACATAATCGATCTTTTTGCCGGCAGTATTGGCAAAGAGCGTGCAGGCGTCAGTCTCGCCACCACCAAAGTAAGTCCAATTGAGCATATCGCTGGACTTCGCCGTGGCAAGATGCGAGCCGAAGAGATAGTAGTTGCTGCCGTCGGCAACAATGGAGGGATCATGAACCGCCACTTCCTTGTAGCTGACCCTGGTCTTGTCGTTGGCATAAGTAGCGACAGTGCTGAGGGCGAGCAGACCGACGGCTGTAAAGAGTTGAAGATGCTTCATAATTATCAAAAAAAGTGGTAAAGCCCTTCCCCATCCCTCCTACTGAGGGAATGGGGAGCGAGCCTTACGTTACTTATCACTTATCGTCTGTGAACATGTCGCTTGGCACCGGACGTACCAGCCACCAAATGGCAGTGGTCAGCGGTGAAGGCGACATAGAGGTCAGCGGGATCAACGGTGTTGAGGCCTAAGTAATACTGGGTGTAGGTCTTTCCGTCAGTACCCTTCATGATGGCCTGAACGTCAGCCGTACCATTGTTGCAGTTGGTAACATAGACTGTGACCTTGGCACCGTTCATGGCAGCGAGCCAGCCTGCCCAATCAGCACCTGCCGTACCGTCGTGCTGGCAAGCGTCGTAGCCGTTGCCCCTACCATAGTTGTCGGCACGCACCCAACCATACTCACCCTTGGCGGCATTCCGCAGGATGGTGACGAAGTTGTACCAATTTTTCACGCCGTCGGTATAGTTGGTGAAAGAGAACGAACGGGTCTCGCCAGCCGGAACCTTCACGTCATTGGAGAAGGCTGTCCACCATTTTGTAGTGTTGTCCTCAAGACCGACGAGGTTGGGCGTGAATGCCGCAGCACTACTTGTCGACTCTTTCACGGTGACCATGAGCTTAGCCTCCTTACCGTTGGCGGTAGAGATCGTCACAGCCTTCTTACCAGCCGAAGCGGCGATAGCGGAGAACTTCAATTTGCTGTTGTCGAGAATGCCCGTCTCACCATTGCTGTAGGTGGCGGTCACCTCCATGCCTGTCGGGTCGAAGGCCATCGTGCGGTCGCCCATGCTTTCAGTAGCAGCACTCTTATAGAAATAATAGGTGTTGCGCGTAGGCTGCTTGGTGATCTTGATGGAAGCAATCTGCTGAACCACCTTGAAGGTAGCATAGGCAACAATAGGCTTGGCAGAAGACTCGCCCTTGAAGGTCTTGTTGTAGATGACAGTGAGCGTCTTCTCGCCGGGCACGTTCATGTCGTTGATGGCAGAGAAGTAGAGCTCAGAAGCCGGGATGGTCTTCTTCACACCCTCTTCGTAGGTCACCTCAGCAGAGACGTTGGCCATGGCATCGTCGAGCGAAGTACCGAGAGCCACCTCTTCCGGCACATTGTTCAGCGTCATTGACACCGGTTGCTTGTCCTGAGCAGACGTCAAGCCACCGATAGGCACGATGTTGGTGGAGAGGAAGTCGATGTAAGAGCCATCGGGAACGAGGAAGCAGCGGATGTTGGTGTCGCTGGCATCAGTATTGAGGTTGGCGAGAGCCTTAGGCTGTGTATAAGTCTTTGTCACCGTGCCGTTGGTCATCTTCACAACGAAAGAGTCCTTGCGTGAACGGTCAACGGTGAGGGTCACCTTGCCACCGAGCTTCTGCACACCGTCGTCGGTGTCGGTGTTGAAGGTCAGGTTGCTCTCTACTTTGCTCCTGTCGATGTAGTCTCCCCACTCTGAGTTGCCACTGGGCTGGTTGTCGAAGCGGATAGCGCCATACTCCTTGTAGTCGGCGGCCCCTCGGTCAGCGTCGTTGGTGATGATCATGGCGAAGTTCTTGTAAGTGTTCGGAGCTGAAGGATTGATGTTCAGGTTGAACTGAGCGTTCCACTTCTGGTTCTCTCCGATGACGTAGTACTTTGAGAAGGCCGACCACCAGCCAGAAGAGAAGTCAGTCTTACCAATGGTGTACACATCCTCTTGCATGCCTTCGAGGACTTCCTCATGAGGCTGCTTAGCATTGTTGATGGAGTCGATCTTATTTTTTATCCAATCGGGAGAGTCGATGCCGTATTGGTCAGCGCCTTCGCACCCGGTCAGTGCCATCACACCCAGTGCAGCCATGCACAGGGCATTGGCTATATGCTTGAAATATCTCATTGTTTTTCTTTTTTATAGTTATCGTTTGGCTTATTTGCTCAAGCTGACAACAGGATGCACGGTCCATCCGTTGGCCTTGAAATACTCGCTGTTGTCGGTGCTGTTATTGGCTGAATTGCCCTTGAGGTTCGGATTCTTGTTGGTCAGCGTCTCTACGATAGGTAGGAACTCGTGACCGGGCACGTAGGTGTCGTAAGAGCACTTCACCTCAGGATCCTTGCCTACGAGGTCATAGCTGACAGGATCTTTGGCGTGATGGATCGAGCAACGATAGGTTCCGTGCTCCTTGAGTTGCTGCAGACGGTCAGCGCTGTAGAAGAATCCCCAACGCAGAAGGTCGAAGCCACGACCAAACTCACAGCCGAACTCCTTCGGACGCTCTACATTGGCAATCTGCTCGAAGAGCTTGTCCTTGGTGGGGAAGTCGGAGAGTTTCAAGTCAGCCAGTCCGGCACGACGACGCACCTCATTGATCCAGTCAATAGCCTGCTGTGTGGGGCCGTTGACTTCATTCTCGCACTCAGCGGCACGCAGCAGCACGTCGGAGTAGCGCATCAGGCGCAGGTTGATACCATCGTGAAGACCGGTGACCACCTTGTCATAGAGACCTGTACGCATGTTGGTGAACTTGCAGATAGGCAGACCACCATTGTTGTTATTGGTGACAACAGTATCGGTCGGAGTCATCTTAGACTTGTAGCATACGTTGCCAAGCGTCTGATCATCATTGTCCCAGTCTGCCTCGTAGGTGCCGATGGTCCAATAAAGACGCGGATCGAGTTTGCCACTCTTGGTACGCTCCTGCTTGAAGAGCTGATAGAGCCATGGCGAAGCACTCAAGTCTGCCCAACCACCATAGGCACCTGGTCCACAGTTGCTCTCAATAGCTGATCCTTGCGTGGCATTCTTGCTGGTGTTGACAGGTGTCCACTCATCGTCGGTGCCCTGTGTGCCATAGTCGAGGAACTGCACCTCGAAGAGGCTCTCGTCGTTGTTCTCATACTGAGCGCCCTCGCGGAAGTTGTCGCCATAGTTGGCCATGAGCTTATAAGAGCCGTACTTCTTGTTGATGATATCCTTCAAGACGGTCAGTGCCTCACTGTATTTATGACGCTGCATCAGCGCGCGGGCATAGTATCCGGCAGCGGCTCCACAGGTGGCACGGCCTTTGGCCCACTCTCCGCCCTTGTCGCGTGAAGGCAACAGGTCTACAGCCTCTTTGAAGTCTTTCTCCACCTGGTCCATGACCTCGTCGAAGGTGTTGTTGGTGGCATAGAGACCGTCAAGAGAAGAATAAGTGTTGTAGTCAGTGATCAATGGCACGTCCTGATAATATCCGGCCAAGTTGTAATAGGCCAGGGCACGCAGGAACAGCAACTGCCCCTTGATGTCCTTCATGCGGTCGCTCAACTTGCTGTCGTCATCACCGGTACGGGAGAGACCGAAGTTGCAGACGTTGATGGTATAATACCACTCACGCCATACCCACCAGCCAATGTCACCGGAGACGGGAAGGTTGAGGTTGTCGAACGGAAGATACCACACTTGTGAGGAGTTCCACACCTCATCGCCACGGCACATGTCGATGGTGTAGCCCACACGGGCATAAGAGCCCTCCATGCGGATGTGGTTATAGGCAGCCACCACACTTTCTTCCAAATCATCGGCGTTGAAGCCGAAGGTGGCTGAAGTCTGCTGATTGGGATTGTCCAAATCGAGCTTGTCGTTACAGGATGTAAGGGTTCCGAGGCCCAACAAGAGGGCGAGGGAGATATGATAGAGTTTCATATTGACGTAATGTTTATCAGTTGTGTTTTGTTGTCAACATTAGAATGAGAAGTGAAGACCGCACATGAATGTACGCGGTGTCGGGAACGAACAGAAGTTGTAGCCCGGTGTCCACACACCTCCGGCATAGTCGACATTGTAACCATGATAACCTGTGAAGGTATAGAGGTTCTGAGCAGAGACATAAACGCGTACGCTGTTTACATATCCGCCAAACCACTTGTCTGGCATGTTGTAACCAAGTTCTACGTTGGCGATCTTCCAATAAGCGGCATTCTGAATCTTACGGCTGCTGAAGAGGTCGTTCCAAGCCTGCTGGGCGTTGTTGGTAGCGTAAGTACGAGGCACATTGCTCAGATAGGTCTTTCCATCCTCGCGGTTGGCATCGGCCATGGCAACGTCCTTGTTAGCCCAGCCGTAGCACGAATTCAGACTGTTGTAGATGTCGTCGGAAACGTGATAGCCCAAAGCACCGAAGGTAGAAACAGTCAGATCGAAGCCCTTGTACTCCAGATGGGCACTGATACCAAAGTTGACTTTAGGCATACCGCTGCCAAGGACGACACGGTCGTTCTCGTCGATCTTGCCATCGGGCTTGCCGTCGGGGCCACTGACATCTTTGTAGAGGCAGTCACCGACATTGGCTCCCTGCTGTGTAGCATGGTTGTCGAGGTCGGCCTGGGTGCGTGCGATACCCTCATATACATAGCCGTAGAACTTACCGATCTCCTTGCCGAGCTCTGTGATATAGTTGCCGGTGATATAGGCATCCTTGCTGAAGCCAAGCTGCACCACCTTATTCTTAAGTGTGCTGAGGTTGGCACTGATCTGATATTTCAGAGGATGATCGTTGTTGCGATAAGTACCGCTGAACTCCCAACCACTGTTGTCCAAAGTAGCGGCGTTCATCGTCACACTGGTATTGCTCACACCGGCATTCTCCGGAACAGGTACTCCGTAGAGCAAATTCTTAGAACGGTTCTTGAACCATTCAGCAGTGAACTCAAGACGGTTGCCAAACATGGCGATGTCAAGACCAATGTTCTTGGTGATACGGCGCTCCCACTCAAGATTCTGATTGACGAAAGTGGAGATAGCAGAACCATAAACAATGTTGTTGCCGAAGCTGTAGCTCATGTTGTTGCGATCCATCGTGGTCTGGATAGCGTAGTCACCAACATTGTCAATACCAATCTCACCATAGCTTGCGCGGAGCTTCAACAGGTTGATGATATCCTTGCTGACAGGGAAGAACTTCTCCTTGTCGATACGCCAACCCAAAGACACAGAGGGGAAAGTGGACCAGCGCTTGTCCTTGGACAGACGGCTACTGCCATCACGACGGACAATAGCTGAGAGAAGATATTTCTCGTCGTAGTTGTAGTTCAGACGGCCGAAGTAAGACATGATCGCATGCTTGTACTCGAAAGAGCTGGCATCACGGGTCTTGGCATTCTGGATCTGAAGGAAGTAAGGCTCGCTGAACTCATTGCCCCAAGCCGTCAGCGTGTTGGTGTTCTCTTCCTGATAAGCGGTACCGGCAACGAAGTTGATGTTATGCTTGCCTATCTGGCCGTCATAAGTCAGCGTGTTCTCCATCAACGCATCTGCGTAAGTGCGAGTGCCCTTGGTGAGTTTCTCATTGCTCTTGGCCAAGTAGACACGGTTGCTCTGAATCCAGGAAGGAATCCAAGTGAAGTCCTGAGCGTGAGTCTTGCTATAGGAGAGATTGATCTTATAATTAAGGTGTTGGGTCTTGGTATCTACACCCAACATCTTCAACAGGTCAACGTCTGCAGAGCCTGTACCTACGAAGCGGTCAACAAGTGTGTTGCGCTTGAGCAGGTTGTTGACGAGCAACGGATTGGAAGCGGAGATATCACCATGCACCAAATCGTTGTACACACCATAGCCATAAGCATCATAGTTGTAGCCACTGGCAGAACCGACTTTGTCGTCAAGTACCCAAGTAGAAGGATCGTAAGCCTTGATGGTCGGTTGCATGAGCAGCGTACCACGCAGCACGTTGGTCACGTCGCCATAAAGTCCCTGCACATACTCAGAGGCATTGGAAATGGCCATATTGTTCTGCTTGGAATGAGAATAAACGACGCTGGTCTGGAACTTGATGAACTTGGTGTCCATAGAGTTGTTCACACGTGCCGTGTAGCGCTGATAGTCAGGACCGGCACCCTCGATGGTTCCCTTCTGGTTGAAGTAGTCGAGAGCAATATTATAGGTATTGTTGGCACCACCACCACTGAGGTTGACATTGTGGTTCTGACGGATACCGGTCTTGAAGACCTCGTCGAACCAGTCTGTATTGGTAGCATCCTGGAAATGGTACTTACCATCCTCGCCAAGCTTATAGCCGCTGGGAAGTGTGGTGCCACTGTTAGCACATGCCTGTCCAATGTAATTGCTGTATTGATCTGCATCCATCAGATCATACACTCCTTTTGAAATCTTATCTACACCGAAGTAGCCGCTGTAATCAACTTTCAAAGGCTGATCCTTACGACCATGTTTAGTAGTGATGATGACCACACCATTACCAGCACGAGAACCGTAGATGGCACCGGCAGCGGCATCCTTCAAAATCTGGATGGACTCAATATCATTAGCGGAGAAGTCACGGATCGTAGTACCCATTGGCACTCCATCGACAACATAAAGAGGTGCGGAACTTCCAAAAGTACTGATACCACGAATACGCACAGATGGATCGGCACCCGGCTGACCATCGGTCGTGATCTGTACACCAGGAACCTTACCCTCAAGCATGGTGGAGATATTGGAGTTGGATACCTTCTTCAATTGGTCGGCATTGACTACGGCAACAGAGCCGGTCAAGTCGGCCTTCTTCTGAGTACCATAACCGACAACGACAACCTGATCCAAAACACGGTCATCAGTTGTCATCTGAATCTTATCAATAATAGCGCGTCCACGCACAGCAATCTCGCGGTCTTTATAGCCTACATAACTTACCACGAGCGTAGCATTGGCAGGAGCGTCAAGATTGAAATTACCGTCAAGATCGGTCACAGTACCACCCTGTCCACCTTTTATCTTAATGGTGGCTCCAGTAAGCGGTTCACCCTGATCGTCTACGATCTGGCCTTTCACCTTAATCGTCTGTGATTGTGACACAGCAGCCTGTAACGGCATTGGGAAGGTGGACAAACCGCCCATCGCTCCCAGGCATAGCATCACTGAGAAGAGTTGTTTCTTCATTGTAGTAATAATTAGGTTGTTATTGATGTTTACGTTTCTGACCCCAAAATTAAGAAAAGTGGATAAAATGAGGGTGGACGAAACGCTAAAAGAGTTGGATAAAACAAATATTAAGTGTAATAAAGCCCTTCAGAGCGTCAAATACGCGCAACATCCACCCAAACCTATAGAGGTATCCACATAAAATGATCAGAGAAGTTGAAAGCTAAGAGGAGTAAGAAAGGAACAATGGTATGTAACATAGCGGAACAAAAATGTAACTTTTGGAATAGGCAGACTACCGAAGGAAATTCCAAAAGCGCACACTGGATAATTCAAACGTACTAAAACACAAAGATACGGAAAAGAATCTGTTCAGTGAAAAGCAGGCACCAATATCCTGTAGAACGCAACAACAATCCGCAAGAGAGAGAACGAAGAAAGAACAGCAATAAAAGCTCCAAGGTGGAAAACGTGCCCTGCCAAGATTCCGTTCCCTCTATAACTAAATATGAGCACAAAAAAAGGCCCTACGGAATCCGTAGAGCCTATTTTATGTGTTCTTAATCGATTACTTCAATGCAGCGACCTGCTTTGCTGTCTCGTTCTCAGGATCAATAACGAGGAGCTTCTTTGCCCACATCTTAGCACCAGCTGTATTCTTCTTGACGTTGTAGTCATAGACCAGCATATAGAGATAAGCCTGCTTGAGCATTGCCTTCTCACTGCTACTCAGATCGGATTTCTCCTCAAGACTTGAAGAAAGAGCCTCGTAGTAAGGCTTGGCAAGACCTGCCTTGCTATCAGGATCGAGGTTGGCATTGATCTGACCGCGCATGTAGTTGCAGTAGTTCTTGTAATTGGGGAAGAGCTCCATGATCTTACCATAGACCTCGTCAGCCTTCTTGAAAGCGGCGTTAGCAGCAGCCTTGTCACCGGCAGCAGCCTTCTTAGAAGCATAGTCGGTGTAGAGACCTGCCATGCTATCATAGTCGTCCATCGTCGGCTTATCCTTAGCGTCGATAGACTTCTCCAGATAAGCTACAGAATTATTGAAGTCACCCTTCTCTTTGTAGACATCAGAGAGGTTCTTCAAGAGCACAGACTTAGAAGCAATGGCGTTGCTGTCTACAGCTAAATCCTCGATAGCCTTGTTGTAGGCATTGATAGCCTCGTCGTAGCGCTTAGCCAAATCGAGTGCCTTACCATAATAGCCATAGTCATCAGCAGTGATATGTGCACTGTCGCTCTTGTTGAACAGGCGATCAGCATAATCCAAAGCATTCTGAGAATCGTTGAGGTTGGTATAATTCCAGAAAACCAGACGGTTCCAACCAGCACGGCGTGGATCCTTGGTCAAACCAGCTAGGGCCACATCGATACTCTTCTGAGAGTTGCCCAGCAAGAACTCTGTCATAGCATAGCGAGTGATGTCCTCATCCTCCATAGAAGCGATGTTCTGAACCTTGTTGAAGTAAGACTCTGCTTTCTGGAAATGATTAGGAACTGAAGAGAAATAGTAGATACGACCCGCCAAAGCGTCAACAGGATAGTCGGGACGATACTTGCGAAGATCCTCAAGGTTGCTCACAGCATCCTCAGGACTACGACCACGAAGAATCATAGCATACTTATAGTAGCCCTCAGGATCCTTCGGATCGAAATACTTAGCCTGCTGATAGTTCTCAGCAGCGCCACCAGCGTCATCCATAGAGACAGCAATGTCGCCCTTCAGCAAGAATGCCTTAGCATACTTAGGATTGCGAGCCAATGCGTAGTTGGCAAATGCCTTTGCATTAGCTGTATCCTTCTGTGCAAGGAATACCTTACCGAAAGCAACAAGTACCTCAGGATTCTTCTTGTTTTCCTTGTAGAGCTGCTTTACCTGATCCTTGTAATCAGCACCCTTGGCTAAGATGACCTTGGTGCCCTGCTCAATGACAGCTTTGTTGTCGTTCTGAGCGAAAGTAGGCACTGATGAACCTAACATCAGCGCACCAATCAATAAATATTTATAAGCCTTCATAATTCTACTGTTTTAAAAGAGTTCTGTTATGTTTATGAATACTTTAATGCAAAGACGAACCTACAAGGTAAATGTTTCTGCTATTGACCAACATTAACATCTCTTACGTTGATATTGCCAAGAACCGGTAACAGACCGGCTCGCATGACAATACGCTGCCCCTTCGGACCCTCGATGAAATGAGCGAAGCCCCAAGGCAGGCCCTGACGGGGATCGTTGAGCAGAGCGTAGATGGTGCGGACCAAAGGATACTCGCCACTATAGATATAGTATTGGTAAGGTTTGCGCCCGCTCGTAGGAGTAGCAGGATGTATCAAGCTCACGCTCATCACACGGATGTTGCGGTTGAACGTGAGGTTGGTGCTGTCGCCTTTGTCGTTGAGCCAATTGTTGCCGATGATGCCGATGGCATCACGATGATGCTCAACATATTTGATCACATCGGCGGTCTTCTTCACTGCTGCCACATTCTTATTGAGAATGGCATGACCACCGAGTATGGAATCTTCTACATAATGAACAGTACTTGACTTAGGATTGTCAAATACAACGGTGATGGGTTCGTGGGAACCATCCTTGAAGATGTCACTCCACTTCGTTGCCTTGCCGTTCATAATATCACGGATATTCTGAACAGACAACAACGTGTCACGGCAGTCCTTATGGCAGATGAAAGCCAAAGCATCATAAGCCAACTTGATGGCTACAGGACGATAGTTCTGTGCCTGCAAGCTCTTTAACTCGGACGGAGTGAAATTGCGCGCCGTGAATGCTAGCCAAGACTTGCCACTGAGAACGCGGTTAATAGCATCGCTCTCATTGGTATAGATAGGTTTTACCTTGGCGTCAGGATAATCATGTTCAAAGACGAAGCGCTCGTCTTCGATAATGGGACTAAAACTCTCATCAGAGACGAAACTGATCGTCCCTGATGAGTAAGTATCTGTCCGTCCGTCTTTTCCCTTCTTGCTGTTACCGCAAGCAGAGAGAAGACAGACAGAAAGTGCTAATCCTACAAAAAAGTAAGATGTTATTTTCTTCATATAAACTTTTACTGCAATCTGAAAGATACAGGTACGTTATACTTCACACGAACAGCAGAACCGTTCTGCTTACCAGGAATCCAGTGCGGCATGGAACGAACCACGCGCATAGCCTCACGGTCAAGAGAGGGGTCTACGGAACGAGCTACCTTCACGTCAGTGATAGAACCGTCGCGCTCAACAACGAAGGAAACGACGACACGACCCTGAACACCATTCTCCTGAGCTACGACAGGGTACTTGATGTTTTCGGAAAGGTACTTCATCAATGCGGATGGACCACCGGGGAAGGAAGGCATCTGCTCCACAACCTCGAAGACCTTGTTCTCAACCTCAGGCTTTTCCTCAGCAGGCTTGACAGGCTCATCGGCCACACGCTGTGTAACCTTCAGAATCTCACCATTGTCGCTGTTACCTTTCACATCGAGAGCACCGATAGCAGTGTTGGTCTGCATCAACTCAGCCTGGGTCTTCATCTCCTCCTCGGGCTTCACCTCGTTATCTTTCTTGATGACAGGTGCCGTGAACTTGATAGAAGACTTAACCTCCTTGACAACCTCTTTCTTCTCGGGTTCCACAATTTCCTTACGCTTTACTTCAGCCTTTTTCTGCTTAGGCTGATTGAGTGCGGAAAGCTCAGTGACTGCCTCGTTCTTGGCATGGGCTGCCTGATACTTGTCGTATGCAGACTTGGCCACATATACACCAACCAGAAGGGCGGCCAGGATTGCTATCACAATGATTGAGTAGATGTTTCTCTTGGGAGTACCCTTACGGAGCTTGTAGGCTCCATATTCATGGTTTCTTCCCTCAAAGATAAGATCGACCCAACCATTGGTTGTTAAATCAATATTTGCCATTTTTTCACTTTTAAATCGTTACTGAATGTGCTTAAAACTTGACATTGTTCTTCTTTAGAAGTTCAATGTCCTGAGGATTAAGCTTATCGATCACATACTTACCAATGCTGCAGATCTGCATCTCATCGAGAGCATCTACAAGATTCTTGTAATTAGCGTCGTCGGTAGCCTTGATAATGACGGTCATTGTACTGATCTTCTTATCAGGAAGGATACCGGCCTTGATCTGAGCCAGCTTAGTGTCATAGATGCTGTCCGGCATCTTATGACCCTTGCTTTCCATATCCTGACGCTGCTTGTCAAGAGCCACTTTGGCCTTCATCACGTCCTGAACAGGATAGGTTCCATCCTCAGTGACGTGGTTGTAGAGCACAGAGCGGATACCCTTGGTGCCCCACGTTGTCTTCTTCAGACAAGAGGGATCCTCAGGCTTCACCTGACCAGCCACATAATAGATCTGGTTGTCTGCGGCACAATAGATCGTAATGGTATACGATGCCTTTGTGACACTCTTGTCCTGATCCTGAATGTTCTTATCGTTACTCGGCATACTCAATTCCATCGTCTGGGGCTTGGCCAGAGAGGTACAAAGCATGAAGAACGTAATAAGAAGCATCATCATATCAACCATAGGAGTGAAGTCCACACGGACATTCATCTTCTTTTGCTTGCTTTTTCCTTGCTTTGCCATTTATTAGTCCTCCTGTTTCTTGTATTGAGTAATCAGGTAGTAACGGTTCTCGTTCATGTCCTGAAGCTCGCTCATGATCTTCTTCACGATGCGGTAAGGAGTCTTCTCGTCAGCCTTGATGGCGATCTTGGCATCAGGGTTGGTGTTCTTGGCTGCCTTTACCCAAATCTGGAATTCGCTCATAGCGGCATCACCCGTCTTGCCAGGAACAGAGTCTGTAGGAATACCATACTTCTTGATGGCAACCGGCATTTCTGTCTTCGGCAGGCTCAGATAGCCCTTCAGGTCATTCATTGGAACGCCCCACATAGGATCGTTGAGGAACTTCTTCTCCTCAGCGGGTGAGAGCGACAAGCCAAACTGACCGGCCACATCCTCAAGAGTGGTCTGGACATCGGTCGTCTTGTCCATGCTCATGAATATCTTACCGTCATTGCTGACCAAGATATTCAGGACGTTCTTCTCTGGAACTTTGATTTCAGACACTGAGCCAGGCGTGTTGACCTTCACTGGCTCCTGCTTCACGAACGTAGACGTCAACATGAAGAAGGTAAGCAGAAGGACCATCACGTCAGACATAGGTGTCATGTCTATCCAGACGTCTTTCTTAGCTATTTTTACTTTACCCATAATGATAAAATTTTAAAGGGTTAGTAAAATTAAGCCTCGTCTGTGTGGTTAGCTTCGTATGTCTGAGCGATTGTGTAACCTACTTCGTCGAGTGCGTATGTCAGCTTATCGATCTTGTTGGTGAAGAAGTTATAAGAAATAACGGCGCACCAAGAAGTTGCGATACCGAAGGCCGTGTTCACAAGGGCCTCAGAAATACCAGTTGACAGGGCGAGAGAGTCACCACCACCACCGGCAGCCAGAGCCTGGAATGAACGGATCATACCGGTCACAGTACCAAGCAGTCCGGTAAGGGTACCCAGTGTAACGATGGTTGCGATGATCGGGAGGTTCATCTGCAGAGTAGGCATCTCAAGCTGAGTAGCCTCCTCGTGAGCCTGCTGGATCTTAGCAACCTTCTGGCTCTTCTTCAGAGTTGCGTTAGCACCGCTCTCCATATCCTTGTAAGCGTGAAGAGAAGCGAGGACAACGTTTGCAACAGAACCGCGCATCTCGTTGCAGAGCTTCTCTGCCTTGTCGAAGTCGTTAGCCTTCAGAGCTGCCTTGATGTTTGCCACGAACTTGGTCAGGTTCTTCTTACCGAAAGCGGTCTTCAATGCCAACCAGCGCTCAACAGTGAGGCAGAGCACGGTGAGCAACAGTGTGTGGATCACAGGCACCACATAACCACCCTTGAAGATAGTACCGAGGATGTTGACAGGAGCATTGGCGTTGTCGCCACCCTGGAAGTTGTCACCGTTACCAAGAACGAGATTGAAGATGCAAAGAGCTGCGATGAAGCACAATACAATGATCCAGAACGCACCTCTGATACCAGTGAAGCCCTGAGACTTCTTTGCAGCTGCTGGAGCTGCCACCTTTTGTGATGTTGCCATAATTTTGAATAATTTTTTGGTTTATAGTAAATTTAAGTTGTTATTCTTCTATTCTTAGTCTTACAAAAGACCACGCTTTCGCGCCCAACACCGCCTTACCGGCGGAATCCACACGCAAAGATAGTAATTTATGCTTGACTACGTGAGTTTTTCTTCTTGTTTAACAAATTTTTATTTCAAGCGGGCCGTTACTTCTTTAATTCTGCGCATGGCTTCCTTGATATTGTCGTCGCTGGTGGCGTAGCTCATGCGGAAGCAGTCGGGATCTCCGAAAGCATCACCACCAACCGTCGCAACGTGGCCTTCCTGAAGAAGATACATCGCAAAATCGGTGGAGTTGTTGATAACGGTCTTGCCATCGCTCTTGCCAAAGAAGCTGGAGCACTTGGGGAAGAGATAGAACGCACCCTCGGGAACGTTGACTTCCAAACCGGGAATCTCACGGGCCAGACTCACGATGAGATCACGACGCTTCTCAAAAGCTTTGCGCATTTCCTCTACACACTCCTGACTACTCTCGTAAGCGGCGAGGGCTGCCATCTGGCTGACATCGCATGTGCCACTGGTGTACTGACCCTGCAACTTATTGATGCCCTTGACGATCCACTCAGGAGCTGCGACCCATCCTAAACGCCAGCCAGTCATAGCGTATGCTTTGCTGACGCCATTACAGATGATAGTGCGCTCTTTCATGCCCGGATAAGAGGCGATGCTGGCGCTCTTGCCTATATAATTAATGTGTTCGTAGATCTCGTCAGAGAGAACAAACAGATCTTCATGCGACAGGACGACCTTTGCCAGTTCGTTGAGCTCTTCCTGAGAGTAAACGCTACCGGTAGGGTTGCTGGGTGAGCAGAGGATCAGCATCTTGGTCTTAGGAGTAATGGCCTCCTCCAACTGCTTGGCCGTGATGCGGAAGTTCTGCTCGAAGCTGGCACGAATGATGACCGGCGTGCCTCCTGCCAACTTCACCATCTGAGGATAACTGACCCAGTAAGGTGCCGGGATGATGACCTCATCGCCGGGATTGACCAAGGCTAAGATCGTGTTGCAGACGCCTTGCTTGCCACCCGTACCGACAATGATCTCCTTATTATTATATTGGAGATGATTCTCTTTGTCGAGTTTCTCCGAAATGGCGTTTCTCAGGGCCAGATAACCCGGCACGGGAGAATATTTGGAGTAATTGTCATCGATAGCCTTCTTTCCGGCTGCCTTGATATGCTCCGGAGTGTTGAAGTCCGGTTCACCCACGCTCATGTTGATAACGTCGATGCCCTGGGCTTTCATCTCGTTGCTTTTCTGAGACATAGCCAACGTGGCAGAAGGTGCCAATCGATTCAGACGGTCTGATAATTGTGCCATAGTGATTCCTTTAATATGATTTCATTTGCAAAAGTAAGCATTTTATTCGTTATAACGAAAGAAACATGCTTTTTATTTTCAAATTGAAATAATAATGTTACAATAGTATTATCTACACATTATTTTATATGCAACTGATGCCCCATACGGTCTCGCTTGGTTCTCAGATACTTAATGTCGTAACGGTTGGGCGTCACCTCGATGGGTACATTCTCTACGATCTCCAAGCCGTATGCCTCCAAGCCGACACGCTTGGTGGGGTTGTTGGTCATCAACCGCATCTTATGGACATGGAGATGACGCAGCATCTGTGCACCACAGCCATAGTCGCGCTCGTCGGGCTTGAAGCCGAGGTGGACATTGGCGTCTACGGTGTCCATACCTTGCTCTTGAAGCTTATAGGCGGCGATCTTGTTCATTAGACCGATACCCCTACCCTCTTGCTGCATATAGATGACGACACCCTTGCCTTCTTTCTCGATCATCTGCATGGACTTGTGGAGCTGTTCGCCACAGTCACAACGCATGCTGCCCAAAATATCACCGGTGGCACAAGATGAGTGGACACGCACGAGGATGGGCTCGTCGTCCTTCCATTCTCCTTTGATGAGCGCCATATGCTCCAGGCCATTGCTGGTCTGGCGGAACGGGATCAAGCGGAAATGACCATAGATGGTTGGAAGATCTACCTCCTCACCAACCTCTATGCTGGACTCTTTGCGGAGACGATAGGCGATGAGGTCCTTGATCGTGATGATACGAAGTCCCCATTCCTTGGCCTTCTCCTGCAACTGAGGCATACGGGCCATGGAGCCGTCATCATTCATAATCTCCATCAGCGCACCGGCTGGATACAAACCGGCCAACTTACAAAGATCCACGGCAGCCTCAGTATGACCGGAACGACGCAGCACGCCGTTGTCCTGAGCATACAGTGGATTGATGTGACCCGGACGGCCAAAAGTCTGAGGTGTGGAGGCGGGATCTGCAAGTGCAAGGATGGTTGCAGCACGGTCGTGAGCGGATACGCCCGTCGTACAACCCTCCAACTTATCTACTGTGATGGTGAAAGGTGTGCCTAACATTGAGGTATTCTCCTCGACCTGGTGGGGCAAATCCAGCTCGTCAGCACGTGACAATGTGATGGGCGCACAGAGTACGCCACGCGCATTCTTGAGCATGAAGTTCACCTTCTCTGGGGTGATCTTTTCTGCCGCGATGATCAGATCGCCCTCATTCTCGCGATCCTCGTCATCTACGACAATGACGAATTTGCCTTCCTTAAAGTCTTTCACTGCATCTTCGATGCTGCTAAGTTTGAAGTCTGCCATGTTATGATTCCTTTATGATGATACTTATTCTTTCTCAGAGTTCTGCGCGTCACTCTCATGCTGATGAGCCAATTCGGCAGCAAGTCTCTGTTTCCTCTCTATATGATTGATAATGTTTGTGTCTGTAAATCGTATCTGCTTCAAATCCCGTAAGAGACGGAGACGGAAACGCCACATGCGGAAATAGAAGAACATGCCCAACGGTACGACAAGCGCCGAAAGGATATTCAGCCACTTACGCTCAAACGGACGCGTATGTGCCTTCAACGTCAATATTGGATATTGATTGATCTGCTGCAAAACATAAGGGTCGCGGGTATTGGCGAGGTCCTTGATGACTGCTTCGAGTTCCTCATTCACTCGCTCGATCTCATGATCCGGGCGATACTTGAAGAATACCTTGATGACATTTGGTGGTGCCACAAGCTTATGTGCCTTGGAATAAGCAACCACATCCTTATTAATAATAAGGAGTTTGTCATGGTCATCGGCATAGTTAGGCTCGTTGATGATCACTTCCTTACCCTGAATGCTGCGTTTGGTTCTCAAGCCCAATAAGCGGCGGAACATGTCTCGCCAAGCATCGGCATTGAACACCATAGAATCGTTGCAGGCCTTGTAAGTGATGAAGACAGCAAGTGGCGTCATCACAACAGGAGCCAATGTACGACCCATCCATACGGCCCACATGCCTTTACGCGCCATCTGATAACTGGAGTTGTCGATGATATAGAACACGATAAAGACCAGCACGGACACGATAACCGGCACGCCCAATCCTCCCTTGCGGATGATAGCACCCAAAGGAGCACCGATGAAGAAGAACAACAGACACTGCAAGGCCAGCATGAACTTATTCTGCGCCTCGATCTGGTGCTCACGTACCGTTCGCTCGTTGTCATTAGTCATCATGCTTCTGAAATCCAAGTCATTGACGGCTGATTGGGCCTTGCTCAACGCAGCCGAAACCGCCATCTGCTTTTGTTCAGCTGGTGCCTTCTCAAAGACCTTGTCAATATCAAATGACTTCGACATTCCACGTTTCACAGCCATCAAAGAGTCTTTCTTGGAAAGACGGACGTTGGCAAAATAGAAGGTACGAGCTTGATTATAAGACACGCGTCCTAAACTGTCATAGGTCTCATTGAGAGAGTCTATAGAGTTGACGATCTGCTTAAGGCTCTTTCCGCGGGCATTGCCAGATAGCGACGAGGCATCGGTCAGACTGAAATCTGCATCAAAATCCAAATAGATGCGCTTGGAGATAAAACTCTCACGACGATAAGGCACCGAGGCACTTCCTGCCAACTCCTGTGACTGCATATTCTCAAACCACTCACCACTCCACAAACTGAGCAGCAAGTGCTTCTTCTCTGCGGTAGACTGAATCATACCAGAGTCAGCAAGAATAATGGCTGCGTCCTCATAGCTTGCTGTCATACGATAGACCATGATGCCATAGAGCTTTCCCGTCTTCAGATTCTTCTTCTGTACATAGATGTTGCAGTTAGGAATACCATCATAGAAAACGCCTTCTGGTATCTCCAACTCCGGACTCTTCTGCTTCATCGACAGAAAGAGCTGAGCTAACTTCATATTCGCTGTAGGGCCAATATTGTTTTGAAACACAAAAGAAGTGACACAGATTAAAGAAGTGATGACTATCAACGACCGGAAACTCTGCATCAAAGAGATACCTGCCGCCTTGATAGCCGTCAGCTCAGAACTTTCGCCTAAATTACCAAACGTAATCAGTGAACTCAGCAAAATTGCCAAAGGAAGAGCTTGGGGGACCATCATCAGAGCCATGTACCAGAAGAACTGAGCCATGATATCCAACGAGATGCCCTTGCCAATCAAGTCATCGATATAGCGCCACAGGAACTGCATCATCAGCACAAACTGGCAGATGAAAAAAGTTCCGGCGAAGAGCAGCCCAAACTGACGGGCTATGAATATGTCGAGTTTCTTTATCCGAAAATTCATTTTGTCTTTTTCTCACCAGGGAAATACACCTATTATATATAAGCACTCCCGCCAAACTCCCATCCTACGCTGAAAGTTGCTAAGGAGATACACCTATATTATATAGGTACCCCAGCTATCGACTGCAAAGTTAATGCAAAAAAGTCAGAAAAGCGAATGTTGCAACAAAAAGTAGCCAAAATATTTGGAGGTTCAAAAACAAATGTGTACCTTTGCACTCGCAATTCAGAAATCACCCATCAACGTGTGTTTTTCTCCTTTGCTGAAAATGATGGCGGGATAGCTCAGCTGGTTAGAGCGTCGGATTCATAATCCGGAGGTCGTGGGATCGTGGCCCACCCCCGCTACACTGAAAATCAAGGAGTTACGATAACGTAACTCCTTTTTTCATACCTTCCGTGAAATTCGCGTGAAATTCAGATTAAAATCCTCTTTTTCATCTATTACATTGAATTTCACGCTATTACATGAAATCATATAAAACACGCCAAAGATGTGGCGGAGATAAAGCAGTTAGCATTATTTAACGATTTAAAATTTGGTATCGAGAAGGATTTCTGAAGGCAAGACGGAAATACTGCACATATAACAGAATGAACTGATGAGCATGAAGTCGAAACGCTTGAGGATGTCCAGGGCTTGGGAGAGATGCAGAAGGTCGTCCTCAGAGAGCTCGGTGGAGAAGATGGAGAAAATAGGGTGCGCCAACTCACTGGCCTATGGTTTTAAAGATAACAAACTGTATATAGTAATGGCGCTATCAAGTCCTTCAGATGAAGACGAGATTCTCGATTACTTAAAGGAGAGATATATCTTTTCTCCTGAAGAGGTACAAGCTTACACTTGGGGAGGTGTAGACGGTTTAGACGATGCGCATATAACGACATTTGTCGCTGTTAAATTGGACGCTGATTTCAAATATGATTATATGCTTCAAACATATTTTATGTCAAAGGATCTTGCAAAGAGCAGTGCAAAATCAAAATTTATAAAGGCGCAAACAAGCAAGCTAATACGATCGATGTATTAATTAATGAAATAGAGGAAAACAACCACAATTACAGAACACGTAAGACATCATTGACAATCTCATAGTTGAACTAGCAAATAACACATTGAGTTACTAGGATTCACTCCGCAGCTCAATGTGATATTTGCCGACAAACACCGTTATATCAGGATACTCCCCAGCCGGTTCTCTTCTTTGTGCCATCCCAATTGGTAAGCTCACCATTGGAATCCCCGCCACATGAACCAATTCCGCCTCTGCCCCCAGCCATGAGATACAGTTCCTTTACCAACTCTTTAGCGACGGTCATCTCCTCGCAGAGCTGGCGGGTGCGTAAGCTGGCAAGATTGTACATGCCTTCCGTTATCCCTGTCCCCGTCCAGTCCATCTTGTCCAAGAGACTGTGGGCTGCCTCCTTGCGTTGTATTTCGACCGTCGGATCAAGGTTGCACCTGACTGCCTCAGCGAGGATGCCGTAGGCGATATGCTTCTCTTGTTCTGGCGTGAAGATGCTAAGATGCAATCGGGCAAAAGCCATGATGGCATCAAGGGCATTATTGATCCAGGTTGTGAGTTGCCGTTCAAAGTTTCTGATATTCTGTTGGATATTCCATATTTCTTTGATTTTAGGAATGGAGAACACATCGTTAATCAGTCCTTCGGCATTATCGGCGCGTTTTTTCTCTCGTTCCGCCATGACTTCATAGTAAGATGCAGTTCTTATGGATTCGGTAAGCTTGTTCTGTAATCCTTGAATTTCGTTATTTTTCTGGTTTCGAAGATTGCTGATGGCATTCTCGTCCATCATGGATATCCTCATCCTCAGTTTGTCATTTTCCGCTTTAAGTTCCTCGTTTTCCTTCTGTTTGCTATCGTTTTCAGCATGCAGCATTTTATTCTGCTTGATCAACTCTGAAGTCTTCTTTATCGCACTTTTGTATATCGAGCGGCCCAGCTCAAGGATCTCTTTTTCTTTGAGCTCCTGAGTTTTGAAGATTTCATCCTGCATATTTGTAAGAATTGACTTTATTGCAGACTTTCGCATTGCTCTCCATTCCTTCTGTCTAAAAGTAGGAACGGCAATGTCCAGTTCTCCATTTATTGCTTTGATGGCATCGGCAACTATCTCAATAGTTTTGAGTGCAGGAACATTCAGGTCCTCCTTCTTAATGTTCAGTTTATCCGCATAATTCATCAGCAGTGTAATCTTACTGTCAAGAAATTCCTTCTTCTGCAGCGTCTGCCGCACCTCATCCTCGAGGCTGCTCTTCTGAATCGTCAGCTGTTCCTTGTCCGCTTCTGACTTAGCGATTACCTCCTTCGCCTGACGTTCAGCCTCCAGTATCGCCTTGTTTTTATGAATGCGGCCACGCTGCTCCTCTGCTGGCAACATGGAAATGTCCTCGCCGCGCTCCAAACCATACTTACTGCCAACCTCGTTATAATAATCGGTGTGCATTTGATGGTAGGTGTGGCCTACGGCATACTTGTTCTCACCCCACACACGGGCATATGACACACACTCTTTTTCTCTCCGTTCGACTACTGTCTTTTTGAAGTCGTTGCGGACGTCTTCAGGCAGCTTCTTCCACTCCTTGTGGGAAAGAAGTTTCGACTTGTCATTCTTATGCACATACTTGACAGAAGCCCGGCCTCTTGTCTTGACCTTTGCTACCGGGATTGTCTGGATGTGAATATGCGGAGTGGTCTCGTCCAGATGAACATCAAAGGCGATGACATTCTCAGCACCCCATCGATGGCATGCCCATTGGTAGGTATCCATAGCCCACTCCCTAATGCCTTGTTTTAGCACCACATGGGCGTTGCTCTTTTGGAGGGAGAAGTCCACCTCCTGGTCATCGAATGCAAGTCGGGTAAGCACTTGGTGATCTCCGCTAACTATGATGCCAACAGTACAGTTTGGGCTATTGTCAGAGTTGCTACTGGGATCGCATTTGTCTTTGTAGGGTTTGAAACCAAGTTGGTCAAGTCGCTGCTTGATACGTTCATGAAGTGGCACAGGATTCGAACAAAGTGGTACTATTTCTCCTTTGCCGTTAATCTCGAAGTTAAGATGTTTGCGCGAGAAATCGTAGTGGTTGTTAGTGTCCTTATTCTTTATCCGATAGGTTTTCTCTTCCCAGCCACGGCGTTCCGGCTCATAGCCTTCCGCAGCAGCAAATGACTTTGCCGGTACACCGACATGGATGGCGGCACGTGGAATACTGTCTTTTACTTTGCTCATGATGATATTCTTTGGGGGTTGATTGGGCTTTATATTAGGGGCTTTTTATGGCTTTCGGGTATCGGGTGAAATATGAGTGGAGGGTTGAGGGAGAGAGTCACTCCCTCTCAGACAGCTCTCTGCTGAAGACAGTTTGAGCAGGCAATACTTCATGGAGGCATACCCTCGGAGAGCATAATGGGACTTTTTAAGGGAGCGTAGTGAATCTAAAAGTCCATATTATGTTATGGGATTTTTGGCTGCGCCAAATTCCTGGCTCTGAGTAACTGATGCACACATAGACTTTTCATCTATCACCATCTCATAGTTGCATTCGCCCTTCCCATGCTCAACGTACCGGTGTAATCGGTTGCAAAAAGTGCCATTGATACCTTCATGCGAGAAATGACATTGGCGGCATCCCCTTTCCGTTGCTGGTGAATGACAATGAAGTTGCTGACTTAATACCATTTGCGCTATTGTGTGACCGCCAACTTGTGTTCTTTCCATCACATCGGAGACATAGAACCGTAGATTGGAAATGGACTGCTGGAGTTCACACCATCGGTCATATTCTCCCTTGTCGGGAAATGCTACCACGGCCCGACCTTTAAGAGCTTCCAAATCCCCGGAAGTGACATCAGCTTTCCCTGTCGCCAGCCAGATGTAAGGCGTCGGGAAGCAACTCATGACAACTGCAGTCATCTCATCCTTTACCAATGCCACCGTCCGCTCAGTGGCAATTGGCAACAGGTGCTCTCCAAAAAGGCACGTCATCCTCCCGTCTTGATAGTACCATCCTTCATCATATATCTTACCTGTATTACCATCCATTGTGACAATATGCCCATTGACTATCTTTTGTTCGTCATTAACATGCCAGAATATTGGCTGTCCCACTTGCTCGCCTTGTTCAGTGCTGCCAATATGATACCGTTTCATCAGGGCATTCTGTTTGTCAGTGTCAAACCAAGCGAATGAACATAAATATTTGAAGAATGTATTGCTGAAACTGAGTATTTCTACGTTTGTGCTCATATTGATTCCTTCTTATAGTTTATTCCATATTGCGAGCAGATATGGAAAAATGTACCAATTGAAATGTGGGTCACTTTGCACAACAGGTTGTTGAACTTCTTGTCCGTCTCTGCCGGTTTATATTTTGTACTCTGTGAACTGACCAAATGAAACAAACTTCGCCCACGCTCACCCAGTGATGCGAGGGCTGCGCCAACATAAAACCAGTTGTCATAGGTGGCAGTGATGTCTACACCTCGGTTTGCAATGTCCCGGCAACAACGTTCAATCCGCTCAAGTTCATCGTTTACGCTATACGGAACACGGCAAATAGGCTTAGGCTCAGCGTGCACCTTATTGTATACGATTGCCTTCTCATTCACATAGGGCTCCGGGTCGAATGAAATGGTACGCATCCGACAAACGTCCTTACATGCACGATCTATGACAATGCCCTCGTGAGCGAAATCACGGCGCAGAGCTTCGAAATGCTCCTTGTGTTTCTCAGGTTGATCAATGCGAAAAATGACGAACCAACCTTCTCCACGTACACTGCGGGCGGCATAGAGTATCTGAGGAATGTGACACCATTCATATTTCAGATCATCGAGCCACCCCGTATCGTTATTATCCTGCTTGTCGATGTCGACACAAAGCAGTCTAGAGTGGGTCACAAGGTTCTCCGCCTTGCGCGTCGGAGCAAATGTACCTGAAATCGTTGCCTGTGGCAGCTCTGTTTTCAGGCTATTTTGCCGCGCCTCGTCAGCAAGAGTGCGAATATTTTTTATCCGCTCCATGTATTGGTCGCAAAAGAGGAAGTCGCGCAGAGTAGTTACTGTGCCGACATTGTCTTTTACGTTACGATAGCAACTGATTGGGGTATCGAATATACTTTTCATTGTTTTCTGTTTTTTATTGTCGTTTTTGTAGTTGTAGGTTGCCTCAAAGTCCTGGAAATAAGCTTCTTGGTGTTACAACAAGGGTACAACCACCAACACCATGCAATATGGATGAAGTCCGATACGGCAGGATGTATAACTGTTGTAGATTTAATTTGTTGATACTTAGCGGTTTTTGCCTTCGTACAACTACAACCTTACGATTCTTTCAGAGTCTTGTTGATATACTGCTGCGAAACACCGAGAGCGTCTGCAAGAGAGTTCTGTGACTTTACTTTGAACTGCCGGTTCACTGCCCGAAGCAGATCACCATTGGTCATCACCTGGGGAAGTCTCGCTGTGCCTCTCAGCAACGGATAGATGCGCTCAATATGAATCCGAGTAAAATAATCGGAAACACTAATGGCAAAAGTCATCGCTTCTCCTGTAATTACCGGTTCATCCCAATGGTCGGACAACAGATGAGACATGATAGCCAGGCGCAATACATGGATGTTCATCTTTTGCCTGACTGTACTTATATAATCATCCTCTTCTGCATCGGCCTGTATGTCCGTTGCATCCGCATAGTCTGCATAAATTCTTTCAGCCTCATGAGACAGCTGAAATGTTTGTGGATTCATGCAGAGCAGTCTGTCTATGATGTCTGCCCAACCCGAGCGTGTCTCTTGTGTCATCCGCTTTCGGTCACACCTTTTGATGAACGTCGTCTTTTCGGGATAGACGAAGAGGAAACGTTGTGTAAAGCCCGAGTCCATAAGCGCATCAGTTCCAAATGTCTTGCAGAGGAGCGCAGGTTGAATGCCACCTATGATGCTCATTGCAGGATTGTCAACAAGTCTGGCTTCTTCCGTTTTCCTGTTGATGGTGAAGCTGACGTTGGACCAAATGGACAGCAATTGCGATACTTCGCTCCCTGAGCCATTTCCGCCTTTGGCGTAACGTCCAAAAGAATCAATAAAGGACTTCAGTTCGTCAGCTGCTATGAGAATCATATCACCTTGCGCCAACAACATATTACGAGACTCTGGAGAGCTGTCACCAGCAATATGCTGATGAAAGACAGGTTGTTCAACGCTGATGCTTTTGTTTTCCCCATTATTCTGGTCGTAGGCCTTTTTTGCTTCAACATACTTGGCATAACTTGCCTTATCGTTTTCCCAAAGCGGACTTGTGACTTCCTTCAATGGTCCTGTTTTGTTGCTGCTTGGTTTCCCGACCAGGCAGACAAAGTCGCAGGGATAGTTGGTATACGGGTTGGTGACAAGTTGCTCTTTTTTCCCAGCCGCAATTCCGGCGGTTATCAAACATATAGCGGTGACAAAGTCTTGTGAACATCCATACGACTCCGTCACAGTCCGGATGTAATCCCGGACAGGTCGCGACAGCAAATCAACAGAGATGGACAAATCCGTAAAAGTCGATGCCTTCAGATGCGGATGTTTCCTAGGCTTGTCAGAAGGTGCCGGCAACGACACTGGAAGCTCAAAACATGGCGCAGGCGTATCGGCAAACGGGCCCCTCATTGTTGATTCCACCTTTTCTATCTCGGCATTGATAAGGAAAAGGAAGTCTGGCTGTCCATTTTCCTTATGAGTCATGTAGGATTCTTTCATACGGATCCTCCTTGCACACCATCTCTACTACCATCTTCCAAAGCAGAAGACAGTATCTGCATTACTGCCTTCTTGGAATAAAGGTTACGTCGGCCGATCTTGTGCTTTTTGATCATACCTTCATTTTCCTTTCGCCAGAGGGTCGTGTAAGTGATATGCAGCATGTCGCACACCTCTTCACGGGTTAGCCACTCGCCTTCTTCTACGGAAGGCTTTTCATTCAGGCCGCGTTTTGCGCAGACCTCTTCTACAATCTCAGTGATAACCTTTCGGAGGTCATCCACCTGAAGCATTACGAAATTACCGTGCATTTAATCTGATATTAAGATTTCACGTGGCAAAGATAACACAATACCACAGGATGCTGCCTTGGCGAAAATCAACGCGAATTCTGCAAAGGTGGAATTAACGAATAAAGGTAGGAATTTAACAGTCCTATTTAATAAGGTAACGATTCAGCGTAATTTCTGAGTCCTGCCATCGCCTTCGCCCGTGTCACGATCCTGACTCAGTTGTGTCACGATCCTGACTCAGTTGTGTCACGATCGTGCCTCAGTTGTGTCACGATCACGCCCCATACGCGTTAAGTTCCTGCATCATGCCCCGAAGTTTTGTTGTTGCGCTTGTCCCGATGCCATTTGTGTTGCGTTATTGTTATTGCTGAATCGTTACATGCAGTGTTGCGCAATCATGGCGTGCAGTGTGCAATACGGCAAAACAAAATAAATATTGCGATTCGTTAAACATTCTGCAATTATTAAACCTTTGTCACGTTATTTATGTTTATATGTCAGTATTCATCCAATAATTACAGGTAAGAGAAAACAATGAAGAGATTATTAACGCTTGCCCTCATTGTGCTGACAACTGTCCTCGCCATGGCGCAGAGTCGGGAAATATCAGGAACGATCACTGATAAGAACTCGAAGGAAGCAGTGTCACTCGCTACGGTGCAACTGCTGAAGCACGACTCTACCTTCATCGCGGGAGCCACCTCCGGCGATGAAGGTAAGTTCACGGTCAAAGCGCCTTCCGACGGACAGTTTATCCTGAAGATCTCCAGCATCGGCTACAAGACCCTCACACGGACGATAACCATCAAAGAGGATGCCGACGTGCAGCTCGGCACCATTCTCTTTACCGCTGACGCCATCATGCTCAAAGAAGCTACGGTGACGGCACAGGCGCAGAAGGTCGTATTGAAAGAAGACACCTTCGTCTACAACGCCAGCGCTTACCGCACCCCCGAAGGCTCCACCATCGAGGAGCTCGTCAAGCGACTGCCCGGTGCACAGATCGACGATGACGGAAAGATCACGATCAACGGCAAAGAGGTAAAGAAGATTCTTATCGACGGCAAAGAGTTCATGACCGGAGACACGAAGACGGCCATGAAGAACATCCCGACTTCCATTATTAATAAGGTGAAGGCTTATGACCAAAAGAGCGACCTCGCCCGTGTCACCGGCATTGACGACGGGGATGAGCAGACCGTGCTCGACTTGGCATCAAACCGGGCATGAACAAAGGGTTCATGAGCAATGTCGATGTGGGTGTGGGTACGAAAGACCGCTACAGCAGCCGTGCCTTCGGCGGATACATGAAAGGCGACCTGAAGATCTTCGGTATGGGCAACGCCAACAACGTCAACGACATGGGCTTCGGCGGACGTGGCGGAGGCTTTGGCCGTGGACGCAACGGGCTCAATGCCACGAAGATGGCAGGATTGAACGTCAACTACGAGAAAAAAGACAAGATCAAAGTCGATGGCAGCGCTCGCTGGAACCACAGCGACGGCGACACCCAGAGCAAGACGAGTGCGGAGAACTATGTCAGCACTGTAGGATCATTCTCCAACAGTCTGAGCCACAGCTTCTCGCGCAGCAACAGTTTCAATGCGCAGGCACGTGTCGAATGGACCCCCGACACCCTGACGAACATCATGTTCCGCCCCACGATGACCCTGAGCACAAGCGACGGACTCTCGACGAGCACCGCGGCTTCATTCAACACAGACCCTTACGCCTTCGTCACCGACCCGCTGACTCAGCAAGCCATAAAGCAGCTGGCTTCGGACAGCGTCATCGTCAACTCCAACAGCTACGTCATGCTGCATGTCAACTTCCGCATCAATGCCTTCGGCGGCAAGCAGAACAGGCCAGGCGACGGTCCCGGCTTCCGTGGAAGAGGTCCCGGACGAGGCGGCAGGCCGCCTATGGGTGGAGGACGTCCTCC
>CAMCBZ010000014.1 GCA_945873145.1 uncultured Prevotella sp.
AGAAATAGAAGCCTCACCCCCTAACAACCTCACCCCAACAGCCTCACCCCCTAACAACCTCACCCCAACAGCCTCACCCTCTAACCCCTCTCCAAAGGAGAGGGGAGTAAAATGAGTGATAAACAATATCCTTCTCATAAATAGACAAGGATAGTGTTAGCTCCGGTAGTTGAGGCTGGAAGTACTGATGGTGAGGCCAGAAGTACTAAAGGCTGGGGATTGAAGTTAGGGCGGCCACAGAGGGCCGCCCCTACACCAAAACCATAAAACAATAAAAACAACAAAGCCCTCAAAACTGTTCCCTTATGGCTATAGCCTTTCCCTTCCCCTCTGAGAGGGAATTGCAATACCGTCCTGACCCTTTGGAAATAATTCCCCTCTCAGTCCATGAGAATGGGATTGTTTATCTCTCATTCTACTCCCCTCTCCTTCGGAGAGGGGTAAGGGGGTGAGGCTGTAGAGGGGTTGGGGGGGAGGCTTGGTTTGGTTAGAAAAGGGCTCTATATATTTTCATTATGAAATCATTCTATCTCTTGCTGTTGGGCTTGATCATGAGCCTGACAGCAACAGCTGACCCTGCGCTGATCACTACCGCGCTCAAGGGTCATATCACCGATGCCACAGACGGAGAGCCGCTCGTAGGCGTCATCGTATCCATACCAGAACTCCAGGAGAGTACCGTCACCGACGCTGACGGCAACTATGTCTTCGACGCACTGCCACAGCGTACCGTCAGCGTGCAGGCCAGCTACCTGGGCCATCAGACGCAGGTAAGGAAGATCGACCTGAAGAAAACCGCACAACTCGACTTCGTCATGAAGGAGCAAAACGCTATGCTCGGCGAGGTTGTCGTCACGGGACTGACGGGTAAGTCGCTGATGAAGGACTCTCCCACGCCCATCTCTCTTGTCAACGCCGACATGCTGCGCACTACGCCCGCCACCAATATCATCGACGCGCTGAGCCATCAGCCCGGCGTATCGCAGGTGACTACGGGCGGCGGCATCTCAAAACCCGTGATCCGTGGCCTCGGCTTCAACCGGCTCGTCGTCGTCAACGACGGCATACGCCAGGAGGGTAACCAGTGGGGGGCCGAGCACGGCGTGGAGGTCGACGCACAAGGGGTCTCCTCTGCCGAGATCATCAAAGGCCCCGCCTCGCTGATGTACGGTTCGGATGCCCTCGCCGGTGTCATCATCTTCCATGGCGATCCTGTCATGGCACACAACACCATCGGTGGAGAGGCTACCACAGAATACCAAAGCAACACAGGACTCATCAACTACTCGCTCAACTTCCGCGGCAATCAAAACGGATGGGTGTGGAACGGACGGTGGACCGACAAGCGGGCTCACGACTACCACAACCGCGCCGACAACTATGTAGTAGGCTCCCGCTTCCGCGAGCAGGACGCCGAGGCGATGGGCGGATACAACGGCGGATGGGGCTACAGCCACCTCACAGCCAGCATCTACCACCTCACGCCGGGCATCGCCGAGGGCGAACGCGCCAACGACAGCAAGAGCTACAGCAAGACGCTGCCCTTCCAGCAGATCCACCACTATAAGGTGGTGAGCGACAACGCCTATTATCTCGGCAACAGCACGCTGCACGCCATCGTCGGCTATCAGCAAAACCGCCGACAGGAATACGAGGAGAGCGCCGATGAGCCGGGGCTGGACATGATGCTCCACACACTGAACTATGACATCCGCTACATCCTGCCAGAACAGAGCGGATGGAAGGCTACCGTCGGCGTCAATGGCATGTGGCAGCGCAACATCAACAAAGGGTCGGAATATCTCATCCCGGGTTATCAGCTCTTCGACCTGGGCACCTTTGCCACCACTTCCTACGAGAGAGGTGCGTGGACGTGGTCGGGCGGACTGCGCGTCGATCACCGTCATGTTCATGTTTTTGCCTTAGATGACCATTTCGACCGTCTCTCCCGCAACTTCACGAGTGTGTCGGGCTCCGTCGGAGCGGTCTATCACGTCAGCGGCAACATGAACCTGCGACTCAACGCGGCAAAAGGCTTCCGTGCGCCGGGCGTCAGCGAGCTCTCCGCCAATGGCGTGCATGAGGGCACACAGCAGTATGTCCTCGGCAACGGACAGCTCAAAGCCGAACAAAGCTGGCAGGTGGATGCCGGATGGGACTTCACCTCACGATGGGTGACGGCGCAGCTCTCACTCTTTGCCAACTACATCGACAACTATATCTTCACTGCCCGTCAGGACGATCAGCTGCGCGAGGGCTTGCCACTCTATCATTACACCCAGGGCGATGCACGTCTGATCGGCGGCGAGGCTATGATCGACTTTCATCCCGTGGAGCGTCTGCACTGGCAAAACAGCTTCTCCTATGTCAACAGCATCCTTCGCCATCAGCCGCGCGAGTCGCGCTACCTGCCCTTCACGCCTGCTCCCCGATGGAACGGTGAGCTGCGCTACACGCTCATCCGCGACGGCAAGACGCTCGACCATACCTTCGTAGCCGCCAACATGGAGTGCAACCTGCGACAAAACCACTACTACATGCTCGGCGGCACGGAGACGGCGACACCCAGCTACACACTCTTCGGCCTGGCAGCAGGCACAGACTTCAAACACAGCGGCAAGCGCCTGGCGACACTGTCACTCTCAGCGACGAACCTCTTCGACCGCATCTATCAGAACCATCTCAGCCGACTGAAATATGTCGGTGGCGTGAACCCTGACAACGGGCGGACGGGACTCTTCGACATGGGACGCAATATCACGGCCAAGCTGACGTTATACCTTTAATATATATAATAAGGTATATCATCATGGAAGAAAAAGACATGAAGTGCACTACACGGTCGAGCGAATACCTCATTCGCCGGCCGTGGATGACAGTAAGAAAAGATGTGGTCGTGCATCCCGACGGTCGTGTGCAACCCGAATACTATGTTCTGGAATATCCCGACTTCATCAACGTCATCGCCATCACCACCGACGGCCGCATCATCATGGAACAGCAGTGGCGGCAGGCCGTCGGCGAGGTGTCGCTGGAGATCCCCGCCGGCGTAGTGGAGAAAGGCGAGACCCCATTGCAGGCGGCCCAGCGTGAACTGGCAGAAGAGACGGGATTCACGGGCGGCACATGGGAGCAACTGCTCGTCACCACGCCTAACAGCAGTACGGCGACGAATCACTGCTATACGTTCGTGGCTCGTGGCGTTGAGCAGACCACTACGCAGCACCTCGATGCCACAGAGGATCTCCGCTACTTCTTTGTCACAGCAGATGAGCTCTTCACCCTTCTCAAAGAGGGCAAGATCCATCAGGCCATGATGGTCGCACCGCTGTGGAAATACTTTTGGAAGAAGCCTCACCCCCAACCCCTCTCCAAGGGGAGAGGGGGAGGAATTACCGTCAAGGGTTTAAGACGGTATTGATGTAGGGACGGCCCTCTGTGGCCGCCCTAACCTGCTTGAAAGTAACTTACAGCTTTCCGGCATAATAATTTGCCCGGATACTTGTAAGAATGAAATGGATTTGCTATATTTGCAAACGTATCACAGAAGAAAGGAATAATGAATGAAAGCAGTTCTCAACGACTATCACAAGAAGATCAATGCCATCAAACTCCAGTCCGTAGCATCTTGGAGCAAGCTGAATCTGTCGCGCAAAGAGTGCTCAAATCAGTTCAAGCGATTGCGGGAACAACGGCTTGCAAGGGAGTCCAAATCGCTCGGTTAGCAGACTGGGCAAAAGCCAACCAACTATGGTTGAATACAGACAAGTTGGGAAGCTATGAGGATAGAGGCTCCGAGAATGAAGTCTACCTGTCCCCTAAGGAGAACATTGTCTACAAACTCAACGACTTTCGCTACTCCGACGATAACCTTTCTCCCTTCTTTGAACGTATAAAGGCACATAACGAGTATTTCCCGGATTGTGCCTACACTATGATTGGCATGGCTGAAAATAGGGATGGTAAAGTATGTGCTGTACTCAGCCAACCCTATATTATTACCGCTCGCGAGGCTACGGAAGAGGAGATTTCAAAAGAACTCCAACGCTTAGGCTTTCAACCTTTGATGGACAATGAATACTATTCTAATGGCATCCACGACATTTTCGATGCAAGTCCCAACAACGTCCTTGTTGGTATTGACGGAAACCTATATTTCATCGATACCATTATTTATAAATCGGAAGAAGGTAATCTAAGCACCTATCATAGTCAGTCTCCGAAATATCAGTAACTCCTAAATCTATTGAAATAGTCGAGACAGGTATGTTGCCACAGACGTGCATTGTCGAGCTGCGTACCGAGGAGCTTGTCGACTTGCTGCCATTGCGCCTTGTCGACATAGCTGCGCACGGCCGGCGACTGCCACAGCACACGGTAGGCGGCCACGCGGCGCACGCCGGCGTCGTAGTGGTCGCAGAGGCTCTGCCACAGCGTGCGTCCGTTGGCGAGCCGGTAGTTCCAGGGTACATGATGGAACCACAGTAGATACTGTTCGGGGCAGGTCTTCACGTTCTCATAGAGCGAACGGTAAGGCTCGCGATACTGTGCCGTGGCTCCTGACCCCGTAGCGACGGTGCGGTCGAAGCCCAGTCCTTGTCTGTCAGCCTTATGATAATAGACGGGACACCACTCCAAAGGATATTCCGCCTTGTAGCCATCGGGCTCCGGACCATAGTGATGATCAAAGGCGAAGATATGGTGCAGGCCGAGCGGCATCATATAGTCCACGCATGCCTCACGCGAGCTGAGCATCATATCCTCCAGCGCAGCCACCGTCACCGAGTCGCCACGACCGAAGGTCTGTAGCAGCCACTCATGGGCAATCTGCTCAGAAGTCAGTGACGGATCCCAGGCCAGACGGCCGAAAGCATACCAGTTGGACTGCGAGAAAGGATGTCCGCACCAGTTGGTGTCGTCGCCCGTGTTGGCGACTCCCGCGATGCCCTTCAGTCCGCGAGCCACAGGATCGACGTAGCTGAAGAACTCTTTCCACATCGGAGCGAGATAGACCAAGTGGAGCGACTGCCCGGTATATTCCTGCGTGATCTGCAGCTCAGCCATCTGCGGTGTCTTCGTCATGTTGTCGAAGATAGGCGCGTAAGGCTCACGAGGCTGGAAGTCGAGCGGTCCGTTTTTCGACTGCAAGATGACATTGTCGTGAAAGAGTCCGTCCATAGGCTTGAACTCCGACACAGCCTGCATCACGCGGTCCTCGCCTTTGTGGTTGGCACCATAGACAAACGAGCGCCAGATGACCGTGCCGCCATAGGGTTTCAGCGCGTCGGCGAGCATGTTCGCACCGTCGGCATGGCTTCGGTGATAGTCTCCCGGTCCGGGCTGTCCCTCGCTGTTGGCCTTGACGAGGAAGCCGCCGAAGTCCGGTATCAGCTTATAGATCTCCCGAGCCTTACGCTGCCACCATCGATGCACCGAAGCGTCGAGGGGATCGGCCGTCCTGGTCTCGTGCAAAGCTAACGGCGAGCCGAAGTTGATGCTCAGCCACACTTGTATGCCGTAAGGGCGCAGCAGGTCAGCGATGACCTTGAGTTTTTCGAGATAGGGCCGCGTGACCATCATGGGACTGGCGTTGACATTGTTCACCACCGTGGCGTTGATGCCCACCGAGGCGTTGGCGCGCGCGTAGATGGTCAGGCGCTGGCGCAGCGAGTCGGTCATGCCGTTTTTCGTGATCTGCTCCCATTTCCAGATGCTCTTTCCCGCATAGCCGCGCTCCACACTGCCGTCGGGGTTGTCCCAGTGGTTGAGCATACGCCGCTGCAGGGCGGGTGCTGACGTCCAGGTGGTGTCCCGGTCATAGCCCTCTTTTGTCTCTTGCCAGCGCAGCAGGGCATAGGCACCGTAGAGCAGGCCGAGGGGACGGCGCGCGGAAACCACGGCACTGTGGTCTGCCTCCTTATAGCTGATGGTGTATCCGTCGTTGTCGCTGCCTTCAGAGACCAGGCGCAGCGTCACCAGCCCGCCTTGCCAGCTCTCCTGCAACTCACGGCCGGCAATGGCGACAGTAGCCGCCGCAGTGCGGTCAGCGACTTTGGGACCGACGACACGGGCGGGCACCGATGCCTTGCGCGGCAGCCACAGCGTAGCACCCACGCCATCGTTGCCGACGGAAGTCTCTGATGACATACTATAAATAGGTGTCGCTATCCATGCGAGGAGTACGACGACGAGATGATGTAATATAAATAGGTGTTGGTGCATGATAATGGTTGATTTGATTAAGTACAAAGATACTGTGAAAAAGAAGCAAGAGCAAGCTAAAACGGCATTTTTTTGTTGGATGAAACAAATAAGAATGTATTTGTAACACCACAATAAGATCAATCCAACTCTAATAATTAACTTTGCAGTCAAAAGAACCTAATATCTGATGAAAGAAAACGTAAACAATTCCACCGCCGCTGCACAGGAAGCTCAGACAGCGCGCGGATTCTACAAGCTCAACTGGTTACAGCGTATCGGCTTTGGCTCCGGTGATTTGGCACAGAACCTCATCTACCAGACCATCTGCATGTACCTGCTGTTCTTCTATACCGACATCTACGGACTTGATGCCGGAGCGGCAGCGACGATGTTTCTCGTAGTGCGTCTCGTCGATGTGCTTTGGGATCCCATCGTGGGTACTTATGTCGACAAGCACAACCCACGGTTGGGTAAGTACCGTGCCTATCTCGTCTTTGCGGGTCTCCCGCTGACGGCCTTTGCCATCCTGTGTTTCTGGGACGGTTTCAGCGGTTCACTGCTCTATGCCTACATTACCTATGTCGGCATGTCGATGTGCTATACTTTCGTCAACGTACCCTACGGTGCGCTCAACAGTTCACTCACGCGCGACACCAACGAGATCACCATCCTCACCTCCGTGCGTATGTTCATGGCCAATGTCGGCGGACTCGCTGTCTCGGCCGGTGTGCCCATCCTCGTGGCCGTCATGGCCGCACAGAAGCTGCCGTTGCAGATGGCGCTCTTCATGGGCTTGGGCTCTTTGCCTTCGTTCATCTTCATGCCGATGGTACCGGCCATCAAGCGCAAGATCGGCAAGAAAAACATGTTCTATGTCTTCCTCACCATCGCCATCATCGGCATGGCGGCACTCTATGTCATCAGCAAGTTCTTCGACATGAAGACGAATATGACGGCGATCTACATTGCACAGTTCATCAAGTCGACGGGTGTCATCGTGGCCACAGGCTATATGTGGGCTCTCGTGCCAGAGGTGATCTCCTTCGCTGAGTACAAGACGGGCCGCCGCATCTCGGGCATTGTCAATGCGCTGACGGGTATCTTCTTCAAGGCAGGTATGGCCCTCGGCGGTGTGGTGCCGGGCATCGTCCTGGCCATGACGGGCTATCATGTGACGGCACAGGCCAACACGCTGCCCAAGGACCCAAGCGCCTGGTTCTATGCCATGCTCATCTACGCCCTCGTAGGCTGTGCCCTCCTGCTCTTCTGCTTCAGCCAGACCAAGGAGCGCGTGGTCATGGATCAGAAAGAAACCGCCAACGTCAAGGTCAGCGACCTCTGGAAAGAGTTTCTCCGCAACCGTCCGCTGCGCGTCCTGGCGCTGTTCTTCATCACTGCCTTTGCCATGATGTCGGTGGGCAACGCCGCCGGTGCTTACTTCATGAACGACCTGGAGCTGCAGACACCCGAGGCTCAGGAGGGCATCCGCTGGCTTGTCTGTGTCATCCCCGCCATGCTGCTCGTCCTCGCCATGTTCATCATCTCGAAGTATGAGCTCACCGACGAGAAGGTCGACGAGATCAACAAGGAGATCGAACGCAGACACATGGAGGAGAAATAACTAACACGCACATGGGATTGATAACAAATATAGAATTACGAAAAGATTCCCAAAACAACAAAACTAATCAAGCATGAACAACATCAAACGCAACCTGCTGGTTGCTCTCAGTCTCGTAGCCACGCTGGTTGCCGGTGCTAAGGACAACACGCCCACGCTCAAGGAGACCGTCGGCAAGTACTTCTACATCGGTGCCGCTGTGAACACGGCCGTCGTATGGGAGCGAAACACGATGGAGGCAAACATCGTAAAGGATAACTTCAATTCCATCGTGGCCGAGAACTGCATGAAGGGTGAGGTCATCCACCCCGAAGAGAACCGCTATGACTGGCGCGACGCTGACCAGACGGTGGCCTTTGCTGAGAAGTACGGTCTCACTGTCTTTGGTCATTGTCTCGTCTGGCATTCCCAGCCGCCACGCTGGATGTTCACCGACGACAAGGGTAAGCCGGTCACACGCGAGGTGCTCATCGACCGCATGTATCACCACATCACCACAGTGGTGAGCCATTATCGCGGACGCATCAAAGGATGGGATGTGGTCAATGAAGCCTTCAACGACGATGGCACGCTGCGGCACACTCCTTATTATAATATAATAGGTCCGGACTACATCGAGCTGGCCTTCCGCTTCGCTCATGCCGCCGACCCCGACGCTGAGCTCTATTACAACGACTATAACCTCTCTACCCCGGCAAAGCGTGAGGGCGTCTGCAAACTGGTACGGGAACTGAAAGCCAAAGGCCTCCGCATCGATGCCGTGGGTATGCAGAGCCACAACGGATATAACTATCCCGACCTGAAGAACTACGAGGCGAGCATCGACTCTTTCGCAGCCTGTGGCGTGAAGGTACAGATGACGGAGCTGGATCTGAACATGCTGCCCAACCCGAAGAGCTTCGGCGGGGCGGAGATCAGCCAGCGCTATCAATATAATAAGGAGTACAATCCTTATGTCAAAGGTCTCGACAAGAAGGCGCAGAAAGTCTTCGACAGCCGTTACCTCGCTCTCTTCGACATCTACCGCCGTCATGCGGCTCAGATCGAGCGCGTCACGCTGTGGGGTGTCACCGACGGCACGTCATGGCTCAACAACTGGCCGATCCCCGGCCGCACCAACTATCCCCTGCTCTTCGACCGACAGGGCAAGGCAAAGAAGGTGGTGAAGGAGATCTGCAAGGAATTCCAGTAGACACAGCCTCACCCCCGCCCCCTTTCCAAGAGGCTCACCCCCACCCCCTCTCCAAGAGCCTCACCCCCAAACCCCTCTCCAAAGGAGAGGGGAGTAATATGCTCCAAGGGGTCAGGAGCGCCGAATAGGGTTTGAGCACGCGCATTGGGTTTGAGCCCGCGCGTTGGGCCTGAGCACACGCGTTGGGTTTGAGCACGCGCGTTGGGTTTGAGCCCGCTCGGTTCGGTAAGACGGCGCTGTGCGCCGTCCCAATAGCGCCTCCGGCGCTCTCCCTCCTCTTTTATTAACCAGCAATTAATCATCAACAACTATGAGCAGATATCTTTTTCCTCAAGACTACATGGCTGACCCGTCAGCCCATGTGTTTAACGACAAGATCTATGTCTACCCTTCCCACGACTGGGACAGCGGCGCGGCCTTCGACGACGACGGTGGTCACTTCCAGATGAAGGACTATCACGTGTTGCGCATCGACGGCGACCCGATGGAAGCCGACGTCACGGACTGCGGCAAGATCCTCGATGTCAAGGATGTGCCCTGGGCTGAGAAGCAGATGTGGGACAACGATGTCGTGGAGGTCAACGGCAAGTACCATCTGATCTTTGCGGCAAAGGACTACAATGGTGTCTTCCGCCTGGGTGTGGCCATCGCTGACCGCCCCGAAGGTCCGTTCATTCCGCAGCCCGACCCGATCCGCAAGTCCTACAGCATCGACCCGTGTGTCTTCAAGGACGACGATGGTGCTATCTATGTCTACTTCGGTGGTATCTGGGGCGGACAGCTGCAGTGGTACCGCGACAACAAAGCACTCAAGGACGAATATCTCCCCACCGGCAAGGAGCCGGCCATCCCCGCACGTGTAGCGCGCATGACGCCCGACGGCATGCAGTTCAGCGAGATGCCGCGTCCTGTTGTCGTCGTCGACGAGCAGGGACAACCACTCACCGCTGACGACCCGCACCGCTTCTTCGAGGCGAGCTGGATGCATAAGATGTACGGCAAGTACTATTTCTCCTACTCTACCGGCGACAGCCACCTGCTCTGCTACGCTGTCGGCGACAACCCCTACGGCCCGTTCACCTATCAGGGTGTGATCCTCAACCCGGTTGTGGGCTGGACCACGCACCACAGCATCCTGGAATATCACGGCCACTGGTATCTCTTCCACCACGACTGTGTACCGAGCCACGACACCACATGGCTGCGCAGCGTGAAGGTGGCGGAGCTAAAGGTCGACGAAGACGGGAAGATACATACAGTCGGCCTCACCCCCGAACCCCTCTCAGGCCTCACCCCCGACCCCCTCTCCAAAGGGAGAGGGGAGTGATTACTTTCAAGAGTTGAAAAAGGGTGAATAGCGATGCTAAGAGCCGCTGGGTTCAGAATGTAGCTGCTTCGAAAGAATGCTAAGAGCCATTGGGTTCAGTATGCAGTCGCTTCGCAGTTGCGCCGAAAACAAGAATCCCCTTACACCTTGCGTGCGCCACGCTGGTGTAAGGGGATTTTTATTTTGTTCTCTCCTTAGCCCTAACCTTATGCTCTAATCGTCCCAAGGGGATTGCGATTCTCCCCCCTCGGGGGGAGTTAGAGGGGGGCTCAGGTCTTTACTTCACCACGACCTTCTTTCCGTTCTCAATCACTACACCCTTGTAGTCAGCACCGACCTTCTGACCAGCGAGGTTGTAACGGACAGATGGCTTTTGGCTCTTCTCAACAGAAGAGATGCCTGCTGTCGGATCATCGACAGTAACAACAACTGAATTGATACGGCACTGAATTCCTTTACCTGCAGTCAAAGTGAACGTGACATCGTTAGTTCCTTCATCGTTGGTGTACGTCTGCTTAGCAATAGTACCGTTGTCAACGGTCATGTCATACCATTTCTGCTGTTTAGTGTTTTCCGGCTGAACAAAGACAATCTTCTTGATCTTTTTGTCCTTGCTTTCGAACTTCAAAGTTCCGCCATAGAAACGGAGTTGACCACCATACACCTTCTCACCATTTTCCATCTCATAGTAGTCCCAAAGACGGTTAGGCGTGTTTGAAGTAGAAGCTGACACTGTTAAAGAGACTCCATCAACAGTTGCTGTCTTGGCTTCTGTAAAGTCGCCATCGCTTAAAGAGTTTGTAGACGTTCCTTTCAGTCCAAAGAGTTTCACACCATCATGGAAGATGTCGATAGTAACATCTTTGTCGGCGGCAAAGCCCATGTTGCTGACCATCGCCAGCAGCGCCACGAAAGTTAAGCGTAGAATTTTGTTCATAGACAAATTGTATTTAAAGAGTTAATAATAAGAGATGTCGCGTGAAGAACGTAAGTCACTACAATGCAAAGTTACTAAAAATATCGAAACAAGCAAATTATTATAAGTGATAAATTCTTGTTTCTTTTTGAAACTGGCAAAGACAAGAGTCTTATTCCCGTAACAACGACCGTCACTTGCAGTCTCCAAGGCTGTGAGCAGTCCCGCAAAAGCCAGTTTTGATGATTCTCGCAAAAACGCCTTCGAAGCATATCACATAGCTCTCACAGATTCTCAACGATCCCTGCGCTCGCCATGTCGCTGATAAGATGGTTATGCATCTGTGCAGATCTGTGAAATCTGTGAGAAGAGAAAATCGAGCGTGTCACACTGATCTCACAGAATCTCACAGATCTTTGCGATCATGGAAGAATGATAAAAGAACGCAGTCCTTCTGTATGTTCGTCCTCTTGTCTTATAAAGTGACAATATTCCGCCTCTGATAATCGATTCTTTTCGACGAAGACCTATCTCGCTCCGATTTTTGCGAAAATACGCAAGTTTTTGTAAGTATCAGATAATCAATACCTTATAAATAGGTGGCTTTTATGAAGTCATGAAACCGCCTTTCTCTCCTTAAATTTTCTAGAAAATTTGTTGTCAGAAAGCCTTTTTCTAACGATGAAATAGGCTTGATGAGCGCATGAAAAAGGCTAGATGACAAGGTCATCTCAGCGTGATGACTTCATCAAAGTGCCTTTTTTTGCTTCAGACGAGACAAAAATGGGACAGAGAAGCCGCCATGCCCTCGTTTTCATTCTCTAGACTGAAAGTTATGACGAACCTACTTTTGTCAAGAGAAATTGCCACTAAGATACATGAAATTCTGATTATTGCCACATGAACTACTCGCAAATAATTGAGTAATTCGTGGGCAATTCACGAGCATTCGTGTTGAAGAGAACCTGAATGGGCAGGAATGAACCACGAATTACACATCAATTCATTCTGCTATGAGGAATGAGTGGTTAGTTGCTGGCGATTCTATGATCCAGTAAAAAGGAATTTATGTTCTTCAATAAAGACATTCGTGACTTCGGCATTGGTGTCTCCCCTACCCGATGGCAATCTTCAGCGCAGTCTTGTGCACCATGGGGATCTCGTGATAGTATTTCCGTCGGAGGTCGGCGAGCTTGCCGTACTTGGCGGGGTCGTCGCTCTCGTCCTTCAGTGCCGTGCCACTGACACTTCGGTCAAAGGCGTTGGCGATGAGCCACGTGAGCTTGAAGGCAGCAGCATCGTAGTTGAGTCCCTCCGGCCGGATGTTGGAGATGCAGTTGCGCTCACTCTCCATACGTCCGAAATAGGGCTTATAAGTCATATACACGCTCAAGCTGTCGGGTGAAGACAATCCAGGCCGTTCACCGATGAGTATGGCGACCAGCTTGGCGTGCATGAGTTCGGCAATGTCGTCGGCCAACGCCACACGGCTCTGATGCGCCAGTACGACAGGGCCGAGCGACAGGTGGAGGTCACGCAGATAAGGCTGCAGGTGCTCCAAGAGGGGAACGGCCTGCCTATGCACAGCCTTCGACGAGAGACCGTCGGCGATGACGAGGAGTACATCGCAACCGGGATAGTGCATGGCTTTGAGACGTGCCCGGCTCTCGTCGGAGAGGCGGCGTCCGAGGTCGGGCCGCGTGATGAAGGCCTCGCGGTTGCCTGCCTTGCTGTCCACCTCGAAGGAGGTAAGGCCAAGACGGTGCAGGTCCTCGGCAACGCGGCGGGCGTTGAACGGCATCTTGATGGAGTCGCGGGCACGGGCGTGTGCCAGTCGGAACTTCAGATAGTCGTCGGTGAGTACGCTGCTGCCCGTACGGCCCAGCGCGATACGGGCGTCGGTGAACTGCCGGAGCCATGCCCAGCAATCACTTTCCTCCAAATGCTGTGTTCTGATACTTATCTCTGATTCCATGATGAGTGATGATTTATGCTCCGGCAAGACACGGCTGGTTGTAACCAGCCGAACAGAACTGACGCACTCAATGGGCGCCTCAGTTTTGTAATCAAGGGGAACGAACTATGTTGACGATAACCAACCGAAGGCTAACTATGCTTTACAACTTTCTGACAATAAATTGTACCTACAGGAGATGAAGTCGTCACTTGAAGGTAATCACTCCCCTCTCCCCTTGGAGAGGGGTTGGGGGTGAGGCTTCTATTTAGCTTACTAGCTTCATCAGCGCGTGGTTGGGTGCGGCTTGCAGGATGCGGCCGTCGCGGTTGAAGAGCTTCATGTCCTCTAACCATTTTTCGAACTCCGGAGCCGGCTTCTTGCCGAGCATCTTACGCGTGGCGATGACGTCGTGGAAACTCGTACTCTGGTATCCCAGCATGATGTCATCAGCGCCGGGAATGCCCATGACATAGTTCACGCCCGCCACGCCGAGGAGCAAGAGCAGGTTGTCCATGTCGTCCTGGTCGGCCTCAGCATGATTGGTATAGCAGATGTCGCAGCCCATCGGCACGCCCATGAGCTTACCGCAGAAGTGGTCTTCGAGTCCGGCGCGCGTGATCTGCTTGCCGTCGTAGAGATATTCCGGTCCGATGAAACCCACCACCGTGTTGACGAGCAGCGGATGATAGCGGCGGGCCACGGCATAGCAGCGCGCCTCGCACGTCTGTTCGTCCACGCCAAAGTTAGCGTCGGAGGAGAGTGCCGAGCCCTGTCCCGTCTCGAAATACATACAGTTGTCGCCCACGGTACCCCGGTGCAGACTCTTCACAGCCTCGTAGCCCTCGTCGAGCAGTTTCAGGTTGATGCCGAAGCCCGCGTTGGCCTTTTCCGTCCCCGCAATGCTTTGGAAGAGCAGGTCGAGCGGCGCACCGCGGTTGATCATCTCGATGCCCGTGGTGATATGGCTGAGCACGCAGCTCTGTGTCGGGATATTGTAGCCCGAGATGATACCGTCGAGCATCTTCTCCATCTCTATGAGCAAGGGCAGCGAGTCGCTCGCCGGGTTGATGCCGATGACAGCGTCGCCACAGCCGTACATCAGTCCGTCGATGATACTCGCGGCGATGCCTTTGAGGTCGTCGGTAGGACTGTTGGGCTGCAGGCGTGAGGCCATACATCCTTTCAATCCTATGGTATCCCGGAACGCCGTTTCGACATGGCATTTCTGCGCCGCGAGGACGAGGTCCTGGTTGCGCATGATCTTTGAGACAGCGGCCGCCATCTCCGGCGTGATGCCCGGCGCGACAGCTGTGAGCATCTCCGTGGTGGTGTGATCGTTGAGGATCCAGTTGCGGAACTCCCCGACGGTGAGGCTGCTGATGGGCTCGAAGGCCTTGACATCGTGCGTGTCGATGATCAGCCGCGTGACCTCATCCTTGTCGTAGTCGATGAGCGGCTCCTCCAGGAAGCGTCGCAGCGGCACGTCGGCGAGGCACATCTGTGCGGCCACATGCTCTTCCATCGTCTTGGCAGCAATGCCGGCGAGCTGGTCTCCCGACCTGATCGGTGTGGCCTTGGCCATGAGCGCCTTCAGGTCAGGAAACGCATAGGATGTTTGTTCTATGGTGATTCTATACATAGGCGATACGATGACTAAACGAGGATGGGGATGAGATAGATGGCCAGTGCCACGACGGTGACAATCGCAGTGCCCCATGCCCAAATCTTGTATTCCTTGTCGATATGCAACTTTTCAGTAGCTGTGGGCTCGTCGATCTCGCCAATCTCCTCTTCGAGCGTCGGCATGACATCCTTATGGCCGCGTGTGTAGAGGAAGAAATAAGCTAAGGAAGCCACGCCGATGATGGCGGCGGTGATCAAAGCCATGCGGTCAGCGAAGCAGAGCATGAAGGCATAGACGACGATCGTGAACCAACTGCCGAGGACGCCCATCGGGGCTTTGTAGGGTCGCTTGAGGTCGGGGTATTTCTTCTTCAGTCCGAGATAAGCCAGACAGCCAATCATGTAGCACACAGCCAAAGAGATGAGTGACACCGAGGCGATGTAGGTAATGGAGTTTGTGGCGATGAGGATGAAGTTGATGATACCCACGAGGAGGATGGCGTTGTTGGGGGTGTTGAAGCGTGGACTGATCTTTCCGAGGAACTTCGGCAGGCTGTGGTCCTCAGCCATCGTGTAGATATAACGGGCAGGAGCGGCAATGCCGGGATTGATCGTGCTCAGGTCTCCACCGAAGGTGATGGCGATACAGAGCAGGATAATGGGCGCGCCAACGAGTCCGGCTGCTTTCAGGCCCTCAGCATAAGGTGCGTCTGAGACTGCGATCATGCCGTAGAACTGCGGACTGACCAAAGCCACGAGGAACCACTGGAACAAAGCGTTGACAGCAAACACCAGGAACACGCTGAGCTTCAGCGCACGCGGCAAGGTGTACTGCGGGAACTTGGTCTCGCCACCTACCGAGCAGCAGGTCTCAAAACCGGTGTAGCACCACCACACGAGTCCGAAGATATACATCATCTCGTTGAACGGCGGCATCTTGTCCATGGTGAAGCCACCGAAATAAGCTAAGTGTACATGAGGAATCATATAGCAGAACCACAGGATCGTCATGCCCCAGAAGAAGAAGATGAATCCGTTTTGCACCTTACCGCTCTGCTTGATGCCAAGGCAGTTGACCACCAGGAAGATCGCCACAAGACTGCATGCGATCACACGGTCGTCGATCATGGAGATGTCTACACCCAAGGCGCTCATGAGTATCTTGAAATAGTTGGAGAAAGCCAGCGTCTCGCCGGCCCCGATGCCGACCACCGAGATGATATACTGCCAACCGGCGATGATGGCCCACACCTTGTTGAGTCCACGCTTGGCGTAGTTGTATGTACCACCGGCCTCAGGCAGTACAGCTGCCATCTCGCCGTAGATCATACAGGGCCAGATGCTCACGAGCAGCGAGAGAAAGGTGAAGACGATGATCCAGGGGCCCACCAGTCCCACCTGCGCGCTGCCGCACGTGAAGATACCGACACCTACTACGGTGCCGATGGTCATGCCTATTGATTCTTTGAGTCCCAGGACTCTTACCAGTCCCGGCGCTTTCGCTTGTACATGTGAGGCGGATGCTGTAGCTATAGTAGCGGCAACCGCTGTTGATGGGTTCGGCTTCATAAGCAATAAGTTTTAATTCTTCCTACTTTTGTTATCACTAATTTATTATCCTGCTGCAAAAGTAATCAAATTGTCAGTAACACACAACTATTAGTTACAATAAGTTTAATATAAAACTAATATTGCTTTCACTAAGCTTTGGAAAAGCGGAGTTAAAAGTAATATTGAAATGATTTATTGGGATAAAGCTTACAGATTGACATATTATTGACCTATATCAATGACACAATGCTTTTCGTAACTACATAAGCATGAATGTGATGGAAGAGAGCGTTCGCTATTGGCCATAAAACAAAAAGCCATCCCTTTCTCACGAAAAGGATGGTCTGGATAGTTGAATAAAAAAGCTGTTGTAACTAACGAACGATATATATTTCTTTTCAGTTGCAAAGATAGGTATTTTAATTAATATACCCAAATGTTCACATGTGAAAATATGATAAAATTCAGCCAAGGCGCATTTTTTATCAACAAACAATAACCAAATACTACACAAAAGCGAGGAAACGGCAAAGAAAAGATTGAGAAGCCCTTTGGCGTCGCACCGTGAGTTGCAGAAGAAATAATTGTTGTTATTTTATTTTGTATTTCCCTTAGTTTCCCGTAACTTTGCATAATCTTATATATAATATATGGTATAGCATACACAAATATGAAATATATCTTGGTTACTGGAGGCTCCCGCGGCATCGGCCGTGCCGTCTGCATACGGTTGGCACAGATGGGGCTGCCCATCATCATCAACTATCACAGCAACGAGGCGGCCGCCAAGGAGACGCAGCAACTGGTAGAGGCGCAGGGCGTGAATGCCGAACTGATGCCTTTTGACGTCTGTGACGAAGACCAGGTGAGCAAAGCACTCGACACCTGGGAGGACGCGCATCCCGACGACTACATCTCTATCCTCGTCAACAATGCGGGCATCCGGCGCGACGGCGTGATGTTTATGATGAGCGACAACGACTGGCACGACGTGCTGCGCACCACGCTCGACGGCTTCTTCTTCCTCACCCGCCGCATCCTGAAACATGTCATGCCGCGCCATCACGAGGGCCGCATCATCAACATCGCCTCGCTCTCGGGCGTCAAGGGACTGCCCGGGCAGGCCAACTACAGCGCTGCGAAGGCCGGGCTCATCGGTGCCACGAAGGCACTCGCCCTGGAGACCGCCGCCCGCAACGTCACCGTCAACGCCGTGGCACCGGGCTTTGTCGAGACCGACATGACGAAAGACCTCGACGAGGACGCGCTGAAGCAGATGATACCGATGAAGCGTTTCGCCAAGCCGGAAGAGATCGCTGAGGTCGTCGCCTTTCTCGCCTCACCGGGCGCCGCCTATATCACGGGTGAGGTCATCAACGTCAACGGCGGACTGTACACATAAGCAGCAGGCGCCATCTCGTCGCTGTTCACACATCATCAACCAACGTAAATCATAGAAAATCCACAATGCATAGAGTAGTCATCACCGGCATGGGCATCTGGTCATGCCTGGGTACCGACCTCGACAGCGTGACGCAGTCGCTCCACGACGGCAAGTCGGGTATCGGCATACAACCCGAACGACTGACCTACGGCTATCGCTCGGCACTCACAGGTATCGTTCCCGAACCGGTCATCACCAAGAAAGACATTAACCGCCATACCCGCGCCGGTATGTCGGAAGAGGCGCGCTACGCCTATATGGCAAGCCGGCAGGCCTTCGCTCAAGCCGGCATCGACGATGCTTATCTGCTCGACAACGAAGTAGGCTGCATCTTTGGCAACGACTCGTCGGCCAAACCCGTCATCGAGGCCGCAAAGACGATGGACGAGAAACACGACACCGCCATGCTGGGATATGGCTGTGTATTCCAGTCGATGAACTCCACGGTGAACATGAACCTCAGCACGATCTTCCACATCCGTGGCGTGAACTTCACCGTCAGCGCGGCATGCGCCAGTGGCAGCCACAGCATCGGACTGAGCTATATGCTCATCAAACAAGGCCTTCAGGACATGATCCTCTGCGGCGGCGCGCAGGAGACGAACTACTACGCCATGGCTTCCTTTGATGCCCTGAGCGCTTTCTCCATCCGCATGGATGATCCGACGAAGGCCAGCAGACCCTTTGACCGCGACCGCGACGGACTGGTGCCCAGCGGTGGCGCCGCCGCGCTGGTGCTCGAAGACTATGACCATGCGGTGGCGCGCGGGGCGACCATCCTCGCCGAGGTCTGCGGCTACGGCTTCTCAAGCAACGGCGGCGGCATCTCCACGCCGAGCGACCAGGGCTGCCGCATCGCCATGCAGCGGGCCATGGACGACGCCGGAGTATCCGCCGACGACATCGACTATGTCAACGCCCACGCCACCTCGACACCGCAAGGCGACATGTACGAGGCACAGGCGCTGCGTGAGCTCTTCCTCGGAAAACACGCCCTGATCAGTTCCACGAAGTCTCTCACCGGTCACGAATGCTGGATGGCGGGAGCCAGCGAGGCGGTCTATTGCACGCTGATGATGCAGCACGGCTTCGTAGCGCCAAACCTTAACTTCGAGCATCCCGACGAATACAGTGAGGGACTCAACATCACACCCGTCACCGTGGAAACGCCTTTGAATACCGTGCTGAGCAATTCCTTCGGATTCGGAGGAACGAATTCGGCATTGGTGTTAAAAAAGCCTCACGCCTAAGACGGGCCGACCAACCAAAACCTCTACAGCCTCACCCCCTTAGCCCTCTCCAAAGACAAAGCCTCACCCCCTTACCCCTCTCCAAAGGAGAGGGGAGTGATATGCTTCAAGAAACCAAGTAAAAAAAACAGGGTGGAAAGGAACAGCCGGAAAAAAGAGAGCTACAACAAGCAAGGATGGCGTTGAGGGCATCGGAAGGCAACATCACCGGCAGCCGAGTGCAACATACAGATTAAAAGGATAAATCATAAAAAGGAAAGAAGATGAAGCGATTGTTATTTGTCATGCAGCTGTTGCTCTTATGCAGCACGCTGGCACTTGCAAAGCCCAATATCGGGCTCGGCATTCTGAAAGGACAGCACCGCATACAGTGGCAGATGGACTGGACACAGCTGACCATCGAGGGCATGAAACCCAAAGAATGGTTGGAATTCCGCCAGGCCGAGCAACCGGAGTACGATGCGAAATATGAGCTGGAGAGTCAGCTCAAGCCACGCATCCTCGATATGGTGGCCGGAGCGAATGATAAGCTGATGGGCCATCAGATGATTCTCTGCAGCGACAGCGACTGTGTCTACACGATCGTCTTGCAGCCTGTCAGCGTCAGCAAGAAGGGCAACTGCACCGTGAAATGCTTCGTCAAGGAGACGCAGAGCGGCAAACAGGTCTACGAATTCTTTGTTCTGGGCCGCGGCGGTGTCTTCGGCTCGATGAGCAACCTGTGGGGCGACGGCTTTCAAAACGCCGGGCGACGCATGGGCAAGATGATCCTTGACGGAGTGAGACAATGACAGCTGGGCGAAGAAACCATGGGATTCAAGGCGTGAACTGCAACACTTCAATGTTTAGCGACCCAGGCTTCAAGGCTCGACACACAATATTCGTAACGCCACATCATAGAATATCATCCTATGCATCTGTCTGACAGTTTAAAAGAAAGATACCCCCGTGAGCATCTCAGCGCCCGCGAGGCCCAGCGACTGGCCGAATTCATCGCTTGGGGACCGGCGATTTTTCAGGCATCACGGCTGATGGTGAACTTCGGCATCCTCGACCTCTTGCGCGACAGCGAGCAAGGACTCACACGCCAGGAAATCGTGGAGAAGACCCGTCTGAGCGACTATGCCGTGAAGTGCCTGTTGGAGGCTTCGCTGTCCATCGGCACCGTGCTCGTCAATCCCGACAACGACCGCTATACGCTCTCGAAGACGGGATGGTTTCTGCTCAACGATCCGGCCACACGCGTGAACCTCAATTTCAACCACGACGTGAACTATGAAGGCTGGTTCCACCTTGAGGAGTCGCTCCGTAACGGCAAGCCTGAAGGCCTGCGCCACTTCGGATCATGGCCCACCATCTACGAGGGCTTGTCGTCACTGCCCGCCGAGGTGCAGAAGAGTTGGTTTGGCTTTGACCATTTCTACAGCGATTCCTCGTTCCCCGACGCCCTGCGGATCGTCTTCGACGAGCACCACGTGCACACACTCTACGACGTCGGCGGCAACACGGGCAAGTGGGCGCTGCGCTGTGTAGGCCATAGTGCGGAAGCCCGCGTCACTGTCCTCGACCTGCCACAACAGATCGGACTGATGCAGGAAAACATCCAAGGACAGCCCGGCAGCGACCGCATCACGGGCTACCCTATCGACCTGCTCGATGAGCAACAGGCGTTCCCCCTGATGGACGACGGCCCCGACGCCATCTGGATGAGTCAGTTTCTCGACTGCTTCAGCATGCCGCAGATCGTCAGCATCCTCCGTCGTGCCGCCAAGGCCATGAAGCCACAGACACGCCTCTACATCATGGAGACGCTCTGGGACCGACAGAAATATGAGCCCGCCACGCTGTGCCTGACGCTCACCTCGCTCTACTTCACCGCCCTGGCCAACGGCAATTCCAAGATGTACAACACCGAGGACATGGAGCAGTGTATCCACGAGGCCGGACTGGAAATAGAGAACATTCACGACCACCTCGGCCAAGGTCACTCGATCATCGTGGTCAGACAACCCAAAGAGAAATAACATTCAATCATTTATGGAAAGAAAAGAAATAGAAGAGAAAGTAAGAAACTTCATGGTCGACGAACTGGAAATCGACGAGGAAAAAATCAAACCGGAGGCTAAGCTCAAGGACGACCTGGGCATTGACAGCCTCGACTTTGTCGACATCGTCGTCATCGTGGAGAAGAACTTTGGCTTTAAGATCAAGCCCGAAGAGATGAAAGGTGTGGTGACGCTGAAGGATTTCTGCGACTACATCGAGACAAAAGTGGGATAAGCCAAACACAGCTTGGAGCTCAGCGAAATGCAGAAGCAAGCACACGCCGGCGCGTCGGCACAGCAGTGGAAGGGCAACACCTTCGGCACGGAACGTATGCTCCGGTGGCTCATCGTGGTGTTGCGCCACAGTCCGGTGACGGTCTGGTACGCCTTCGCGGCAGTCTTTGTGGTTCCGTTTTGCCTGATCTTCTCTCCCGGCGCGCATTGTGCCTACCGCTATTTCCGTCGCCGCTGGCAGGCGGGCAGGCTGCGGGCAGTGTGGCAGACCTATGTCAACCACGTCTACTTCTCGCAAGTAGTCATCGACAAATTCGCGCTCTATGCCGGCAAACGCCTCGGACTGAAAGTCGAAGGATACGATGCTTTCAAACAGTTATCCGCCCGTCAGGAGGGTTTCGTCATGCTCAGCGCACACATTGGATGCTTCGAGATGGCAGGCTATGAGCTGATCTCTGACCGCAAGCCTTTCAACGCGCTCGTCTACGGCGGCGAGAAGAGCACGGTGATGGCCGGGCGCCAGCAGGTCTTCGCGGCTACGAACATCCACATGATACCGACGAGCAGCGACATGAGCCACCTCTTTGCCATCGACCGCGCGCTGTCCTCGGGTGAGATCGTCAGCATTGCCGCTGACCGCGTCTTCGGGTCTCCGCGTACGGTCACGGTGTCGCTGTTGGGCCACACGGCCACCCTGCCGCAAGGTCCCTTTGCCGTCCCGGCTATGCGTGGCCTCTCCGTCATCGCCGTCAACGTGATGAAGACGAGTCTGCATGGCTACACGGCTTACGTCACTCCACTCGACTACGACCGTCAGGCTCTGCGCAAGCAACAGATCCGTCAGCTCGCCGACGCCTATGCCGCCGAGCTCGACAAACAGCTCCACCACTATCCCACGCAGTGGTACAACTACTTCGACTTTTGGCAAGAAGACCGGCAATAACCTCTTCTCACCATGAGCCCATCATCAAGAAACGAGAAAACACTGATGAATACAGACTCGACAGACTATTCCCATCCCACGGAGACCCTGCTGCGCAGCATCGACGTGCATACGCTGTTGCCGCAACAGGAGCCTTTCGTCATGGTTAGCACACTGGCACATTTCGACGAGACCACCACGGCAACAGAGACTTTGGTGCGACCCGACAACCTCTTCGTCGACAACGGAGTGCTGCGCACGACGGGCATGATCGAAAACATTGCGCAGACCTGCGCCGCACGCATCGGATACTACAACAAATATATCCTAAAGGCTGGCGTGCAGATTGGCGTGATCGGTGCCGTGAGAAAGATGAAGGTGAGCGGGCATCCCCATGTCGGACAGCAGTTCTGGACTACCGTGACCGTAGTAGAAGAACTTCTCGGCATGACACTCGCCAATGCGGAAATCACCTGCGAGGGCAAGACGCTGGCTACAGCACAGATCAAACTGGCCGTCAAGGAACAGTAAACTTGCTTACTCTTACTGCCAACAGAGGCTTTTCGCGGCAACAAAAAGATGCAGGATGATGCCGCGGAAATGCTTATATATATAATAAGGTGTAGATAAATGAAAGAAATACTCAAAGGCCTCAAGGAGCTCAGGGCGTCGAAGACTTTCGACATCCGCTTCAGTGAGGTGGACTCGATGAACGTGGTGTGGCACGGCTCCTACGCGCTCTATCTCGAAGACGCGCGTGAGGCCTTCGGCGCAAAATACGGACTTGACTATATGAACTATTTCCACCACCACTGCTATGCGCCGATTGTGGAGGAGACGATCCGCTACCACAAGCCGCTGCGCTATGGCAGCAAGCCACGCATCGACATCATCTACCGCCCCACGATCGCCGCGAAGGTCATCTTCGACTATGAGATCTACGACACCGTGAGCGGTGATCTCATGGCCACGGGCCACTCCGTGCAGGCATTTATCGACACTGATTATCAAATCATTCTGTATCGTCCTGCGTTCTATCAGGCGTGGCAGAAGCAATGGGGAGTGTTTGCGGAATGATAGAAGTCCTGTCCACAAACATCCTCTCGCCGTTGGGCGAGACCACAGAGGCGAATCTTGCTGCCGTGCTGCGCGGCGACTCCGCCGTCGGGCTTTGGAGCGGACGCTGGGGATTGCCCTACGCTTTCCAGGCCGCGCTGTTCAGCGATGAGCAGGCCGGCCGCTGGATGGTGCCGGGACAACCGCGTTTTTTCTCGCTCGCAATGACGTCGATCAGACAGGCATTGGCCGAGGCACCGGACATCGACCGGCGCCGGACACGCCTCGTACTCAGTACCACGAAGGGTAATGTCGAGGCGCTGACGCTCAGTCCGGGCGATGATGATCAGGCCCTGCCGCCGTCGGCGAGTGCAGACATGCTGGATGTTCAGCTCGGTCTCGACGGTCATCCACTCGTTGTCGACAATGCGTGCATCTCCGGTCTTTCGGCTTTGATCGTTGCCTCGCGGCTGTTGCTTTCGGGCGAGTGCGACAGCGTCATCGTCTGCGGAGCGGAAGTGCAGAGCGCGTTCATCGTCAGCGGCTTCCAGGCGCTCAAGGCAATGTCGGCCCACCGCTGCCGTCCCTTCGACATCGAGCGCACGGGATTGAACCTCGGCGAGGCCGCGGCTACGATCATCCTGCGGCGCAGCGAAAATACCACCACGCGCTGGCGGCTCGAAGCGGGCGCGATGGCCAACGACGCTTACCACCTCACCTCTCCCTCGCCAAAAGCCGAGGGTGCCTGCCGCGCCTTGGAGAACGTGTTGCGAGGCCACGACGCAGAGCGGCTGGCATGCGTCAGTGCACACGGTACGGCGACATTGTTCAACGACCAGATGGAAAGCATCGCCATAGAGTGCGCCGGACTGGAGAGCGTGCCGGTGGTAGGCTTGAAGGCTTATTTCGGTCACACGATGGGCGCCTGCGGTGTCTTGGAGTCCGCGCTGATGATGGCGGCACTCGACCAGGGCCTCATCCCGGCAACACTCGGCTACAGCGAGCGGGGCGTGTCTGCGCCCATCCAAGTCACCACGGCACCACTGCCGACACAGAAGAAAGCGTTCATCAAGATGCTGTCCGGCTTTGGGGGTGCCAACGCCGCCGTGTGGTTCGACAAAGAACCAGCGACCCAGGCGACGCAGGATGTCACCGCTTTGTCGTCGGAAACAGACGCTGAGAAGTCGGAAGCCGACGCTGAGACAGCAGAAGCGAAAGTCTCGTGCCTCCATGAGGTTGAGATCACACCTACACGTGTCGCCGTTGACGGTCACGAAGTGCCTTGTCAGTCTGCCGGCAAGGCCCTGCTGACAGAACTCTACAAGCGCATGGTGGGCGACTATCCCCGTTTCTACAAGATGGATCTGCATTCTCGTTTGGGCTTCCTCGCCGCAGAGCTGCTGCTGAAGGCGGATGATCTCAAGGACGAAACGGCAATATCAGACTGCGCCGTCGTGCTCTTCGGCCGTCACGGTTCGGTTGTCGCCGACCGCAACTACCTCCGCACGATCGCCACGCCGGAAGACTTCTATCCCAGTCCCGAGCGTTTCATCTACACCCTGCCGAATATTGTCACGGGTGAGATCGCCATCCGTCACCAGCTCCACGCCGAGACCACGTTTATCTATCTGCCCCGATACAACGAGCCCGAGCTGAGACATCTCATTCAAGTCTGTGCCCGGCAGATTTCATCCAAATACTTGCTCACTGGCTGGATAGACGCGGAGAACGACAAAAACTATTTTGCCAAGCTGAGACTCTTGCGACGCACATAGCCACGATCCGCATTTCTACATGCAACACGGTGGGCTTGACAGGCAGAGTAAGGCAACATCCGACACTGAACATACAACATTCAGAAACATACAACAATCAATATAGAACATTCAACATTCCTATTATGGCTGATTTAAATACAGAACTCAAGCAATACATCATCGAAGCTTTGAACCTTGAGGACATGACTCCCGACGACATCGACAACGACGCTCCTCTCTTCGGCGAGGGTCTCGGACTGGACTCCATCGACGCGCTGGAGCTCATCGTGCTGATGGAGAAGCACTATGGCATCCGCCTGGCCAGTGCCGCTGAAGGCAAGGAGATCTTCAAGAGCATACAGACCATGGCGGACTATGTCGCCAAGAACCGCAAGAAATAATGCAGCAATCTATCGTAGTCACCGGCATGGGCATCGTCTCGGCTATCGGCCGCGACCAGCACGAGACCCTCGCCTCGCTCCTCGACGAGCAGTCGGGGATCGGCACCGTGCGCTATCTGAAGACCACGCACACGGAACTCCCGGTCGGCGAGGTGAAAATGAGCAACGACGAGATGAAGCGTGCGCTCGCCATCCCGACACAGCAGGAGATGAGCCGGACAGCACTCCTCGGTATGATGGCCGTGAAGGAAGCACTCGCCGACGCGGGACTCTCAAAGCAGGAAAACAGCCTCGGCGACGCTGCTATGCACCGCCGCATAGTGCTCATCTCGGGTACCACGGTGGGCGGCATGGACATCACCGAGGCGCACTTCGCCACGATGCGTGACTCCGGCAAAGCCCATCCCTGCCTGCTCCATCACGATGGTGGCGCGTGCACAAAGGATATAGCAGAGCACTTCGGACTGTTCACCGACTACACCACGCTGTCCACTGCTTGTTCGTCTGCCGCCAACGCGATTCTCCTCGGTGCCGACATGCTGCGCGCCGGCGACGCCGACGTAGTGGTCTGCGGCGGTACGGAAGCCCTCTCCCGCTTCCATCTCAACGGCTTCAACGCCCTGATGATCCTCGACCACCAGCCGTGCCGCCCCTTCGACAACACGCGGGCGGGACTCAACCTCGGCGAGGGTGCCGGTTATGTCGTGCTGCAACGTGAGGACGACGCACGCAACGAGCATCTAGAGATCAAGGCTTGGCTCAGTGGCTACACCAATACTTGTGACGCTTATCATCAGACCGCCTCATCACCGCAAGACACCGGCGCGCAGCTGGCTATGCGCAAGGCGATGGACATGGCGGGCATCGACGCAACCGATATCCAGTGGATTCACGCCCACGGTACGGGCACACCGAACAACGACGCCAGCGAGAGCGAAGCCTTGAAAGCCGTCTTTGGCGACGAGCTGCCACTGGTGTCAAGCACAAAAGGCTACACCGGTCACACGACGAGCGCGGCAGGCGGACTCTCTGCCGTCATGGCTGTGTTGGCCCTCCGCCACGGTTTTGTTCCCGGCAACATTGGCTTTTCACAAGCGATGGACGGCGGCATCACGCCTTTAGACCATACGCTCCGCACGCCCGTCCACGGCGTGCTGGTCAACGCCTTCGGCTTCGGCGGCAACGACACGGCACTGATCTTCACGGACCATCCCACCGGGATGCGCGACGACACGCTGCTGTCCGACGATGACATCGTGGTGGCGGCACATGTCGAAAACAGCAGTGTGGAAGCACTCAAGAACCTCCGGCAGTTTGTGCGACCGATGGAGACGCGCCGTATGGGCAAGCTGATGAAGAGCACAATGCTCACCTCGCTGCAAGCCCTGCAACAGGCAGGCATCGCCCATCCCGACGCCATCGTCACCGCAACGGCCTGGGGCAGTCTCGACGGCAGCGAACAACTCCTTCAGCAACTCACCGAAGGCGAGGAGAGCCTCAGCCCTACCCTCTTCATGCAGAGCACGCACAACACCCTCGGCAGCACCGTCGCCATCCATCTCCACGACCACGGCTTCAACACCACCTTCACGCAAGGCGACCGTTCACTCTACTGGGCCCGCTATCAGGCACGGCTGTTGCTGCGCCTCGGACGCTGTCGCTCGGTACTCGTCGGCAGCCACGACGAGAGCACACCGCTGTTCGCCAGTCTTATGCAGCAGTTGGGAATAAAGACAGAACCGGACGTGCACAGCGTGGCAGAGGTGCTCACCCTTGCCCACCAACCGTCGTACACATCGTAAACGCTCACGCCTATGTGGAAGATACTCCCCCTCGCTCTCGTGCAGAGCATCCTGCTGGCTGCCGGTCAGGTATTCCTGAAGGTGGCCTTGGCGCGTATGGGTACGTTCTCATGGACGTGGCGCTTCTGGGGCAAGCTGCTCGTCAACTGGCCTTTCGCCCTGTGCGGTCTCTGCTTCCTGGCAGCCTCCCTGTTGTGGATGTACATGGTCAAGACATTCCCGCTGAGCATCGCCTATCCGATGATCTCGCTGAGTTATGTCTTCGGTATGGTCGCCGCCATCGTCTTCTTCCATGAGAGTGTGTCGCTCACGCAATGGCTGGGCGTACTGCTGATCATGGCCGGATGCAGTCTCGTGGTGGTGAGATAGACGCTTACACATATTTATATATAAGTATAAAAAGACAAGCATATAAATATATAAAGATATATATGAGAAAGATCATTCTTATGATGCTGCTCCTCATCTGCGGGCTGACAGCAGCATGTAGTCAAAACTACACCCAGGCCCAGGTACGGCAGCGCATCAACCAGGTGGCGGCGCACATGAGCACACTGACCTGCGATTTCGTACAGACCAAGCAGTTGAAGATGCTCAAGAGCAAGATGGTGTCATACGGACGAATGTACTACAGCCGTCCCGACAAACTGCGGTGGGAATACACCACGCCCTATCAGTATATCTTCATCCTCAACGGACAGACCGTGTGGTTGAAGAACACGAAGGGCAGCAACAAGATCAATGTAGCACAGAGCAAGATGTTTAAAGAGATCACACGCATCATGATGAGCAGTGTGCTCGGCACCTGTGTGTCGAACAACCGTGACTTCAACGTCACGCTGCAAGGATCGGGTAATAACTGGAAAGCGATATTGAAGCCGAAGAAAAATCCAATGCGACAGATGTTCAACGCCATCACCGTCTACTTCGACATGAAGGCCTCGATGGTGCGTGGCGTGCGCATGGTCGAGAAAAACGGCGACACCACCGACATCGTACTGAAGAATGCCAAAGTCAACACGCCCGTCAATGCCAAGGTTTTTAATCTTCATTAGTATCCTCTTGCTGAGGCTGTTGCCAGCAAGCGCACAGTCGGGCACCCAACCGTCCGTCGACAGCACCGCTATTGCGGACTCCTCACGCCTGACTTTCACCGCGCTCATCGAGACGCCGAAGGCGAGTATCAGCGGCATCTGCCTGATCGTGCAGGACAGCGACAGCATCAAGGGCGCCATCGTCAACGAGTTTGGCATCACCGCGCTGGACTTTGTCTATGCACGCAAGGACGACAAGGTGAGGCTGGTGAGTGCCGCACCGATGCTCGACAAATGGTACATGCGCCCTGTGATCACGGCCGACATCCGCATGTTGCTCCATGCGCTGCGCGAAGGAAAACTCAGCTATGAGGACGAGAAATACCATATCAAATACACGCTGTCGCCCATCCGCGACGACGGCAACAACGATAACGACAACGATAACGATGATACTGAAGAATCAACTCTACCAGATTGAGCATGGCCAAGAAGACGAAGGCACCAAGCAGTTCACTATCAGACTGCTCAAAGAGTGCCCGATCTATCGTGCCCACTTTCCCGGTCAGCCGATCACGCCCGGCGTGTGCATCGTGCAGATCGTGCAGGAGTTGCTGGAACTGATCGTGGGACAGACACTTGAGATCAGTGAGGTGAAGAACGTGAAGTTCCTGCATGTCCTCTCGCCCATTGACAATCCGGTGGCCGACATCGTGTTCACGACAATAGAGACGACCGGCGAGAGCGTATCGGCCAAGGCTGAGGTGAAGGACGCCACCACCGTGTTCACCACGGTCTCTTTCGTCTGCCAGCCGGTGAAGCGATAAGGCATCAGACTCAAACAAGGAGGGAGAAAGATTAAGCAAACGGAAGTGAGAGAATCAATACAAGAGGAAGTGCAAGCGCAAAAGCAAGGGGAAGAACAAGAACGGCAGGAGATCCGGCGACGGCTGCGCGCCCGCGGCATCTGCGTCATCATACCTACGTACAACAATGTGGGTACGATCCGGCAGGTCGTGACCGACGCACTGCACTATTGCGCCGACGTCTTTGTCGTCGACGACGGCAGCGACGACGGTACGACGGCGGAACTTCGCGCGCTGAGCGACATCCGTCTGATCCACTACGACCGCAACCGCGGCAAGGGCTACGCCCTGAAAACCGGCTTCCGCACCGCCCTGCAAGCTGGTTTCGCCTACGCGATCACGATGGACGGTGACGGTCAGCACTTTGCCAAAGACATTCCCGCTTTCCTCGACGCCAACGACCGCTGGCCGGGCGCGCTGATCCTTGGCAGCAGGAAAAAAGAAGGCATCAGCCGGTCCAAAGGGAGCAACTTCGCCAACAGTTTCTCCAACTTCTGGTTCACAGTGCAGACATGTCGCCGCGTGCCCGACACACAGACGGGCTTCCGCCTCTATCCACTGAGGAAGCTGTGGGGGTATCGCCTGCTCACCGCCCGCTATGAGGCCGAACTGGAATTGCTGGTTTTTGCCGCCTGGCATGGTGTCGCGATTCACAGCATTCCCGTCGATGTCTATTATCCGCCGGTCGAAGAGCGCGTCAGCCATTTCCGTCCGGGCGCTGACTTCGCGCGTATCAGTGTCCTCAACACCCTGCTCTGCGTGCTCGCCGTCGTCTATGGCCTGCCCTGCTGGCTGTGGCGAAAGGTCGCTACCTTCCTGCGCACGCTCGGTGCTTTTCTCTTTTTCGTCTTCTTCATGATGGTCGTCATCACGCCCGGCGTGTGGATCTATGTCCATTGCGGACGCATGACCGAACGGAAGAAATGGCGGCTCCACCTGCTCATCTACCATGCCGCGCGCATCGTGGCCACGAAGATCGGCGTGCCCGGAGCCCGCTATCACTACAAGGTCAGCCAGGACGTGAACTTCGACAAGCCGTCGGTGCTCATCTGCAACCATCAGTCCCATCTCGACCTCATCTATCTCCTCTCTTTGTCGCCACGCCTTATCTTCCTCACCAACGACTGGGTGTGGCACAATCCCTTCTATGGTTTTCTCATCCGCCACGCCGAATACTATCCTGCAGCGGAGGGCATCGATGCCCTCATGCCCCGCTTCCGATCACTCGTCAGCCGCGGCTACAGCATCGCGATATTCCCGGAGGGCACACGATCTTTCGACGGCCGCATCGGACGGTTCCACCAAGGTGCCTTTCACGTGGCCGAAGCGCTGGGGCTCGACATCGTTCCAGCCTGTCTCTACGGTACCGGACGCGTGCTGAAAAAGCGGACGTATCATCTGGCCAAGAGCCCGGTATATATGGAGGTGGACCGTCCGCTTTCACCTTCAGAGTTGCAGGCGATGGGTGACACGCTGACGCAGGCCCGCCACGTGCGCCATGATTATCTGCGCCATTACCAGGCTATCAAAGATCAGGAGGAACAACATGCTTAGTACAGCTCATCATCCTCATGTCATTGTCATCGGCTCCGGACTGGGCGGTCTGACCACCGCCGTGATCCTCGCCAAGAACAGCTACCGCGTCACCATACTGGAACAGGAGCGACAGGCGGGCGGTTGTCTGCAATGCTTCAGGCGCCGTGGGGTGAAGTTCGAGACGGGCATGCACTTCATCGGCAGCGCTTTGCTGGGTCAGACCTTAGACCGCTTGTTTCGCTATCTCGAAATTGGTGACGACGTGAAGTTGTCGCAGCTCGATGCAAATAGGTATAATGTCATCGGTCTCGACAGCCACGACTTTGTGATGGGCAACGGCCGCGAGGCGTTTATCGAGGGATTGGCTAAAGACTTCCCCGCGCAGCGCGATGCCCTCAACCGCTATTATGCTTTGGTGCAAAAGGTGGCGGGGGCCTCTTCGCTCCACTCGCTCCGCTATGCCGAGTCCGACGATGTGGTGAGTAAAGAGTATCTGACGCGGTCGGTCAACGAGGTCATCGACAGCACTGTCAGCGACCCGCTGCTGGCCAACGTGCTCGTGGGAGATCTGCCACTCTATGCCGCCGAGAAGGACAAAACGCCCTTTGCCACCCACGCCTTCATCCGCGACTTCTACGACCAGAGCGCTTTCCGCGTCATCGACGGCAGCGACCACATCGCCCAGGCGCTGATTGCCACACTACAGCACTATGGCGGCGAGGTGCTCACCGGCCACCGCGTCACGCGCATCCTTTGCGACGCTACCCAGGCCACAGGCGTAGAGGTAAACGGCGAAAAGTATTTTGATGCCGACTACATCATCTCCGACGCTCATCCAATACGCACGCTCGAACTCATAGACAGCCCTCTGATACGTCCCGCCTACCGCCATCGTGTCAACGCCATGCCGCAGACGGTGGGCTGCTTCACCCTCTATCTCGACTTCAAACCGCAGTCCGTGCCGTATATGAACTACAACTACTTCGGCTATCAAGGCGCGTCGCCCTGGGGCTGTGAGCAATACACTACCGACAACTGGCCAAGGGGCTATCTCTATATGCACTTCTGTCACGAAGCCCAACCACGATGGGCGCAAAGCGGACAGATCATCTCCTACATGAACATCAGCGACGTGCTGCCATGGAAAGACACGACGGTGGGACACCGAGGCGCAGACTACGAAGCGCTGAAACAGCGAAAAGCCGACCAGCTGCTGCAATGCGTGGAACAAAGATTCCCGGGGTTGAGAGGTTGCATCGCCCACTGCTACACCTCTACACCGCTGACCTATCTCGACTATACAGGTACAGCGGCGGGCTCGATGTACGGCATCGCCAAGGACATAGGGCTGGGAGCAGGCTGCCGCGTCTCCCACCGCACACGCATCCCCAACCTCTTGCTCACCGGACAGAACATCAACTCCCACGGCATGCTTGGCGTGATGGTCGGCACCATCGTCACGTGCAGTGAGTTTCTCACCGCAGAGAAGATCTATCAGCAGATACAAAGTTGTACGAGATAGCGGCGGGAGCAAGTCACACTCATAGAATCTTTTAATCAGCTTGAAGGAAAAGAACATGAACGACAAAAATGTGGTGATCATTGGCGGAGGCTTAGGTGGTCTCTTCACGGGTGCCATCCTGGCCAAAGAGGGTTACCGCGTGACGGTACTGGAAAAGAACGCCACCATCGGCGGAGGACTGCAGACGTTCCGCCGCATGGGCGAGGACTTCGACACGGGTATGCACGTCATCGCGGGCATGAGGCCGGGCGGCACCATCCGCCGCATCTGCGACTACCTCGGCATCACGCCTCAGATGCAGTTGCGCGACGTCGACGATTTCTGCGCCGACGAGCTTTTCTTCCTTGAAGACCGCGCCACCTACCGCATTGGCTGCGGTCGCCAAGGTTTTGTAGACTCACTGGTGAAGTCTTTTCCTGGCTGTCGCGACGAGCTCACGACTTATGTCGATGCGCTCTATCGCATGACCGGTGCTATCGATCTCTTCAATCTGCGGCCGGCACCGTCGGTACTCACCGAGATGCCGCCACAGGCACTGATGGCTGCCGACGCGTTCATCGCACAATATATTCACGACCCTCGGCTGCGCAGCGTGCTGGCCTATATGAATCCGCTCTACGGCGGACAGGCGGGGCGCACACCCGCTTATGTCCACGCCATCGTCAGCGTACTCTATCTGCAAGGTGCCAGCCGCTTCGTCGACGGTAGCAGCCACACCGCCGACCTGCTGGCCAAGGTGATCACCGACAACGGAGGACTGGTACTCCCCCACGACGCTGTCACCACCATCGACGTGGAGGACCATGAGGTGAAGGCGGTGACGACAAAGAGCGGAAAGGTCTATCATGCCGACACGTTCATCAGCGACATCCATCCCGCGGCACTCTTCCACCTCATCCACGGCAAGGCTTTCACCAAAGCCTACACCGAGCGGGTGAAGCAAATACCGGAGACAATCTCGGCCTTCTCGCTCTATCTGAAGATGCGGCCAGCCTCGTTTCCCTATATCAACCACAGCGTCTACCTCATGTCACGCTACGATGACATCTGGAACTTCAGCCGCGAGGACCGCCCGTGGCCTCTTGGTCTGCTGATGATGACGCCACCGGTGAGCCGACAACAGCCGTGGAGCAGCAAGGTGCTCGTCACCGTGCCGATGCGGTTCAGTCAGGCTGAGCAATGGGCCGACACGCTGACGGGGCGGCGCGGTGAGGATTATGAACAATGGAAACAGCAGCGCGCACGCAAGGTGCTGGCGATGGTGGAGCAGCGCTACCCCGGTTTTTCCGCCAACATCGAGGGCATGGTCACCGCCTCGCCACTGACGATCCGCGACTACTATGGCACGGCAGGCGGTGGCATAGCGGGTTTTGCGCGCAACTGCCACCAAATCCTTGACAGCCATCTGCCTGTAGTGACGAAGGTGCGCAACCTGCTGCTCACGGGGCAATTCGTCAATCTTCACGGCTTCTGTGGCGTGCCGCTGACAGCCATCAACACGTCGGAGGCACTGTTAGGCCTCAATGCTGTCGTCAACAAAATCAATGGTGATCAAACGAAAAGCTAAGACGATACACATATAAAATCAATGATGATCCCACAAAACGCTAAGGCGATATACCCATAACAATGACTATACCACAAAATGCTAAGGCGATATATATAATAAGGTGTAGGCTCATGCAGCACACCCGCAGCTTTTTCTGCTTGCTGCTGATGCTGACATTCTTGTCGACGCTAAGCGCATCGGCCAAGACAGAGGTGGAGCGTGTCAACATCTGGGCGGGAACCAACGTGCACCATCGTGTGTGGCTGACGCCCTATCCTGCCGGAAACAACAGTCCGGCAATCATCGTGTGTCCGGGCGGCAGTTATTTCTGGCACGACATGGACGCCGAAGGTGAGCAGGTGGGCCGCTGGCTCCAGCGCAACGGCATCTCGGCTTTCGTACTGCGCTACCGCACAGCCTATGTCCCTGCCTTTGTGCTGCACTACCGCTGGTTGCTGCGTGGCAACCGCTACCCCGATGCGCTCAACGACCTCAAGCAGTCGTTGCGCTATGTCAGAAGTCACGCTGTGGAATATGGCGTAGACACGACGCGCATCGGCGTGATGGGCTTCTCCGCCGGCGGCCATCTGGCGATGAGTGCCGTGGAACTGCTGCCCCGCGCTGAATGGCCTTCGTTTGTCGTACCCGTCTATCCCGTGGTGACCTTCGTCGATCCCTGCATGCACAAAAGGTCGCGACGCGGTCTGCTCGGTGACAGCCGTGAGCACAACCGTCGTCTCTGCGACTCGCTGTCGATGGAGCGCCATGTGCCGGACGATTGCCCTCCGGTGTTTCTCGTCAACTGCCACGACGACCCCATCGTCCATTACCACAATGCCGAGCTCCTCGACTCGGCACTCACAGCCCACCATGTGCCGCACCAATATATTCAGTACCGAACTGGCGGCCACGGCTTCGGAGCGTCGGAAGACAAGGGCACAGCAGAGTGCAGACAGTGGAAAACGGCCTTCCTCACGTGGCTGCGGGAACTGTGGGAAGGTGAAGGAAACTGAATAGGAGGCAACGGGAATACGAAATAAACAGTTGCGGCTATAGCAAAAACCGATAGCGGAATACGAAACAGCCGATAGTAGCAAGTCATGATCAAATGTTGTAGAAACTGACAATTTTCCGTCCAAATACAGGCGTTTTTCTGGACCAACACCTCTGTTGCTCCGATTTTTTCGATTTTTGGGAACTTTTTCACAATCAGTTGATACACAGAGTATTATAAACAAAGAGCATTCCCAACTCAAATAATACAGCTATTTTACAATGAGATATCAGTGGAGTTTGCCTATCAGAAAGCCTTTCTGATGCTGTCATCACGCTGATTTCATCAGGTCACTAAAGCGTGTTGATGAGGTCAGAAAGCGTTTCTGAGAGTATCAGAAAGGCTTTCTGACCACATGCCCTCTCTTTTTTGTCGTTTTCACCTCCCCTTTTTCTGATTTCTCCCAAAAGTTCTTCTCTAGAATGATCGCCCGCGATGAACTACTTTTGTCAACAAGTTTCTCTGCGTGGCGACTATAAAAGTCAAACCAAATACCATGATATATTGTGTGATGCAAGCATATCTGAAAGAAACTAGCGAACTGCTTATATTCTCCGATTCTTATCAATTCACAATGATGCACAGAGTATTCTCTAATTCTCAAATTCTTGATAAAAAGAAATTAGCGCGAGCTAAGGCTGCAACACCTTTCGCTGAATTGTTGCAAAGACTTAACCGCCATTGATAAAGCACAAAAAAAGCGTGCAGTTCAATCGAACTGCACGCTTTTTTGTTTATATGGCCTTGTTAACGTAGACCATAGATTGTAGCATGACTATCAAAGCCAGAATGTTTCTGCTCAATCACAAGCACAGAAGCATGTCTCTCTTTTATAGACGCTTCATTGACACAGCGAACCCTCCGCCCGGTGCTTCCGTGAATTTAAGTACATCGCCACGCCGCACCTTGCGGTGAGTGATGACATAAGCCTTGGGATTGGTCTTATAGTCAGCATTCTTTGCATCGGCATAGATCGTACAGTCGTAAACAGCATGCTTATCAAGGAAGTCGAGTTTCACGCTGCACTGATGTCCGTCGGCATCGCATTTACCACCAAGATACCAGTCACCGGTCTTCTTGGCCTTGCGTGCCACGGTGATATATTTGGCAGGTTCGGCCTCAAGATATTTAGTGTCGTCCCAGTCTAGAGGCACGTCTCTGATAAATTGGAAGGCATCGTCGTACTTGGCGTAGTTCTCAGGAAGGTCAGCGGCCATGGCCAGTGGGCTGTACATGACCATGTAGAGAGCAAGCTGCCCCACGAGTGTGGTGTGAACATACATGTCCTTCTTGTTGGGATTCCAAGTGCCGATTTGGGTCTCAAGGATGCCCGGAGTGTAGTCCATAGGGCCACCCTGCAGGCGCGTGAAGGGAAGAATGACCGTATGATAGGGCTCATTGCCTGAGAAAGACTCGTATTCCGTGCCGCGTGCGCTTTCATTGCCCACCAAATTCGGCCACGTACGGCAAAGGCCGGTAGGACGCACGGCTTCATGGGCATTGACCATGATATGGTGTTTGGCTGCCTCGGTGACGCAATAGAGATAGTGGTTGTTGATCGTCTGACTATAGTGATGCTCACCACGTGGGATGATGTCGCCGACATATCCACTCTTTACAGCATCGTAGCCATATTTGTTCATCAAGTCGTATGCAGCCTCGAGATGTCTCTCGTAGTTTTGTGTAGAAGCAGAAGTCTCATGATGCATCATCAGTTTGACACCCTTGGAATGGGCATAGTCGTTGAGAGCTTTGATATCGAAGTCGGGGTAAGGCGTAACAAAGTCAAAGACATAGTCCTTGCTGTGTCCAAACCAGTCCTCCCATCCCTCGTTCCATCCTTCGACAAGCACTTCATCGAGATGGTTCTTGGCGGCAAAGTCGATGTATTTTCTAACCTCAGCGTTGTTGGCACCATGACGGCCGTTGGGCTTCACTTTCGTATAGTCAGTTTCACCGAGCTTCACAGAAGGCAGATCGTCAGTGTAGTTCCAAGTGTTGTTACCGGCGATCATTTCCCACCACACTCCGCAGTATTTCACGGGATGGATCCAGGAAGTATCCTCTATCTTGCAAGGCTCGTTGAGGTTGAGCGTGAGCTTGCAGGCAAGCATGTCACGGGCATCATCGCTGACAAGCACCGTACGCCATGGTGTCGTACAAGGTGTCTGCATATAGCCCTTCATGCCGGTGGCATCAGGAGTAAGCCAGCTCTCGAAAACCATGTTTTTGTCGTCGAGGTTAAGATGCATGGTAGGATAGTTCACGCAGGCGGCCTCGTGAATGTTGATATAAAGACCGTCATGCGTCTTCATCTGTAGCGAAGTCTGCACACCCGTCGGCGAGAACACCGTTTGCGAGGCATTGCCGTCGACAGCCGTCTTCATGCGTTCACGAATACCGGAAAGCGGGGTGATCTGCGTCTCGTATTCCTGAGTGTCGTAGTCGCCAGGAATCCAGTAGGCAGTGTGGTCGCCCGTCATGGCAAACTGTGTGTGCTCTTCCTTAATGATGAAATAGTTGAGATCCGCCTGTTGTGGGAATTCATAGCGCAGGCCCATGCCATAGTCGTAGACGCGGAATCGGATGGTGATGTGTCTGTTGGCAGCCTTCTGATAAAGGTTCACAGCCATCTCATTGTAGTGATTGCGGATCGTAGAGGTCTCTCCCCATACCGGTTTCCACGTCTCATCGAATGTTGTTCTCTTGCAATCTTCCTCAGTGAAACCATCCATGAGGCTGGTCTCCTGCAGCCCCTTGCTGGCATGCTTGTCCTTGGCCAGTTCCAATCCAAGATGAGAAGGACGTATCACCTCACGCTTCTTATAGGTCATCTCGTATGTGGGCACACCATCTTGCGAGAGAGAGAATTTTACCGCTACGTTGCCATTGGGCGACATGACGGTCTGGGCCTCAAGACCGCATATTGGCAACATCATGGCGATGGTCAACGTAAATAATGTTTTTCTATAATTCATATTTGCTTTATTCTACAAGTGTTTGTCTTTTAGTTCGTCTTCCGTTTATTCTATCACCACCATGGTCCAGTATTTCAATGAGGGCAGGGTGAAGGTGATATAGTCACCCTTTTGTTGGAATGGCAACTCCTGGGCGACGCCGCCAAGAGCATCAGGCGAGGCCACCCATACTTTCTTCACATCTTTTGTCTTCACTGCCAAAGGAATGTTGGACAGCGCCTTGGGTTCTGGTTGTGTGCCATCCATGTCGCGCCAACTCAGAGAATTGGCTTGGGAGAAGTTGAGCAGGCTGATAATCTTCTTTCCATTCACTTCGCGGCATACCGTGGTAACGGTCTGCAACTTGGGGGGCCACGAGTTGATGGTCACCTCGCTGCTGTTGGCCACTACAGGAATGGAAAGGTCTGTTCCCCGGTCTCTCAGCAGGTTCTCGTATGCAGTAAGGAAATCGTAGTAGTGCACGATGGCCTTCTTCAAATCGTTGTCCATTTTCAGGTCGCCATTGGGGAAGTACTCTTTATGGAGCATGTGGTCTCCTAATTCCAGATGGCTTGCTCCGATAGCAAACATCACGGCATCAGTGAGCAACACGCCCGGCGTGTTGAACGTCCCGGACTCCTTATTATAGTTCATGTAGGCAGCGAAAACCTGAGCCATTGCCGGTGTGTCAGGATCCGTGTTGGCTTCGCTTTGGTTTTTGCGCATGATAGAGAGCAGGTCGGCAAACTGGTCTTCGCCTCCCCACAATTCGCTGTAGAGAAAGTCTACGTCGCCCGTGGCAGCCATCTGTTTAGCACCGTAGTTGCTGACGGCATTCATCACCAGTCTCTTCGCGGGATCGGATTTCTTCATTTTAGCAATAAACGAGGCAAATCCCTGGGTGACATTGATTTTGTTGCCATAGTAGTCATATTCCGGATCATGGTTTCCCAGTTGGTCGATGTGAAAGCCGTCGAAGTCAAACGTATTATAAACGTCGCTGACCTTCCGGGCGAAATAGTCTTGCCAGGCTGTGTTGCCGGGATTGACGAGCGTGAGATTGCTCTTCCATCCTGATGGCAAAGTGAGCGCATCGACAGTGCTGTGGCTCTCATCCTTATACATGTACCATTTGGGACTGACACCATCCTGCGCGGCATCGTCCAAAGCACCGTAGCAGAGGTCATAGAACATGGCCTTCATGCCGTGGGCATGGGCTTGGCTGATATACGCTTTGACGACACTGGTGTTGACCTTGCGATTGGCGATGTCGGCATAGCTGTCCTCTACCTTACCGTCGCGAAGCACTACAGGCTCGTGGTGCTTGTTTTGCCAGTCATAAAACTGCAGGCCGTTGATGTGGCAGCGATTAAGCAGCGCTGTCTCCTGACTGATCACCTCAGATGTCTTCGTGTCGTCGTAGGTTCCCACGAAGCCATAGCGCGGATACCGTGCCCAGTCGGAAGACACATCAATAGCGATTGTGCCGCAGATAGTCTGTTTGCCACTGGCATCAGTAGTGTACACATCAGCGAGGTAGCCCGTGTAGTCAGTGGAAGGCGGTGTCCATGTCCAACTGGTACCGGTGAGAGACTGTTCCTCAATGACGGTGGCACCTTGGCGGTAGCGCACCTTGGCACCGTCCGGCAGCGGGCTGCCGGACGTGAGGGAGACTTTCTCTCCGGGCGCATATCGGGCCTTGTCGGTGGACAAGTGTAGACTGAGGTCGGAGATGAGCGTCGTCGCCGGCTGTGTCGGTTGGATGGTCGACGGATCTATGGGAGAATCGTTGTCGCTGCTGCAAGCAGCGCACAGCAGAGGTATAGCTAAAATCAAAGAGTACATTTTCATGAGTATCGTTTTATGTTGTACTGGGATATCTATAAGTATTCTATTGTTTGACGATGGAGACCGTCTCGGCGAGTTGGTTAAGCGTGATGGTGTAGGTACCCGACTGTGTTATCTTCCACTTCTGGTCGATGTCGCCTACATTGATGTCGAGATACTGGTTCTTGAATTCCTCATCGCTTTTATCAATGAAGAGCATCTTTTCGGTCTGACCGGTAGGCTCCTTGTCGTTGCCTGCGGCACAGAGGAACCAAGCGCCATTCCAGTCGTTGCGCTTATCACAAGTGAACTTCAGCTCTCCGGCATTCAGCGTACCGGTCCATGTGAAGATGTAAGGATTATCGGTGGCCTGCAGGGCTGTGGCATTATCAATTGACCAGCCTGCGGGAGTAGCATCGCCAACCATCCAAATGGTGGTGTAAGGCGTGAACGGTTTCATCAGCATACGTTCCTTGCCTTTGCGGATGTCCACACATATCTTATAAGCCTTGCCAGTCTCTCCATCTTTCAAGAACCATTTATGATCCGGATCATAACCACTGACAAGTTGCATGTGTGTGTCGGTGTAAGGAGCATTGTCGGCGGTAGCCTTGTACATATTCTCCCAGCTGCCTTTGGTTGTACCGAACTTGAACTCACCGCCTTTGTCAAAAACTCGGCCAATGCGGAAGAGATAGGGATCAAGAGGATCTGTGCTCATCGTTTCAAAGCCCCAGTCGGTCATGTTGCCCACCAAATAGAGATGATCGAAAGCCGGACGGTTACCTTCAGCTTGGGTGAACGTTACATCACCCGTGAGCAGATTGGCCTCCACCTTATAATAATGGCTCTCTTCTATCTGCCATTTCTCATCGGGCTCGTTGTCGCCGGTGCGCAGTACGGCACGGTCATCTGTTCCTTTGTTGTAAGAGGGAAGGAATTGTCCCTTTGTGGTGATGAACTTCAGAGAACCAGCCTTCAGGTCACCTTGCCACTCAAACAAGCCATTGTCGACACGCTCCATAGCCGTAGCATTGTCGGCGCTCCAGCCATTGGGGGTAGCGTCGCCGATGAGATAAAGCGTAGTGGTGACCGGCTGATAAGGTGTGACAGAGAAAGAGAGGGAATCAGACAGAGTGCCTTCCCATCCCGGAGTCTGAGTCAAAATACGCGCTTCGATGTCGCATTTCTGTCCGGGCACACCACCGAACTGGTCGAGGACGATCCCATTAAGGTTTTCTTGGTTCACGCTCCAGGAATAGGTCTGTCCTTCTTGACAGAGGGCTGTATAAGGCTCGGCGAAGTGCGTCCCGGCCTTAGCCAGTTGTAGTGTATAGTAGATGCGGTTGCCTGTGCCGCCATTGTTACCCGTTGTCCAGTTGAGCGTGAGAGCGTTGGCAGCGTGATTGATCTCCTGGAGCACATCGGTGCTTTGGTCAGCAGTGAGTGTCAGAGGATCCATGCCGAGGTTGTCTTTCTGGTAATCCTGGTCGTTGCAAGCCGTGAAGGACAAACCGCAGAACAGCCATACCAAAAGCGAAAATAAATATGTCTTATTCATACTACTTAGCGTATTATTGATTAGAAAACAATGTGTGGCTTAATAGCCTGGATTCTGTGTGAGGAGAGGATTGGCGTCTATCTCTGTTTGAGGTATAGGGAAGAGCAGCCGATCCTTGTTGACATTGTTTTTGCCAATGGATTTCAAGAACTTGATGGCATAGTTGCCATGGTCGATTCTAATCATGTCGAACCACCGATGTCCTTCGAACGCAAATTCCATGCGCCGCTCATGAATGATTTTCTCCCGCATTTCGTCCTGGGTCAGTCCCGTTACGGCGTCTAAGCCTGCCCGCTTACGGACGATGTTGAGTGGAACTTCAGCCGCGGTGGTCTGCCCCATCTCGTTGAGTGCCTCAGCTTTCATGAGCAGTACGTCGGCATAACGGTAGACGACAAAGTTAGCGGGTGAAGTGTTGTACTCAGGAGAGATGCTCTTGGAAACTAGGAACTTACGGACATTGTAACCTGTGGTGGAGTAAGAGCTCTTGTAAGCGTGCCCATCATAATCAGGGCAACCTTGGTAGAAAACGGTCAGATTCTTGCGCTTGTCGCCCGGCTCCCATTGGCTCATGAACTCTTTGGTAGGCTGGTTCCAGCCCCATCCGCCGGCAACGAAATCAGAATTGCGCGGTCCCATAAAGGTGGAGAGCCAGCTTGACTGTGGATTGTTGCCCCAGAAGTCATAGTTGGTGTCACCACTGTATTGTACTTCGAAAATAGACTCCGGTCCATTGTTGACAGTCGCATCAAAGTTGCTCTCAAACTTACACTTGCTTAGGTCATAGCCTAAAGCAGTGACGGAATCACAAAGATTGACCACATGCTGATAGTCAGCCTTGTTATCCGGCGCAAGCGTGAGATACATGTCGGCCAGCATAGTTAGAGCTGCATCTTTTGTAGCACGGCCCAAATCCTGACTGCTATAATCCTTCTTTGCAGGCAGCAGATCGATGGCTTTGCGGCAGTCTGAGGCAATCTGGCTATACACCTCTTCTTTGGAAGCACGGGCGATCGCTGTCGACTGACCAGGCGTGAAAGGCTTCAGGCGAAGGGGCACACCACCATAGAGGCGTACCAATACATAATAATAATGTGCACGGAGGAAGTAGGCCTCACCGAGTGAGCGCTTCTGGATATTGTCACTGGCTTTTCCTTCCAGGTCATTGATGAGAATGTTGCATTGTCCAATGCCTACCCAAGGAGAACGCCACATATACAGGGCCATGCCGTTGTCACTCAAAGTAGTGAAGTTGGAAGCTTGCACTGTCTCCAAACCGTCCGTACCACCGCCGGCACCTACTACGCTGTTACCGGCCACGATGTCGAGCGTCCATATACGCTGATTGTACATGTTTGATGATTGCAGAGTGCGATAGCAACCGTTTGCCATGGCCACTGCCACCGAGTCTGTAACGTCTACTTCTGGGTCGACGGTGTTTTTTGGGGTTTTATCGAGGAAGTCATCACCGCAGGAAACTAAGGAAAGTGAAGCCAGGGCGATGACACAATAATGATATATCTTATTCATAGCAGCAATCAGAAATTGAGGTTGATACCAAAGTTGAAAGTACGTGAGATGGGATAGTTGCTAAGGTCTATGCCGTTGATGCCCACCTCCGGATCAAAACCTGAGTAGCCAGTGATGGTAGCAACATTCTCACAGGAGAAGATGAGGCGTGCTGAAGACAGAGACAGCGCGCGAAGCCATGTGGCAGGCAGGCTATAGGAAAGGGAAATGTTTTTCAAACGCAAATAAGAGCCGCTTTCTACATAACGGTCAGAAACGCGGTTGTTGCCATTGGGGTCTCCATAGACGGCACGAGGCATAGAGGTACTGGTACCTTCTCCGTGCCAGCGTCCGAGTACATCGGTGAGCTGGTTGTAGGCAGCGGACATTCCCATGAGGTCGATATTGTTGGCATTGAAGATCTTATTGCCAGCCACTCCTTGGAAATAGACGCTCAACTCCAAGCCCTTCCAGGAAACCATATTGTTGATAGAGAAGAGGTGAGCCGGATTAGGATTGCCGATGACAGTGCGATCCTTTTCATTTATGACACCATCGTTGTTGAGGTCACGGAAGCGTATGTCGCCAGGTTCAGCACCTGTTTGCACGGCATGCTCCTCTACCTCTTTCTGGTTCTGGAAGATTCCGTCTGTGACATAACCATAGAACACGTTGATGGGATACCCTTTTGCCAGCATCGTAACATAAGAGTTGTTGATCTGGTTGATGTAGTAGGGTACGCTGCTGTTGAGATTGTCGATCTTATTGCGGTTGTAGGTATAGGAAACACTTGTCTCCCATCCCGGATGAGTCTGACTCTCCTTGAAGTTGATGGTATGGAGAGAGACCTCGATACCCTTGTTCGTCACCTTGCCGGCATTGGTGTATGTCGTGCTGGTGTCCTCAAAGCCTGAAGTAATAGGAATGGAGGCTTTGACAAGCATATCAGAGGTTTTCTTCAGATAAGCATCGACGGTGAGCATTACACGAGAGTCGAAAAGGGCTGCATCGAAACCGATGTTGGTCTGTGTCACCGTCTCCCAGTGAATATCAGGATTGGACAATGTGGTGGAGATGAGAGCTGTTTGCTCCACGCCGTCAGTGCCGAAAGGATATACACTGGTATTGTATGTAGCTAAATAACCATAGTTGCCCACACTGGCCTGACTACCCGTCTGGCCGTAGCCGGCACGTATCTTAAGGTCAGAAAGGATAGGATTGGGCTTGTACCATTTTTCTTCGGTAAGACGCCAGGCCAAAGATACGGAGGGGAAGGTGCCCCAACGGTGGCTGCGTCCGAAACGGCTTGAACCGTCACGGCGTATGGTAGCTGTAACTAAATAGCGGTTCATGTAGTCATAGTTGGCACGCGCCATATAGGAGAAGAGGGACCATTCTGTGGTGTTGCCGCCCATTGACTCCATCTTCTGGCCATTATCCATCTCGTGCACATTCTCAAACGAGAAAATGTTTTTTTGAGCATTGAGATAGTTATAGTTGTTCCATTGAGCCGACGTACCGGCCATAACATTCAGATGGTGCTTCCCCAAAAAAGTGTGATCGAAGGTGAAGTAGTTGTCCCACAGATATGTAAACGACTTGTTGTTGCTCTGATAGCGGGAAGCCTGAACAACGGGCGTGGGCTTCCAATTGTAGGCAGGAGTGAAGTTGTCATAATCCCAGAATTTTGCATCAAGTCCGAATGTGGTCTTGAACTTCAGCCATGATGTCAGTGAGGCTTCACCAGAGATGTTGCCTAACAGATTATATCCTTTCGTCTTTTGTGAGTCAGTCTCTGTGGGACCTACAGGGTTGCGTGTAGAACCGTACCACAGGGAGTTACCCTCCGGACCAGACCAATTGCCACCGTCGTCTTTAACTGGCAATACAGGCAGTGCACGATAAGTGGATCCAAGGTCATAACTTCCTTGCTCTTTCAGATCGGCACTCATCGAGAGGTTGGTGCTGACCTTCAGCCAGTCGAGTACTTGTGCGTCCAGATTGTCTTGGAAAGTATAACGTCGGTAGTTTACGCTGCGCACGGTGCCACTTTGCTTTTGGAAGCCTCCGGAAACATAGTAGTTGATCTTGTCAGAACCACCCGTGTAGCTGAGAGTATAGTTTTGGAGATATCCGGTACGGAACATCTCATCAACCCAGTTCGTACCCTCGCCGAGTGATACGGGGTTAGTCCAAAGAGGGTTGGCCGCATTGCCGGAGTTGGTCATCATATCGTTGCTGAGAGCTGCATATTCTGCAGCGTTGAGCAGGTGAGGCTTCTTTGTAGCGTGCTGGGCAGAGAGATTCATGTTCAGTATCAGATGTCCGCGACCGTCTTTACCCTTCATCGTAGTAATGAGAATGACGCCGTTGGCACCGCGTGAACCGTAGATGGCCGTAGCGGAAGCATCCTTGAGAACGTCGATGCGCTCTATGTCTGCCATGTTGAGATTGTTAAGCCCTAAATCAGTGGGGACTCCATCAATGACAACGAGCGGGTCGCAGTTGTTAATAGAACCCAAACCACGGATTTTAATGGACACGTTATCACCTGGCTTACCGGCATCAATGACTTGCAGGCCTGACACCTTTCCCTGAAGGGCCTGCCCAAGATTAGCCACGGGCTGGTCTTTTAAGTCTTTGTTGGCTAAAGAACCAACAGCACCGGTAAGGTCGCGCTTGCGCATGGTACCATAACCAACCACCACTACTTCGCTCAGTTGCTGGTTGTCCTCCACAAGTACAATGTCAACATTGTTCTTGCCATTCAAAGGCACGTCCTTTTCTTTGTACCCCATATAAGTAAATGACAGTGTACTGTTGGCGGGTACCGAAAGGGTAAACGCGCCATTGAGATCCGTTACAGTGGCATTTTTCGTACCTTTTTGTACGACACTGGCCCCAATAATTGTCTCACCACTTGCGTCCTTGACGACTCCATGTACTTGTATGTTCTGCGCTGTGATGTCGAGAGACAACATCGCGGCAAACAAGCCAAGCACGACTCTTTTGTGAATTGTCATTTTGTGCATATAAGAATTAGGTTTTTATAGAAATTAATCTTTGTAAGATTTCGATTGCAAAGTTAGCAGTTATTAGCACAAGATGTAATGACAAGTAAGGGACAGGTAGATTAAATTAAATTGTTAATATACTTAATGCTCTAATAATGAGCGATATAAATATATAAAACAAAATAGGCTAAGTAGAATATTATAAGAATAAAAAACGCCTAATGTAGGCGTTAGACAGGTGAAAACCGTTACTTAATGACCGTTCCGATCTTCATAACATCCTCTTCAAACGATTCCTTATTGATGGCCCAGTTTTTCACACGTGAACGATAGTTGTAGATGGTTTGTGGAGAATAGAAAAGCACGGAGGCGATCTCGCTACTCTCTTTTACACCGAGCCTGATGAGTGCGTAAATACGCTGCTCAGAAGTCAGAGAGTGATTGTCGGAAGCCACGATACAGTGTGCAGGCTCAAGCAATGCGTTGAGCTCAGTAGTGAAAGTCGGATAGAGATCAAGGAACGCCTTGTCAAACCGGTTTCGGAATACCTCTGCCTCCTCTTCTGACAACCTTGACGAAGAGACGGCGCTAAGCAATTCATTGACTTGATTGGCCTTGATCTTGCGTCGCACAAAGGTCTGATAATGGGCGAGTCGGTCAATAAACTTAGCGCAAAGGTCTATATATAATTTTGCCAGCCGCTCCCGTTTGCGGTTGGTATCAACAAGCATCGTGTTTGCTTTTGCCAGTCTGGAGTTAAGCTCCGTAAGTTTAGAATTGAGTTCAGTAAGTTTAGAATTGGATTGCGAAAGCTGATGACGACGGTTGGTGAGCGTCTTGTTCTGCCGGAAGATGTAAAGGATAGCCATCAGTGAGCCAAAGACCAAAAACGATATGATGACAATAGCCCACTTCAACGTGTTATTGCTGTTCATCATCTGCTGTTCATAAGATGCCACGATGGTTGGCATCTTCTGTGAGATTTCCAGGATACGCAGCCTCGCATTGAAGAATTTGGCATCCTCCATGGCAATGTTGATATATCTGGCAGCCCGTTCAATATTGTCATTGTCTTCCCGGAAGAGATAAGTAGCTAAATCTTGAAGTGCCAAGTTCTCACGCGTACAGCAGATGGCATCGCTGATGGCAGCCTCTATCAGGTATTGCTCATATCTCTCTTGATCACCATGGGCACTGTAGTTATTGGCGATAGCGAAAGACGCCATCTCAGAGTATCGGGAGTGTTTAGAGAGCCTCCGGATGGTACGGAAATAGTAATAGAGGGCTTTTTTGTCGTTGCGCTCTACATATATATAGTATTCACCATGATAATAATCCCAGAAGGGCATTGTAGGCTCCAAGAAGGGCATCGCTTGCTTGAGAAACTCTCTTGCACGCGCAGAATAGATAGGTGAGAAACGATCATCGTTGCAATAATTTGCCCAGTTGGAGTAAAGAATGAAGTAAGTAAGATAGTATTGTAGTTTGAGATCTTTCCCCGAACCTTCTATGTTAATATGGTCAAGCACATCGACCGCTTCACTATAAAGGCCTCCAATGGCATAGAGTTGTGCCTGCCTGAGAAGGTTGAGTTTTATGTAATGGTTCTTATGGAGTTTTTGAGATAGAGAGAGGGCTATGTCAACATAATAGCGGGCAGAGTCGAATTTGAATACATAATATTCGTCAAAGAGCTGGCCATAGAGACGAAGCTGTTGTTCACTGTCCGGTTGCGCTTTGAGTTGAGCTTTGAGGTAGTTGATATGCTGAAGCTTGTTTTGAGTATAGACGTGACGCTGGTCGAGGACTTCATCCAGTCGTTGCAGGTTGCGTTGGTTTGCAGCCTGGATAGTCATCGAAGCGAGTGCTGGCAGCACAAAAGCCGCCAGTACTCGGATAATATGATGTCGGAATGAGCACATCTCTTCAACTGTTAAGTCTGAAGGGAGGCATGACCGAAGCCGTGTAGTACATATCGTTGCGGAAAGCAGGACGAGATCCCATGGCCACCTTTCCCTTGGCAGCCTTTTTCTTGGACGGTGCCGGCAACTTCGGGAAGGCGGCATTCTGCTTGAACAGCATCAGGGCACGCGTGATGACGGGATCGTCCTGGTTGAGATACTCGTAAAGTGCCTGCTCATCGAGCATGTTGTAGATGATGCGGCCGTTGATGAACTGCTCCAGGAGCGAGTGGCTCTTCTTGATGAGCAGGTTGCGGCGCTGCAAGCCATGCTTGTCGGCATAGTCGGCGAACTGGTCTACGGTGTTCTGCGCATTGAGATATTTCGAGAGGTCGAGCATCTGCTTAAACATCTTCATCTTTTGCCGGTTATTGTCGGTGTAGGTGAAGGCGAACTGCAGGATGAGTCCGCTCATGATGGCCTGCTTGTAATAGGAGGTGACATAGGTGGTGTCTTCCGGCACGAAGATGTCCGGCGTGATGCCGCCACCGCCGTAGACCACACGTCCGATACCCGTATGATAAGCCGGCCCGGTGTGTTTGATGCTGTCCTGCGAGAAGAACTCTCCGTGCTGGTAGCGGTCGATGATGTCCTGAGCATAGGCTTCTTCGTCACCGTCGACGTATGGCTTCTGTATGCAACGACCCGACGGCGTGTAGTAGCGGGCAATGGTCAGACGGATCATCGAACCGTCGGGGAACGGGATCTGCTGCTGCACGAGGCCCTTGCCGAAGGATCGGCGGCCAATGATCGTGGCGCGGTCGTTGTCCTGCATGGCACCGGCGAAGATCTCTGCTGCCGAGGCTGTGCCCTCGTTGATGAGCACCACGAGCGGAATGTTCTGGTAAGCGCCGTGTCCGTCGGAGGTGTAATCCTGGCGCGGCGACTTGCGTCCCTCGGTGTAGACAATGAGCTTCTTGGCAGGCAGGAACTCATTGGCAACCTGTACGGCACTCTGAAGATAACCGCCGGGATTGTCGCGGAGGTCGATGACCAGGTTCTGGAAGCCCTGCTGTTGCAGGTTGGCCAGAGCGATGAGCAGCTCAGGATAGGTCTTCTCTCCGAAGTTCTTGATCTTGATGTAGCCCGTGTTGTCGTCGAGCATATAGGCCGCGGTAATCGTCTTGGTAGGAATCTCGGCACGTGTGATGTCGAAGGAGAGCACCTTAGGATGGCCGAAGCGCAGCACGCCGACACGCACCTTGGAGCCCTGAGGACCTTTGAGGCGGTGCATGGCTTCCTCTTGCGTGACCTGCTTGCCGACGAATTTCTTGCCGTCAACCATCACGATCTTGTCGCCGGCAATGATGCCGGCTTTCTCTGCGGGTCCGTTTTTGATGACGTTCTCCACGTGGATCGTGTCCTGCCGGATGGTGAACTCGATGCCCACGCCCGAGAACGAACCCTTCAGGTCATCCTCGGACTGCTGCACGTCCTTGGCGCTGATATACACCGAGTGCGGGTCGAGCTCGCCGAGGATGAGCGGCATAGCCTTTTCCACGAGCGAGTCGATGTTGACATTATCGACATATTGATCGTCGATGATGCGTAGCAGATTGCTGAGCTTGTTGCTGCCATTGTTGACCACTGTCAGACGACTGCCCGAGAAATGGTTGGCGTAGAAGGTACCAATGAGAATACCAAGAATCATGCTCACCGCCATGAGCAGTGGCATAAACCGGTTCTTCTTGTCGTATTTCATATTCATAACTCTTCTTTGTGTTGTTTTTCCAGTTCATTCATATCGAGGAAATCCACCTCCACGCCGGCGCGTTGCAACAGCCGTATGCCGTCGTCGAGCCGGTATTTCTCGCCGTACACCACGCGTCGGATGCCTGCCTGAATGATCAGCTTGGCGCATTCGATGCATGGCGACGCCGTGACATAGAGTGTGGAGCCGTCGCTGTTGTTACCCGATCGGGCGAGTTTGGTGATGGCATTGGCCTCGGCGTGGAGCACGTAGGGCTTCGTGACGTTGTCGTCGTCCTCACAGACATTCTCAAAGCCACTTGGCGTGCCATTGTATCCGTCGCTGATGATCATCTTATCCTTGACGACGAGGGCTCCCACCTTGCGGCGTTTGCAGTAGGAGTTCTCTGCCCAGATATGCGCCATGCGCAGATAGCGGCCGTCGAGCAGATGTTGCTTTTGGGCTTTGCGTGTTTTTTCTTCCTCTTCTTTCATAACGATGCTTTCGTAAGTATACTATATATAATAATGTGTAGGTCACGCTTTGCGGATGCCGTCGCGCACGAGCAGTGCGTCGATCGTCGGCTCCTGTCCCCGGAAGCGCTTATAGAGCGTCATCGGATTTTCCGTACCACCCTTGGAGAGGATGCAGTCGCGGAAGCGCTGGGCGGTAGCCTGGTCGAAGATGCCGTTGCGCTTGAACACGCTGAAGGCATCGGCGTCGAGCACCTCGGCCCATTTGTAGCTATAGTATCCGGCGGCATAACCTCCGGCCATGATATGCGAGAACTGTGTCGTCATGCACGTGTTGGGGAGCTGGGGCAGGAGGATCGCATCCTTCCAGGCCTCTTTCTCGAATGACGGGATGTCGGCCTTGAACTCCTCGCGCTGGGTGTAGTAGGCCATGTCGAGCAGTCCGAAGCTCACCTGGCGCAGGCAGCCGTAAGCCACATTGAAGTTGCGTGAGCGCACGATGCGGTCGACGAGTTCGTCGGGAATCGGCTCGCCGGTCTTGTAGTGGAAGGCAAAGGTGCGCAGGAACTCCTTTTCCACGGCATAATTCTCCATGAACTGCGATGGCATCTCCACGAAGTCCCACCACACATTCGTACCGGAGAGACTGCCGAAACGGGTGTTGGCAAACATGCCGTGAAGCGAGTGACCGAACTCATGGAGGAAGGTCTCCACCTCGCCGAGTGTGAGCAGTGCGGGCTTCTCCGGCGTAGGCTTGGTGAAGTTCATCACCACGCTCACGTGCGGACGGATGTTCTCGCCCTTGTGGTTGATATGCTGTCCCTGGAACTCTGTCATCCAGGCACCGTCGTGCTTACCCTTGCGGGGATAGAAGTCAGCGTAGAAGACAGCGAGATAGCTGCCGTCTTTGTCAAAGACCTCGTAGGCCTTGACGTCGGGATGATAGACGGGGATGTCCTTGTTCTCCTTGAATGTGATGCCATAGAGACGATGGGCCAGACCGAAGACGCCGTCGATGACCTTGTCGAGCTGGAAATAAGGACGCAGCATCTCCGCGTCGATATTGTAGTTCTCCATCTTTAGCTTATGGGCATAATAGGAGAAGTCCCACGGCTCAAGCTGGAAGTCATCGCCTTCGAGCTTGCGGGCTTCCTCACGAATGGCCTCCACCTCCTTCTCAGCAGTAGGCTTATAGGCATCGATAAGGTCGTGGAGAAGTTTATAGACATTCTTCACGCTGCCCGCCATGCGGTATTTCATGACATAGTCGGCAAAGGTGTCGTTGCCCAGGAGCTGTGCCTCCTCGCGCCGGTTGTTGACGAGCGCACGACAGATGTCGCGGTTGTCGTTCTCGTCGCCATGGATGCAGAGCGTGTTGCGGGCCATATACATTTTCTTTCTCAGTTCGCGGTTGTCGGCGTGCGACATAAAAGGCGAGTAGCTGGGATAGTCGAGCGTGAACAGCCAGCCTTCCTTGCCCTGCTCCTTGGCAGCGTTGGCGGCAGCCTCCACAGCCGTGTCGGGGAGTCCGGCAAGGTCGTTCTTGTCGGTGATGAGCAGTGTGAAGGCCTTGGTATCCTTCAGCAGATTCTGAGAGAATTGCAGGGCGAGGAGCGATCCTTTCTCGTCGAGCTCGCGCAGACGCTGCTTGCCGGCCTCATCGAGGAGTGCACCATTGCGCACAAAACCGTCGTAGGTTCTGTCGAGCATCATCTGCTCTTCAGGCGTCAGCTCACGGTGATGTTCATAGACCGCCTTGACACGTGCGAAAGCCTTCGGGTTGAGCAGGAAGTCGTTCTCGTGCTTGGTAAGGATTGGTGCGAGCTTCTGTGCCAGTGCCTCCATGCGGTCGTCGGTCTCAGCGCTCATCAGGCAGGAGAACACCGTAGACACGCGGTCGAGGAGGTCGTAGTAGTGCGGTCCCTTGCTGTCGTTGTGGTAAGCGATGGTGTTGTCAAAGGTCGGCTCTTCGGGATTGTTGAGCATGATCTCAATATCCTCGTCGTCGCGCCGAATGCCTTCCATGAAGGCCGGTTCAAAATCCTCAAAGCGTATTTTGTCGAAGGGTATCGTGTCATGGGGCGTATTGTAGGGCTCCATGAAGGGGTTCTTTCTTTCTGTTGTCTCGTTCATCACTTTCTCTATAAATCTTCTCTAAACCGAGGAGTCGCTCCTCACCTATTATTATGCAAAGATACGAAAAGTATTGGATGAGGATATATAATATGGAGTGGAATTATAATTATTTATAAAAGTGAGAAAGATAATTGCGTTGGATTTGCTTTATACTTGCTTTTTTCGTATAAAACCACTATATTTGCGAAAAACCTATGGAAGGATTACGCACAGGCTTAGTACTGTTGATAATTGTCTGTATGATGATGAAAACGACAAAATGTTTTTCCGGCAATGTGCGCCCAGCCGCTGTTGCCGGACAGTTTTATCCAGCTGACAGGCAGGAGCTGGAGGCCGACGTGAAGCAATATCTCTTTGCCGCGACAAAGGCGGGACTTCATTCGCCCGTCAGGGCGGTCATCGTGCCGCACGCCGGTTATGTATTCTCCGGGCAGACGGCGGCCGAGGCTTTCGCACAACTCGACCCGAAGGTTCACTACGACCATATCTTCCTCTTGGGGCCCTCACATCATATCGGTCTGGATGGCGCCTCAGTGGCTACCGCTTGGGAAGCATATCAGACACCTTTGGGTACGGTGCGAGTCGACACAGCACTCTGCCAACACCTTGTCGATGAGAACAAGGTGCTGACCTTTGAGCCACGAGCCCACGACAGGGAGCACTGTCTGGAAGTGCAGTTGCCCTTCCTGCAAGTGCAATTGGGCGAGATGCCGCCTATCGTGCCGGTGATCATTGGCACGGAAGACTACTACACCCTTCAGGACATCGCACGGGCGCTCGTTCCCTACTTCACGCCGCGCAACCTCTTCGTCATCAGCAGCGACTTCTCGCACTACCCTTGCTACGACGATGCCGAGCGCGTGGACAAACGTACGGGCGACGCCGTGGCATCGGGCAGCCTTCATGCTTTCCTGCGTGCGCTGTCTGACAATGCCGATGAACATGTCCGCAACCTCGCCACGAGCGCATGCGGACAGGCAGCCATCGCCGTATTGCTGATGATGGCGGAAAAGGAGAAAGGACTGGAGATGCACCATCTCGCCTATTGCAACTCGGGCGACTCGCCGTACAGTGGTCATGACCAGGTAGTGGGCTACCATGCTTTTGTGATGACGGCGGCTGATGCTAAAACAGAAAATACGGAGCAAAAAGAGACTGCAAGCCAAGACGTTTTGGATAAAGCGGCAAAGGATGACACAGCAAAGAATGACCATTCGGACGAAGCATCGGCAACAAGTGCGGCTGTCAAAAGCGACTCAGCAGATGATGTCTTCGTGCTGAGTGACAGTACACGGCGCCAGCTACTCGACATTGCCTGGAAGAGCATCCGCCGCCAGCAAATAGAGCCACCTCACAACCCGGAGTTGTTGCGCAACGGCGGTGCCTTTGTGACGCTGACAGAGAACGGGCGACTGCGTGGCTGCATCGGACACTTCGGTGAGGATGTGCCTTTGTGGCAGGTGGTGGTGGCCATGGCGCACGATGCCGCTTACCGCGATCCTCGTTTCCAACCTGTCACGCCCGATGAGTGGGATCGGCTGTCTATCGAGATCAGCGTGCTCTCACCGCTGAAGCGCATCCACGACATCAGTGAGTTCCACTATGGCAAGGAGGGTATCTACATCAAGAAAGGATGGCACTCGGGTACGTTCCTGCCACAAGTGGCTGAGGAAGTGAACTGGACCAAAGAGGAGTTCCTCGGACACTGCGCGCGGGACAAGGCCGGCCTGCCGTGGGACGGCTGGAAGGATGCGGAACTGTATACGTATAAGGTGGAAATAGTGAGGGCTCAATGAAACAAGCATCATATTATCATCTTGAAAAGATTACAGGACTGGGACAAGAAGCAGGTAACGACCTTGCCGCCCGTTGCGATCTCTGTCCCCATGCCTGTCTGATCCGTGAAGGACATGCCGGGCGGTGCCGCTCACGCGTGTTTCATGACGGCAAGATGTGGGCGATGAGCTATGCTGAGCCCTGCGCACTCGCCGTGGATCCGGTAGAGAAAAAGCCACTCAACCACTTCCATCCCGGTACACGCTGTCTGTCGGTGGCCTGCACGGGCTGTAACCTGCGCTGTCTGAACTGTCAGAACAGTGACATCTCGCAGACTGGACCGGATGACGTGGCGCACGCTACGTGGCTGCCGGATGACCTCGTGGGCGTGTGCCTCCAGCAACACCTGCCGTCGATCGCCTATACCTACACCGAACCGCTGACGTGGATCGAGTATATGCTCGACACGGCGCGGCTGGCCCACGATCATGGCATCTACAACATCCTTGTGTCTGCCGGTTATATCAATGAACAGCCGTTACGCGACCTGCTGCCCTATCTCGATGCGGCAAACATCGACTTGAAGAGTATCAGCGACGACGTCTATCACCGTCTCAACGGTGCTTCGCTGGCTCCAGTCCAGCGCACGCTGCGTCTCATCCATGAAGCGGGCATAGAACTGGAAGTCACTAATCTGCTCGTAGACGGATGGAATACGAGTGAGGAGATGGTGCGTGGTCTCTGCCGCTGGCTTGTCGACAACGACATGGCTGACGTTCCCTTGCACCTGAGCCGCTGTTTCCCCTCCTACCGCATGCCCGACCTGAGGCCGACACCCCTCTCAGACATGATGCGTGCAAAAGACATTGCAAAAGAAGAAGGCATACGGTGGGTGCATCTCGGAAACGTGTGATAAGCCTCTATGTGAATGATGGGCTTTCTATCAAAAGCTCATTATCTTCAATAAATCTTCATTTTGCATTATAATTTCATCATCATTCTAATATTGCGTCAAATTTCCCATTAATTTTAACATTATTACCTTGTAGGGTATAGACACCACGGCATCTCAACCCATCATTATATATCTCCGTAATATAAAATTCACCACCATAACTTCGGAAGTGCTCTCCCTGCCTCCTTACAATAGCAGTTCCTTCTATGTTGCACTTTTTGAGTTCAGCTAATATTTGCCTACTTGATACAGTAAGGTAATCATCAGCATCCACCAAATTAGCTATGTCTGCATTAGGATATAATTTATAATTCACATTAGTATTTCCTTTTGCGTGACAACGTTGCATATAAAAGCAGATTTCATAAGAAGTTCTTTGTGGTTGACCGCTATTGCTTCCAGAAGTCAATTTTACTTGATAAGTGACGAGACTGTCAGACGAGCGAAGGCCTGTTACAGCCGAAGGTGAAAATACATATTTAGAACCTATTTGATAGTAATTACTGTCATTGATTGTTGCAGACCCAAGTTCTGTATCGGAATATCCCTCAAAAGTAAAGACATGATCACAGCCTTCAAATAGAAATATACAAGGCAGTAATAAAATATATAGCATGTATTTCATATCATTTCTATTTATTTGTTGTATATATAATGGTAGATGACAAAGTACCAAGGAGATACCTGTTCATCATAGGAATAATCCAGACTGTAGAACCTTTATTTCTCCTTGGTGAGCCATAATAGCGGCCCACGTTTTATTTGTCTTCTTGACTTCTTCTTGCTTATTATTATTCGTCTCCATAGCTACTTATTTTTTGCAAATATACAATAAGTTCTTGAATATTCCAAGGAAAATGAAGATTTTATCTCACCCATGCGTACCGAACTCGCGACCAGTCAAATAACAACTACCATAGCGATTTGACGTTAGTTAGATATTATTGTTGGCTAGAAGATATTCTTTCAAGATAGAAAAACATAAAAAATGAAAGAAAAGTGGGACAAAAAGTACAACGTCTCACTTTTTTTCGTATATTCGCAGGGTAAAAGACAATGTATAATAACCAAAACCAAAGAACTATGAACACAAGAAACAAACAACTTACAGCAAAGGAGCGCCTGTACACAGGCAAGCATCACGGACGCCATATCGATGAGGACTTTGAGCACGACTGCCTCGATGGGGACAGTGGCGATATGGATAGCTACGACACCTTCGATGACAGCAATGCCAGAAAGAACGATTAAGCCTCACCCCCTGCCCCTCTCCAAGAAGCCTCACCCCTAACCCCTCTCCAAGGGGAGAGGGGCAAGGGGGTGAGGCTGTAGGGGGTCAGGCTGTCTTTACCCGCGCAACCGCCTTAGCGTATGCGCCATGACGGGAACGGTCAGGGAGAACGAGCAGACGTCGCTGACGGCCTGACACATCTCCACGCCCATCAACCCGAAGAAATGCGGAAGGATGAGGATGAGCGGGATGAAGAAAAGGCCACTGCGCGCCGAAGCGAGCAAATTCGCGGCCACCGGCATGCGACACGTCTGCGTGAGCATGTTGCTCGTCATGATCATGCTGTTGAGCGGCAACGAACAGAGCTGCCAGCGCAGGGCGACGATACCCACGGCAATCACCTCCGCGTCGTTGCGGAAGATCCCGATGAGATGATCGCTGAGGAGCCAGCCGACGACCGTGCAAACGATGAGAAAGGTCGTGCCCACAGCGATCGTGAACCAATAGGCACGCTTCAGACGCGCAAACAGACGGGCGCCGAAGCAGAAGCCACAAAGCGGTTGGAAGCCTTGCCCCAAGCCGATGACGACGGCCATGACCATCATCGTGATACGGTTGACAATGCTCATGGCGGCAATGGCCGCGTCGCCATAGTTGCCTGCGGCATGGTTGAGCATGGTCGTGGCCAGACAGAGCAGTCCCTGACGACACAGCGACGGGCTGCCTCCAAAGAAGATCTCATTAAAGGCGGACCACGAGGGAGAGAAGAGCCGGAAACGGATGGCGATGTTCTCTCCACGGCGCGTCATGAAGAAAAGAATGAGGAAGCTTACCACCTGACCCGTCACCGTGGCGAGAGCCGCACCGGCTACGCCCCAATGACACACAAAGATGAAGAGCGGGTCGAGGCCTACGTTGAGGATGGCGCCCGCGACGATGCCCACCATGGCAAAGGAGGCGTTGCCCTGCAGACGCAGTTGATTGTTGAGCGTCAGCGAGCCGGTCAGGAAAGGAGCGCCGAAGAGCACGATGCCGAGATACTGCCGTGTGTGAGGCAGGATCGTCGGCGTGGCACCCAAGAGCAGTGACAGGGGATTGAGAAAAATCCACCCCAGCACTGCGATCAGCGTTCCCGCGATGACAGAGAAGCAAAAGCCTGTTGCTGCCATGCGCGCGGCGTTGTCGTGGCGGCGTGCACCCAACTCGCGTGAGATATAGTTGCCGGAACCGTGGCCAAAGAAGAAGCCGATGGCCTGCACAAAGAACATCATCGAAAACACCACGCCCACGGCAGCCGTAGACTGCGTGTCGAGCTTACCCACGAAAAACGTGTCCGCCATATTGTATAGGGCGGTGACGAGCATACTGATGATCGTCGGGATGGCCATCGTCGGTATGACACG
>CAMCBZ010000015.1 GCA_945873145.1 uncultured Prevotella sp.
TGTCAAATATTGAGAATATTAGCTACGCTGTAGTTCTCGGACAGTCTCCCCCATTCTGACGACAATAGCTTCGGCTATCCGCCATCAGCAACAACTTTTGGAGCAGGCTCATGTCGTCAACACTCTCGAGTGGAATCCCGGCAACCATTTCCAAGATGATCTTTGTTCTGTCACGCGGTTCACATAGGTGACCCTGCGGTAACAATTGTGACCACATTATTAATAATAGAAAGACGGCACGGCTTTTGTGACAATTAGGTTAGAATTGAAACCAATAATATGTTGACAAAAATGGCAAACAATGAAACGAATGATTTGAGGAGTGAGACGATGAGAGCCAACATTCGAAGAGGAGAACGTACAAGAGTGGTCATCGTGGGATGCGGATTGGGCGGTTTGAAGCTGGCCATAAGCCTGCGTCATTCAGATTTTCAGGTGGTAGTCGTAGACAAAAACAACTACAACCAGTTTCCGCCACTTATCTACCAAGTGGCCTCGGCAGGACTGGAGCCCAGCAACATCGCATTTCCTATTCGGCGACTGTTTCAAGGCTATCCCCACTACTATTTCCGCATGGCTGAGGTGAAGTCGATCGACGAAAACGAGAAAGCCATTCAAACCTCTGTCGGCACCATTCACTACGACTACTTGGTGCTGGGCATGGGGGCGACAACCAATTTCTTTGGCAACGAGCAGATTGCGCACAATGCGATACCGATGAAGACTGTCAGCGACGCGATGGCTCTACGAAACCATATCCTCCAAAACCTGGAGCTGGCGGAAACGGAGACAGACGGAGACAAACGGCAGAAATTTATGAATGTGGTCATCGTGGGTGGCGGGCCTTCCGGCGTGGAGATTGCGGGCGCGCTCGCCGAGATGAAGAAATACGTAGTTCCGCGCGACTATCCCGATCTTGCTGACCGCATGCATATCTATCTCGTCAACTCAGGTGACCGATTGCTCAAGGCGATGGATAAGAAGTCGTCAGCAACTGCTGAGAAGGAACTAATCCGCATGGGTGTTCATGTGCGTAAAGGTTGGCGAGTCACCGACTATGATGGTCGTGTCGTGAGAATGAAAAATGGCGAGACCATCGAGTCGGCAAATGTCATCTGGGTGAGTGGCGTGAAAGCCAACGCTATTGCAGGCGTGCCGGCTGAGGCTGTCGGGCTTGCGGGTCGACTGCTTTGCGACCGCACGAGCCGTGTGAAAGATATGACCGACGTGTTTGCTATTGGCGACCAAAGTCTCATCGAGGGTGATGCAGCGTGGCCACAAGGGCACCCGCAGTTGGCCCAAGTGGCGTTGCAGCAGGCTGAGAACGTGGCACGGAATATCCTTCGGAAAGAGCATGGGCAGGACATGTGCCCCTTTGTCTACAAGAATCTTGGCACCATGGCGACCATAGGCCGTAAGGCTGCCGTGGCGGAGATAGGCAGATGGAAGTTCGGTGGGCTCACGGCCTGGCTGTTGTGGCTTGTGGTGCACTTGCGGTCGATCCTCGGCGTTAAGAACAAGTTCTTCGTGCTGCTCAATTGGCTGTGGAACTATGTCAACTACAAGCAGAGCCTGCGACTGATACTAAAAGCAGGAAAATGATTTCCATCACATAGATGAGTGCCTGACTATACCCTGTATTATTTGTTTACAAAAGTCTGTTGGCTTCAACTCTCAATTTATAGAGTGGCGAACAGACCTTCTTGTTTTCTTAACCTCTACTTTCTGAGCTTTCCCTACTCAAAAAATATTTTTGATGCTGTCAATAATAGATTTTGACCCCATCACGCTTGTAGGATGAGTCAGAATCATTCTCATGACATCGAATAGACTCTATGCTATAAACAAAAGATGGCGGAAGACCTGATTGAAGGACTTCCGCCATCTTTATTTTTATGAATGTCACCAAGATCTATTTGAATCTTGAATAGATTACGCTCAACTTGATGGGGCTGTTCTGACTTGTACCCTTAGCCAGTCGCGTGCTGGTTAGCGACATATCGTTGGCAACTTTTGTCGTGATAGTGGAGGTCTGACCCGTATAGCTGGAGTAAGTGCTTGTGGTGCTCACCTCAACGGGTATCAGAACGATCTTGTTCCAGTTGCTACTGCGTTTAGCCTTATCCACATTTTTCATTGCCGTAACCAAAGAAGCAATGTTGGAGTAGATGTAGCTGTTGTCACTGCTGTTTGTCCACGATGCGACATACGATGTCTTGTTGTTGTCGATGTCGTTGTTCTCAAAGAAGCTACGGATGGAGTCCTTCGGAATGAGCAGCACCTTTTTCGGAGCGTCAAAAGCATACTCGCTGGTGGAGGTGTTGTTCAGTCTTGGCACTACGAGCTGCGCCGAGGTGATGATGTCGCTTTCGTGTCCCTTGGTGATGTCGTCGACAGGCAGCGTCATCTCGGTGTAGATACCGGCAGGCGTTTTCAGATAAGTGCAACTCTGATCAGCCACTAACTTCTCAAGCGTCGACTTGTCGTTTGTGATCGTTGTGGTTTGCAGTACCTCTTCCGTACCCCAGAAAGAGGTCACGTTCTGGAAGATGGTGTCTTTCTTCACCGTGACAGCCTCACCGTTGACAGAGTCGGTTTCTGTGTACTGATCCTTCTCATGATAGTAGACATTGAGCTGCGAGTCGCTGATATAGGCCATATTGCCCAATCCGCCTACATTCTTAAAGAAGAATCCGGGCACCACATGATTGCGGAAAGTATAAGCATTCTTGAAGTACTCAGGATGCTCGTAGTAAGTCTCCAGCACATAGGTACCATAGTTGCTGTAAACCTTTCCATTTTTGTCGGTGTAGGGTTGATTGAACTTGATGGTGATATACGGTGTATAGTTGCTGCTGTCTCTGACATTCTTTGGCAAGTTATAGTCGATGAGGCTATATACCTTCGTAGCCTGAGCTCCGTCTTTTCTCACCAGTCCCTGCTCCAATGGATCGAAGTTGCTGTAGTAGCTGCGGTCCTCATTCATCGTACGGTTCATCTCCATCACTTTCATTTTCATGGTGCGGGTGGAGTCGCCATAGAAATCATTATAGAACAAGCGGAGCTCGCAGGAGTCGGCATTGACAAGTCCTGCCTCAAGCTTGCCTTGGGCATTGCGCCCATAGAGATTGTTCTTGTCGGGGAACTTGTAGTTCTCAAGGCAAGTGAACTGAGCCATGAAATCACCGGTGATGTATGCTCCTGTTTCGGGATCTCTCACTTTGCCGATATATCCCGTCAGTGAGTTTGACAAGACCGAATCGGCCATTATGGAGTTGCTGGGGATGTCGAACGACGCGGTACCGACCTCCACTGCATCCGTGAGATTGGAGAGCGAGGAGCCTATGGTATCCGTCGTGTCGTCGCAGGCTGTGAAAGCAACAGTAGCAACGAAAAGCGCAACTAAATGCTGTATTTTCATAAGAAAATTATATTCCTAAGATGTTGTTGTAAAAAGTCTTGTAAGCTTGCACATAGTCGTCGCCCGGATAGTTGAGGATAGGCTTTTGCTTATCCTTGGCATACTGCAACAAGACTTTACTGGCCTCTTTTCCTGCCTCCACGACACCATCGCTGTAGTCGATAGCGAGCTTACCCAGTTCGGTGTAGTCGAAGTGGTCGGCATAGGGTTCGAGCAGATCGGGAGTGGCATTGCGGAATTCCACACACTGCTTGAAATTGGTGCCGAAAGGCTTCTTGAAGTTCATATTGAAAAGCGATGTCACCACCTTGGCGTTAGCGAAGGAGGGATCGTCGTGATATGCTGTCTTGATATACAAAGGCACAACACCAGCCATCCAGCCTTGGCACTGGATGATATCCGGAGTCCAGCGCAGCTTCTTGACCGTCTCCAAGACACCACGGGCGAAGAAGATCGCACGTTCACCGTTGTCGGTAAACTCCTCGCCGCTCTCGTCCTCGGTCATGGTGCGACGACGCTGGAAATAGTCCTCATTGTCGATGAAGTAAACTTGCAGTCGCGAAACAGGAATGCTGGCAACCTTGATGATCAGCGGATGGTCAGTGTCATCAATAATCAAGTTGAGTCCTGACAGCCGGATGACCTCATGCAGTTGTCCCCGCCGCTCATTGATATTTCCCCACTTTGGCATGAAAGTACGGATCTCGAATCCATTCTCCTGGATCTTTTGTGGCAAGTTGCGCCCCATCGTCGCCATCTCAGAGGTGGGAACGTAGGGAACCATTTCTTGATTAATGAATAAAACTTTCTTTTTGACCATTACGCAATAATCTATCATATATTCCGTGCAAAGTTACGAAAAAATACTATAAAAAACGATGGTTTTACATCAATTAAGGGTATTAGAGCGTGTTTTAAGCACTATAAGGGGCCTTAAACGCTCCTTTCTGAAAGATTTTTGTTGTTTTTTATAAGTTAGTGAAACAGACAGAAGAGAAAAAGAGAGCCACTCTTCAGCGGCTCTCTTTGATGACTAATACGGTGATTGATGGTTATTTATTGAACGATAACCGCCTTCTCAACGATATATCAATTACTCGACGACAACGAGTGGATCGTCCTCCATGACGCTCTGACCCACCTTCACGCAGATTGCCTTCACCGTGCCGTCTTTTTCTGCCTCAATGTTATTGGCCATCTTCATGGCTTCGAGCACCAGCAGAGCATCACCGGCTTTGACCTCATCACCAACTTTGACGTTGATGGCTGTGATCGTACCCGGCAGCGGAGCTTTGATAGCGTTGGCCGTGTTGCCAACAGGAGCAGCAGAGGGCTCATCGGCTGCATCAGCAGCCACGGGCTTACTCAACTCCACCTTCTTCTTCTCAGGCTCAGCAGGCTTCTCCATGCCAACTTCGAATGATTCGCCGTTGACCTTGACTTGGGCCACGCTCTTCTCCTCGTCGACGTTGTCGATCTCTACGTTATAGACTTTACCGTCTATAGTATATTTAAATTCTTTCATGTCTTTGAATTATGGTTTAGCTGTGAACGACAAGAATTTAGCATTCCAAAGCGTATGCTTGGGACGAATGGTAATCACGCCGGACTCCTTGTCATGAACGTTGTTGCCCTGATACTCATAGAGTGCCATGGCAATGGCAGCATATATATTCTTATCCATCTTCGCTATATTGAAAAGTTTGATTACATCGGCATGCAGCCATGCTTCTTGGCGGGAAGATTCTGACGCTTGTGAGCCAGCTGGGCTAAGCCACGGCAGATGCGGAAGCGAGTGTTGCGGGGCTCGATGACATCGTCGATATAGCCGAACTGAGCTGCCTGATAAGGATTGGCGAAAGCCTCTGTATACTCGTCCTCTTTCTCAGCCAGGAAAGCCTTGACGTCGCCGCCCTCTTCCTTGATCTTCTTGGCTTCCTTGCCACAGAGCACAGCGACGGCACCACTGGCACCCATCACAGCAATCTCGGCAGTAGGCCATGCGAAGTTGAGGTCTGCACGAAGCTGCTTGCAACCCATCACGATGTGTGAGCCACCATAGCTCTTGCGCAGGTTGATGGTGATCTTTGGCACTGTAGCCTCACCATAAGCGAAGAGCAGCTGAGCACCGTGGAGGATGACAGCATTATATTCCTGACCTGTACCCGGAAGGAATCCCGGAACATCCACCAAACTGACGATAGGAATGTTGAAGGCATCGCAGAAACGCACGAAACGCGCACCCTTTCGGCTGGCGTTGACATCGAGCACACCAGCGTAGGCTGCGGGCTGATTGGCTACAATGCCTACGCTTTGACCGTTGAAACGAGCAAAGCCTGTGATGATATTTTTTGCAAACTTAGGCTGCACCTCAAAGAAATCGCCATTGTCGGTGATAGCTTTGATGACTTTATACATGTCGTAAGCCTTGTTAGGATCATCGGGCAGAATGTCGTTGAGCAGATCCTCTTTGCGGTCGATAGGATCGGTGCACTCCACACGCGGGGCCTCTTCGGAGTTGTTAGAGGGGATATAGCTCAGCAGGGTACGAATCTGCTGCATTGCATCTTCCTCTGTTTTGGCTGTGAAGCTGGTCACGCCGCTCTTTCCGGCATGTACGCTCGCACCGCCCAGATGCTCAGCGTCGATGTCCTCACCGGTGACTGTCTTCACCACTTTCGGGCCTGTGAGGAACATGTAACTCGTTCCCTCGGTCATCACGATGAAATCGGTCAAAGCAGGAGAATAAACGGCACCACCGGCGCAAGGACCCATGATCGCACTGATCTGCGGGATGACACCGGAAGCCAATATGTTGCGTTCGAAGATCTCACCATATCCGGCCAGGGCGGAGATACCCTCCTGAATACGTGCGCCGCCGGAGTCGTTCATACAGATGACAGGAGCGCCATTGGTCATGGCCATATCCATCACCTTGCAAATCTTCTGAGCCATGGTCTCGGACAAAGAGCCACCGTTGACGGTGAAGTCCTGAGCATAGACATAAACCAAACGGCCATCAATCGTGGCAGAACCAGCGACGACGCCATCGCCGAGGAACTGCTTCTTTTCCATGCCGAAGTTGTGGCAACGATGGAGTTTGAACATATCATACTCCTCAAAGCTGCCTTTGTCTACCAACATGTCGATGCGCTCACGGGCTGTGTATTTGCCACGTGCATGCTGCTTGTCGATTGCCTTCTGGCCACCGCCCAAGCAAGCCTGCTCGCGCTTCTCGACGAGCTCCTTAATTTTCTCTGTTTGTTTGCTCATAGTTATCTTTATTGGATTTTGTGCAAATAAGTATTTCTTTTATCTCAGACTGCAAAGTTACTAAAATTAACCGATAAAGCTACTAATGCCATGTAAAATGTTGTGAAACGGATATGATTACATGTCGATTAGATGCCGAAGCGCTTGGTGATGTCGCCATAAGCGTCGATGCGACGGTCTCGGAAGAATGGCCACCAACGGCGCACTTGCTCGCTGTGGTGCAAATCCACGTCAACGATCTGAGTCTCTTCTCCCTGGTTGGAGGCACGATAGAGCAACTCACCCTGTGGACCGGCTACGAAACTCGATCCCCAAAACTGTATGCCATGGGTAAGTCCTGATGGATCGGGCTCATAGCCCACACGATTGACGGCTACGACGGGCAGTCCGTTGGCAACGGCATGTCCACGCTGTACAACGGTCCACGCCTCCCGTTGGCGCTCTTGCTCCTCTTTGGTGTCAGAGGATTCATATCCAATGGCAGTGGGATAGATGAGCAAGTCGGCACCCTGCATGGCCATCAGTCGTGCGGCTTCGGGATACCACTGATCCCAACAAACCAAGACACCCAAGAGACCAACAGAGGTCTGAATAGGTTGGAAGCCAAGGTCACCGGGAGTAAAATAGAATTTCTCGTAGTAGGCGGGGTCGTCGGGGATGTGCATCTTGCGATAGGTGCCGGCGATAGTGCCATCGGCCTCTATCACCACAGCTGTATTATGGTAGAGTCCCGGTGCGCGACGCTCAAAAAGTGAGGTAACGATCACCACACCGTTGGCTTTTGCCAATTGACCGAAGAACGCTGTCGACGGTCCGGGGATAGGCTCCGCCAAATCGAAGTTATCGACTTTTTCCTCTTGGCAGAAGTAAAGCGTATTGTGAAGTTCCTGGAGCACGATGAGTTTGGCACCCTTTTGAGCTAAGTCGTTGACTTTCTCTGCGAGTCGCTTCATATTGTCGCTCTTGTAAGCAGTATTGTGCTGTTGTATGATTCCTATTTTCATCTTCTTATGAATTAGTTCTATGATTTTCAACTCTTCTAAAGCCTCAGCATGTGAGCCTGTTTTTTATTTCAAACTTCCCTTTGGCAACTGCATCGTCAGACAGTGTAATGAGCCATGCTGGCGAATCACAGTGCATGCATCAATGCCAATGATGTCATAGTCGGGGAATGCTTGACCAATAGCAGACAAGGCCGCTGCGTCACGATCAGATTGCTGATAAGTGGGAACGATAACAGCACCGTTGATGATCACGAAGTTGGCATAAGTAGCCGGGAGTCGGTCTCCGTCATCATAGATGGGGCGCGGAGATGGGAGCGGTATCAGCCGATAGGGCCTTCCATCAGCGTCTCTCAAAGTCTTCAATTGATTTTCAAGTGCCTTCAAATCAACATATTGTTCGTCTTGTGGGTCGTCACATGCTATATATAATAAGGTGTTGTCGGGAGCCATACGCACAATCGTGTCAATATGCCCGTCGGTGTCATCGCCCCTCAGATTGCCATGATCCACCCAAAGGATGCGTTTAGCGCACAATCGTTTTTGCAGTTGCATCTCAATATCTTCTTTGGTGAGTGGTTGATTGCGGTGAGGGGCCAACAGACATTGGCTGCTGGTGAGGATTGTGCCCATGCCGTCGCTTTCTATAGAGCCACCTTCCAATACAAAGTCGGTATTGGCGTCCCAGTCACAGTCAAAGACAGCCTGGTCATAGAGCTGTCGGGTGATCGTATTGTCGTCCTCCCAACGGAATTTCTCTCCCCAACCATTAAACTTGAAATCCAAAATCTTGTTTCTTGCAGTCGTGTCAGAAGCTACAAGCGTGATTGGTCCATGATCACGTGCCCACGTGTCGTTGATGTTGCACTGATAGACGCTCACACGGTCAAATGCCTGCTGGCTTAAATGGCTTTGCAGCACAGACAGCGTCTCTGCTGCATTTGCTGATGCAATGATAACACGTTCGTATTTGGTGATAGCTTTGACAAGTTCTATATAAGTCGAGACGATGTCCTTGAGATAGGGCTGCCAGTCGGTCGCAGCATTGGGCCAAGTGAGTTGAATGGCATCTTGCGGCTCACATTCAGCGGGTAATCTGTATTGTGTTTCCATATTCATTTCTTGATTTCAGTCTAAGAACATTACGCGTCAGCAACCTCAGTGAGACTGTATTTGTTCTTCATGATTCTGTTATAAATGTTTTTGATCCAAAGATGATGAGTAGCGATAAAGCCACAGCCTATGATCATCATCACGCACCAAGAAATGCGCTCTGACAATACGCTCTGGAGGATGTTGATGAGAAACATAGGGATGACGAATGCCAAAATCATCAGGAGCATGATCACGTAATTGGTATTGCTGTTGCCGATGAATTTCTCGTTAAGCGGGAGTCGCTGCTGGTTATAGACAGCAATCTGCATCAAGAGAAAATACTGCATGCCGGCAGTAAACACGGCATAGGACACGACCATCAGCAAGGACCATTTGCCGATGATGATCATAGGCAACATCAACACAAACGGTACCACCATTAACAGACAAGCAAAATAGTACTTGGCGGTCAGCAGACTAAGCAGACTCTCTTTGTGCACCATTAAGCAGGAAATATAGTTGCGGTCATAGGACATGGTCCGAGTAAGAAGCATGCCACCGTAAACAATGAAATCGTAGATGCACCAAAAGTTGGTCATGAACGCATCGTCATAAACGGTGGAAAGAGTAATCAGCAGACTGATGAAGACCACTATCGCGGTTGCAGAGAGAAACAACTTCCTTGGTCCTCTATTGCGAAGAAGTGATCTGATTTCCAACTTGAGGTATTCTCCTACCAAACCGTATTTGTTGAGTACAGACAGTCCTGAAAGCATATGGAAGGACTGCTGTTGTTGCTTTGTAAGCTCTGTCCAAACAGCGTGATACTGAACCCTGCTATTGATGACAATCAGCAGCGTCAACAATGCCAAAGCAGCGAGGTGGGGTAGGAGACTCCCTCCATCGAGCAGACTGCCGATGGAAGCGTAGAATTCCAGCATGTGATCGAAGTTGCCACTCAACAGCCAAGGTAGGAAGAGTAATAAACCGACTCCAATAGGGAGAACCCACCATAGCATATTCCCGATGACCAACGTCCTGACGATGGCATACCATTGACTGTCGACCATGATGAGGATCCACCATAGCAAGAGAAAGGACAACACTGGAGTAAGACCATAGGGAAAGACTACAGCCATCAGACAGTAGGGCAAAAAAAGAAAAAGCCAAATAATACAAGCTGGTGAGAATAACGAACGGAGGACAAAGCTATCGATAAGCACGTGTGTGGGGATGGGTAACAACACGTAGGGCTTCACTAAATGAGAAGGGGTGTTCTGCAAGAAGAAACGACCAAGAAAGTCTGCAATCAGTACAAAGATCGATATGCCCATAAAGAATTCCAAAGCCGTATGTCCACGTTCGTCTCTTACTGAGAGCGCCATGAGCACTGCAATAAAGACAAGATAAGCAGCCAACAATAGTCCCGACACAGCCATCGTCCACTTGGCAGCGCGATTGGAAGAGAATAAGGGGGAATGCCGCTCAGCCAACCAACGATGATGACTGAGCAAGCGATAATAAAATAGAAATTGACGGGGTGGGATCATCACTCTAATGATATTAATAATGTATGGTCTGCAGGCTACTGTCGTTTCGACCAATACTTTTCCTATCTAAGGTCAATGACCTCTGCTTTGGGGAAATCCTTAGCACGGAATGTGAACATGCTCGTTGGCAGATTCTTTGCCTTGAAGTTGGAAATGGTAATTGTTGACCATGTGTTTCCCTCACGCATCTTCACCACAGAAGGTTGGAAGCTTCGGCTGTTGACCGTCAGATACATTTCACTGACAGAGCGCTGACGATTGGTAGCTGTGAGATGAATCACATAATTGGTGCCTTTCTTCGTCATTCCCATCTTATAGCCTTGCTTATACATGGTGATGAAAGCATAGGGATTCATGCGCATGCGCTGAGCCTCTGTCGGCGTGGTGACGTTCACCTCATTGGTCTTTTTCATCAGTGTCCACTGAGTCTTGCCATTATACCATACAGTAGCTTTCGGAGTATGAGCATAGAACATGCTACCTTTGATAGCGATGGAACCGGAGGTTTTGCCAATCTTTGGACTGGAGATGGAGAAGTTGGCCGAAGCTCCACCTTTGCGTCCTACTAAGGCGGCAGTACGGTCGAGTACTTTGCGAGCCTGTGCAGCATTCTGCGCGAAAGTACCGAGGCTCAACACCATCATTAACGTAATGAATAATAATTTCTTCATGCCGTATATATTTTTAAATTCAATATCAATGACTTATGTCTTTTATCAGATGACAGAAGACACAGTACCCAAAGGGCACTATTGTCTAATGCCCAACTGTTATCCGTTGTGAATCTGCTGTAACCGCTGAGCGAGGCTGTTCTCGTCGGCTATGAGCACTTCTCGTGGCTTAGAGCCTTGCGCCTCACCCACGATACCTGCCTTTTGCAACTGGTCCATCAGTCGTCCGGCACGGTTGTATCCGATGGAGAACCGGCGCTGGATCATGCTCGTAGAACCCTGTTGTGTGAGGACTATAGCTTTTGCGGCCTCATCGAAATAAGGATCCAAGGAGCGAACATCGGCACCACCAACTCCTGGTTCGCCGGAAGATGCATTAGGATCGTCGGGCTCTGGCAACTCCATAGGATCAAGCGGTCCGGGCTGATCAGCAATGAAGTCATTTACCGCTTCGATCTCGGGAGTATCAATGAACGCACACTGCACACGCACAGGATCACCACCCGAGAGAAATAGCATATCACCTTTCCCTACAAGTTGATCAGCGCCGGTGCGATCAAGAATCGTACGGGAGTCGATCTGAGAAGCTACGCGGAAGGCCATACGGCCAGGGAAGTTGGCTTTGATATTACCTGTGATAATCTTTGTCGTCGGGCGCTGCGTAGCGATGATCATGTGAATACCAACCGCACGAGCCAACTGAGCAATACGGGCTATAGGTAACTCGATCTCTTTTCCTGCCGTCATAATCAAATCACCAAACTCATCGATGATGACAACGATATAGGGCATATACTCATGTCCGTCGGTGAGAGAAAGCTGGTGATTGATGAACTTTTCGTTGTATTCTGTGATCTTCTTCACACCGGCCCGCTTCAGCAAATCATAACGACGGTCCATGAGTTTGCAAAGAGAGTTGAGTGTACGGACAACTCTTTGAACGTCTGTGATGATGGGTTCATCCTCATTCTCAGGCAAAGCTGCCATATAATGTGGAGCAATCTTATTATAGATGCTGAACTCCACTTTCTTTGGATCCACCAAGACGAACTTTAGCTCATTGGGGTGCTTCTTATATAAAAGAGAAGTGATGATGGCATTGAGACCGACAGACTTACCCTGTCCGGTGGCACCAGCGACAAGCAAGTGGGGCAGCTTAGCCAAATCAACCATAAACACCTCATTGGTAATTGTCTTGCCAAGTGCCATTGGCAGTGCCATCTTTGTTGTCTGGAACTTCTTTGTATTCAATACACTCTCCATTGAGACGATCTGAGGATTCTTGTTCGGTACCTCAATACCGATCGTTCCTTTGCCAGGGATAGGTGCGATGATTCGAATGCCAAGAGCAGCCAAGCTCAGTGCGATGTCGGCCTCAAGGCCACGGATCTTGCTGATTCTCACGCCTTCAGCCGGTGTAATCTCATAGAGCGTGACAGTAGGGCCAACGGTAGCGTTGATCTTGCTGATTTGAACACCAAAGCTGTTGAGCACCTCCACGATGCGCGCATTGTTGGCTTTGATCTCCTCCATATCAATGACGGGTCGACTGGAGTATTTCTTCAAAAGGTCGCAAGAGGGGAATTTATAGTGGACGAAAGGTTCCCACGGATTGATTGGTGTATTGAGATCATAATGTTCTCCTACCTGACCGTTACTCGCCTTTTCTTCCTCACCATTCTTGACAACCACGCTGTCGATCTTTTCTTGACTCACTTGCTCTGCATTGGTGACATGGGGTTCAACCGCTATCGGGGCTTGTGCCGGCTTGGGGGTAAACTGAGACATGTCTGTTAGGTCAACAACATTCCCAGAGTTGGTTTGAGTTCCGTCTTCTTTATTATCTGACTCTTTATCAGCGTCTGCACTTGCAACGGTGTTTACTTGGTACTCGTCATTGCTTGTATCTTCTTCCTCGTTTCCGTCTACATTTCGGTTTGTAACTGTGAATTTCACTTTCTTAGTCACATATTTCAGCGGATTCATCGCTTTTCTAATCACTGTAATCGTCTCAGAAGTGAGATAAGTCAAGAAGCTGACGGCTACTATCAGAAGAATCGCTGTCAGTCCCGGTGCACCTACTACATTCTCTAAATGCTCCACAACAAAAGCGCCGTGTTGTCCACCAGGGTTGAAGATGCTGTCGCCCATGATAGGAGTAAGGAATTTGGAAAAGGTAACTGACAACCAAACCATTACGATGGCCAGGCACAGAAACCACTTCCAGAGGTTCACCTCTATGACATGCATTAACTTTAAGCCTACCAAAATAATAAAGGCAGGAATCAAAAAAGCCGGAAGACCAAAGTTTACCGAGATGAGATAGTAAGACAAGAGAGCACCGGCAGAGCCGCATGTGTTGGTAAATACATGCGTATTGTTCAGCCATTCCCCCGGTCTCATATTCTCCAAAGTGCTCTGATCGGCAGGTCCCGTTGAAAAGAACGAAACCATGGCAATGATCATGTATATGGATAATGCCAAAAGGATGAACCCTAAAAAGAAATCAGTCGTCTCACTCTCAAATATATGTCGAAAGCCAACCGCTTCACCAAATGTCTTTGGCTTGCGCTCAGATTTTTTTCTTGCCATTTTATTTCTCTGTATGATGATAAATGCAAAATTAGTGTTTTTTGCTGGAACCGCAAAACAAAACTGCTCCAAGTTTTTATTTTTGAACGTTCTTTGAAAAAAATATGGAGTTAATGAATGCCGTCTCGCTTCTTTTTTATAATTTTGTACATTATAAGCATTGCTACGTTCACAATGAAGAAAAAGTTATACAGCAAATTCGACAAGAAAGAGATCTCAGAGTTACCGCAAGTGACCTTCCCCGGACGCATCATCACCATCATCTCTCCGGGTGAGGCCGACAAGGCCGTGGATTATCTTCTCTCAATGAATATACTTGGTGTCGATACTGAAACCAAGCCTGCTTTTCATCGCGGTGAGCATCATCAAGTAGCATTGCTTCAAGTTTCCACTCATGATACTTGTTTCTTGTTTCGCCTCAACCGCATTGGCATCACACCGTCGATTAAGCGATTGTTGGAGGACAAAACAGTTAAGAAAATCGGACTTTCGTGGCACGATGACATCCATATGCTTCAAGACAGAGAAACGTTTACCCCGGGCCTCTTTATTGATTTGCAAGATCTAGTCCCACAATTGGGCATAAAGGACTTAAGCCTTCAAAAGCTCTATGCCAATATCTTTCATGAGAAGATCTCTAAGCGGCAGAGACTTTCCAATTGGGAGTCGCCACAACTTGACGATAAGCAAAAACAGTATGCGGCTATTGATGCCTGGACTTGTATCTTGCTTTACGAGGAAATGGAAAGGTTGATCAAAACCAATGACTATGATCTCATTGTTGTTCCAGAGCCAGAGCCGATAGTGAATAGTGAAAGTAAAGATTCAGCTCGTCAAAGTAAAAATATTGATGCTAAGGGAGTTGAAAAAGATAATGGCGTTGTGGACGATACGAATCAGAAAGCTACAAGTTCATCTGCCAATAAGAGAAAGTCTCCCTCAAAGAAGAGGATTCGTAAACCCGGAAAAACAATTAATAGCGATAAAAATTAATAGCGATAGACATGTATAAAAATATATATTTAAAGAAAGGCAAGGAAAGTTCATTGGAACGTTTTCACCCTTGGATCTTTTCTGGCGCCATCCACCACATGGACGAAGGTATTGCGGAAGGTGATATTGTAAGGGTGATCTCTGCTTCCGGCGATTTCATCGCTGTCGGGCATTATCAGATTGGTAGTATCGCCGTCCGCGTACTGTCGTTTCACGACATCACGATTGGCGATGAATTCTGGGAAAAACGATTGTACTCAGCCTTGACCATGCGTCAAAACATAGGTATCGCTGATAATCCCCACAACAATACTTATCGTTTGGTTCATGGCGAGGGTGATAACCTTCCTGGACTCGTGATAGACTGCTATGGTGAGACGGCCGTGATGCAGGCTCATAGTGTCGGAATGCATGTTTGTCGCAAAGAGATCTGCAAAGCGTTGGTGAAGGTAATGCAGCATCGCGTGAAGAACGTTTATTATAAAAGCGAAACGACATTGCCATTCAAAGCAGAACTTGGACAGGAAAACGGATTTATCTATGGACAGACCGATGACAACATTGCAGTTGAAAACGGACTGAAGTTCCATGTCGATTGGCTGCGTGGTCAAAAGACTGGATTCTTTGTGGATCAGCGAGAAAACCGTGCGCTATTGGAGCATTACGCTAAGGGTAAGAGCGTTCTGAATATGTTCTGCTACACAGGTGGATTCTCTGTATATGCAATGCGTGGCGGTGCGAAGATGGTTCACTCTGTAGATAGTAGTGCTAAAGCCATTGAGTTGACAAACGAGAATATAGAGCTCAATTTCCCTGGCGATACTCGTCATGAAGCTTACTGCGACGATGCTTTTAAATACCTTGACGAGCATGATGATCAATATGATCTGATCATCCTTGATCCTCCTGCCTTTGCTAAGCATCGAAGTGCTTTGCATAATGCGCTTAAGGGATATACAAGATTGAATGTAAAGGGACTTCAACGCATCAAACATGGCGGCATCCTTTTCACCTTCAGCTGTTCCCAGGCTGTGACGAAAGAGAATTTCCGTAATGCTGTCTTCACCGCGGCAGTGCAGTCGGGTCGTAAAGTACGTATCTTGCACCAACTCCATCAGCCAGCTGATCATCCTATCAACATCTATCATCCCGAAGGTGAGTATCTGAAGGGATTGGTCTTGTATGTGGAATAGACACGTTTCGACATGAGAAAAGATAATCGTTTTACCGATTTCATCGAGAATTATATAAGCCGTTATGAGTTGTTGTCTCACAACGGCTTTTATCTTGTGGCACTTTCCGGAGGCCCTGATAGCGTAGCTTTGCTCCTGACGCTCAAAGATTTGGGTTACCATATAGATGCAGTTCATTGCAACTTCCATTTGCGTGGGGCCGAAAGTGACCGTGATGAGAACTTCTGCATCGAATTGTGTAAGAAATACCAGACTCCGCTTCACCGTATTCACTTCGATACGAAGGCTTATGCCGAGTTGCATCACCAATCGATAGAAATGGCGGCGCGTGAACTGCGTTATCGCTATTTTGAGCAGTTGCGAAAAGATATTCAAGCTGATGCCATTTGTGTGGCTCATCATCGTGATGATCAAGTGGAAACAATATTGCTTAATCTCATTCGTGGGACTGGAATAAAAGGACTTACAGGGATGAGACCCAAAAATGGGTGGATCGTCCGGCCATTTCTTGGAGTTAGTCATCAAGATATTCTTAACTACTTGTTTCACCAGCATCAGGACTACGTCATCGACAGTACAAACCTTGAAAGGGACGCGCAACGCAACCAACTAAGATTGGACATTATTCCTCTGATGGAGAGAATCAATCCTGAAGTCAAAGCCAACATAGCTCGCGCCGCTGACATTCTAACAGAAGTAGAAAAATTCTCTGATCAACAGATCGATTTGCTTATACACTCTTGTCTTGTGGGAGACAGCTATAAGTTCTCTGCTATTAAGAACAGTGGACATGGCAAACTGATCCTTTGGCACATATTATATAATAAAGGCTTTAACCGTCAACAAATAGAGGAAATCAACGCTTGCACTGAAACGAACAGACATTGGCTGTCTGATAAATATGTGGTTTGTGTGGAGAAAGACCGCCTTTCTATTATAGATAAGGATAAATGGCTGATGGACCTTCCCTCTATGCGCATACCGGAATGTGGCACCTATTGCTACTCAGCTTTAGGCAAAGACATCATGAAGCTTAGATTAAAGGAAGTTGCCGCAGATGCTCTTGTTATTGACAAGCGTCCACAATTTGCTTTTATTGACGCCGCTAAAGTTCATTTCCCACTCACAATACGTCCATTCAAGCAAGGGGATCGCTTTGTACCGTTTGGCATGAAAGGTTCCAAGTTGGTCAGCGATTTCATGAACGATTTGAAACTGTCTATGATAGCAAGGAAGCATCAATTAGTGGTTGTTGACAATCAGGATACTTTACTTTGGGTTGTCGGCAGAAGAGTTGATAATCGGGTTGCTGTTGGCTCAAAGACACGAAAAGTTATTGTTATGGAGCAAATTTAACACGATTTTTATATCAAAACAACTGGCATATCAATATTTTTGTTTATATTTGTCATCAATTAGAAGAAGAGTCATGGCAAGATGTTGCCATATTCGCTTGCTAAAAATCATCAACTTAAAATATTATCTATGTTTACCGACACTGACAAACAGCAAATTGAGAAACGGGGAATGACAGTCGCTCAAGTTGAGCATCAGCTTGAGCAGATAAAAAACGGCTTCCCCTTTTTACGTCTAAAATCTACGGCGGCAGTTGGTCAAGGTATCTCTGCACTCAGTGATGCTGAGCAGCAAGATGCAGAGAAAGCTTGGGAAGAGTATAAGGACGAGGGACATACGGTGGTGAAATTTGTTCCTGCATCGGGTGCAGCCAGCCGTATGTTCAAGAACATGTTTGCTTTCCTCAACGCAGATTACGACACGCCTCAGACCGATTTCGAAAAGAAATTCTTTGCTGACATAAAGAAGTTCGCTTTTCGTAAAGCTCTGTGCGACGCTTGCAAGAAAAACACTGGGAAAAGCATTATACAACTGATTCAAGCCGGTGACTATAAAGCAGTAGTCCGGAATCTTCTGATGCCCGAGGGCTTGAATTATGGCCAATTGCCTAAAGGCCTGTTGCAGTTCCATGAGGACGAGGAAGGTGTCCGCACTCCTATGGAAGAGCATCTGGTAGAGGCGGCTTTATATGCCAGTTCGAAAGGAAAGGCTTTGGTTCATTTCACTGTCTCGCATGACCACTTGAAACTCTTCGAGCAAAAGGTGGAAGAGAAGAAGGCTTATTATGAGAATAAGTTCAACGTCAAACTGGAAGTCAGCTTCTCAGAGCAAAAGCCAAGTACAGATACAATTGCAGCCAACCCCGACAACACACCTTTCCGCAACGAAGATGGTTCGCTGCTCTTCCGCCCGGGAGGTCACGGTGCACTGATTGAGAACCTCAATGAAATCAATGCAGATGTCGTCTTCATCAAGAACATCGACAATGTCGTCCCTGACCGTTTGAAAGCAGACACGATCAAATGGAAGAAAATCATTGCCGGTGTGCTCGTCAAGGCTCAGAAGCAAGCCTTCGATTACTTGAAAGACTTGGAGTCCGGACGCTACAACCATCAGAAGCTGGAGGAAATCATTCATTTCGTTCAGCGTGATCTTTGCTGTCGTCGGGAAGACATCAAAGAGCTGGAAGATGCGGACCTGGTCATCTACTTGAAGAAAAAACTCAATCGGCCAATGCGTGTCTGTGGTGTCGTGAAGAATGTTGGTGAGCCCGGCGGCGGCCCCTTCTTGGCCTACAATCAAGACGGCACCTATAGTCCTCAGATTCTTGAGAGTAGTCAGATTGACAAAAACAATGCAGAATATATGAAGATGTTCACATCCGGTACACATTTCAATCCTGTGGATCTTGTCTGTGCTACTAAGGACTTCCAAGGTCATTCCTTCCATCTTCCTGACTATGTAGACGTCAACACAGGCTTCATCAGTTCAAAGAGTAAGAATGGCCGTGAACTGAAGGCTCTTGAATTGCCGGGGTTGTGGAACGGTGCCATGAGTGACTGGAATACTATCTTTGTGGAAGTTCCTTTGGATACGTTCAACCCAGTGAAGACCGTCAATGATCTGCTTAGAGATGCCCATCAAGGGAAATAATTCTTTTCCCTTGTAGCTTCTAATATATAATAAGGAGAGTTTGCTTGCTGAATAGGGCGGTAGACTCTCCTTCTTATTTATCCATTCTCCTTAAGAAATATCGTGATTCTTAGTCTTATTCAATGGAAAATGATTACCTTTGCAAAAGATAAGAAATCATATAATAAGATCTTCTTTTAGAAGAAAATCACAACTCAATAGTTATGAAACAGACAAAGATCGTTTGCTCTATCAGCGACCGTCGCTGTGATGTCGACTTCCTGCGCAAACTGTTTTTTGCAGGAATGAATGTAGTCAGGATGAATACGGCCCACGCAACTCAGGATGGCATCCGCAATATTATCAGTAACGTGCGTAAGGTCTCACCGCATATTGGCATTCTTATTGATACCAAGGGACCGGAGGTGCGCACGACAGACGTGGCAGAGCCCATCCAGTATCGGACCGGTGAGGCAGTGAAGATCTTCGGCCGCCCGGAGATGGATACCACGCACGATATCATCAATCTTTCATACACCGATATTGCCAAGGATGTTAAAGTCGGAGACGACATGCTCTTTGACGATGGTGCCATTGACATGAAGGTAATGGGTATCGAGGGACCGACAATCTACGCGAAAGTGCAGAACGATGGCGTGTTAGGCGCACACAAGAGCGTAAATGTGCCGGGTGAGCATATCGACCTCCCTGCGTTGACTCCCAAGGATAAGCGCAACATACTTTTGGCAATTGATGAAGATATCGACTTCATCGCGCATAGTTTTGTGCGTTCTGCTGCTGACGTGAAGGCTGTTCAGGACATTTTGGATGAGCATCATTCCGACATAAAAATCATTTCCAAGATCGAGAATCAGGAAGGTGTAGATAACATCGACGAGATTATTGATGCCAGTTATGGCATTATGATCGCGCGTGGTGACTTGGGTATTGAGGTTCCAATAGAGCGCATTCCCGGTATTCAGCGCATGATCATCCGTAAATGTGTAGAGAAGCGCAAACCTGTGATTGTCGCGACACAAATGCTCCACACCATGATCAACAATCCTCGCCCCACACGTGCTGAGGTGACAGACATTGCCAATGCTATCTATTCCAATACTGACGCCTTAATGCTTAGTGGAGAGACTGCGTCTGGAAAATATCCTTTGGAAGCCGTGCAGACCATGGCTTCTGTTGCTGAGCAGGCAGAGAAAGATCGTATCTCGTTTGGAGAATTAAACAATGTGCCTTTGAGCGAGCATTGCACTCAGAAGGAGTTCTTGGCACACTCTGCCATTGAGTCTACCCGATTGCTGGGAGTTGCAGGTATTATCACAGACTCCGAAACCGGTGAGACAGCCCGTAACTTGGCTGCATTCCGCGGTTCGAAGCCCATCTTGGCGATCTGCTATAAAGAGAAGACACAGCGCTGGCTCAATCTTTCCTACGGAGTGACTGCTATCTACCAGAAAGATCACGTGAGCCCAGAGTTTATGTTCATGGCTGCTATCCGAATGCTTCGTCAGAAATGCTATATCAGCAACGATGACAAGATCGCTTACCTTTCAGGATCATTTGGTGAAGGTGGTGGCACGACTTTCCTGGAAATCAATCAGGTCAAGAAAGTGTTTGACCGTGAATATCAGTTCCATCTGCCACAGGGACAGAAACAACAATAGTCAATTATCATTCTCAAGACAAGCGTATCCTACCAGTTCATCTGTTCTGCCACCTATAGGTCGGAAATAGACAAGCATTTGGTAGGAATTCTCAGTCTGATAATAATTACCTTGTGAAGGGACGGGGCGAAAGGCTCCGTCCCTTTCTTTTTGTAGATATTGATAATTGTAGTATCCTTGTTTCAGCCAAAGAGCACGTTCGTAGCTTTGCGTAGAATCATTCCATAGCATTTCGTATTGGGGGAGGAAACGGTCTTGCGTCCAATTGCCATTCAAATAGATGGGATAGGGAGATCGTGGAGCCTTCAATGAGAAATGTACACAGACGTATTCTGTAGAATAGTCATTTTCATAGTTATCGCTGTTCCTTATATAATAAGTACCGTCCGCGTCTTTGTCAAAAACGTAATTCGGCCGTGGCTCATCGGGCCAAAGCCAGGCGTGATAAGTTTTCCCATCCCAATCAACACGCTCTACTCCCATTGCAGGGCGGTCTACATCCAGTATCTCAAACTTATGATATTCATTACCTCCGTCAAAAATCAAATCCCGACAGTGGCTCCAGCACATAGAAGTTGACTGAATATATTGTGGAGCGGGCGCAACAACGGCTTGATCCCATCGCTGGTTCTGCAGGGCAATAACATAAAATTGCTGGAGTGGATTAGACACAACCATCGAAGGATAATCTATCTCTGCCTCTAATTGCTGATGACTATTGTTGACATCTATATCGGTATTAGTCGTTAAAGACATTCTCACGGTCACTTTCTGGTTTAATACCATGAAACAGGCACGGAGCAAGTCTTCATTGTTGTCCTCATCGTAGACAGTCACACGATAGTTGCCACTCAATTTCAGTCGGCAACGATCGTTAGGAATTGTCAGACGATAGTGAGTATAGAGCTGATTGGTATTGATCGATTGCTGGTAGTCTTCAATGGTATTTCCTTCTGTAAAGCCTTCGCAATAATCACTTTCAAAGATTTGAGATGAGCGTGACCAGTCCCTTTCACAATGTTCAATACGATAACAAAGCCGACGATGCTCATGTGTGAGATCGTCAAACGAGATATTGACGACTTCTCCCTGATTTAAACTAATAATTGGCAAGTCTCGCCAACGATCTCCGGCTCTAACCTGCAACGTAGCTATTTCGTTGCTTAGCAATTCGTTCTGTTGGGCTTTGGCACATTGGCTCCCTAAGAAAAAACAGAGAAAGGAAAAAAACAGAGAAATATTGAATTCGAGATCTCTTGGAAGAAAAGCCTTTGGATGTTCCATAGCTTATACGGAGTTTGAATCAGCAATATTTCTCTGCTTATTATTTAGGTATATGGGAAACTATTATCCCATGATAGCAGCTACACCAGGAAGCACTTTGCCCTCGATAGCCTCGAGCATAGCACCACCGCCGGTAGATACATAGCTTACCTTGTCAGCAAGACCGAACTTGTTGATAGCAGCGACAGAGTCACCACCGCCGACGAGTGAGTAAGCGCCATTCTTCTGTGTTGCCTCAGCGACAGCCTTAGCGATCTCGCCAGTACCGTGAGCAAAGTTGGGCAACTCGAAGACACCGACAGGGCCGTTCCACAGAATAGTCTTGGAGCTCATGATGATCTTCTTCCAGTTTTCGATGCTCTCTTCGCTTGCGTCCATGCCTTCCCACTCGTCAGGAATCTGATCGATGGGGAATGTCTTACGTGGAGTGTCATTGGAGAAGTCCTGACCGCAAACCGTAGCAACAGAGAGGCTGAGGTTCACGCCCTTCTCTTTGGCAGCCTTGATGACATTCAGAGCCTCAGGGATCAGATCGTCCTCATGGAGAGACTTACCGATGTGTCCACCCTGTGCCTTGATGAAGGTATAGCCCATACCACCACCGATGATCAGGTTGTCGACCTTGTCGAGCAGGTTCTTGATGACACCGAGCTTAGAGCTGACCTTGGAGCCGCCGATGATAGCAGTGAAAGGATGCTGAGCATTCTTCATCACATTGTCGATAGCCTTGACCTCTTTCTCCATCAGGTAGCCGAGCATCTTGCTGTCCTTGTCGAAGTAGTCAGCGATAACAGCTGTAGAAGCATGCTTGCGGTGAGCAGTACCGAAGGCGTCGTTGACATAGACATCAGCATAAGAAGCAAGCTTCTTAGCGAAATTCTTCTGACGGTCCTTCATCTCTGCCTTAGCAGCATCGTACTCAGGAGTACCCTTCTCTACACCGACAGGCTTGCCTTCCTCCTCAGGATAGAAGCGAAGGTTCTCCAGCAACAGTGCCTCTCCCGGCTTGAGGGCGGCAGCCTCAGCGTCAGCATTTGCGCAGTCAGGTGCAAACTTAACTTCTACACCAAGCTTCTCAGACACCTTGCCAACGATCTGCTTCAGGCTCAGTTTAGGATTGACTTTGCCCTTAGGCTTACCCATGTGGCTCATCATGATGACAGCGCCACCGTCATTGAGGATCTTTTTCAATGTGGGCAGTGCACCACGAATACGAGTGTCATCAGTAACATTGCCATTCTCATCCAATGGCACGTTAAAGTCTACACGAACAATTGCCTTCTTACCAGCAAAGTTGAATTCATCGATTGTCATTTTTCTAAGTGTTTTTATTATTAGAAATGTGAATGTTCTTTCTGCTGTTGCAAAGATAACAATTATTCTCGAATTACAGATAATTGAGTAGCTCTTTTTTTTAAAACTCTTGGTTTTTGAAAAGGAAGTTGACAACTATAAAGATTCCCTACGCAATGAAGTGAATAGTATTGAGAATCTGTGCATAATATCATTTTATAGAAAAGAAACTTCTTTATACATTTTCTAAAAATATCATCTTGAAAAAGAAGGCTGATGTCCTTTACGAGACAGCAGCCTTCCATCATAAATATTAGAAGAATCTTCTTCAATTTTAATTCTTCTTTAGGACACTTTTTCAAACAACAATTCAGATTTCTCTTCATTCTTGTCGATGTTGATGGTGTCACCCTTCTTCACATCTCCTGAGAGGATCATCTCGCATAAGCCATCCTCAATATAAGTTTGAATGGCTCTCTTTAGTGGACGGGCACCAAACTGAATATCGTAGCCTTTCGATGCCACAAACTCTTTGGCTGCATCCGTCAACTGTATCTGCAAGCCCTTCTCCTCAATGCGCTTATAAAGTCCTGAGAGCTCAATGTCGATGATCTTCTTGATAGAGTTCAAGTCAAGCTGATCAAAGGTAATGATCTCATCAAGACGGTTGAGAAACTCCGGTGAGAATTGCTTGCTCAGACTTTTTTGTATCACAGACCGGGCGTATTCCTTGTCTTTATCACTCAGATTGCCCATGTTTGTGATTCCGCCCGCGTTGAAGCCGACGCCATGGCTAAATTCCTTCAACTGTCGTGTACCGGCATTGGAAGTCATGATGATCACCGTATTGCGGAAGTCTACAGTTCGTCCATTGCCATCGGTGAGTCTTCCCTCATCAAGCACTTGCAACATCAGATTAAAGACATTGCCATGCGCTTTCTCTATCTCATCGAGCAAGACGATAGAGTAGGGATGACGCCGCACTTGCTCTGTCAGCTGTCCGCCTTCTTCGTAGCCGACATATCCTGGAGGTGCTCCGATAAGTCGCGAGACATTGAAACTCTCAGTGTACTCACTCATGTCTATACGTATGATCGAATCCTTTGAGCCGAACATGTTCTCAGCCAAGCACTTTGCGAGATAGGTTTTTCCTACTCCAGTAGGACCCAGGAACATGAATGCTCCAATAGGATGATTGGGATCTTTCAGTCCAACACGGTTGCGCTGAATAGCCTTCACGAGCTTTTCGATAGCTCCATCCTGACCGATTACACGCTTTTTCAGATCAGAGCCCATATCTCTGAGTTTCAAGGTCTCGCCTTTTTCCATGCGTTGGACGGGTACTCCACTCATTCTTGACACTACACCGGCAACATCTTTGTCTGTGACTTTCTGACGTGACTCAGCGTCTCCGTTCTGCCAAGACTGCTGCAGCTCATGCAGCTCTTGCTCGAGATGAGATTGACGGTCACGGTAGACAGTCGCCAGTTCGTAATTCTGACTTTTGACAGCCTGCTCCTTTTTATCCTTAACCTCGTTGATCTCCTTCTCTTTGTCTGTGATCTCTGGTGGCACCTGAGCATGTTGCAAACGTATGTGAGCACCGACCTCATCAAGTGCGTCTATTGCCTTGTCAGGGAATTCGCGGTCTGTGATATAGCGTTCCGTCAGACTTACACATGCTTGAAGAGCTTCTTCTGTGTATGTCACATGATGATGCTCCTCATAGCGGTCTTTGATGTTGTGGAGTATTTGCAGTGTCTGATCAGCTGTTGTCGGCTCTACCAACACCTTTTGGAATCTCCGCTCCAATGCACCATCTTTCTCGATGGTCTTTCGGTATTCGTCGAGAGTCGTAGCACCAATACACTGGATGGTACCGCGTGCCAACGCCGGTTTCATGATATTGGCTGCATCCATCGTGCCAGGAGAGGAACCTGCTCCGATAATCGTGTGAATCTCATCGATAAACACAATGATATTCGGATTTTGCTCCAACTCTTTGATCAGCGCACGAATACGCTCCTCAAATTGTCCGCGGTATTTAGTTCCCGCGACAATACCGGTCATGTCCAGACTGACAAGCCGACGATTGAAGAGAACGGGTGAAGTGTGATGCTTTACGATTTGCTGTGCCAACCCTTCTACAATAGCACTCTTGCCAACACCAGGCCCGCCAATGAGGATGGGGTTGTTTTTCTTGCGACGACAGAGAATCTCCGTGACCCGTTGTATTTCTTTCTCTCTTCCGACAACAGGATCGAGTTTTCCTTCTGCAGCAGCACGAGTTAGGTCTGTAGAGAAGTTATCCAATACGGGAGTCTTGCCATTACCTTGTTGTGCAACATCGGTTTGGGTGGACTGCATACGGCCACCACCTTTCATATTGTCACCTTCCTCGAAGTCTTCTTCGTCCTCGTCAGGCAATCCGATACCATCTGTAGTTGGCTTTTTCTGTAACAGTTTTGCCACCTGATCGTAGTCTACATGATTAGCCTCAAGGACTATCTTTGCTCCATTGTCAATTTGATCATGGAGGATAGCAAGGAGCACATGCTGGGTATCCACAACCGAGGTATGTTGAATACGAGCCTCGAGCACAGCCAACCGCAAAATGTTGCTGGCTTGATCATTGAGTATTATATCATTGACTATATTCTTATTATCTGAGGCTGCCGGTGAATTGGCTCTTACTCTCTGCTCTAATTCCTCTTTGATCCGTGGTATGTCGACATTCAATCCATGTAGCAAATCGATGACGACGCCTTCCTTCTCACGGAGAATACCCAAGAGAAGGTGTTCCGGACCCACCGAAGTGCTGGCCAGGCGCGTCGCCTCTTCCCGGCTAAAAGCCAGGATCTGTGAAACTTTGGGTGAAAACTGACTGGTCATATTTCCTTTTTACCTTTCTTTTTCTGTTAGATACAATGCAAATATACTTCTTTTTGCTTTAATCTACAAGGACTATGCCAAAAAAATAGTTATTCGTGGCAAATCTCTCTATATGGGCAATTATCGCATCGCTCTGTGTGAGTTGTTGGCATGAAATCAAGTTCTGGATTGAAGATCTCGGCCAACAATTGCTTGAGTTGATCCAAGAACTCAGGCCACACTGTACTGATGTCGTCTAAAGTCTCGCGCGAGCCACGCCCGACGGTAAACGACAATATTGGATTATAAGTCTCATCTGACGCCTGACGGATAAAGAGCAGAGCAGGAGCTACTGCTTGCTGTTTCATCTGTCCAACCTTCTTATAGGAGTTAGTGCCATATTTCACTACTCCTGCGTAGAGCATTGTCTGCAAATAATAATTGGTATGTTTTGTATCTATATTGTCTACATTGAAGATATCCTTGACATCACTGGGCAATGAAGTCAACGGCCTTCCAGTCTTGTAGTCTACGATTCTGACGCTATTCTTTCCGCCCTGTTTGACTTTGTCAATGCGATCCACTTTACCGCCAATGCTCAAGCAATGCTGTTGCCCATTAACATCGAAGGACACTTTGTCATAGAAACTTTCTTCCAATGCCAGAATGTCAAACGGTGCACATGATGCATCCAAGCGCAGAAGACGTTGAAGATAGAGTCTGATGACATTTTTATTGAGCATTTGCAATCCGTTGTATTGTGGGACGAACTGATGCTCGTCGGCTTGGAAAAGCTTTTCACGGAAAGCTTGATCAATGATCCGATCCAAAAAGCTGGGATCCTTAAGCACAGACAGAATCATGTCTTTTGTGATAGTGGTTTGCTGTTGGCTCAACTGCTTGTAGATCAACTCCGCACTATGATGGAACAGATCTCCAAACATCGTGTTGTCGATTTCGTCGATATTGTCCTCATCTTGTTGATGCAGCTGGCAGATAGTATTATAATAGAACTGCAAAGGACAGCGCATATATTGACCCAAGGCAGAAGGTGAGATACTCTTCATGTCACGAAGCACTCTCATCACTTCCGCTGTCTTACTCTTAGCCTGACACAGTCTTGAACTTTGATTTTGTCCAGCTGTCAGTGTATATCGTTTGATGTGCTGTTTTCCATAACTGTTGATCATGAGCTGTAACATAAACCGACTCATCTCTCCCTTTTGTCCGTCATCTGTTGCATTATTATATAATAAGGTAATATCATGAGCTCTTTGAATCAATGACTGGAAATAGTATGCAAAGATCGCCACCTTATTCTCTACTGTCGTCAGTCCATAGCCCACACGAATGGAATGAGGGATGAAAGAAGCGTCATTAATATTCTTTGGCAGCTTTCCCTCATTGCATGACAACAGAATCACATGCTCAAAATCAAGGTTTCTCGTTTCCAATACACCCATGATCTGAGTGCCGATAGCGGGCTCGCCATGAAAGGGGATGGCAGTAGACTGAATGACTTGCTGTATGAGCCTCTGCACGATATAGACGCTGACAAGCTGTTTACCACTCTTTTCATCTATACGACGGCCATCTTGGCTGCCATTCTTTTGAATGTTCACAGACATGATGTCGTCAAGACGGTTCAACAGCGTATACATAGAGAAGATTGACTGATGGAGTAGGTCGTTGCTTATGCTTCGTGTGTTCTGCCCGATGATTTTGAGTAAATCTGTCATCCAAGATAATAGTGGCAATGTTCCATCTTTTTCTTCTAAGGGTTGAAACAGCAGAGACAAAGTCTCGTCAAACCCGTCAGTCATTTCCTTGATACTTGGATAATATCGGTGATTGCTATTTAGCTGAGATGCCAAAGTCTTACAATCATCAGAAAGATATTGGGCATAAGGATGCAACAATACCCTGTTGATGTATTGCAGTTGGAAATGTCGATGATCATTGGTCAGCCCTTTCAATTGCAGAGCAATCAACGCATCTACTAAGACACTGACTTCTGATGCATTCAAAGGAAAGCCTGTAGTAACGTTGACATTCTGGATGTCTCCCGGCAAACTATGAATCACAGATGGCAATAGATTCTCATCTGCCATCACGACAGCAGTTCGATTACCATCCTTAATTCTGTCTCTTTCAGACAGCCATTGGCCGACATATCGTGCTTGAATCTCCTCAGTTGGGGCAGATATCATACATATCTCTTTAGGCGACTTCATATTGTCAAAGACTTCTGACGGATCGATGCCAGCACAGGCCAGGTTCTTGTTGAGTTGATTTGGAAACATATCAACATATTGCTTGATATATTTTCCTGCATCTGCATCGATGAAGTTGACATCATAGTCCCAGTAGAATTCAGCCTTACCCTCCATTTTCAGTCTCCGGAAAAGATCTTGCTCCACCTTCTGAAGTAGATTGAAGCCCACGAAGATGTATGTGTCGTACTGAAAGTCGAGATTTTCTTGATCGATGACTTCCCGATAGAGCATACCTTCATAAGCCAGCCCTTGCTGCTCCAATCTTTGATGGAGCTCATGATAGATACCTCCGAGATGCTCCCAAATGTTTTTAAAACGGCGCTGCAATTGAGAATCTTGCATCATCGTGTGAAAGAACTCTTCCAAACTTTGCCTTTGTGCATCTGTCAGGAAGCTAAAATCGCTCATTTCTTCCCATGCTTGCAAATCAATGAAGAGTTTGTCGGGATCAACCTCATTCTTGTCAATATCGTCGAAATCGGCCAGCATCAGTTGTCCCCATGAAAAGAAATGATCAAGCGTCTCGTCGGAGCCAGTGATGTCACAAAAGACATTATAGACTTGAAAGACAAGTGTGATGGGATCCGGTACCTGTAATTCACTATGTTCCCGAAACAGTTCGCTGATGGTGATATATTTAGGGCTCCAAAAAGCGTGTCCGGCCTCCTGATACAGCTCACGATTGAAAAATATCGATGCACGCTTATTAGGAAAGACAACTGCTATTTTGTCAAGATCTTGTCCATGTTTTGCCAAGACGTCCTTTGCTACGAAATGGAGAAAGGTAGAATTTACTTGGTTGGAATTGTTTTCTATGGGCATGTCTAAAAAGGATTATTTAGTGTTAACGAGAAAAATATAAGGTAGTCTTGTGTGAAAGACTACCTTATGCAATTTCTATTTATTCTTAGTGTAGAGGAAACGTTTAATGGAACGCTTAGGCGTCTTCTCAAACTCACTGTCATGAAGCCGAATCTCTGACAGATGGCAATAAGCGGGCAACTCAGCATTGATTTGCTTTCGATTCTGCTCCATAATGGTGCCAAGGTCAGTCTCGCTGAAGCCTATCTGCTTTGCTGTGTCTAAGTCGGGGTAAACCAGTCCTACGAGCTTGTTGCCTTCTTGAATGACAACGCTCTCGGAAACCATAGACATCGAATTGAGTTTGTCTTCAATCTCTTCCGGGTATATGTTTTGTCCATTGGATCCCAGCAACATGTTCTTTGAACGTCCTTTGATGAAGACATTACCATTCTCGTCCATCAGACCCAAGTCACCCGTGTGGAACCATCCGTCGGCATCAATACTGGCCTTGGTGGCTTCTTCATTCTTATAGTAACCCAGCATCACATTAGGACCTTTTGCAAGGATCTCACCCGGTATATTGGCAGGATCTTCACTCACGACTTTCACTTGCATGTTCTTGGCTGCACGTCCGCAAGACCCAGGAACGTAAGTCTTATAGTCTGCGTAGCAAATGATAGGAGCACATTCGGTTGCTCCATAGCCTACAGTATAATGGAAGCCAATGCGGTGCAGGAACTTCTCCACCTCCTGGCTAAAAGCAGCTCCACCAATAATCACCTCATAGAACTCACCTCCAAAAGCTTTTGTCACCTGATCGCAGATCTTCTCATAGACACGCTTGTTAATACCCGGCATCTTCATCAAGAGCCGGAGTTTAGGATCCTGAATTTTAGGGAATACTTTCTTCTTGATGATCTTCTCGATGATCAGCGGCACGGAGATGATGATCTTTGGCTTAACTTCAGAGAAAGCCTGTGCAATGATGGCCGGAGAAGGTATTCGTGTCAGATAGAAAACATGGCAACCTGCTATGAATTCGAATAGAAATTCAAAGGACATACCATACATGTGAGCCATTGGCAGAATACTAATCACGCTATTGCCCTTCTTTACTATGTCGCCCAACACAGAATAGGCAAAGTCTATATTGCTCCACAGAGCACGGTAGGGGATCATGACACCCTTAGAAAAGCCTGTGGTGCCACTTGTATAGTTGATGACCGCCAATTCGTCAGGAGACTTCTCAGTATAATAGTGGACATGCTCCTTGCGGAAATACTTTGGGTATTTCTGACCGAAAATCTCATTGAGGTGCTCGCGGGCATAGGTCAGCTTGTCGGTACGTGAGAGTACAAGGGAGTAATCCGGAATATAGATGATACCTTCCAGTGAAGGCATCTTCGTAGCGTCAATCTGTGTAGCAACAACATCTCCTGCAAATAGTATCTTAGCGTCGGAGTGGTTAACGATGTTATGGATTTGATCTGCTGTAAACTCATGCAGGATGGGAACAGCAATAGCACCATATGTCAGCACGGCAAGAAAAGCTGCAGCCCATGCGGCGCTGTTTCGGCCACACAGCGCTATCTTGTCGCCCTGCTTGACACCGGAACTTTCAAACATAATATGAAGCTTTTCGATCTTGCGGGCAACGTCATGATACTGCAATGTTGCACCTTTAAAGTCAGTCAGCGAGTCGAGATCCCAATGGTCTACGATGCTTTTCTGAATCATTTGATTGAAGCTAGGAATAGAGCCTGTCATATCTTTAGATAAAAATTGTTCTATAATGTTTTTGTATACGGATGATTAATAAGCGTTTTTATATAAATAACGCTTAATCGACTTTTTGGGAGTCTTCTCAAACTCGTCAGGGTGAAGCTTAATCCTGCTGATCTTGCAGAATGAGGGCAACTGCGCATTGAGTTCTTTGCGGTTCTGCTCCATGATGTTGTTCAAGTCTGCTTCCGAGAATCCCATAGACTGTGCTTCGTCCATGTCGGGATGAACCAGTCCCACGAGTTCTTCGCCATGCTGAATGATCAGACTTTCATTGACCATGGCCATCGCATTCAGTTTATCTTCAATTTCTTCAGGATAGACATTCTGTCCGTTGGAGCCAAGAAGCATGTTTTTGATACGTCCTTTGATAAATACATGACCATCTTCGGACATCGTTCCCAAGTCACCAGTGTGGAACCAACCTTCTTCATCGATGACGGCTTTTGTAGCTTTGGGATTCTTATAGTATCCGGTCATCACGTTCATACCACGGGTAACGATCTCTCCCGGCACGTTTTGAGGATCATGGCTGAGAATTTTTATTTCCATGTGATCAACACAAGTGCCGCAAGAGCCCGGTGTAAAGTCATGCCAGTCGGAGTATGTAATCATAGGTCCCGTCTCTGTGGTACCATAGCCAAGCGTAATTGGGAAATGAATCGACGTCAGGAAGTCTTCCACTTCCTTGCTTAAGCTTGCACCACCGATAATGATCTCATAGGTCTTTCCGCCCATGATGTTCATCACCATCTGCTCTACACGCTCCTTAACCAATTTATTAAGGCCTGGAAGTTTCATCAAAATGGACACACGTGTACTGTCGAGTGCCGGCATCACTTTCTTGCGAATGATCTTTTCCAAGATGAGGGGCACAGATACAATCAGGTCGGGATGAATATCCATGAAAGCCTGCTGAATGATCGTGGGACTGGGTAATCGCGTCAGGAAATAGAGATGATTGCCTAAACAGAACTGCAAAAGAAATTCGCATGTCAGTCCATACATGTGAGCCATCGGCAATATCGACAACACACTGCTGTCAGGCTTCATCTTACTGCCAAGAGCCTTAGTCAGGAAATCGAGATTGCTCCATAACGAGCGATAGGGTAGCATTACGCCTTTAGAGAAACCCGTTGTGCCGCTGGTATAATTAATCATTGCGGTTTCTTCGGGCATATCTTCGTGATAATGGACATGCTCCTTTCGAAAAAATTTAGGATATTTGTGGCCATACAACTCATTGAGATGCTCCATGGCATGACCTAACTGCTCAGAACGGCATTCCAACAATGAGTTGTCGGGCATATATAAGACACCCTCAAGATTGGGCATCATTGAGTAATCCAACTCTGTCGCTACCACATCACCTACGAAAAGCAATTTGGATTCGGAGTGATTGACAATGTTATAAACTTGCTCAGATTTGAACTCATGCTGTATAGGAACAGCTACCACACCGTAGGTCAAAGCAGCGAGGAACGCGCAAGCCCAAGCAGAACTGTTTCTGCCACAAAGAGCTATTTTATCACCAGCTTGGATGCCACATTCGTCAAACACAATGTGTAACTTCTCAATCTTGCGGGCTACATCATGGTATTGGAGTGTGGCACCCTTGTAGTCGGTGAGTGCATCTTTGTCCCAGTTGCTTTTGATAGTCTGCTCTATCAGAGAGTTGAAACTATATTTATTCTCCATTGCACAATCTTCAAAATTTTGTGCAAAGGTACAATCTATAATGCACAATTCCAAAAAATATGTGCATTAATTTCTTCTAACCCTTCATTTTTCCGCTCTTTACTCATATTTCATGGTCTTTGCAGGGTGAATATGCGACACAAGATAACTTGGTGCTATCAGAACAAAGACACTGATGAGAAGCGTTGCGATGTTGAGTAAGACAACCAGAGGAATGTTCAATTCTATAGGAACCGTATTGACATAATAGGTAGCGGGGTCCAATTTGACAATACCAAAGTATTTTTGAATCAAGCAAAGTCCTATACCTACCAGGTTGCCAATGAGCAATCCTTTACCAATGATAAACACGGCAAACCACAAGAATATGTGACGGATAGTTTTGTTTCTTGCGCCTAAGCTCTTGAGTGTGCCAATCATTGCTGTTCGCTCCAATATAATAATGAGTAGGCCAGAGATCATTGTCACGATAGCCACCGCCATCATTAGCAGAAGGATGATATAGACGTTGACATCCAGCAGATCCAGCCAAGAGAAGATTTGCGGGTTAAGTTCTTTGATGGTTTGAGCTACATAAGTCTGACCATAATGGTCTGTATGCTTATTAATCTTCCTGACAAAGCGCTGGTCCACTTCATCAACTTTATTGAAATCATTCACCGTCACGGCAATACCTGTCGCTTGATCTTCTTTCCAACCATTAAGTCTGATAGCTGTGTAAAGATCTGTCAAGCACATCAGATTGTCGTATTGACTCAGATTGGTCTGATAGATACCCGTAATCTTGAATCGACGCATTCTAACTCCATTGTTATCAATGAAGTAGGCAAACACGCGATCACCAGCTTTCAATCTGAGTTTATCTGCCATTGTCTGCGAAATAGTCAGTTCATTCGACGCTTGACGATCAGAGAAATGGGGTAGGGAACCGGCTACAAGATGTTGATGAAAGAATGTAGAATCAAACTCTTGTCCTAATCCTTCAAACATGACACCGAGAAAATCGTTGTCTGTCTTCAGTACACCTTGCTTATATGCAAATCGCTCTGCATGCTTGACACCGGGTATCTGCTTTACGACATTCATCATGGAGTCGCCCACAGCGATAGGACTTTGTTCACCATCCATCTGGTTCATGAAATTGGTGACTTGAATTTGAGAGCCAAAGCCTATGACTTTATCACGGATAGAATGCTTAAAGCCTATGACGATGCAAACCGATGCAATCATCACTGCCAAACCGATTGCGATACCAGCCGTGGCAATCGTGATAGCCGGTCGTGATACTCTTTTCTTATCTCCCGGCGTACGATAGATGCGCCGTGCTATGAACAAGGGAAAACTCATCGCAGTTCAGTCCTTCCAGGATATGCCTCCAATGCCTTGCTGAGAACAACAAGGGCACGTTCCAAATCTTCTTTTTTCAACACATATGCGATACGCACCTGATTGATTCCAGCACCAGATGTCGTATAGAATCCCGCAGCAGGAGCCATCATCACCGTCTCTCCTTCGTAATTGAATGTCTCGAGACACCAACGGCAGAATTTCTCGGAGTCGTCAACAGGCAACTGAGCAACTGTGTAGAAAGCACCCATAGGAATAGGGGAGTAAACACCCGGAATGCGATTGAGACCATCTATCAGGCATTTACGGCGCTCGACATACTCATCGTAAACATCACGATAATACGACTCAGGAGCGTCGAGCGAAGCTTCTGCAACAATCTGACCAATAAGAGGTGGTGACAGACGAGCCTGACAGAATTTCATGACGGCTTTCCTGACTTCCGCATTCTTGGTGATGAGCGCTCCTATGCGGATACCGCATTCACTATAACGTTTTGATACAGAATCAATTAATATAACGTTCTGCTCAATACCTTTCAGATGCATAGCACTGATATACGGACTACCAGTGTAGATGTATTCACGATACACCTCATCGGAGAAGAGATATAGATCATATTTCTTCACCAAGTCGCGTATCTGGTTCATCTCGCGCCGTGTATAAAGGTATCCTGTTGGGTTGTTTGGGTTGCAGATCATGATGGCTCGTGTCCGGTCATTGATCAGCTCTTCAAATTTCTCAACCTTTGGCAGAGAGAAACCTTCTTCGATAGTAGTTGCAATCGTGCGGATCTTAGCACCAGCAGAAATCGCAAAGGCCATATAGTTGGCATAGGCTGGTTCTGGGACGATGATCTCGTCACCGGGATTCAGGCAACTCATAAAAGCGAAAAGCACAGCTTCTGATCCGCCTGACGTGATGATAATATCGTCGGGAGTTACCTGAATATTATATTTCGCGTAATAATCTACCAGTTTTGTTCGATACGACAAGTAGCCTTGTGAAGGAGAATACTCCAAGATTTTGCGATCGATATGTTTTAAAGCATCCAGTCCAACTTGTGGTGTTGGCAAGTCAGGCTGTCCGATGTTCAAATGGTAAACCTTGATACCTCTTTGCTTAGCAGCGGCTGCCAATGGTGCCAATTTTCTAATTGGAGACTCAGGCATCTCAAGTCCACGGACTGATATTTCAGGCATTTCTCTAAAACTTTATATTGCGTGAATAAATATTGCTTACTAATGGTTTAAATCAGTGCCTCACAAGATAATTATAGAATTACTTGATCAGCAAATGCAAAGTTAATGATTTTTCTTGATTGAGCCAACTTAGATAGTTTTTTTTTAAATCACAATTTGTTTTTATCTTTATCCATTCATGTTATTTATCATAATGTCCATTATATCCAAATAAGCTATTCTGATATCATCATTCAATAATGACGAATTTAAGAACAAGTAATAACGACATCCTTGTTCAAATGTTTTGAGAGTATGATCGCAATTAATTTCTAACGAGGTTACTATTGAGTATTGATGAATATCTTTATGTAAGGCTGTTAGTTTTTCACTTGGAAACTAATAGTTTCTAAGCGAGATACTGATAGTTTCTAAGCGAGATACTGGCAGTTTCTAAGCGAGAAACTAATAGTTTCTAATCGAGAAACTACTATACAGACTGTAGTTTAACGATTTAAGTTGTGCAGTTTCACGCTTTTGGCTAACTACTTTGAGCCTTATTTTTAGTGTTGATTGCCCCGGTTAAACATTACTTTTATATTTGGTTGATACGTCTGCGGCTTACAAAAAAGATGAGGCCCCGACTCACGCCGGAACCTCACAACAACACAAACACAAAATTGCGGGATCTAAGTCACCGCTATAAATCGAAATATGATAAGAGAGATTAAAATATTCTTCTATTCAAGGTGTTTGCATGAAACATTGAGATGTTTTACATGACACCGTCTTCGCGCAACTTAAGCTGCCATTTCCATGCAGAACGCAAGACATCATCAAGGGGTGTTTCTGCTTTCCATCCAAGAACTTTGTTGGCCTTGGTGCAGTCGCCCCAAATCTTTTCGATGTCACCTTCACGGCGTGGACCGTATTTCCAGTTAAGTTTCACACCGGTAGCCTTTTCAAAGGTCTCAACGATCTCCAATGTGGAATTGCCATGACCGGTTCCAATATTGAAGTAGTCGATAGGCTCGGCATTTTCGTCCAGCACACGTGCCATAGCTGCGACATGAGCTTTAGCCAGGTCGACAACATAGATATAATCACGGATGCATGTGCCGTCAGGAGTATTGTAGTCATTACCGAAGATGGTCAACTGATCACGAATGCCGATGGCTGTCTGAGTGACATAGGGAATCAGGTTGGCAGGCACACCGTTGGGCAGCTCACCGATGAGTGCTGACGGATGGGCACCAATAGGATTGAAGTATCTCAAGATGATGCTCTTGATGTTTGCACCACTATGTATATAGTCGTAGATGATTTGCTCGTTGATCTCTTTGGTGTTACCGTATGGAGATGTCGCTTTCTGATGAGGTGCATTTTCAGTTACAGGCAAGTTCTCCGGTTTTGGCTGACCATAGACGGTGCAACTTGACGAGAATATGATGCCTTTGACATCATATTTGGGCATTAGCTCCAATAGATTGATGAGCGATACGATATTGTTGCGGTAATACAGCAATGGTTTATGGACGCTCTCCCCTACTGCTTTGCTTGCTGCGAAGTGGATAATGCCCTCAATATCTGGATGCTTTTTGAAAACTTCTTCCGTAGCCTGCTTGTCACGCAAGTCTACTTTTTCGAAATCAGGACGTACGCCTGTGATCTTCTCGATGCCATCCAGCACCTTGATATTTGAATTGGAGAGGTCGTCGACAATGACAACTTTATATCCAGCTTCTATCAGTTCAACTGTCGTATGAGATCCGATAAATCCCATACCTCCAGTAACTAAAATAGTTTGCTTCATATCCATATATGTTATTTGATCAGATGTTTTGCTTGCAAAGATAATGTTTTTATTTGAAATAATCCCCATTGCTCTCTAAAATATTTCTAATGCCTGCTTTATTTCCCTGCAATTCTTCTCAAAGTGGTGCGAAAGCGAGGAGATATGATGCAAAATGACATGTTGGCTTGAGGACTGTTTCTGCAAATTCAATCAAAGATTAAGAAAGTTTTTAGTGAGATTCGCTCTAATACCATTTTTTTTGTGTAAGTTTGCAAAAACAAAACATCTAAAGATAAACAGCTATGATGAAGGCAACAGAACAAACGATGCAGCAACTTGACCGCTTCTTCCACAAGGTGGCTGAGAAGTTCCCATCGCAATGCGACAATGCTATATTGACCGACATCCACGTACGAACCAATCAAGAGACTGGCGAGCTTACTGCTTTTGACGATGACGATCAAGAGATAACACGGTGTGTGGTAGAGCAATGGATCAATCAGAAGGATGAAGACTTTTATGATGGCGTCACGCTCATTCTCCGACGCTATCTGAAGAAAAACCATTGCTTTGTGGAGTCAATGGGAATACTGAAGCCATATAGCGTCGTACTGGAAAATGAGGACAAGGAGCATATAGCTGAACTTTTTGTAGCTGATGATGATACCGTGATCGTCGGGGGTGATATCATGAAAGGTCTTGATGAAGACTTGAACGCTTTCTTTAAGGAATTAATGAAAGACGCAAAATGAAATTAAGCATTATCATACCCGTTTACCAGACACGAAACACGCTAAAGAGGTGTGTTGACAGCATTTTGACGCAGGACTTTCGTGACTGGCAGATGATCCTTGTCGACGATGCGTCAACAGACGGAAGCGCGAAGATATGTGAGAACTATGCCAAGAAAGAAGGGCGCATACAGCATGTAAGACTGAAGCGCAACAGTGGACTGAGTGCTGCACGCAATGCCGGACTTGCAAAGGCCAAGGGCGACTATATCATGTTTGTGGACAGTGATGACTATTTAGCTTCTGACACTTTAAAGGAGCTGATGGAGCAGCTTTCCATCCATCCAGATTACGACATGTTGGAGTTTCCGCTTTATCGCCATTTCGGTTCCCCGCGGCAGACGCGTGTCACCTTCACTCGTCGAGAGTTCACCTTCAACGTCATATATTGGTTAGAGACTAAAGCCTGGCAGCACACCTATGCTTGGAATAAAGTCTATAAACGCGAAGTGTGGCAAGACGTGAAATTTCCGGAAGGCAGAACCTTTGAGGATACTTTTACGTTGCCTCAAGTGTTGCGTCACTGTCGTCGTGTAGCCACAACAGATGTCGGACTCTACTACTATACTTTCAATCCTAATGGCATCACTCAGCAAGCGGGAGCCAAGGATCTCAATAGTCTTCTTGATGGCAACTTGATCATGCTCCGGCGAATGGCTTCAGACAAAAGAGCAAGGCAGAAAGTCAAAGAGTATGACCGGCTGATGGCCGAATATTATGCTGATGTGCTGAACATCCAACTTGATGTCTTCCGCTCTTCAGGTAAAATCCGCCCAGACTTTCCGATTCTGCCCTATCACAACACTCTAAAATTAAAAGTTCTGCATTTGTTGGGACTTAAAACTCTTTGCAAAATACATAGATTAGTATGCCGAAACCACTCGTCAGCTTCATTGTGACAACATATAATCTCCCCGTGACACTATTGGATGAATGTCTGAACAGCATTCTGTCCTTGTCGCTTAGTGAGGAAGAAAGGGAGATCATACTCATTGATGACGGGTCTGACAAGTCTCCTATTGACTTTTTGTCTAAGAGAGACGACCTTATATATATAAGACAATCCAATCAAGGACTTTCTGTTGCACGGAATAATGGTTTGCAATGGGCAAAGGGCGAATATATTCAATTTGTCGATGGAGATGATTATTTGGTTACTGCACCGTATGAGCATTGTCTGGACTTTGTCCGTTACGACCAGCCTGATATGGTACTTTTCCACATGACAACCAACAATGACTCTGATACTGCTTTTTCTGCGCCCAAGCCCGTCGGTGGGTGTGAATATCTGGCTGGAAACAATATGAGAGCGGCTGCATGGGGGTATATCTTTCGGAAAGAAGTGCTGGGAGACTTAAAGTTCACACCAGGCATTTATCACGAAGATGAAGAGTTCACCCCACAACTATTGCTGCGCAGTGCACGTGTTTTCGACACCAATGCACAAGCATATTACTATCGTCAGCGAACGGGATCCATAACCCATAATATCGATAAAGAGGTCATAGACAAAAGGTTAGATGATATCCTTCGAGTGATAGATCATCTTAAAAGCATTGCTATTCAGTCCTCCTCACAGAGCAAAGCAGCATTGGAGCGTCGTGTTGCCCAGCTCACGATGGACTATCTCTATCACATCATAGTACTCACTCATAGTCGTCAGCAACTGGATGCAGCAATAGAGGTGTTGAAGCAAAAAAGGCTCTATCCCCTACCCGACCGTCAATACACCCACAAATACACTTTGTTCCGAAAGTTGATCGATTCCCATTGGGGACGACAGATACTTATGAGCGGCTTAAAAGTGAAGCGATAAAATGAAAATACTTCTGATTGGTGAATATAGCAATGTCCATAACACATTGGCCGAAGGATTTAAAAGACTTGGTCATAAAGTGGTAGTTGCCAGCAATGGTGACTTTTGGAAAGACTATCCGCGAGATATTGATCTTAGACGTGGTAACGGAGTAGTTGGTACCATTAACTTTGCCGTCAGACTTGCCGCTTCTCTACCACGTATGAGAGGATATGACATTGTACAGATCATCAACCCAATGTTCGTGGAGCTCAAAGCAGAAAGAATTTTACCAATTTATCACTATCTGCGGAAACACAACAGAAAAATGGTGATGGGAGCCTTTGGAATGGATTACTATTGGGTTCATGAGAACATCACGAGGAAACCTTTGCGCTATAGCGACTTCAACATTGGTGAGCAACTGCGCACAGACAATGATGCCATGAAGGAAAGAGCCGATTGGCTGGATACTCCCAAAGGACGACTCAATCAATACATTGCTCAAGATTGCGATGCCATCGTTGCGGGACTCTATGAGTACTGGACTTGTTACCAGCCTTTGTTTCCCAAAAAGACAGTATTTATTCCGTTTCCTATCAAGCAGAAAAAGCAAGAAGATGATGTTGGCAGCCAGCCGCATCAGCCTTTGAAGATTTTCATCGGTATCTCAAAAAATAGAAGTGCCTATAAGGGAACAGATTTCATGCTGGAGGCAGCCAAGAGACTCAAACAAAAATATCCGAAGCAAGTCTCTCTCTCTGTTGCCAATGGAGTAGCTTTTGAGCAATATACTCAGATGATGAACGGTGCGGATGTCATCCTTGACCAGCTCTATAGCTACACCCCCGCCATGAATGCACTTGAGGCGATGTCGCGTGGAATCATCTGCGTGGGAGGCGGAGAACCGGAAAACTACGAAATCCTGGGGGAAGACAGTCTGCGTCCAATCGTCAATGTAGAGCCAAACGAAGACAGTGTCTTTATTGCCTTGGAGCGACTTGTGAGTCATCCTGAAATGATACCAGTTCTCAAAAAGCAGAGTATACTATATATAAGGAAGCATCACGACTACATACATGTAGCCATGAGATACGAGAGGCTTTACCGTGAATTGATAGAAAAAACAAAAGAATAGTCTATGGCACATATCATCAAATATAAATGTGAGGCATGTGGTTACGAAACAGATGTCTATGAAGGCAGAGGATTCATGGGACAGCATATCGAAATGATCACTTGTCCTGATTGCAAGACCATCCAGCCCTTGGTTGTTGGTGGCGTCATTGCAGACTCAGCCCCTTCTTTCACGTCCTTGGCAGGAAGACTATGCCTTAATTGCGGGAGTAGCCATATCAAACCTTGGAACAAGAAAACATGCCCCAAATGCGGGAAAACGATGCGTCCGACAGATAACATTAAGTTCTGGACATAAATTATTTGTTGATTTTGTTTGCTTATTAGGAATTTAATGTTACTTTTGCACCATATAACATCAAAGACCATGAAAGACAAAAAAGCAATTACTGTTAAGACATTATCCAAGAGTAATGTTTGGGATTTGCAGGAGAACGACATCTTCCGCCTTTTGGAGGCTGTCGAGAAAGATGCCGATCTCAAAGAGAATATGCGCCATTATACCGACATCATCAAGACGGCTTTTGATATGGAGGAGATAAAAGTGGATAAGCCCGAGATCATCAAGAAGTATGAGGACCGAGGCTTTAAAGTCGCTCAGATCGGTAAGCCCGAAGATGGTCGTCCAAAGCTTGCTATCAAGAAGCGCCCGATCCTGAGAGTGACAGATCTGACTTACGAGAATATCCGTCATATCTCAGCCGCAAAGCTCATCGAAGTCTTGGAACGTAACTTCGGTGGAGGATGGGAGTCACTGTCACAGAGCATTCAGGACATTATCGAGAGCGGATTTGACATCTCTACCACCACTCTTCCCAAGGATCGCCTGCACAAGGCTGGTGGACTCTATGAGAAGAAAGTCAGCGATGGATTTGAAGTATTGGAAATTCCTAAAGGACTTTGGGTAGAAGCCATCTTTGCGAAAGAGAAGCCTGAGGCCGTTGCTACACCAGCCTATCTTGCTGATGAAGATAGCGAGAAGGATGTTGAAGACGGCGAGGATTCGGAAAATGCAGAAGGAGAGGAAGAGGATATTGATGATGACAACTTCAAGCAGGACGATGACGACGATGATGCTTTCGATGATGAAAAACTTACTGAGGAAAGCTATCGTACTACCTACGAGACAAGTCCTGACGAACTCAACCTCGAAGCTGAGGATATCAGCGAAGATGAAGATTATTAAAAGTGCAACATAAAGAGCATTCTGTTATAGGCTGAAAAATGTCCTCCTTTCCAATGCCGGAAAGGAGGACAATTCATTTATATAGAGAGTACTTTGAACTTTGCGAACCTAAGTAGCAGAACTTTGGTAGAGGTTTCCTCAAAGTCGATTGTTGCTTTACAGTTTTCCCCGATTCCCTCTATCTTCTTTACCTGTCCCTTGCCAAATCGAGAATGGAGAATGACAGAACCTACTTTGATTCCATAATTGCTCGCATCGTTTTGGCCGAGATCATCATGAGTGTTGGCCACATTTCTTTCGTTAGAGGTATTGACGACACGGCCTCCATTGGCCATAGCCTTTGTCACTTTTCTGAAATTACCTTTTTGCCGAAGTTGTTGCTCAAAGGATGGCGAGAACGGATTCACAGCCTGTTCTGCTCTGTGAGGTTTGGTAATCTTTGGCTGTGGGTCAGCCATAAACTGTCCGGCTACAGGACGTGAGTTCTGCATACGACTACTGTAACGTGGATACTCGTCGCCCCAAGGATGACTCCCTGTATAAGGCTTGTTGATCTCATAGTCGTCATCATCCCATGGCTTTCTGTTCCATCCGCCGTGATTACGTATTGTAGCTCCACCATCTTCAGCTCGTATAGTCAGATATTTAGGATCAATGTCGTCAAGAAAGCGGCTCTTTCTGACGTAAGGATCCATCTTGCCAAAGAGCCAACGGGTATGAGCCCAGGATAAATAGCAATGATGCTCGGCACGCGTGATCGCCACATAGAACAGACGACGTTCCTCCTCTAATCCTCGCTGACTGTCGGCAGACATCAGACTTGGAAAGATATTCTCCTCCATGCCAACAATGAATACCGTCCCAAATTCCAAACCTTTCGCGGAATGGATGGTCATTAATGTTATCTTGTCACTGGACGAGTCATCGTTATCCATGTCGGTCAAAAGAGACACCGTGGAAAGATAGTCACTTAAAAGTTCGTGATCATCAAGTCCTTGTTCTTGCTGTGATTGCACAAAGTCGGCGATGCCGGAAGTGAGACTGTCTATGTTTTCGCGCTTACCTTCGCCTTCCGGTGTCTTGTCGGCATCAAGGTCAGCTTTCATTCCACTACGTTCCAAGATCTCTTTTCCCAATGTTAATGCGTCAACAGCTCCACGCTTGTCGATAAACGACTGAATCAGTTGTCTGAATGCATCAAGTTTTGCGAGTGTCCCACGATTGACAGACAATCCATATTGCCCTGGATGACAGATAGTCTCCCAAAGGCTTATTTCGTTTTGCTGTGCAGTGGAGATAATCTTCTGCACAGTAGTGTTGCCAATACCACGTGTGGGATAATTGATGATTCGACGGAACGCCTCTTCATCATCAGAGTTGACAACAAGTCTGAAATAGGCCAATGCGTCTTTTATCTCCTTGCGCTGATAGAAGCTGACACCTCCAAACACACGATAGCAGTTAGCCATACCCATTTCGGGACTGTGCATCTGTTCCTCAAAAAGACGACTTTGGGCATTGGTTCGGTACAGAATGGCAAAATCACTCCAATGGCAATGCTCTTGAGCCTTGATACGTTTGATTTCCCGACATACCACGGCTGCCTCACGCTTGTCAGACTGAGTTTCAAGAACCATGAGTTTGTCACCTTCCTCATTTTCGCTATAGACGTTTTTCTCGATCTGCCGTTCATTATGCTTCATAAGCGAGTTGGCGGCAGCCACGATCAGTCGGGAAGAACGGTAGTTGCGTTCAAGCTTAAACACCTTAGCATCTTTATACCGTGAGGTGAAGTTAAGGATATTATCGATCTTGGCACCACGAAAAGCATAGATACTCTGATAGTCATCACCAACGACACATAAGCGCTGCCGCTCTTTTGTCAGCAGCCAAAGAATTTGCTGCTGCACAAAGTTGGTGTCCTGATACTCATCAACCAGCACGTACTCAAAACGGCTGGCATATTTCTTTCGGATGTCATCATGAGTCTGAAACAGCTCATAAGTCAGCATCAGCAAATCATCGAAATCCATTGCGTTGGCCTGATGAAGGCGCTGCTGATATGCAAGATAGATCTTATAGACTTCCGGCATGCTTTTTTGCCGGTCCTGCTCTATACGACTGCCGTCATCACCATATTGCTCGGCTGTACATAGATCGTTTTTTGCCCGAGATATGGCTTTATGCACATCAGCAGGTTTGTATTTTCTATCGTCAAGTTCCATCTGTTTGACGATATTTTTTATCAGAGATCTGGAGTCGGTCTCATCATAGATGGTAAATCCAGATTGAAAACCTATATGTTGCGCTTCAGCACGCAGAATATGAGAGAAGACGGAATGAAAAGTTCCCATTTGCAGATAGCGTGCCCGTTCCTCCCCTACCAATTGGGCGATACGTGATTTCATCTCGTTAGCAGCCTTATTGGTGAAGGTAAGAGCCAAGACAGACCAAGGTTTCAATTGCTCATGTTCCAGTAGCCAAGCAATTTTATAGGTAAGCACACGTGTCTTTCCCGAGCCAGCTCCTGCGACAACCAGTTCTGGTCCATCATCATAGACGACAGCCTGCCGCTGGGCATCATTGAGTTGGGAAAGGATATTTTGTTCTTCTTGAGTCATATTCTTATATTTGGACGAGTGTAATGGATGTTCAACGGTAAGTGGATCCTACCGCAGTCTTGGGATCATAGTCTTCACCTTCTTTTGGGAAGGATGGTATGTAGCGCATGTTGGCCATTATCTGACGTTGACGCAGACGCATATATCCACTTGGGTACTTCGAGGAGAATTTGCGTGGATTTGGGAGAGTTGCAGCGATCAGCGCACAGTCTGCACGCGACAGATCTTTTGCATCCTTACCAAAATTGTAGTTAGCGCATGCTTCTACGCCATAGATGCCGTCGCCCATCTCTATGCTGTTGAGATAGACTTCCATAATGCGCTGTTTGCTCCAGAAAAGTTCGATAAGAGCTGTGAAATAAACCTCAAATCCCTTTCTGACCCATGACCGTCCTGGCCAGAGAAACACATTCTTGGCAGTCTGCTGAGAGATGGTACTGGCTCCGAACTTTTTACCATGCTTGTGCTTGAGGTTTCGCTCGGCAGCATTGCCAATGGCATTGAAGTCAAAGCCATGATGTAAGAGGAAGCGACTGTCCTCACTTGACATCACTGCCACTGGCATGTGAGGAGACATCTCGTCAAGTGGTATCCACTGATGATGCATCGTCAGACTGCCATTTTGAAAGCAACGGATAACCATCAGCGGTGTGATGTAGACCGGAATGAAGCGATAGGCAATGACAGCCAATATGGAAGATGCAAAGAAAAGGCTGACACCCCAACGAAGGATTTTCTTGAATCTATTCATGCCAAAAGGGGGATGCCGACCCTTGATGAGCCTGCATCCCCTATTTATTTATTCTGCAAATGATATTGCAAAAACAATATTCTTTGTTATTAACTTATTTCAGCGTTCCGTTCTCGGCCTTCTGCACCATTTCAGGGCTGGCATAGAGATAAACCTCTACACGGCGGTTCTGCGGTGCTACAGTCTTGTCGACAACAGGATTCTGACTGCCGTAGCCGGCAACATTCTTGAACTGGCTGGAAGAGACACCCTGAGAAACCAAGTAGCTACTCACAGCCTGAGCACGAGACTGACTCAATGGCACATTGATCTTGTCACCACCTGTAGCATCTGTGTAGCCTTGAATATCTACAAGGCAATCGGTGTTGTTCTTCAAAACAGAGGCGAAATTGGTCAAGTCTTTCTTAGCAGCAGCACGAAGTGTAGACTTGTTCAAGTCGAACTGAAGGCCACTGTCGAAAGTCAACTTAACAGCTTTCAGGCCATTAGCATCTGTAACTTCCTCGACTTTGGCGTTCTGCACTTTTGCTGCAGCTTCAGCTTTCACTTTGTCCATATGACGACCAATGATAGCACCGGTACCAGCACCAACCGCACTACCAATGGCAGCACCTACAGCTGTGTTGCCTGCGATCTTACCGACAATTGCACCTAAAGCAGCGCCTGCACCGGTGCCGATCAAAGCACCATTGCCCTGACTCGTGCCACAGCTGGTGATGGTCAGCATGCACAATCCCATTGTTGCTAATGTAATCTTTTTCATATTACTAATGTTTTAAATTTTGTTGGTTGATCTTTTTTCTAATGCAAAGGTAACTCTTTTTTCGCTTTGTGCGAGAGCTATCCGATATTTTTTTCGTAACTTTGTGGCAAAATTAAGTAAATAATAAATTTTGCAGGGAGGAAAATGCCTATCTTGCTATAGGCAATTCCCTATTCTGCTCTGATCAACTTATTAAAATGGCTAAAGAACTGAAAGAATTGACCAAGCGGGCTGACAACTATAGCCAGTGGTACAACGACTTGGTGATGAAGGCAGACCTGGCTGAGACTGCGCCTGTGCGTGGCTGTATGATTATCAAACCATACGGCTATGCCATCTGGGAAAAGATGCAAGCTGTGCTCGATAAGATGTTTAAAAAGCAAGGAGTGCAGAATGCTTATTTCCCATTGCTTATCCCGAAGAGCTTCTTTGCTCGTGAGGCTGAGCACGTAAAGGGCTTCGCCAAAGAAAGTGCTGTGGTTACTCATTATCGACTGAAGACCAGTGACGACGGAAAGGATATCATTGTGGATCCAGCCGCAAAGCTCGATGAGGAGCTGATCATCCGTCCTACTTCAGAGACCATGATCTGGCATACCTATAAAAACTGGATTCACTCTTGGCGTGACCTGCCTATCATGTGTAACCAGTGGTGTAATGTGATGCGCTGGGAGATGCGTACACGTCCATTCCTGCGTACTTCTGAGTTCTTGTGGCAAGAAGGTCATACAGCACATGCAACTTCCGAGGAGGCACAGGCTGAGGCCCAGAAGATGCTCAAGGTGTATGCTGACTTTGTCGAGAATTGGATGGGTGTACCTGTCATCCAGGGTGTCAAGAGTGAGACCGAGCGCTTTGCCGGAGCTTTGGAAACCTATACGATCGAAGCTATGATGCAAGACGGCAAAGCTCTACAAAGTGGTACCAGCCACTTCCTGGGCCAAAATTTTGCTAAGAGCTTCGATGTCACTTTCTTGAATAAGGAGAACAAGCCTGAGTATGTATGGGCTACTTCCTGGGGCGTTTCTACTCGTTTGATGGGTGCACTGATCATGGTTCACTCAGATGATAACGGATTGGTGTTGCCTCCGAAGTTGGCTCCTATTCAGGTTGTCATTGTACCTATTACAAAGAACAAAGAGCAACTTGCTGCTATCACTGAAAAACTGAAGCCTGTCATTGATAAGTTCGATGAGTTAGGCATCAGTGTGAAGTATGATGATGCAGACAACAAACGCCCTGGATTCAAGTTCGCCGACTACGAGCTCAAGGGTGTGCCTGTAAGACTGGTGATGGGTGGACGTGACTTAGAGAACAATACAATCGAGGTCATGCGTCGCGACACACTGGAGAAAGAGAATGTCAGCTTTGACGGTATTGTAGAGCGTGTGAAGAACCTGCTTGATGATATTCAGAAGAACGTCTTTGAAAAGGCTCGCAAATATCGTGATGCACATGTCTACGAATGTGACAACTACGAAGAGTTCAAGGAGCGTATCAAAGACGGTGGTTTCTTCCTTTGCCACTGGGACGGTACTCCCGAGACTGAGGCTAAGATCAAAGAGGATACGCAGGCTACTATCCGATGCATCCCCTTCGCCTATGAGCAGACACCGGGTGTAGACATGGTAAGTGGCAAACCAGCTAAATATCGTGTCATCATCGCAAGAGCATACTAATTTTAACTCTTCATAAATAAATTAAGCCTCGTTCTACACTACTGTGTCGAACGAGGCTTAATCTTTTTTGATTAATGATGTAAACGTATGTCCAAGACAACACCTATGAAGGCTACTCAAAATGTCTGAGACGGGCGATATACTTACCTATGATATCAAATTCAAGATTGACAACACTGCCAACCTTTATGTCCCGGAAATTGGTATTTTGTCGTGTATAAGGGATAATAGCCACACGGAAACTGTCGTCGGTAGGATCACAAACGGTAAGCGATACGCCGTTGACAGTAACAGAGCCTTTGTCTACGGTAAAGTAGCCACGGCGGGCCATCTCAGGATTGTTGCGATACTTAAAGGTGAAATAGGCCGAGCCGTCAGCATCTTCTATATTTGTGCAAACAGCCGTCTCGTCAACATGACCTTGAACGATGTGTCCGTCAAGTCGCCCGTTCATCATCATTGATCGCTCAACATTGACAGCATCTCCCACCTTCAGCAGTCCAAGGTTGGAACGCTCCAAAGTCTCTTTCATGGCTGTCACTGTATAGCAGTCATCCTTCAAGTCTACCACAGTCAGACAAACGCCATTGTGTGAAACGCTTTGGTCGATTTTCAGCTCATGCGTGAAAGAGCAACTCAGTGTGAGATTTATATTTCCCTGATCTTGTGTGATGGCTTTGACGGTGGCCATTTCTTCAACAATACCGCTAAACATAATTTGTCTCCTCTTTGTTAATTATGAATGTTACTTGTCCTAAGTCTATTGATAAGAATAAAAAAGGAGAATACGCGAGACCATTGCCTACGCGCCATTCTCCGTATGGAAAGGGGTTGCAACGATGATGTGATGAAAACTCCAGCTATAAAAGTTGTGGGCCCTCCCTGCCTTTGTAATCCACCGGCTTTACAGCTGCTGCTTTCGCAACATTGTGGCCCGCCATCAACAAGAGAAGAAATCCCGGTTTTCATTGTAATTTGATGAGTATCCCGATCGAACCGAAACAACCCCTTATGGTTTTCTCCATTTCATCTGCAAATTTACAAGATTCATTCCATATCACCAAATATTCTGATGAAATTTGCGTTTATTAATGAAAAGATATTGGTATGAGACACATTCTGACATTGCTCCTTTGGGGATTGTTCACAGCATCGGCTCGAGCACAAATCACCATATCGCTCAATCCCCAGCAACAATTCAAAGAGACAATCCCTGCAGGTAATTACAGTGGCATAGCTTGGTTGGGAGGTACACGATATGCGGTGGTTAGTGATAAAAGCGAGCATGACGGTTATTTTGTTTTCGATATTCAGCTTGATTCCATAACGGGTGCGATACTTTCAGCTAAGAATTTAGGATTCTACGGATCTGAAAAGCCAGGGAGAGATGATGAAGGCATTGCTTACTTACCCGACCGAGGAACGCTGATGGTCAGTGGTGAAGCTGACAACCGCATCATTGAATTTGACAGACAAGGACGTTATACCGGACGTGTCACTGCCTGGCCGGACTCTTTAGGACATCTACCAGGAAACGAAGGGTTGGAAGCTCTGACATACTGCATGGATAACCGCCATCTTTGGACATGCAACGAAACTGCACCAATAAGATTGCTGGAGATCGACAGCATCATGAGAGTCAACCGCGTCATTCCCTATAAGATGGACTCTGCAACCATTTCACCGCGTGAAGACTCTTTCTACACATTTGGAGTACCTTCATTGTGTGCTTTGAATGCTGACAGCCTCCTGGTACTTGAACGTGAAGCTTATGTTCCAAAAATGAAGTTGGGAGCATTTGTCAAGTGCAAGTTGTTTTGCTACAACATCATTACGTCTGAGAAAACACTGCTTGCACAGTGGCAGACCAATATGAAACTCTTTGATCATAGCTTCGCCAACTACGAAGGCATGTGTCTTGGGCCTCAACTAGCAGGGGGTAAACGCGTATTGGTGATGGTTGCAGATTCTCAAAACCAATATGCTGGCGTGTTACGAGACTGGCTGAAGACGGCTGTACTCGTCAAAAGTGTAGCGACGGGCAACCAACAAAGCAACAAATAAAGAGATCATGGAGCCCGAAAGAATTGCAAAGAAAAACATGAAGTTAAGAATTGCAGCTTTCAGAACAGGCACCCCAGCCCACACCAAAACTAACAGAAGAAGTGGAGATGCTGTGAGCATAGTAGTGGATATACGCCGAAGTACCCACAATGCAGTGCTCTGCAAAGAACGACGAAGAAAATACGCTACTGCCTGATGATGCGTGCAACCATTGCCCAATAAATAGTTATATAAGGCGGCATGATTTTGTAGTCCGACATAATATTTACGGATGCCACGAACCATGTTAAACGATATAGAGCCAGCCAGTAAACATACAATAGGAAGGAAATACTGGGGCAAGAAAGACTGAGGCAAGGGTGTAACAAGCATGGCAGATATAGGAGCAAAGACCAGTATAACTACCAATAATCCCGTGAAAGAAGGAATTAGTAGTCGCCGTAATTTTAAACGGAACCGCAGCATGGCCCATATACATGTTACCACTACCAAGATGAAGGCTGCCAATATGGTGAGCCAAAGATGGTTTTGCCAAATAGCGAAGGAAAGAATGGCGCCACAAAGAACAATCAGCACCAACAGGCTGACACTCCCTTTCAGCAGCTTATCACTAATATTGAGCTTCAGTATATTGTCGAATACAAATGGTATGGCCAACAACAAGACGCAGAACAAAAGTTCGCCAAATAATTGTAAACTCATGGTCTATTCACTTTTTGATGTTATATTGATTACTTGAAAAGAGTCGATAGGTTGAGTCTGTGTCGTACAGATCACTTCTCTACCCTGTCTCGCCAGCTGAGTGATAAAAGCATCCACTGTCTCATTTTTGACAATGGGCTCTTCTATTAGTACAATGGATCCCCTTCGTAAGGATACCAATGATAAAAGCACGAGCCAAAGCACAGACGGAGGGACACTGCGTATCTTTTCTTTCCATACCGTAGGGTTGATGCTTAGACTATTCCATGTCTCAGTCAAAGCTTCTGCTCTGAGATTTTTGCCATTGTATTTGCTGACAACCTGCCTGCAAAGTTCTCCTACAGTCATATCTACCTGTGGCAAGAAATGAGGCACATAGCACATCATTTGTCGGAAGAAGGCCCCCGACCCATAGGTCACCAATTCTCCGTCAACCGTTATGTATCCACCTTTCACCTTGTCAAGTCCAAGAATAGCCATAATAAGTTGATGCCCCGCTGCTGGGTCTACGACAATCGATGATACCTTTCCCGGACATGCCACCATAGTGAAAGGAAGCGTCTTGTCATCTATCACTACGTCTTTAAATTCCAATATCCCAGGATCTTTGTATGTCGTGAAATCAAAGTCTTTTATCAGCTTGTTCATACGCCTCAATCTTGTTAATCCTTCTTTGTTCTAAGCCTTCTGTGGTAGTGCTTTGCTGACGATGTACACACCGAGGAGAATGCTGCCCGCACCCATGAAAGCCAATATTGTCATGCGCTCGTGCAAGACAAGTGCGCTGGCTACGACCGTGCTGACCGGATTGAGATAGATATAGTTGCTGGCAGAAATTGCACCAATTTTCTTAATTACAAAGCTCCACAATGCAAAACAGGCAAAGCTGGCTACAACGCCAAGGAAGAGCAAGTTGCCCCACACAGCCGGTTGCAGGAAACCCTGCAGCGGAAAGTTCCAAGGACGTACTAAATAAACCGGCAACACGGTAACGAGTCCATAGAAGAAAACTTTGCGCGTGACAAACACGCTGCTATAGTGGGTAACATGTCTCATCAGAATGCTATAGATAGCCCAGCAAAGAGATGCAGCAAGTGCCAGAAGGTCACCCAAGGGGTTGATTTTCAAGACAAACTGTCCATTAAACACCACAAGTCCCACACCAATCGTAGCCACCAGTGAACCGATAATTAGCTTGCGGTTGGCATGTATATCCTTAAGAAAGAGAAGCGCTAATATCGTTGTCAACAAAGGAGCTGTGCAGACGATGAAAGACACGTTGTTGACATAGCCGACCTTCACCGCAATGTTCTCGGTAACAAAGTAGAGCGAACCGCCGGTAATGCCCAAAAGTACCATCAATAATTCATCACGCAGGTTGTCGCACCATAATTTTCTCGGAGAGATCAGCCATATACAGAGCCATGCGAACAGGAAGCGGAGTGTAAAAATCTCATGGGCCATCAATCCGTGATTGAGCAATACTTTTGAGTTGACAAAGGTCACTCCCCAAGTCAACACCACAATGATGCCGAGAAGATGATATGGCCAGGATTTTCTTAATTCCATGTTTTCCATCTGACTCAGTTTATATTTTATCTAAGGCTATGCGGGAGTTGAGACTCAAAGACTTGAACTTAGAAGGTGTCATCCCTGTAACATTCTTGAACTGACTGCTTAGATAAGCAACACTTGAATAGTTCATCTGCTGTGCGATTTGCGTGAGTGTCAACTCGTCATACTTCAAGAGCTCTTTCACTCTTTCCACCCGTTGCAGCATGTAATACCGCTCAATGGTCATGCCAGTACACTCGCTGAAGAGTTTGCTCAGCCGACTATAATCTAAATGAAATTTCTCTGCGAGATAGGCACTGAGTGTCAGAGGCTGTCCAGAGGACTTGTAATGCACCAAATCGATGATTGCGGTCTTGATCTGATGCATCAGTTGTTGCCGCTGATCCACAAGCAACTCAAATCCAATGGACTTGAGTGCCTGAGCCAATTGCAATCGTTTTTCATCGCTGAGGCTGTCCTCTTCAATAGTGACAACGCCCAACTCTACAGCAAGCGGATGTAGCTCTGCTTGTTCCAAGATCTGTTTGACAGCCATCTTGCAACGGTCGCAAACCATATTTTTGATATATAGTGTCTGAGACATAATCAGCTACTGATTTTAAAGAAAACTTATCTTCTGATGAGCAAAACCACATTCTCCACGTGGGAAGTATGTGGGAACATATCTACTGGCTGCACGGCCATCACCTTGAAACCGGCATCGAGCAGTTGCAGGTCACGCGCCTGTGTAGCAGGATTGCAACTTACATAGACCAGGCGCTTAGGACGTGCATTGAGAATGACATTTACAACATCGGGGTGCATTCCTGCACGTGGCGGATCCGTCACGATGATATCTGGCTGTCCATGCTCTTTGATAAAGTCATCAGTGAGAATGTCTTTCATGTCTCCCGCAAAGAACGTAGTGTTCTCAATCTTGTTGATCTGACTGTTTACCTTTGCGTCTTCAATGGCCTCCTCAACATACTCTATGCCAATAACATGCTTGGCCTTACGTGCGACGAAGTTAGCAATCGTGCCCGTACCCGTGTAGAGATCGTAAAGCAGAGGCTCTTCTGTGGGGGATTCTTCGTCATCAAGTGGCATGAAGCAGAACTTGCGTACCACATTATATAGCTGATAAGCCTGCTCGGTGTTGGTTTGGTAGAAGCTCTTAGGTCCCACCTTAAACTTCAAATCCTCCATAGCCTCATAGATGAAGTTATTACCCTTGAAAGTCTTCAACTCCAGATCAGCCAGCGAGTCGTTGCCCTTCTGGTTGTCAGTATACATTAGAGAGGTGATTTGAGGATAGTGCTCTGCAACATGCTGTAAGAGTTGCATAGCCTTGGCCTCATCGCCTTCCTCATCGTAATGAAACTGTATCAGGAGCATCCATTCGCCCGTATTGGAGTTTCGGAACATCAGGTTGCGCAACACTCCTTTTTGCTGACGTACGTCATAGAAGGTCATGCCAATGCTTTTGGCATAAGCCTCAATGTCGTTGCGAATTGAGTTGTGAAGGTCATCCATCAGCCAGCATTTGTGGATAGGATAGATTTTGTCGAACGCACCAGGTATATGGAAGCCTATGGCAGAGTGATTGCCGTTGTCCAAATCCAAAGAAGGATTCTGTAGCTCTTCATGGGTAAACCATCGCCTGTCGCAGCAGCCGAACTCCAGCTTGTTTCGATATTCTTTGGTTTTTACAGAGCCCAGAATAGGCATGAAGTCCGGCAATTCTACTTTGCCGATTCGTGTCAACTGGTCGTGAACCTGCTGTTGTTTAGCTTTCAGCTGTTCTTCATAAGGCAGCATTTGCCATTTGCATCCACCACAAATACCAAAGTGCTCGCAGAAAGGCTCTATCCGCTTGTCGCTTTTCTTAATCATATTGATGATGCGTCCCTCGTTGTACTTATGTTTCTTCTTCACGATTTGGACATCAACAACATCGCCGGGCACACCGAACGGCACAAACACCACTTTGTCGTTGTGATGAAACAAGCTCATGCCTTCGGCTGCTATCGACTCAATAGTAACATTCTCTATGATTGGTAATGATTGACGTTTTCTGCCCATTGTCTATGATATTTTTGTTTGCAAAGTTATACAAAAATCTCTGTAGAGCAAAATATTACTTCATATAATTCATCATATTCATGTAGGTATGCTACCATGTCACACGACCAACGCTAACCATTTTTAGGTATTTTACAGAGAAACATGTTCTTAGAGAGAATATTCCAAGATTAAATTAGTAACTTTGCAATAGAAAATAAAGACAGGAGAATTATAAATTATGAGATTGTCTGAGCTACATACAGGAGAAAGTGGCGTTATAGTCAAAGTCAACGGTCATGGTGGTTTCCGGAAACGCATTGTAGAGATGGGGTTCATCAAAGGTAATAAGGTGGACGTCCTGCTCAATGCTCCTCTTAAAGATCCCGTGAAATATCGTATCATGGGCTATGAGGTAAGCCTGCGCCATAGCGAGGCTAACATGATAGAGGTGGTGACGGCTGAGGAAGCTAAGAAAATAGAAGAGAAAGAACGGAGAGAAAGACTGCAACAAGAGGCAAAAGAACAGCCCGCTGAAGATTTGTCGCTCAACGATGACAGCAGTGTTGATCTTGATGTGGCTCTTCGGCCAAACGACAAGTCTTACGAAGACTCTACCGATTTGATGGAGAAGGTTGCTCTTCAGGAGCGTAAGGTGATCAACGTTGCTTTGGTTGGAAATCCCAACTGTGGCAAGACTTCTTTCTTTAACTTTGCCTCAGGCGCTCACGAACGGGTAGGTAACTACTCTGGCGTTACTGTTGACGCAAAAGAAGGTCATGCCAGTTTTGAAGGCTACCAGTTCAACATTGTCGACCTTCCTGGCACTTACTCTCTCTCAGCTTATTCCCCGGAAGAGTTGTATGTCAGAAAGCAGTTGATCGAAAAGACTCCGGATGTTGTCATCAATGTGATTGACACCTCCAACCTGGAGCGCAATCTTTATCTTACGACGCAACTCATTGACATGCACATCCGTATGGTGGTTGCGCTAAACATGTTTGATGAGACACAGAAACGCGGTGACCATGTCAATTATGACAAGTTGTCGGAGTTGTTTGGCGTGCCAATGGTTCCAACAGTGTTTAAATCCGGTAAAGGTGTCAGTGAGCTCTTCCATCAAATCATCGAAGTGTATGAGGGAACAGAAGACGCACAATCGCATTACCGTCATATCCATATCAACCATGGTCACGAGATAGAGCATGGTATCAGTGAGATACAAGAGCACCTCAAAAAAGAAGAGAACGTGCGTGAACTCTACTCTACCCGCTATCTGGCCATCAAGTTACTCGAACATGACCAGGACGTTGAAAAGTTCGTCAGCGCGTTACCTGATGCAAAGGAGATCTTCTATCATCGCGACAAAGCGGAAAGTCGCGTCAAAGAGGAAACGAAGGAAGATGCCGAGACGGCTATCATGGATGCAAAATATGGTTTCATCCATGGTGCATTGAATGAGGCCGCATATGAAGAAGGACATAAAGAGGATACCTATCAGATCACTCATGTGCTCGACCGAATACTGACCAACAAGATTGTAGGCTTCCCTATCTTCTTACTGCTGATTGCCATCATGTTCTTTGTGACTTTCAGTTTGGGATCATATCCAATGGACTGGATCGACTCACTTGTGGGCATGTTGGGCGATGCCATCGGACGCTTGATGCCGGATGGTCCTGTCAAGGCGATGCTTGTAGACGGCATCATCGGTGGTGTTGGTTCTGTCATCGTGTTCCTGCCACAGATTCTCATCCTCTATTTTTTCATCTCTATCATGGAGGACTCCGGTTACATGGCGCGCGCCGCATTCATCATGGATAAGCTCATGCACAAGATGGGACTTCATGGCAAGTCGTTTATCCCACTCATCATGGGATTTGGCTGCAATGTTCCTGCCGTGATGGCCACTCGTACGATAGAGAGCCGTCGCTCACGGTTGGTGACGATGATGATACTGCCTCTGATGAGTTGTGAGGCACGAATACCTATTTATATTATGATCATCTGCACATTCTTTTCACGCAACACGCAGTGGTTGGTGATGATGTCGCTCTATCTCATAGGTATCTTCATGGCAGTCATCATCAGCAAGTTGATGACAAAATATATCGTCAAGGGCGAAGACACTCCTTTCGTGATGGAGCTCCCTCCTTATCGCTTCCCTACCGCCAAGGCCGTCTTCCGTCATACTTGGGAGAAAGGTCGGCAGTATCTCAAGAAGATGGGTGGCATCATCCTTGTAGCCACTATAATTGTATGGGCATTAGGCTATTTCCCTCATAATGATCAACTCTCTGTTCAGCAGCAACAGGAGCAGAGCTATATTGGTCGGATAGGCAAAACCATTGAACCCATTTTCTATCCTCAGGGATTCAACTGGAAGTTTGATGTGGGTATTGTCGCCGGTGTAGGTGCTAAAGAAATTGTTGCTTCCACTATGGGCGTACTGTATACCAATGATGATAGCTATTCCGAAGACAAGGAATACAATGACGACGGTGGTAAGTATGAGCACCTGAATAAAGCCATTACCGCAGATATAGCAAAAATGCATGGCATGACGATAGACCAGGCCCGTCCCGTAGCAACACTCACAGCTTTCTGTTTTCTGCTGTTTGTCTTGCTTTACTTCCCCTGCGTCGCCACGTTGGCAGCTATTAAAGGTGAGACCGGCACTTGGAAATGGCCACTATTCACAGCATGCTATACCACAGCATTAGCCTGGGTGGTCTCAGCCGTCGTATACCAAGTTGGTATGCTATTTATGTAATGGCAGAAGCTATGCAGAAAAGGTTAGCACAAATCCTATAAGACTATAGGACCTTGGATCCCTTGGGCATAGATGGATGACGTAATTGCAAAGGATTAAGGCTTTATCCCAATCCTTAGTGAGTGCGAAATACAGAGTTGGGGCTTTCTTGCCATCAATCGTATCGGGCTTATGTAGCAGTGTAGCGCGTAATAAAGGGTTGCTTTTCAACTGTGAAAAGTTTCCTCTTTCTACATCCGCCACAATGCTACACCGCTACACCGCTACATTTATAGGTATCGCACGTTAGAGAAACACAAAATGTAAATATGAAAGGAATTATATGCAATAGAATATAATATTAATAATTAGTATATTATATATATTAATAATATATAATAATATAATATATTTTTACTTATTA
>CAMCBZ010000016.1 GCA_945873145.1 uncultured Prevotella sp.
TTCTGCGTGAGTCCCTTGCCGTGTCCTACGAAGCGATGGGCGCGCTCATAGTTTTCCTGATAGGTGTTGTGCATGCGCTGCTCCAGGAAGTTGTCGCGCAGCGAGCGGTAAGCTTTGGTGAGTTTGGTGTCGCGCATGAGCGGCTTCGAGGCGGTCATCACCCCACGGTAGTCGTGGCGGAATGGCATATTCGGACTGCCCTCCAGCGCAAACATGGTGATGAAGACGATAACCAATAACACGATGATAGTGGCGAAGAAACGCATCGTCCACTTAAATCGGCTCCAGCGGCGGCGTGAGTCGGTCTGAAACACTTGTCTTTCCATTCCGTGATTTCCTTAAATACAATCTTTCTCTAATATCTTTCTCTATTATCTCTATCTTTCTCTTTCAACTCTTTCCGAGTCTCAAAATCGGCTGCAAAGTTACGCCATTCATAGATGACGAAGAAAAGACACGGTGCAAAAAAGTTTAATGGTAGATTAAAAAGCTGTAATAAGGATAACTATCGTCCTTCACGGCCTCCCCTGCACGATATTCCATGTTTCTGTACGTTTTTCAAAGCACTGATTATCATTAGTTATTAACTTTGCGGCAAGAAATAAGACCTAAATATATTCATTACTAATAAACGCAATTATGAAGCATCAAAATCATTTGCTGAAGCGTTACGGCACCGTGCTCTCCCGCACGTTGCTTTGCTCAACACTGACGTGTGCACCACTTCTCGGCGTGCAAACCATGATGGCTGACACTTCTCAGATGGCACAGACTCATGTAAGAGGTACTGTGGTCGACGAGAATGGTGAGCCGATCATCGGAGCAAACATCATGGTCGTGGGTGGCAAGAACACGCAAGGCACCATCTCTGACATGGACGGAAACTTCCAAATCAATGTCAAGGCCGGAACGAAAGTCAAAATTAGTTATGTGGGCTTTGAGCCGCAGACGGTCACCGTCAAGAACGGTATGCGCATCATTCTTGTCGAGGACAGCAAGACTACGCTGAAAGGCGTGGAGGTCGTGGCCTATGGCGTGCAAAAGAAAGTCTCTGTCACAGGTGCCCTATCCTCTGTCAAAGGCGAGGACCTCGTACGCACACCTGTGAGCTCGGTCAACAATGTGCTGGGCGGTCAGCTCTCAGGCGTGACCACCGTACAGTATTCCGGTGAGCCGGGCAGCGACGCCGCCAGTGTCTTCGTCCGTGGTCAGGCCTCGTTCAACGATGCCAACCCACTGGTACAGGTCGACGGTGTCGAGCGCTCGATGGGCGACATCGACCCTGAGGAAATAGAGAGCATCACCGTTTTGAAGGATGCCTCAGCAACAGCTGTCTTCGGTGTACGCGGTGCCAACGGCGTCATCCTCATCACCACGAAGCGTGGTACTGAGGGCAAGACTCATATCAGCGGCAGCACATCGTGGGGTGTGCTCACGCCCACCAAGATGGTGGAGCAAGCCAACAGCTATGAATACGCAACCTTCCATAACCTGATGAGCGATCTTGACGGAGTGAAGCGTCAGTTCTCTGACGCCGTCATAGAGAAATTTAAAAACGGGAGTGACCCTATCCGATTCCCAAGCACAATATGGACAGACTACATTATGAAAAATGCCACGCTTCAGACCAAGCACAATCTGAACATCAGTGGTGGAACTAAGAACGCACGCTATTTCATCAACGTCGGCTACTACACGCAGGGCGGACTCTTCAAGGAGTTCGGCCAGGACTATCATTTCGATTATCGCTACAACCGATTCAACTACCGTGCCAACCTCGACCTTGATCTAACGAAGACCACAACGCTCTCTTTCAATCTTGCAGGCAATGTGGGCAACGCCAACAAGCCATACACCGGTCAAGGCTCTTCTGGTATGATAGAAGCTGCCTATGAAGCTGCACCCTTCTCAAGCCCCGGCATCATCAACGGACACTATATTTCCACAGAAACGCAGTATGACGACTGTGGTACAGACCAGCTTCCGTTTGTCGGGGGCAGTGGTATCACCTATTTCGGTAACAGTAATGTCAGCGGTGGCTTCATGAAGACCACGACAAACAAGCTCACCCTCGACCTGCAACTCAGTCAGAAACTGGACTTCATCACCAAAGGCTTGTCATTCAAGATCAAAGGATCATACAATGGCAGCTATGACATTTATAAAAACGGCAACGCCACTAAGGCCACCTACACTCCAATACTCTTGCCCGACGGAACCATCGGTTATAAGAAATATGGCAATGAGGAGCAACTCGCCTACAGCGAGAGCACGTCACGCACCCGCTACTGGTATTTCGAGACCTCGCTCAACTACAACCGACAGCTCGGCGACCACCATGTCGGGGCACTGGTGCTCTACAACCAAGACTCCAGCTATTATCCCTCCTCCTATTCCAATATTCCTCACCGTCAGGTAGGACTTGTCGGACGTGCTACTTACGATTGGAAGAACCGCTATCTGGCTGAGTTCAATGTTGGATATAACGGTTCCGAGAACTTTGCGCCGGGCAAGCGCTATGGTCTCTTCCCCGCTTTCTCTGCAGGATGGGTAGTCAGCGATGAGGCTTTCTTCAAACCCCTGCGCCGTGTGGTGAGTTTCATGAAGCTCCGTGGCAGCTATGGTCTTGTCGGTAACAGCAAGGTAGGCGGCGACCGCTTTATGTACACGCCCGACCCGTACATCATCAACAACAGTAGCCCGTACGTACGCGGAGGTATGGGCTATATCTTTGGTATCGACAACTCCACCGTCTGGAAAGCAGCCTATGAGAAAGCACTGCACAACGCCGACGTCACATGGGAGCATGCCTACAAGCAGGATTATGGTGTCGACATCAACTTCCTCTCAGACCGTCTGCGCACTACCTTCGACTATTACTATGAGCATCGTACCGACATCCTGCTCATCGACTATACCTCGCCGTACATCATTGGCTTCAACATGCCGTATACCAATGACGGTATTGTCAACAGCTGGGGCTGGGAGCTGTCCCTGAAATGGAACGACAAGATTGGCAGAGATGTCCACTACTGGGCTTCCATGAACCTGTCGTATAACCAAAACCGAGTAGAGGATATGCGTGAGAATCTCAAGCCGAATGCTTATCAGATGGCAAAGGGTCACCGTCTCGGTGCCCGCTCCATGTATAAGTTCTGGCGCTACTACGACGAGAACACACCTGCTCTCTATGAGAAGACCTTCGGAGAGAAGTTCCCCACACAGCTCACCAGCAATCTGCGTGATGGCGATGCCGTCTATGTGGATCTCAACCACGACGGCAAGATCGATGCCAACGACATGACACGTGACCTCGGATACACCGACGTGCCACGCTATATGATCGGTTTCAATCTCGGCTTCAGCTGGAAAGGTCTCAGCCTCAACACACAGTGGACGGGAGCATGGGATGTGAGCCGCATGATCAGCGGTGTGTTCCGTTATCCTTTCTACAACAAGACTTCGCACACACAGGGCGGTCTGCTGAAATATGTTATTGACAACAGTTGGACACCCGACAACCCTTCGCAGAGCGCTAAATATCCCCGTCCGTCGTGGGACAATTGGGACAACAACTATGCTGAGTCCACACTCTACGAGCAGGATGCGAAATACCTGCGACTGAAGACGCTGCAAATAGCCTATGACTTCCGCTTGCCTGTGATGAAGCGAATGGGCATGAACCAACTGCAACTTGCTTTCAGTGGCTACAACCTCCTGACCTTCACTCCTTATATTTGGGGTGATCCAGAGTCGCGAGCCACCAACAGTCCTACCTATCCACTGCAACGCACCTACATGCTTTCACTCAAAGTGGGATTCTAACAATCAAGTCGGTTTACCAAACCATCAACAAAAACAAATAACTCTATGAGATATCATCCTATCATCAGAAGCCTGGCCGTAATCTTTACCGTCGCTATGGCTTCCTGCACCGAACAGATACAGTTCGGCAATTCTTTCCTGGAGAAAGCACCTGGTGGTGACGTGCCTGCTGATACTGTCTTCAACAGTGCCGAATACACTCAGCAATTTCTCACCGGCATCTATGCCCTACAATACTACGGACTTCCCTACAAAGCTGGTGACGGTAACTCCCACAGCTATTTCAGCGGACAGATAGAAGGCATGTCTGACTGCTGGCATGTTCCCACCAGTGCCGTGGGCGGACTCTACAACAATATCTACAACGGATTCTTGCAGGCCTCCAAGGGTAATTCTGTCTATGGTTTCACTGAAGAAGAGAACTGGACGCTCATACGCCGGGCGTGGATGCTCATTGAGCATGTCGATCAGGTACCCGGACTGGACGAAAGCACCAAAGCACGCTATCAGGCTGAGGCTAAGTGCCTCATCGCCTCTACTTACTTCAACATGCTGCGCTTCTACGGTGGTTTGCCACTCGTGACTCACTCCTATCAGGTGAACGGTGACCTCCACGACACCAACCGTGCTTCCGTTGAGAAGACCGTCAACTTCATCATTCAGCTCTTCGACGAGGCCATCAACTCCCAAGCCATGCCTTGGGCTTACTCCGCCGACGAAGCCTCTACGATGACTGCACACTGGACCACAGCAGCGGCCATGGCCATGAAATGCAAAGTACTGCAATATGCCGCCTCACCGCTGTTCAACGACAGCCAGCCCTACTATCAGGGCAAATACACTATGGAGTCAGCCGCTCAGGACAGCATGGTGTGGTATGGTGGTTATCACAAAGAGCTCTGGCAGCAATGCAAGAAAGCCTGCGAGGACTTCCTGAGCAGAAACGAGGCAGAAGGTGAGCCTTATCATCTCGTGATGCCTACCGCAAAGACACAGGAAGCCTACCGCTATGCTTTCCGCCACGCTTATCTCGATCAAAGTTCGCCCGAAGTACTCTTCTCTACACGTGTCACTGACAACAACCATAACTCAAGATATACATGGCCATCACGTCAGTACATGCGTACCAATGAGCGTTATGCATACAACCCTACGGAAGAGTACATCGAGATGTTCCCATGGGCAGACGGTAAGCCGTTCAACTGGGATGAGACCGAGAAGAAAGGTGAACTCGACCACATCTTCATCAAGGGCTCGTTCAACAAGAGCAAGCAGGAACTCCAGAACATCGTCTACACCCGCGATCCCCGTCTGTACGAGACAGCTTGCTGCAACGGCCAGCGTGGCATTATACAGTATGCCAACGGCAACACCTCTGGACAGATTGTCGAGACCTATCTCGGTGGTACTGATGCAGCAAAGAACCCTGAGACGGGTACTGGATGTTTCGGCAACGGCTATTTCCACAACAAATACATTGCCGACGGGCCGAAAGGTAGCGTCTATGAGCGCAAAGCTCCGCAGTGGGTGGTGGTGCGCATGTCCGACATTTACCTCACCTATGCCGAAGCACTGCTCCAGGCCGACGGCAACAATGCCAAAGCCATTGAGTATGTCGACAAGGTGCGTGCCCGTGTGGGACTCGGCGACATCGCAAGCTGCAACCCTACGGAAAATCTGAAGACCGACAAAGAGCAGCTGCTCGAAGAGATTCTGCGTGAGCGTGCCTGTGAGTTGGGATTTGAGAACACCCGTTTCTTCGACATGCAGCGCTACAAACGTGCTGATCTCTTCTCCCGCACTCTCCACCGTCTTGTCATCCACCGCATGGTGAAAGACGACAGCGGCAACTGGGTGACAACCACCAACAAATGGTACGACGGCGACCGACGCACAGCCAAGAAAGGCACAGCTGCATGGTACGAGCCCTCGCATTTCACCTATGAGCGTCCGGCTATCACTGTAGGAGCCCGTGTGTGGTGGGAAGGATTCGACGTGAAGTGGTATCTCTTCCCCTTCCCACAGTCAGAAGTGCTCAAAGGCTATCTCGTGCAAAACCCGGGATGGTAAGCAGTGCTACACCTTATTATATATATAGATTCATAAATCCATAATCATAGACAAGAATGAAAACCATCATATATTCCATTCTCTCCGCTGGCCTGCTGATGCCGTTGGACGCATGGAGCCAGCAAGACACGGCAAGATTGCAGCAGCCCGTAGACGTGGGAGCCAACATCAACTTCTCTCGCGAGCAATCCACGGCGGCTGTCTCGGTCATCACATCAGCATCTACCAACAAAAGGAGTGCCAAAAACATTGGCAACTCCATACTCGGACAAGGCAATGGCCTGGTATCGCTCTTAGGTTCGGGCAACTATGTGGCACAAAACCCCACCTTCTATGTCCGCGGCTTGCAGAGTCTCAGCGGCAGCACGCCCCTTGTCCTCGTCGACGGCATTGAGCGCGACATGACCTATGTCTCTGCCGAGGAAGTGGAGAGCGTCTCCATCCTGAAGGATGCAGCCGCCACTGCTCTCTACGGCTACAAGGGTGCCAACGGTGCGATCCTCATCACCACAAAGAGAGGCAAAGCCCATGACAAGCAGATCAAGGTGAACCTTGACCACAGCATCAACTTTCTGGCACACAAACCGAAATTTGCCAACGCTCAGACCTATGCGCTCGCCCTCAACGAGGCTTATGCCAACGACGGCAAGAGCCCACGCTACACCGATGAAGAAGTAGCAGCTTTTGCATCAGGAAAATATCCCTATCTCTATCCCAATGTCAACTGGGTGGACGAGACGTTCCGCAACCACAGCGTGACAAACATGCTGGATGCCTCCTTCAGTGGTGGCAGCGACAAGTTCAGATATTACGCTTTGCTCGACCTGCAATACAACAACGGCTTTGTGAAAAATGCCAATGAGAACGACGGGTACAGCACCAATAACAAATACACGCGTGGCAACCTCCGCATCAACATGGATATGCAACTCACCCGTTCCGCCACGATGAAGGTCAACCTTCTCGGCGTCCTCCAGGAAAGCAGTGCACCTGGCAACAGTGCCAACCTTTGGAGCATGGTCTATGATCTGCCCGCTGCTGCCTATCCTATCAAGGATGAGCAGGGACGTTGGGGCGGCAATGCTGTTTGGGCAGGCACCAAAAACCCTGTAGCCCAGTCGGCAGGAGCAGGATACAGCCGCGACCACACCCGAGGCATCTTCACCGATCTCACACTGCGCGACGATCTGTCTTCCATCCTCAAGGGACTGGCTATCCAGGGGCGCATCAGCTACGACCACTTCTCCAATATCCACGAGAACTATAGCAAGTCCTACGAATATGGCAGTGCAACCGTCGCAAGTTGGGTCAACGGCGAGCCTGTCATCGGGAAAAGCTACACAGCCGGCACGCCCAGCGATCTGGGCAGTAGCTCTGAGACCAACACCTTCGTGCGCCGCTTCCACCTCGATGGATCAGCTGACTATCAGAATCGCTTCGGCAATCACAGCATCTACTCCATGCTGCGCTACGACTATGAGTTCAGCGACCAGTATGCCGTCAACTCAACGCTCTACCGGCAAAACATCAGCTGGTATACTCACTACGGTTATCTCGACCGCTACTATCTCGACTTTGCCCTTGTCACGTCAGGTTCCAACCGCTTGGCTCCCGGCTCGAAATGGGCAACATCCCCCACTGTCTCGGCAGCATGGCTGATCTCTAAAGAGAAATGGATGAGCAGTCTCCGATGGCTCGACTTCCTCAAGCTCCGTGGCTCTTACGGCATCATCAACACCGACCTACTGCCCGGCGACAACGACTGGAACTACTATACTCAGGGCTATGTCACCAGCGGCGGCACCTATCCTTTCAATACGGGATTTTCTTCGGACTTCGGCCGTACCAATCTGGCACGCATGGCCACGACAGGGCTGACCCACGAGCGTGCCGAGAAGGTCAACGGCGGCCTCGATGCCCAGCTTTTCGGCTCGCTGAACGCTACTTTCGATGGTTACTACCAGCGCCGCTCACATATCTGGGTATCTACCGACGGCAAGTACTCCTCCGAGCTTGGCATGGACGCACCCTACGAGGGCGACGGTATTGTTGACAGCTGGGGCTGGGAGCTCGGCCTCGACTACACGAAGAAGCTCGGTGACTGGCAGCTGGCCATCGGCGGCAACTTCGACTACATGCGCAACAAAATCGTCGAGCAGGACGAGGCTCCTGTGCTCTACGACAACCTGCGCACCACAGGCCATGCCCTCGGTCAGCTCTATGGCTACAAGGCCCTCGGCTTCTTCAAGGACCAGGCCGACATCGACGTCTCCACGCCACAGCAGCTTGGCAGCACGCCACGCCCCGGCGACATCAAGTATGAGGATGTCAACAACGACGGTGTCATCGACAGCAACGACAAGACGGCCATCGGCTACAGCAGCACCTGCCCACAGATCTACTACAATCTCCACCTCTGTGCCGAATACAAAGGACTGGGACTGGAAGCGCTTTTCCAGGGTACGGGACGCTATAGTGGCGTGCTGACCACGACAAGCATGTATAAGCCGCTCATTGGCAACACCACCATCTCGCAGTATTACTACGACAACCGGTGGACACCGGAGACAGCAGCGACAGCCAAATTCCCCGCACTCAGCTCAGAAAGCAATGCCAACAACTACAACACCAATACCCTTTGGCTCTTCAACCGCTCTTTCTTCAAGCTTCGCAATCTCGAAATCTATTACAAGTTGCCTCAAGATTGGATGAGACGAACCAAGTTCATGAAGACTGCTAAGGTCTATCTCCGTGGCACCGACCTCTTCTCTCTCGATCATCTCGACAAGAGTGACCCGGAAATCTACGGAGCCACCTGCCCGACGACACGCTCTATTGTCGCAGGACTGAGCCTAACCTTTTGATAAAAGTAAAAAGGGTAAAGGTAAAAAAGTAAAAAGAGAAAAGTAATAAGTAAAAAGAGAAACTATGAAAGCTAAATATATCTTTTGTGGTCTGCTGGCTCTGACGCTGGTTTCTTCCTGTTCCGACAAAATGGACTACAACGAGACCAATATCAAGGACCGCGACTACATCATCCAGACCTTCGGACAGGTTGGAGGACTGATGACTGAAATATACAACCATCTCGACTACGACTACGGACAGTCCTATGGCGGTGCCATGTTGGCGTCTGCCACTGACGAGAGCGTGTTCTCACAAACCGGTGGCAGCATCGAGACCTTCTATAACGGTTCGTGGAGTCCCACCAACTCACAGGGCAGCCTGTGGAGCGACATGTACGACGGCATCCGCACCTGCAACGAAGTATTGAAAAACTTCCAAGAGCTCACCTTCGACGCTTATAAGTACAATGCCGACTATCCCCAGCAGATGTTCCGCTATCAGAACTATAAATGGGAGGCCCGTTTCTGCCGTGCCTATTTCTATTTCAATCTCGTCAGACAGTATGGCGGTGTACCTATCATCGACATGGACATGAATGCCGAAGATGTCAACAACCAGCCACGTAAAAGCTCCGACGAGGTGTTTGAGTACATCATCTCGGAATGCGATGCCGTCAAGGACAGCATTGTCAAGGACTATGGCAGTCTGGGCAGCTACACGCTCACCTCGCCCGATGACGGACGCGCCAACGACCTGACGGTGATGGCACTCAAAGCCCGTGCCGCCCTCTACTGGGCCAGCCCGCTCTTCACCCCCAAAGGCGACAAAGAGCGCTACCACCAGGCAGCTCTCTACACCAAGGCACTGCTCGACTCCTGCGAGCGGCGAGGCATGCACCTCGACAAGAACTATGCCGACCTTTGGAGCACGAAAAACTATTCCGATGCAGACAAGAAGAGCGAGATCATCTTCGGCCGACGCATCTATGGCTCTGCAGGCAGTTCTGGCGAGGACAATACGGTTGAAAAATACAACTATCCTATCGGCATCGAGGGTGGCAGCAGTGCTTCCAACTGTCCGTCACAAAATATCGTGGATGCCTACGAGATGCAGAAGAGCGGCAAGGGCATCAGCGAGACGGGCAGTGGCTACGACGCCGCCAATCCTTTCGCCGGCCGCGACCCACGCCTGGCTCTGACCATCGCCAAGAACGGTGACACGTGGCCGACGGCCTCGGCCTACAAGTCTGTGCTGCAGACCTATGAGGGCGGCATCAACGGCGAGCCGCTCGTCGGTGCCACACCCACAGGCTATTACCTGCGCAAGCTCTGCCACGGCGACATCGACCTGCGCGCCAAGAGCAAGAAAAAGGGCGACTTCCACACTTGGGTCACCTTCCGCATGGGCGAGTTCTACCTCAACTATGCCGAGGCTGTCTTCAAGTACCTGGGCAATGCCACGGCGACAACTTCCGACCTGCCTATGTCTGCCAACGCTGCCATCGATAAGGTGCGTGAGCGTGCCGGCATGCCCGACTTCCCATCCAACATAAGTGCCGACAACTTCTGGAAGAAGTATACCAATGAGCGTTTTGTCGAGCTCGCTTTCGAAGGGCATCGCTTCTGGGACGTGCGCCGTTGGAAAGAGGCTCCGACGTACTTCAAGAACATTCGCGAGGCTAAGATCACCAAGAACGACGACGGCACCTTCTCCTATCGCATAGAGACCGTCACTCGCGAATGGGACGACAAATACTATCTCTTCCCCATCCCCGTCAGCGTCATGCTCAAGCATCAGCAGTATGGCAAGGCGTGGGAACAGAATCCCGGATGGGAATAACCGCAAAGATTAGGCAACAGACCACATAATACTTAATATACGATATAGGTAAAAAGGCACATAGGACTTAGAATATACGATGTAGGTAAAAAACATAAGTCTAAGGGATAACAACGCAGGATGGATGGGAATCCGCTCCGATAAGACGGAACGTTATTTCCATCCATTTGCAATGTTATCACCATAATTACGTTTACAAAACAAAGACATTTATATATATGAGACAACTATTCATAACCCTCTTCGCCGCTATGGTCTGCAGTTATGCGCAGGCCCGCCAAACCTTTAACTTCAATTCCGACTGGCGGATCGACAAGGCGAAGAAGACCATCACCCTACCCCATGCCTGGAACGAGGACGATGCCTTCCGCGTTTCAAGCTACGACATGAGCCAGGGCATCGTCTGGTACCGAAAGACGTTCTCTCTCGATGCCCTCCATCTCAAGCCAGGACAGCACGTACTCATCGAGTTCGAGGGTGCCCACATTGCCGCAGAAGTCTTCCTCAACGGCAAACGGGTGGGACTCCATGAGAATGGCGTGATGGCTTTCGGCTATGACCTCACTCCTTATCTGAAGAAAGGCAAGAACCTCATCGAGGTGCGCACCGACAACCAGATGGACTACAAGGAGCAGGCCACGGGCACGCCACTGCAATGGAACTCACGGGCTTTCTTCGCCAACTATGGCGGCATCACGAAAAACGTGTGGCTCCACGTCACCGACCCCGTCTATCAGACACTGCCGCTGATGTCGGGACTCGGCACCACGGGAGTCTATGTCTACGGACGCGACTACAGCATACCGGAACATACGGCAACCATCTGTGTGGAGAGTCAGGTGAAGAACGACTCCGACCAACCGGTACGCCGTCGCATCGACGTCACGGTGAAAGAGCGCAATGGTGCCGTGCTCTGCCATTTCACAGGTGGCGAGACGCTCATCCCTGCTCACACCACAGCAACGCTCCGCGCCGAGCACCGGCAGTCGGGACTGCACTTCTGGTCGTGGGGCTACGGCTATCTCTACGATGTAGAGACTCGTCTGGCCTCTGCTGACGGACAGAAAGAGGACTGCGTGGTCACGACGACAGGATTCCGAAAGACAGAGTTCAAGCGTGGCATGGTCTATCTCAACGACCGCGTGATCATGATGCACGGCTATGCCCAGCGCTCCACCAATGAGTGGCCGGGCGTGGGCGCCTCGGTGCCAGCCTGGCTGAGCGACTACTCCAACCGTCTGCTCGTCAAGTCGGGTGGCAACATTGTGCGGTGGATGCATGTCACGCCTTCCAAACAGGACATCGAGTCCTGCGACCGTGTGGGCCTCATCCAAGCCATGCCGGCAGGCGATGCTGAGCGCGATGCCAAGGAAAGACAGTGGGTGCAACGATTGGAACTGATGCGTGACGCCATCATCTACAACCGCAACAACCCGTCGATTCTCTTCTATGAGTGTGGCAACCAGCGCATCACCGGACAGCACATGATCGAGATGAAGAACCTGCGCAATGCCTACGACCCCAACGGTGGGCGCGCCATCGGATGTCGGGAGATGCTCGACCAGCCCGAAGCGGAATATGGTGGCGAGATGCTCTATGTCAACAAGAGCGACACTAAACCGATGTGGATGATGGAGTATTGCCGCGACGAGGCCAACCGCCTCTATTGGAACAGCTGGAGCTATCCTTATCATAAGGAAGGCGACGGACCTCTCTACCGCGGTGAGTCCGCAGCTGCCTATAACCACAACAACGACGAGTTCGTCGCTGAGCTCGTTCGCCGGTGGTACGACTACTATCAGGAGCGGCCGGGCACGGGCACGATGGTCAACGCCGGTGGCGCGAAGATCATCTTCAGTGACAGTCAGACACACGGACGTTCCAACGAGAACTACCGCACCTCGGGTGTCGTGGATCCCATGCGCATCGCTAAGGACGCCTACTACGCTCATCAGGTGATGTGGGACGGATGGGTCGACGACCTCAAGCCCCGCACTTATATCGTGGGACATTGGCAGTACGACGAAGGCTTCACGGTGCCCACCATCTATGTGGTGTCCAATGGCGACAGCGTGGTACTGCGGCAGAATGGTCATGTGATACGTCCCGACCGTCACGACTACCGCTTCTTATGGACTTTCAAAAACGTGAAGCATGAGAGCGACCGCCTTGAAGCCATCGCCTACGACGGCAAAGGACAGGTGGTGTCACACGACGAGAAAGTAACGCCGGGACGTCCCGACCACCTCAAGCTCACAACGATTCAGAACCCAACAGGCTGGAAAGCTGATGGTGCGGACGTAGCACTCGTACAAGTAGAGGTCGTGGACAAAGACGGACACCGCTGTCCGCTTGACGACCGCATGGTAAAGTGGAGCCTCAACGGCCAGGCAGAGTGGCGTGGCGGCATCGCCGAGAACAGGCCATACGGGCAGGTTGTCAGCCGTCTCTCGCTGATGGCGAAGAACTTAGATGACGTGCCTACGGCGCAGCGCGATCGCATCTTCAAGCACATCAACCACGTTCTCTGCGACACACTGCCCGTGGAGTGCGGCGTGAACCGTGTGATGCTCCGCTCTCTCCCCAAGGCTGGGAAGGTAACGCTCACCGCCACAGCAGAGGGACTGCCCGAAGCTAAGGTTGAGTTGTTGACTGTTCCCGTCAAGGTGGAAAGTGGACTGTCAGTCTTCCGGCCTTCCGACGGTTTGTCCTGTGACCTCAGCAGAGGCGAGACTCCTTCTACCCCATCGTTTGTTCCCACTAAGGAAAACGTCTATATCACCGACGTCGTGGCAGGCAGCAACCAGAAAGACGCCACCCTCAGCTTCGACCGCTATGAGAACACGGCATGGAGCAGCATCGCCAACCGCGACTCAGCATGGATCACCTACACGCTGGCCGAACCGGCAAAGATCAGTGAGGCTTGTCTGAAGATGGGCGGCTTCCGCAACACCAGCTATCCCATCGCCATCTATGCCGGTGACGTGGAGGTATGGCGCGGCAACACACCCAAATCCCTCAGCTTTGTGCGACTGCCGCTAAAAGACGCACCCGCCTCACGCACATACACCATCCGCCTCGTCGGTGACACCAGCCTTGGCGATGCTTTCGGTGCCGTGAAGGAGATGGACAACCGCAACAATGAGAAGCAGAGCAAAGAACGCAAGACACTCAAGATCATTGAAGCGGAGTGGATCAGAAACATTATTTCGTACGAACATTAGAGTTTGAGTTAACGCTCCGCTACGCGGAATAAAGAATATAGCCGAATATTAAGAATAAATATATTCTCGATATTCGGCTATATTCTTTATACCATCGAAGATGGTGCGTTAAAAGGAAAACAGCCACTTAGGGAGTGAATGAATATGAACATTCATGTAATACTCCGCGCATTAGAGAGCAAGGAAGAATAGCATAGTAAGCATGGCAATAATCCAATGATTTTTCGTACTTTTGTACATGACAACATTGACAAAGCCGTATGAAAACAACTAAACACTTAATCGCTTTAGGATTCTTTCTTTTGTTGACCGTCGCCATGCTCGCCGCCAGCCACAACGAGAGGTACTTCGGTGAGCACCTCTCTGCCATCAACGGACTACCGGGAAACACCATTAAGGCCATCGCACAAGACGAGGCCGGCTTCATCTGGGTAGGCGGAAAAAGCGGACTGGGACGCTACGACGGCTATCAGTTTGTCAACTATCCCACCAACAGGATGAGCGGACACCCCGGTGCTCCCCTGCACGTGGGCAACATCCATCTCGACCGCTACAACCATCTGCTGTGGGTGACGACCTCTACCTTTGTCAATGCCTGCTATGACCTGCGACGCGGTCGCTTTGTCGACTACACTGGCTGCGGCGACATGGAACGTACCTACCGCAAGATACGCTTCCGCCAATCATGTATTCTCATGGGTAGTCAGGACTATGGCCTCCGGTTGGTGAAAGTCACCAACGGGCACTTCACCCACCACGACTTTACCGTAGCCACCCATAGCTTGCGCTCCGATGCCGTGAGAGAGATCGCCCTCGATCACAAAGGCAACTTCTGGGCAGCCACCGACAAAGGCATCGCACGCATTGACACCTTTGGACATTTCCGCCTCTTGTATCCACGCACCTCCTTCAACGGCTGCTATCGGGGAAACAATGTCATCCTCGCTCTGTCGAAAGCAGAGCAGGCCGCCTATCTGTTCAAACCCGACGGAAAGTTGCTCGTCAGAACCACGATCCCCTCGCCACTGGGACATCTGTCAGCCATCAGAGGATGCATCTCATGGCAGGGCAGATGGCTGGTATTCACCGACACCGAGACCTTCACCATCGACCAGAACACCGGACACCTGAGCAAAGAAGAAGCGTATCAGATACCTAAAGGCTCCAAGCAAAGCCAGTGCGGCGACCTGCAATTTGTGAGCAACAAAAGCGGAAATCTGTGGATATTCCCGAGGCGAGGGCCGATGCGCTGTCTGAAGCTCGTTGCCGCCATGCCCTTCTCCTCGGAGAAGCAAGGACTCTTCAAGGTGGTGCGCGGCAACGATGGCCTCTACTATATCGCCTCCTACGGTGCCGGCCTATTTGTCTATGACTACCAAAGCAACCGCCTGGAGCACTTCACGGCCGAAGACCCCTACCCCGTCATCCAATCCGACTACTTATACACGATTGCCAAAGACCGCTCAGGATGCATCTGGATAGGCCAGGAAGACATGGGACTGACACGTCTCTCCAAGACAAACAGTCTCTTAGCCACCTACTTCATCGATGACCAACGACAAGGCGACAAGACCAACAACATCAGCACTATCTTTGAGACCACGAAGGGCAGTATACAGCTGTTTACCAATCAGAGGAAACAATACACCTTCTATCCCGGCACAGGCACATTCTCCACAGCCACTGCTACACCTTATATTATATACGATCGCATCACCGACCGCCAAGGTCACACATGGGAGGCCACTCGCGGCCAAGGTGTCTTCGTCGACGGCGACAACACATGGTTGCGCTTCCCCCACCCACAGCAGAAGCCCATGCAGTTTCTCAGACTCAGACTCGACAAGCAGGGGCGCACATGGATGGGCAGCTGGGATGGCGGCCTGTTCTACGCCCTGCCCGGAAAGCCGGATGCTGTCAGCATCTTCACAGAGCGCGTCAGCGACCTCGCCCTTCTCTCTGACATGCTCTGCGTGGGTACCCTCAACGGCCTCTATGTCGGCAATATCGCACACCGGCGCGTGACGGCCCACGACTTTGTCAACTACAGTCCTGTCAACGGACTCTTCCCTGCCGACGAGATCGTCTGTCTGCTCCCCAGCAAAGGCCGCACGCTATGGGTAGGAACAGAAGGCGGCGGTCTGCTGCACTGCGATTTCAGCCACGGCATGAAGAAAATGAGCTGGAAAGCACTCACCACCAAAGAGGGAATGACGAGCAACAACATACGCTCGCTTGCCGCCGACCGCCAGGGATACATTTGGGCAGGCACGGAAAGCGGACTCTGCCGCATCAATCCCAAGACACTGGAGGTAAGTCAATTCTATGACGAGGGTAACCTGAGAGCCAACATCTTCTCTGACCGCTGCGCACTCACGCTGCGCAACGGCGACATGGCCTTTGGCACACGCAACGGGCTCATCATTGTCAACCCCAGCACACTGCACAACATCGCACAGCGGACGCCCTCACGCGTGACCATCACCAATATGGACATCAATGGTGTCTCGCTCTACGAGGGCCTCGACAGCACACTGCTCGACGCCGCTCTCCCTCAGACCCACGAGATAAAACTCCCGCACGATGTGAATGCACTGACCATCCATTTCTCGGACTTCAACTTCCGCAATATCCATTCACAAGTATATCAGTACCGTCTCGAAGGCGTAGATGCAAACTGGCATCCGGGCAGCAGCGAGGGCAAAGCCATCTACACCAATCTCAATCCGGGGAGTTATGTCTTCCACGTCAGAGCCATGAACCTGCAAAAGGCAGGACCCGAGACCACGCTGACCATCGTGATCCGGCAACCGTGGTACAACACGTGGTGGGCATGGGCCTTCTACCTCCTTGCGGCAAGCCTGCTCTTCGGCTATATCTACCGCAACGCACAGGAGCGCATCAGGCTCCACCGCAAAATGCGGGAAGAGCAGCAGCTCATCGCTTACCGTACCAACCTCTTCACCCATATCGCCCACGAGTTCCGCACTCCGCTGGCCATCATCTCCAATGCCGTGGAGAAAATCGCCCATCCACAAGGCTCCTCACGGGTGGACATACAGATGGCACAGCGCGGCACGCGACGACTGCTCAGGCTCGTCAACCAGTTGCTGAACTTCCGCAAGCTGGAAAGCAGCAACATGAAGCTGCATGTGGAGAAAGACGACATCGTGCCCTTCCTGGAGCAGATCTTCTCTGATCTTTGGGGTCTCGCACACCAAAAGCGCATCAACTATGTCTTCACGCCTCAGAAAAAACACATGACGCTTGTCTTCGATCATGACTTGGTGGAGACCATCGTCTACAATCTGTTGTCAAACGCTGTGAAATATACCCAGGAAGGCGGTCATGTGAACTTGCAAGTGAGCGGCACGCAAGAGCATTTGACCATCACCGTTAAGGACAACGGCCCCGGACTGACGACCGAGCAACAAACGCAGCTGTTCAAGCCCTTCCTCCACGGCGAGGTGTCGCGCGGCGGCATGGGCATCGGACTCTACACCGCCTATCAGAGTGCACGGCTGCACCACGGCAGTCTCGGCTGGACGACCGCAACACCCCACGGCTCCGTCTTCACCCTGTCACTGCCCATGGACGCCAACTGCTACGCACCCGAAGAATATGTGATGCGAAGAGTAAACAACCCTCAAGACAATGCACAAAGCACGCAAGCCGACCTGCTCATCCGCGAGATGGCACCGCAGGCACTCAACGACCAGTGCGTGGCCATCATCGAGGACGATCCCGACATGATGGAACAGATCAACCGCGAGATACAGCCCTATTTCCGCACCCGCTGCTTTAGCAACGGCCAAAGCGCGCTCGACGGTTTGGCTGAGCAGACACCGTCGCTCGTCTTGTGCGACATCATGCTGCCGGATATGACAGGTTACGACATTGTGAAAAAGATGAGGAAGAGTGCCGCCACCGCCACCACGCCCGTCATCCTGCTCACCGCCCTTGACGACGAGAGTCATCAGATCAAGGGCTATCAGGCCGGTGCCGACGACTATATGGTCAAGCCCTGCAACTTCCATATCCTCATCGCCCGCATGATCAGTCTCATCAAATGGAAACAGGAACGCGACAAGCAGACCGAGCAGGCTGCACACGCTGCACAGCAAGACGCCACACAGTCCGCCGCACCATCGGCACAGATTCTGGAAAACAGAGCTGACCTCTACTTCCGCCAACAGTTAGAGGCTATCGTCGGCAAGCACATCGACGACCCTTCGCTCAACGTCGACAAGCTGGCTGAGCTGATGCACATCGGCCGCACACGGTTCTATGGCAAGGTGAAGGAGATCTTCGGCATCTCGCCCAACAAATACATCGCCAATCGACGCTTGGAGACAGCAGCCAGCCTGCTCATCGAGGGACAGTACAACGTCACGGAAGTTGCCTACAAGGTAGGTTTCACCGATCCTGCCTATTTCTATAAATGCTTCAAGCAGAAATACGGCGTCATGCCCAGTAAGTACAAAGGCTAAGGCACAAGATAGTCAGCCACCGTCTCTGCCAGGATTCTCGAACCCTCGGCATTGGGATGCAACTGATCGGGGAAGAGCTCCGGGTGGCCCTTGGTTGGTGTGTGCAAGTCGATGAGGTCAAGATGATTTTTCTTTGCCAAGGCTTGTATCGCCGGCATGATCTGCCCTTCGAGTATTTTCTGATCTATCTTCTCCTTGCGGTAGCTTGTAGAGGGGTAGCACAGCACGATACGAGGATGAGAGGGCAGCGCACGCAGCTCGTCGACCATCCGCTGATAATAAGTCTTGTACTCGCTCACTCCCTTCCAATAGCGGTGCTGGGCATCGTTGGTTCCCAACTTGATGAAGACCACTTGGGGCATGAAACGCTTCGCATAGTCATACTGTGGCTTATCCATATAGCAATTGCCACTGCTCATCGTCGATCCGCTGACACCATAGTTGCGGACATTATATCCGTCGCCCACGATTCGCTGCAACTGCGCGGGCCAGCTCTCCGTGTTGCGGTATTTCAGCCGTGCGCCATAGGTGATGCTGTTGCCCACACAGGCCACACGGACAGCATGTGGCGCAGGCACGCTGACCGACCATAGCCAGCGCTCGAGCTCATTGAGCATTTGGTCGTGGTAAGGGAAAGACGTTTTGTAGCCCCAGCCATGTCCGCCGTCACGGTAGATATGCAGCACTGCCGGCACATGGGCACGGTGCAGAGCCTCGTAATAGGCCACGCCGTTGAGCACGTCGATGGTCGGGTCGTCATCGGCAGCGGCAATAAAGGCGGGCGGTGTCTCCTGGCTCACCATCCTGTCGGCGCTCCACTGTGCGGCACTCTGCTGTGTGAGGGAGTCGCCAAGGAATTTCTTCGCCATACCTTGATGAGGCTTGGTGTCGAGTTTGATGACAGGATACAGCAGGATGGAGAAAGCCGGGCGCAGCGAGTCACACTGTGCGTTGCTGTAGGCAGCAGCCAAGTGCCCGCCGGCCGAGAATCCCATGATGCCGACGCCATTGGGATTGATTCCCCATTCATCGGCATGGCGATGGATCTGCTCAAAAACTTTCCTCACGTCTCCCAACGTCCGGTTCCTGTCGCCCTCGGGAAGCCTATAGCGCACCACAGCCACCGAGATACCCAAACCGTGAAAGAAGGGCACCCAGTCTGCGCCTTCCTTCGCTCCGGCCAGATGATTATAACCGCCACCGGGACAGAGCACGACGGTACGTCCCTGGCAGTCGGGCTTCTCGGCCAGATAGAGAGTAGCGTCTACACCGTCAAGGGTTAGGGTCTTGCCTTTAAAACGCGTCTGCAAATAGAGTGGCGCACGCCGGGCATTCTTTCCGGCCAGTCCCAAGTCGACGAGTTGGTTATAGATCTTCTTGCCGAGAAGCTCAGCTCCCGTCGCGTCGAAGTGTATGTTGTCGCTGCGCAGCGTAGCATCGGGCACCGGTACGAAATAGACATTCTTCACGGTTTGCGTCAACTTGATTTGTGCCTGCTCCACACCTTGGGAATAGCCCCGGCCTCTGTGCGAGATACCTCCGAGGATCACCGGCAGTGTGGCGTAGCGCTTCTTGCCCGTCTTCTTGACGGCATAGGCACGCACGTAGTCGATGACAGCCTTCATGTTGTCATAGTAGCTTTCCGCTGTCTTCCGGTCGCTCTCCCCCTGATGCCAGATGAAGGCTTTGATCTCGTAGCCCTCCTTGCACTTGGACAACTGCTGGTCTATGCAGGCACCAATGTTCTCGGTGAAAGCCTTCAATAGCGACTTGCCGCCCTTGTCGGCCGCCTTGGTGGAATCGAGGAAGGCAGAGTTGGCACTCCAATACATCTTCTGTGTGCTTGGGGCCCGAAGGTCTATAGCAGTACCGCCAAGGCTCTCCTTGATGACATAGAAGTCGCGGTGCAGGCTCTTCTCCAGCCAATAGTATGTCACGGCATCGTAGGCCCATCGCCCCGGCATGTTCTTATTGATGATTCGCGGACGGAAAAGTTCAAACTGCCCGTTGCCGCCATGGGCCCCGCTGCCATAGCTCCAATAGCAGTGCTCGTAAGGAGCCTGCTGGATGTAGGCAGGAAGCTCACTGTTGGGCACGCGCCCGTCGGTGTTCGACTGTCCCGCCACCAAATAGACAGGAACGGGATTCTTTGTTGCCCTGGCCAAAGCTGCCGTGAGAAGACAGACTGCCAACAGGCACATATGCTTCACGATACTTCTTTTTTTCTTCATTGTAAGTTTAGCGTTAAAATTAGGATATTGATTTGATTTTATCTTTTGCAAAGATAGTGATTTTTGAGAACTCGCAGTTCAAGAGCATCATGCCTGAGCATCCTGTCAGCGAGCCAAGCATGCCGACATAGAATGCTTCCTTGCTGACACTGGCGCGCACCCTCTCTACGGTGATGCTGCTGCCTCCGCCGCCCCTCGGCCTCCTGCTCTTGAAGCGGAAGGCCTGGTCGGTGGCTTGGAAAACACAGTCGTGCATATAGACATTGTGAACTCCCGGCACGCCCGTCTCAGAGTCAATCACCAGTCCTCCCGCGCCGCGATTGGCGAGACAGTGGCGGATGATCGCGTCAGCTTGTTTCATGATAAGCGAGTCGGAGATGTTGACACGGTAGGTGTTCCACGAACTCCAGCCCATAGTGGGACCTTCATTTTCCTGGCAAAAGCCAATTAGTGGGAAAAACGACAGCAACAAAACGAGTTTTAATCTTAGCCTGCGCATAACTTTGATTGTTTTTTGTGTAAAGTTAGTGGGTAAACATCCATTGGCAATACGATTTTTGTCCGTTATTTGATATAATTGTACTATTGGTCTAAGCATTGACAAAAGTATCTGTGACACGCGAAGTCCTGTTGCCGTCCCGGTGAATCCACTGACACTCGAAGATACGAGCTTTATGCTGACATCCTTTTTCAGCCAGATTGGTTTGATTTGATCTTCTTCTATATAACAAGACCGATAAGGCCGTTATTTACCGCCTTTGTTTTCGGCTTGTCCAAAAAGTTTGCTGCAAAGATAGTGATTCTTGCCCTATCTGCAAGAAAGCCTTTTATTCATAATTGATAAAAATCATACGCCAACAACCGTGACACAGACACAGGCCAAAGACTGAGTCAAGACTTGGCTTGTACTAAATTATTGGTTTAAGAACGATATTCATACTGCACAAAGGCTGAAGACTCTAATTTTGCAATCAGATAAACCCTAAACCAATAACATCATGAAACAAAAACTACTTACAGGACTCTTTATCCTCTCCTCCTGCATGGTAGCAGCCCAGCAGGAAAATCGTGGTCTGTTTGCCTTCATCAATGGCAGTCAGGTGCAGGTGAGCTGGCGCATGCGCGCTACCGACAACCCGACCAAGATGCAGTATGAACTTTACGCTGACGGCCAGAAGGTGTGCACCATGCGCAGCAAGACCACCGTACGGCTGAGCAAGGCCATCTATGGCGACGCCACCTTCCGCCTTGTAGTCAAGGATCCGGAAGGCAACACAGTGGACCAACAAGAAGGTGTCACTGCACAGCCCTATCCCTACATCGACATTCCGCTGTCGGCACCCGCACCCGTCACCAACGCTGACACAACAGTCATCTCCTACACGCCCGGCGACTGCTCGGCTTACGACATGGACGGCGACGGCAATCAGGAAATCATCCTCAAATGGATGCCCTCCATTATATATAATAAGGAGTTGAACCTGCCCGCACATGAGTTCATCGACTGCTACAAGCTCGACGGCACGCGACTGTGGCGCATCGACATGGGACAGAACATGGGAGCGGGCAACAACTTCCCGTTCATGTGCTGGGACTTTGACGGCGACGGCAAGGGCGAACTGATCTGCAAAACGGCTCCCGGCACCAAGGACGCGGCCGGAAACTATGTCGGCAACGGACTGCCCGGCTATCCGACCGACCTGCAGAAGACCTACTACCGTGGCAGCGACAAACTGCCCACCAAGGGCGAAGAGTGGCTCACCTGCTTCGACGGTGCCACAGGCAAGGAACTGGCATCGAAACAATATTGGCCCTATTTCAACATACAGTCTGACTGGGACCCGCGGAGTGGCTCCACCGATGGCGAGAACTACGGCCGACGGGGCAATGGCTTCAAGGGTGCCGTGATGAAGATTCTGTGTCGCGACGGCAAAGTACGCCCCGTATGTGTTATGCAGCGAGGCATCTATTCCTATGTCTATGCCACCGCTATCTCCTGGGACGGCAAGCAGCTCACGGAGGAATGGCGCCATGCCTCCACCAGCGAGAACCACGCCGTGACTACCAACGCCACAGGCACGCACACACAGACGGTCAGCCTCTTCGCTCAAGGTGCTCATGCCGGTCAGGCTGCCGACCTGGACGGCGACGGTTATGACGAGCTCTGCATCGGTGCCGCTGCCATCGACCACGACGGTACCGTGCTATGGTCTACAGGACTGGGTCACGGCGACATGATCAGCGTCGGAGAACTCAACCCGCATCACGAGGGACAGGAGACCTTCCGTATCACCGAGGGCGCTACAGCCTACGATGCCTGCATGATCAGCGGCAAAGACGGCAAGGTACTCAACGGACAGCCGTTCACCAGTGGTGATGTGGGACGCGGACTGGCCATGGACCTCGACTCCACGAAAGCCGGTAACGAGTATTTCTTCCTCACATCCCGTGACATCTACGACTGCGACGGAAATGCCCTGTATGAGTTGAACCGCGGAAAGGTCACGGGCTACCCCAACTACCGCATCTTCTGGGACGGCGATCTCACCGATGAGCATTTCGACGGAGTGACGGTGGCCAAATATGACATTGTCAACCATTACTGGGAACGCTGCTTGACGGGGCGTGGCAACAATACGACTCTGTGGAAAGCCTATGGCCTGCACTCCATCAACAGCACCAAGCAGAATCCTTGTCTGCAATGCGATCTCTTCGGCGACTTCCGCGAGGAAATTGCGATGTATACCACTGCACAGGAGGCACAGCAAACTGGCTGCGACTATGTGCTGCGAATCATCACCTCTACCTACGTACACCGACAAGAAGCTGCCTTGGCTGCGCGACGACAACACCTACAACCTGCAGATTGCCAGTCAGAACGTGGGCTACTCCCAGTCACCGCATTTGGGCTACAATGCCTACAGCTATTACCAGTCACTGGGCGAGATGGGGCAGGACGAGGTGGCACAACAGCAGGAGTCCGCGGTCTTCAACCCTGTCGCCGGTGCGTACTACGAGATGAAGTATGAGGAGTCGGGCTATATGAACTTTGCCGACGGGCAGGTCAGCAAGGGCATGGTGGCTTGCTCCGACGAGCCCTACGAGGTGCAGTTTGTGAAAGGTCCGGAAGACGATGAGTACTACATCGAAGGCAAGGACGGTTACTATCTGTGCGATAAAGGCAACTATGGCTTCTCGACCACTACAGACGCCTCCCTCGCCACTCCTTACAAGGCCGTCAAGGACGGCGACGCCGTGTATTTCGTCTCAACGGTAGCCACCAACGGCAATGTATATATCGGCTACAACGGGAAGCGTAATGCTTTCTCCCGCGGCAACAGTGCCGACTGGGCGGCGCGCTTCACCATCGTTGCGACAGGCAACACTGATCCGACTTCCATCTCTACGATCACCGTCAGGGGCAACAAAATCAAGGATGTATACTCCATCGACGGCAAGCGCGGCAACAAGCATGGCATCAAGATCATCCGCTATGAGAATGGTACAACGATAAAGACACTATAATCTCTCATTGTCCTTCATCGTTGATTACCACTACCATTCATAGGAATCCTCTGTCCCGTCACAGCTCTGAAGGCCGACTATCTGAAAGGGTTCATCATCACAAAAGCTCGATGACCCGAGGGCATTCATAGTGTATCACCTCCCTGAGACATGAATCCTCAACTTCGTATACCACGCAGCAGCCTCACCCGCAAAGCATATCACTCCCCTCTCCCCTTGGAGAGGGGTACGGGGGTGAGGCTGGTAGGGTACGGGGGTGAGGCTGGAAGGGGCTATGCGGTTAAGGCTATTCCTATCCTCGAAATTTATCCGACAAAAGTACTCCCGCCAAAGTTTGCATTCTAGAGAATGAAGAAGGCAGAAAACAGGCGTTTGATCGTCGGAAAAGGACTTTGAGGGTGAGGAAACGCCTGTTTCATAGTATCATCACAGCGGTTATCTCTCATCAGAAAGCCGAGATGACAAGGTCAAAGTGCCTTTCTCTCACAAAATTCTCTAGAGAATTTTGTGAGAGAAAGGCACTTTTGCATTTAACTTCAATTGATTTCTTTATCGCAGAAAGAAGAAATCGATGTAACACATTAATTATAAGTGACTTATAAAAAAGGCCTCAAAATTCGCAAAAATCAGAGCAAAGTGACCTCTCGTGCAGAAAATCGCCAAAAAAAAGGCCGTTTTTTGTCAGTTTTCTAAACATTCATTGGGTTGTATACAAAACATCGCCCAACACCTTACTGCCCGAAAGTCTGTCTGACAGGAAAGAGATAGAACCGGCGGTTTGCATTGTTGTCCACCATCCACTGGTCGAGCACGATATGCGGATCAAGGGCGTGGATGGTCAGCGTATGGCGACCCGCCTTCAAACCTTTCAGCGGCAGTTCACGGAGGGCCTGGCCACGCAGCACGTTGAGCTTCCATTGCTCTGAGCGGAACTTCTCTTTGAGCGAGTAGACGGTGGGCTGTGCGCCGTCGATACTTACCGAGAAACGCAGGTCACCTTTGTCGTTGGGTTGCGTGGGGATGAGCGCCACGCGCAGCACGTAGTCACCTTTCTTGTCGGTGGAGAACGTGTAGGAGATCTCGCCATTCTGCGGCAGGGCCACGGCCTTCATGCTATGGCCCAGCATCTCAACGATCTGTGTGCCTGGCGAGGCTTGTTGCCAGTCGGCGGCATTGCGGGCGATGACGCCTGCGGTGGCCTTGGCCGACGCCCAGGTGTTGCGGACGGCTTTCACCGTGTCGCCGTTGTGGATTGCCTTTGGGTCCGCTGCCTTCCGTCCTTTCTCCAGCCATTCCTTCACCTGTGCGTCGGTGAGCAGCGTGGGGAGCACGGGCGCACCAAAGACCGGAAGATCACGCGGATGCATATCCATCGAGCCACGCCACTTGCCGCCAGCCATTTTCTCATTATAGTATGCAGTCAGTGTTCTCACCTCTTGATAGGCTTGCTGACTCTCGGCACAGGCATGGTAGATCTCTGACTGGCGGGCGAACCTATCCTTTGGCGTCGAGCCGTTGGCCAGCTGCCGGGCTTTTTGTGCCCAGAGCATCTTACGTGCATGAGCCTCAGCAGCACACACGGGATACTCGATGGCCGCAAAGTAAGCATCCTGCAATTCGGGGCGGACAACAGCCTTGGCTTTCCTTACCTGTCCGGCCACAGCGGCGAAGCGGGTAAGGTAGCCGTCAAGCTCATCGCCGAACTCGGTTTGCGACAACTCACTGTTGCGTACCGGACCCAGACCACGGTCGTAGAGTTTCTTCGACAACTCGGTCTGGTTCCAGCCCATGAACTCAGGCCGCCGCTCGCCGCAAAGCCTGAAGTATTCGTGCATAGCCGGGAAGAGTGCTTCGCCGGCCTGTTCGCCGAACTGACGGCAGAGCCACTGACGGTAGTGATCGTGGAGTGAAGAGCTATTGACACAGTTGATATTCCACGCCATGTCGAGGAAGAGCTCGAGGTCATAGCCCGCGACCTTCGGATCGTGGACGTTGACGATCCACATCTTCCGCACGTTATGGTCATAGGCCGTGCGCATCTCGTTATAGACAAGTCCCGGCTGTGTGGTGGTCAGCCACAGATAGTCGTGGGGGCGGCCCCAGTAGCTGAGATGATAGTAAACGCCACCGCCACCCGTGCGCCGCTGCTCCGTGCTGTCGGGTAGCCGCGTGAGGTAGCCGTAGTTGTCGTCGCACCACATCAGCGTGACGTAGTCGGGCACCTTGAGCCCCATGTTGTAAATGTCGAGCACCTCTTTGTAGGGAATGAACACCTGCGTCTGCCTGGCCGGGTCGCCGAGGTATTTCCCGATGAGCTTCTGCTGGTCATCGATGACGAGCTGCAGGGCGTCGAACTTCTCCTTCAGGGTCTTGACGCCCTCCATCGAGCCGTCGTGGATGCCGCGCATGCCGATGGTGAGCAGATTGCCGCCCTTGGAGTCTTTTACTTCTTTCAACCGCTCAGTCCAATAGTCTTGCACAGCCTGCCGGTTGGTGATATAGTTAAACGCCCCTCGCACTTTCTCATTCCACTCCCCCACATTATTGCGCAGCAAGGGTTCGCAGTGCGACGAGCCGATAGCGATGCCGCAGCTGTCGGCCATGGCCTTGGCTCCCGGCGTCTGAAAGAAAGCAACCGTACCGGGATGCATGGCGGGCCAGATCGTATTGGCACGAAGACGGAGCAACAGTTGGAACATCTTTTTATAGGTATTCTTCCCGATGACACCAAACGGAGTCTTGTCGGAATGGCCACAGCTCCAAGGGCGCAGCGACCAGTCCTCGTCGTTGAGAAAGATGCCGCGGTACTCGACCGATGCGCCCTGCGTCGTCGTGAACTGATCGTCGAGCGTCAGCCGTGAACGATGCTCGGGCTCGGCATCTCCCCACCATACCCAAGGACTCACGCCCGCCTGACGCGACAACTCCAACAGTCCATAAGCAGTGCCACGTCCGTTGGCCCCCACAACAACAATCTGCCCTCGGTGAACACGAATATGGAAGCCGTCGGTCAGCGTCTGCAATTTTTCTACCGGCACGCCCATATCCCGCAATTCACGCTGTTGGCGACGGGAGAGGCGGTCCAACTGAAAGAGACGAATCGTAGCCTGCTGAGCCAGGTCGGTCTGCTTTGGTGCGATGCCCGTCACCTGCGCTATGTCGTCCTTGAACATGTGGGAAGCAACATCTACGACGGGATCAACACCGCGAGGCACCGAAAGGCTGACCGCATGGATGCCGTCGAACCAGGTGACGGGCTTCGCCGAGACTCCTTTCGGTGTCATCAGCAAAAGGAAAGCAAGGGCAAGAGGCTTGAAGGGAAAACGATTGTTCATAGCAGTGCGATGCGATTATTCTTAATTACTTCTTATTCACACGTACGTGACTCTTCAGTGCGGGAACGACATCACCAAGGGCTTTAGCAAGGGCTGCCGCCACGACATGCGCACCATATATATTATAATGTGTGTCGTCTTTGCGGCCATCTTTTGCCCAACTGTATTTGCCCGGCTCCACCCACATGTGCAGTTTACGAGAGACATCGGGACCCAGACGCTGCTCGATGTCGTGGGTAATGGCGTTGGCATTGACATAGACAGCACCATACTGCCGGGCTACTTTCTCAGCCACCAGGCGATAGGCTCCGTGTGTGTCGACGAGGGTGTCGCCCTGGAAGTTGCGACGCACCACAGGACTCATCAGCACAGGAGTGGCTCCCTTGGCCTTCGTCTCGATGACGTACTGCGCGAGATGAGCGTCGAAGGTCGTGCCCACATCGGTATGCCGGTCGGGTGCCGGCTTCTCGTCGTTGTGCCCGAACTGAATGATCACGTAATCACCGGGCTTCACCTTGTCGATGACTTTCTGCCAGCGTCCCTCAGCATAGAAGCTGCGTGAAGAGCGGCCGTTGACAGCATGGTCCTCAACGCGCACGCCGTCGTCGAGATATTCATGCAGGCACATGCCCCAGCCACGCTCTATGCGGCCCTCGGTGGTGTCTTTGTTCGCTGCCGTGGAGTCGCCGATGATGTAGATCACCGGTGTGGCAGAGTCGAAAGCTCCGAGTAGCAATGTCAATAATAATAAGAAGGGCACAGCCTTTGCGGCTGTCTGTGACCGTAGCCACTGCTTAGGTTTGTGATTGTTCATTTGCCTTTACTATTAAATATTTCTATTGCAAAAGTACGAAATATCTAATAGTACAAACACAAAAATCGTTCAGAAAGAGAGTAAATTCATACAAAGGCAGGCATTGATATAGCCATACAGTGTTTATCACGTCATACATCAATACCCAAAGGACACAATAATCAGAAACAGGGCAATTTCTGTTTAACCAAGTAACTACACCCCTCTCCAATTGGAGAGGGGCGCGGGGGTGAGGCTCTTTTCTCCCCCTTAGGGGGGAGTTAGAGAGGGGCTTTTACTTCTATTTGATCCTTACGATATTCAGCGAATTGGCCGGCAACTCCACGCTCACGCCGTCACCGTCAGGACTCAACGTAGAAGTCATCGGAACGATGCGTGTCGGTGTGTCGAGCGTATTCTCGTCGGTGCCCTTTGGAGCGGACAGGCGGATGAGACGCGCCTCCGTCGGATGCAGACCAGGCAGAGCGATGCGGGCTGTGGTAGCTTGGGAATGCGTGTTGACAAGTTTCACGATATACTCGCCCGTAGCCTCGTCATAGGTGGCATTCTGGAAGAGTCCCGCAAAGGTGCTCGGCTTGAGCTGCGTGGCAAAGAGCTGCTTACCGTCGAGCGAGGCATAGATGCTGTCGCCCTTGACATGCAGATCCACATCGTACCAGCGTCCGGTCTCCACCTTTCCTGCCGCTGTGACGAGCTGTGACTTGCTGCCGTTGACGACCTGCTCGATGGCATTCTGCGTATTGCCCCAACCGCCAATGTTCAGCCAGCAATAGTTGTCGGGGTCGACATAGTTGAACACGACGAGGAAGCCCTCGGCACCGCCATCCTTACGGGCACGCACGTGATAGGTGTATTCGTTGCCGTCGGTACGCTGAGGATTCAGACGCAGTGCGCCCTCGGAAGCAGACTGCTGACTGACGACGCCATTGGCCTGTTGCCACATACCACGGATGTCTACCTTACCACCAGCCTGCTCCACCTTGCCATCACCGGCTGAAAGCGATGGCTGGGCAAAGCTGGCTTGCGTAGCCCAGGTGCCCACACCGACACGGCAGATCTGCGGCTTGACCTGCTGCTGAGCCTCTGCCATCTGATAGGGATTTGTGAGCGTCGTCGACACAGTGCGTGTACCCACGTTGTCGGCCATGATCTTCTGCACATAATAAGAAGGAGTGCCAAGCACACGGGTGGCGTCGTACTGGATCATGTCGGGACGCCAACGTGTCTCATTGACATTGGCGAAGATAGGCGCGTAGCTGGCCATGCGCACAATGTCGGAATTGTTTTCCATGCCCATCATAAACACGGCCTCGCCCAAAGCGGCGTTCAGGTCACCCACCTTGCCGAAGCCCTGCGTCACGGCATACTCGCCGACATAGACTTTCGGACCGCGACGGTCATAGCCGTCGTAGTGATGGAAGTGCTCGGCAAACCATGCCGGGGAGCGATAGTAATGCTCGTCGACGAGTTCGGTCTGCTCCTTCGACTCCCACTTCGGCTCGTCTGTGCCCCAGGCAGCAACATTGCCGATGATATGCATGTTGGGATATTTCTTCAGCACGGCATCGCGGAAGAGGCGGAAGCGCTCGTAGTAGTGGTCACTCTGCTGACGCTGGTCGGGCTGATTGTTTTCGTTGCCAATCTCCAAATATTGGATATTGTATGGTTCCGGATGTCCGTTCTTTGCACGCAGCGCGCCATACTTACTCGTCACGGGGCCATTGGCATACTCCAGTGCGTTCATCGTCTCGTCGATCCAGGGCTGGATGGAGTCGAGTGGCGTGAAGCCGCCATGCCAGATGCCCACGTTGACGACATAGAGCGGCTTGGCGTGCAGGTCCTCGGCGAGCTGCAAGTATTCGTCAAAACCCAGTCCGTCGGTGGTGCGATAGCCCCAGTTGACATTCCAGTGGCCTTCGCGCTGCTCCACGGGACCGATGGTACGCTCCCAACGGAAAGCATTGTCGGGACTCTCCTGCCCCTCGACGAAACAGCCACCGGGGAAGCGCAGGAACTTAGGATGGAGGTCGTTAAGCATACCGGCCAGTTCCGGGCGCAGGCCATTCTGCCGATTGCGGAAGGTAGGCGGGAAGAGAGAGACTACGTCAAAGGCCAGCTGACCCTTGCCGTCAGCCAAGAGTTGCAGTTGTCCCTTGTCGTCATTGCCGTTGGCTGTCAGTTCCGCCTCATAGCGTGTCCACTTCTTGCCGAAACTCTTGCCGGCAAAAGAGGCTGAGGCAAACGTCTGCTTGCCCGAAGCATCTGTCAGCACAGCGCGCAGCTGTCCCTTCAGCTTGCCTTTCGCCCAAAAGGAGAGACGGTAACGGCGCCCCTGTACAATAGGAATACCCCAAAAGCCCTCATTGACGACACCGTCGCCCGACTGCCGGAAGGTCACCTGCAGCGCCTGATGCTGTTTGGTATTAAGGAGTCCCTTCGTGGTGAGCTGCAAGGCAGCCTGACCCACGGTGCTCCAATGCTCAGCCGTCTTGACGTTGTCCTCAAAGGAGCGGTTGCGCACGAGCTCGGCATAGAGTCCGCCGTCGGCAGCGTGGTTGATGTCCTCATAGAAGATGCCGTAGAGATCCGGCGACACTTCGTGCCCCTTCTGCGCAGTGTTGACATTGACTGTGATTTGCGCTGATGCCTGCATGGCTGTCAGCAAAGCAGTAGTGAAAAGTAGTTGCTTGTAATGCATGTTTTGTTTAGGATGTTAGTGATACAATGGTTATATGTTGGCAAAATTACACTTTTCTTTTGAGAATACAAGGGCTTATACAAAGATTAACAAAGGGGAGAAGACGAATAGAGCGCGGCTAAAACCTTAATTAAGTTTAAATCGTATCGAAGGATGTTTCACATTTGATGTAAGCGAATGAAAAGTGTTCATTCTTACCTACATGCGTGATGCTACAATGATGTTTCACAATAAAAGGCACTTTACATTAACTGTGTAAGATTCAACCACTTGCGGATTTCACCCTATAGAGCTTGGTAGGAGGCAGGAATTTGCACGTTTGAGAAAAGTTTTCTAACTTTGCAAAAGATAGGCGACAAAGCACTGGGATTGGACTCCCAACACGCTTGCCGATACTATTGAACAAAAACAAGGCATGATCCTTTTCAGATACAACCGCTGAAACAACATTATTCATGAAGAAAGCAGGTCCTGATGCTCGTTGGGACAGGAGTCTTGCGCTGATACGCGAGAACGTCACCGAGCAGATATATAATACATGGTTTAAGCCCATCGACTTTGTACGCTACGATGAGCAGACCAAGACGGTGCAGGTGGCTGTACCGAGTCCCTTCGTATATGAATATTTGGAGGAGAACTTCATCGACCTGCTCTGCAAGGTGATGTACCACTGCTTTGGTACAGGCACCAAACTGTTTTACCAGGTTGTCACGGACAAGGAGCATAACCTCACGCAGAACATTGAGGCTGACCCTACCGACGCACTGCCCAAGCCACAGCCTAAGACACGCGCCAACCAGCCGCCGACCATACTCGACGCTGCCATGCCGCAGCTCGATCCGCAACTCAATCCGCATCTCACTTTCAGCAACTATATCGAGGGAGAAAGCAATAAGTTGCCGCGTGCCGTGGGACTCTCTATTGCCGAGCACCCCAACACGCTGCAGTTCAACCCGATGTTTATCTATGGTCCCTCGGGCTGCGGAAAAACGCATCTCATCAATGCCATCGGCGTACACGCCAAGCACCTCTATCCTCAGAAGCGTGTGCTGTATATCAGCGCCCGTCTCTTCCAAGTGCAGTTCTCCAATGCGGTCATTCAAAACCATCTCAATGACTTCATCGCCTTCTATCAGACGATTGACATGCTCATCGTCGACGACATCCAGGAATGGATCAACTCGCCGAAGACACAGGATACTTTCTTCCATATCTTCAACCATCTTTTCAAAAACGGCAAGCGCATTATTCTGGCTTCTGACCGTCCGCCGGTAGACCTCAAAGGCATGCCCGACCGACTGCTCACCCGTTTCTCATGCGGTGTCATCGCTCCGCTGGAGAAGCCCAACCGTCAGCTGTGTATCGACATCCTGCGCAGTAAGATTTGCCGTGACGGTCTGAAGATCCCCGACGACGTCATCGCATACATTGCCCAGTCTGACAGCAGCAGCGTGCGCTACCTCGAAGGTGTGGTCAACTCGCTGATGGCCTACTCCATCGTATATAACTGCGACATCAACATGCAGTTGGCTGAGCGTGTCATCAAGCGAGCCATTAAGGTCGACGACCGTCCGCTCACCATCGACGACATCATGGAGAAAGTGTGCAACCACTACAATGTCACGCAGGCTCAGGTGAGCTCCAAGAGTCGCAAGCGCGACTTTGTGATGGCGCGTCAGGTGTCGATGTATCTGGCACAGAAATACACGAAGATGCCTGCCAGCCGTATTGGCAAGCTCGTCGGCAACCGCGACCACTCTACCGTGATACACAGTTGCGCGCAAGTAGAAAAGCGCTTGCAGGTAGACCGCGCTTTCCAAGCCGAGATCATAAGCATCGAGAATTCATTCAAGCTGAAAAATACGGCAGAATAGCCTTTTGCTGATATATAGCAATAAAGAACAAGACATACAGAAAAAGCGGTGAAGAACTGAAGTTCTTCACCGCTTTTCTTGTTATTATATTATATGTGTGTCTTTCTTGTCAGCAAGCGTGTTTACTTGTCCTTCTTGCCAAAGAGACTGAAGTGGACATAGCGCTTGGGGTGAGCCTTCAAGTCTGTCAGCAGAGAGTCAGCACTGCCCACTGTATTGTTCAACCGATGATAGAGCTTATCATCGTTCATCAGCAATCCGAGCGTACCGTCCTTACCATTCAACTTAGCTGTCACTTCCTGCACGTTGGCAAGTGTCTGGTCGACTTTAGCCATCGTATTGGCTACATCAATGGAGGCAAGATTAGCTGTCAGGCGCGAGGTGTTGTCGAGCGTGGTTCCCGCTTTTCCCAGCGCATAGTCTGCTTTGTTCATCATACCCGGCACCCGTCCGTTGACCTGAGCCATCAGCGTATTGAGATTGCGTGACGTGGTGTTGAGATTGTTGGTGATTGCCTCTACATTGTGGAGTGAATGAGCCAATGCAGGATCAGCAAGCAGCGCGTTGACACTGGTGAGGATGCTGTCGATCTTAGGGATGAGCTGCTTCACAGCCGGCAACATCGTGCGCACAGAACCCAACATGCCCTCATTGATCTGTCCCTGTATCGTATCGCCGGGCTCCACACGCTCGCGCGGGTTGTTGGCCAAGAGCAGATTCATCTTCACATTGCCCATCAGGTCACTGACAATCTCAGCGGAAGATCCTTTGGGAATGCGGAGATCATTGTCCACATCGAACTTCACCACGATGTCGCCATTGCCATCATAGTCGTAGTTGATATCCTTCACCACACCCACCTGATAGCCATCGGCGTAGATAGGATTGGAGCGTGACAGGCCGCTGATGTCCTTAAACTTGATATAGTAGGACTTGTCGCTGGAAAACACCGACATGCCTTTCAGGAAATTCATGCCGAAGAACAGCAACGCTATACCTACGATGGCCACAAGGGCAATCTTGACTTCACTGGTGAAAAACTTCATGTGCGTATGATTTTTATTTCTTTCGTTTATTTGAGAGGAACTCCTTGATTGCCTCGTTGACATCGACCTGCTTGCCGTCCTTATAGGCTACGATGAACGCCCCGGGGAACTTGTCGAGGATCTCCTTGCGGGAACGGTTGACGGCATTGTAGTCGGTATTGCTACCGTAGAAGTATTTCCATTTGCCGCCGTCCTCCATTCGCTCGATGCCTGTGAGCTCTTTGAACTGACGGTCGTTGTCGCGCAACTTATAAGATCCTTGAAGTATCTGAATCTTGAAAACCAGAGCATGAGCAGCCTGCTGACTGACTACCTTCTTGTCATTGTCTCTCTTTGCTTGCTTCTCAGCCTTGACAGCTTTGTCGGACTTTGCTGTATTCTTGCTCGCAGCCTTGGGTGCAGCAGCCTCACGTCTTTGCGGAGTATTACTGCTTTGTTGCGGAGTATCACAGTCTCCCTTCCCTGCAACCGTTTTTCTTTGAACGGTTGTCCTTGTCGACCTGTTGCTTCGACGGTCGTCAATTACGGGCTGGTAATCATTATTGTCGTTGACGGGAGCACTCACCTCAATCACATTGTTCTGATAAGGCAGTGTCGACTGGGTGTCGTACTTATTCTTATAGGTGATAAAAGCGTTATAGATACCTTTAGTATAGAGGTCCACAGCTGAGTCGGAGTTCATAAACTGCTCTTCATCAGGCGTAGAGATGAAGCCCAACTCCAAGAGGATGGCTGGCATGGAGGTGAGACGGAGCACAGCAAGATTGTTTTGATGCGAACCGCCGTCTTGTCTTCCCGTGGCCTGACAGACACAGCGCTGCATCAGTCGGGAGAGTTCCACACTGCGCTGCCGGTTGTTGTCAGCGATAAACTCAAACATGATGTCGCCTTCTGCTGAGTTCATGTCAAGCCCACTATATTTCTTTTGGTAGTCTTTCTCAAGGAAAATCACAGAGTTCTCACGCTTTGCCACATCGAGGTTCTCACGGATGCCGCGGTCGCCGGAACGCTCTCCACGACCGAGGGTATAACTTTGGAAACCATGTGCCGTGTGTGAGCCGTCCACTGCATTGATGTGGATGGAGATGAAGAGGTCGGCTTTGTTGCGGTTGGCAATGTCGGCGCGCTCATGGAGAGGAATGAAGACATCGGTCTTGCGCGTGTAGATCACACGCACGTCGGGACAGTGGCTCTCCACAAAGCGACCAAACGCCAAAGCGTATTTCAGCGTCAGGTCTTTCTCGTTGGACACCGCACCGGGAGCGCCAAAGTCGTTGCCTCCATGACCGGCATCAACGACAAGCGTAAAGCGAGAGGCAGCACTTGTAGCCACAAGTGCGAAAAAGAAGAAGACAGGAATTATGAGAAGTATCCTTTTCAACATATCGATGATTCTTTCCTTTGCAGTACCAACAAGCGTGAACTTGTATCAAGTTTATGCAAAGTTACGGATTTTACATTAGGAAACTGAAAAGAAGCAATGAGTTTTATTATTTATTAATGATGCAAGCACTTAGCGATTGGTCAGATGCAGCTCAATGCCGGCACCCTGACAATCTGCACCCATGGGAGGATTGAGCTTGATGACTGTCACATCTATTGCCTCGATCTGAGGCCAACGCTGAAACAGTCGCTCACCGATCACTCCGGCAAGATGCTCCACAAGATCTACAGGTTCGGACATCGTCTTGGCCACCAGCTGATACACTTCGGCATAGTTGATGGTGTCCGCCACCTGGTCGCTCTCTACGGCACGGTTCACATCAGCTTTCAGTCTGAGGCTGACTTCATAGTCGTTGCCAACAAGACGCTCCTGCGCCTCCACACCGTGAAAGGCATGGAAACGCAGGGAGCGTAAGAGGATATAGCTTGATGCGCATTTCATACGTCAAACCTATAGCGTGATCATCCACAACGGCTGGCACCGCAGTTGGTACAGATGAGACAGCCTTCCTGGTAGACGAGTGTCTCCTGACCGCAGACGGGGCACTTCTGACCCACTGCCTTGGTACCGTCGGTGATGTACTTCTTCAGAGCACGCTCCACACCATTCTTCCATGTATTGATGCTTTCGTCTTTGAGCTGTAAAGAGCCGACGAGCTTGATGACATGGTCGATAGGCATACGATAGCGCAGCACACCGGAGATCAACTTGGCATAGTTCCAATACTCAGGATTGAACTTCTCGCTCAGTCCTTCTACAGTAGTCTTGTAGCCGCGCTTGTTCTCAAACTGGAAGTCATAGCGATGCGTACCGTCGGGGTTGGTCTGCTTGATGATCTTACCCTTGGTGACGCTCTTCGGCAACACGATGCCCTCGTCGTCATCCTGCAAACCGGTGAAGATCTCGTAAGGATAACCGTCGAGCAATCCGACAAAGGCCACCCACTTCTCACGGTTGTTCTGGAAGCGCACTACATCGCAGTCGAGCTCCTTCGGGCGAACCTCCTGCACAGAAGGACGCGGAATCGACGGTGCGGTAACAGGCTCCGGTGACTCCTTATGGTCTGCGTCTTTCTTTTCTTTCTTGTCTTTCTTCGACACAGCGATCATCACGCCCGAGCGGCTGCCGTCGCGGTAGATGGTACAGCCCTTGCAGCCTGAGCGCCAAGCCTCGACGTAGAGCTTGTTGACAAGCGCCTCGTCGACATTGTTGGGCAGGTTGACGGTCACAGAGATGCTGTGGTCCACCCACTTCTGAATAGCGCCCTGCATGCGCACCTTCATCAGCCAGTCCACGTCGTTGGCAGTAGCTTTATAATAAGGAGAGCGGGCGACGAGCTCGTCGATCTCTTCCTGGGTATATTTCTTCTCGGTGTCGATACCGTTGATCTTCATCCATTCGAGGAACTTGCGGTGGTAGACGATGTACTCCTCAAAGGAGTCACCGACCTCATCGACAAAGTCCACATGCACGTCTGCATCATTAGGGTTGACCTTGCGGCGACGCTTGTAGACGGGCATGAACACGGGCTCGATGCCACTCGTGGTCTGCGTCATCAGTGATGTGGTGCCGGTGGGAGCAATCGTCAGGCAGGCGATATTGCGACGTCCGTGCTTCACCATATCCTCATAGAGTTTAGGATCAGCATCCTTCAATCGGAGGATAAACGGATTGTTCTTCTCGCGTTCAGCGTCATAGATGCTGAACGCACCACGCTCCTCAGCCATCTTCACAGAAGAACGATAAGCGTTGATGGCCAGATCACGATGTACGCTCACGGCAAAGTCTGTAGCCTCCTGTGTACCATAGCGCAGGCCCATGGCTGCCAGCATATCGCCCTCGGCGGTGATGCCCACACCTGTACGACGGCCCTTGCCGCTCTTCTCCTTGATCTTCTCCCAAAGATGATACTCTGTATGCTTCACGTCCTCGCTCTGAGGATCGCGACGGATCTTGTCCATGATCTTGTCGATCTTCTCCATCTCCAAGTCCACGATGTCGTCCATAATGCGCTGGGCAAGCTGTACGTGACGGCTGAACTTATCGAAGTCGAACTTAGCTTCCTTGGTGAAAGGATGCTCGACATAGCTATAGAGATTGATGCTCAGCAGACGACAGCTGTCGTAAGGGCAGAGTGGAATCTCACCGCAAGGGTTGGTGCTCACCGTCTTGAAGCCGAGGTCGGCATAGCAGTCAGGAATGCTTTCGCGGATGATTGTGTCCCAGAACAGCACGCCGGGCTCAGCGCTCTTCCATGCGTTGTGCACGATCTTCTCCCACAGCTTGCGGGCAGAGATTTCCTTACTTACCATCGGATGATCGCTGTCGATGGGGAACTGTTGAGTGTAGGGCTTGTCGTCTACGGCAGCCTGCATGAATGCGTCATCGATGCGCACGCTGACATTGGCACCAGTAACTTTTCCCTCTGTCATCTTAGCATCGATGAAAGCCTCAGAGTCGGGATGCTTGATGCTCACGCTGAGCATGAGCGCACCACGCCGGCCGTCCTGAGCCACCTCACGTGTGGAGTTGCTGTAGCGCTCCATGAATGGCACCAAGCCTGTAGAGGTCAGCGCGGAGTTGTTTACGGGGCTTCCTTTTGGACGAATCTGGCTCATGTCATGGCCTACACCGCCACGACGTTTCATCAGTTGTACCTGCTCCTCGTCGATTTTCATGATAGCACCATAGCTGTCAGCGTCGCCATCGAGTCCGATGACAAAGCAGTTGCTCAGTGATGCTACCTGGTGATCATTGCCGATACCCGTCATCGGGCTGCCTGCCGGTACGATGTAGCGGAAGTGGTCGAGCACATCGAAGACCTGCTGGGCAGAGAGCGGGTTGGGGTACTTCTTCTCGATGCGTGCAATCTCGTTGGCAATACGCCAGTGCATCTGCTCCGGGCTTTTCTCAAAGATATTGCCGAAGCTGTCCTTCATGGCGTACTTGTTGACCCACACACGTGCCGCCAACTCGTCGCCGCCGAAGTACTGCAAAGAGGCCTCGTAAGCCTCTTCGTAAGTGTATGTCTGTTTGTTTTCCATTGGTTGATAACCCCTTATGTCAATCCTTTCGGACTGGGGGCTGCATGATTGTGTTGATGAATTATTTGCTTTTAAATGTAGACTGCAAAACTACAAAAGTTTTCTCTAATTCTATCAACTTTCTAAAGATATTTAGGAGAAAACTTTTCCCTTTTGGAAATTTTCCCTATCTTTGCAAATGCTAAATTGAACAAGAAATGGAAAGTTTAATACATCGCAGAAGTATTAGAAAATACCAAGATAAAGAGGTGGACGAGCAACTGTTGTACCGTCTGCTCGAACAGGCTGAGCGCACACCCACGATGGGCAACCTGCAACTCTACAGCGTCATCGTCACACGCGACCCGAAGATGAAGGAGCGCTTGGCACCCGCGCACTTCGGCCAACCGATGGTGACGGGAGCACCCGTGGTGCTGACGTTCTGCGCTGACTACCGCCGCACGACGCTTTGGGGCGAACAGCGCAAAGGACATCCCGGCTACGACAACTTGCTGAGCTTTGTCAACGCTGCCACCGACGCCCTGCTCTATTGCCAGACATTCTGCAACTTAGCTGAGGAAGCCGGACTGGGCACCTGTTTCCTGGGCACAACCATCTACCAGCCGCAGGCAATCATTGACTTGTTAGAGTTGCCGCCCTTGGTCTTCCCCATAGCTACCATCACGCTGGGCTGGCCCGACGAGGACCCGGCACAGAGCGACCGTCTTCCGCTGAACGGCATCATCCACGAGGAGGTCTACCACGACTACACGCCGCAGCAGATCGATGACATCTATGGTCCAAAGGAGAACCTGCCGGAGAACAAACAATTTGTGGAGATCAACCACACCGAGACGCTCGCACAGGTATTCACCGACATACGCTATACCGCCAAGGACTGCGAGGCCATGAGCGAAGGACTGAAGAAGGCACTGCATCATCAGGGCTTCATGTAAACGATCTATAAGAAATGAGTAATATTGAAATAAGAAAGGTAGAGACGCTGCATGAACTGAAAGTCTTTATCCAGTTCTTCTACGATCTCTACCGCGACAACCCTTGCGCAGTACCTTATCTATATGGTGAAGAGATGAAGACACTACGCAAGGACAAGAACCCGGCTTTTGCATTTTGCGAAGCCGACTATTTCCTGGCATATCACGACGGGAAGGTAGTGGGGCGCGTGGCCGCCATGATCAACCACAGAGCCAATGAGCGATGGAAGAAACACATGGTGCGATTCGGCTGGCTCGACTTCATCGACGACATCGACGTATGCCGTGCTTTGCTCGACACCGTAGCTCAGTGGGGAAAAGACAAAGGTATGGATTGCATCGGCGGTCCCTTTGGCTTTGAGGACATGGATCGCGAGGGCATGATGGTCGAAGGCTTTGACCGGCTCTCCACCTTATATATTAATTATAATAATGAGTACTATCCCCGTTTCATGGATCAGCTTGGATTCCGCAAAGACAACGACTGGGTAGAATGCCGGATAAAGGTGCCGGAGGTGACGCCCCGCAAGTTTGCGCTTACGGCAGAGTTGGTACAGAAGCGCTATAACCTGCAAGTACGCAAATATGGTGTTCTTGACTTTGTAAAGCGCGGTAAAGGCAAAGAACTCTTCGACATTGTCAACCGCACCTACGATGGTCTCTACGGTTTTTCCCATCTTTCTGACGACCAGATCTCGCGTTTGGTCAATGACTATATCCGTCGTGCCGACCTCAACCTTGTCACCTGCGTTGTCGACGCCAATGCCAACGACCGCATGGTGGGCTTCGGCGTGTCGTTCCCCTCGTTTTCCCATGCTTTGCAACGTACGCACGACGGTCGTCTCTTGCCCATGGGCTGGTGGCAGTTGCTGCGCGTGATGAAATGGCACAAGACCGACACCGTGGATCTGCTGCTCATTGCCGTGCTGCCCGAATATCGCATGAAGGGCGCCAACGCTCTTATCTTCAACGATCTCATCGGCTGGTACCGCCGTTATGGATTCAAATGGGCCGAGGCTATGCCTCAGATGGAGACCAACCACGGTGTACTCGACCAGTGGCAATATCTCGAAGCCGAGCAACACCGCAGACACCGCGCTTACATTCGCGAGATCAATGAGTCTAAGAAGACAGAGTAACAAAGGAACACGGATTTTTTATCTTCCTTTGTTGCTCTGTCTCTTATTAAAAGTCGATGTCCAGTTCTATCCACCGGTCCTTCTCACGATACTCGCCCGCATGGGGATTGACGACAGCGAGACCGATCAGGCGGATAGGATGGTTGGCATCGTAGTCCACACGGCTCATCAGCTTCTTAGCCAACGGCAGGATGTCGTCTTTTGTACGCAAGACCTTTGCCTGCGTGATGCTACGCGAGATGGTGGTAAAGTCGCCGTACTTGACTTTCAGCGTCAGCGTGTGGCCCTTAAAATCCGACTCTTGCAACCGTTCTACAAGTTCCAGCGTCACATGGTACAGTTCGATGATAACCGCTGACTTCAGACAAATATCTTGGGAGAACGTGTGCTCGCATCCCACCGACTTGCGCACGCGCTCAGAGACCACGGGGCGATCGTCGATGCCACGGGCGAAATCATAGAATGTGCGCCCCGCTTTACCAAAAGTATGAAGGAGATAACCCAATGAGATGCTACGTAGCTGTGCACCATTATAGATACCCAAGCGGTGCATACGTTCAGCAGTCTTACCGCCCACGCCCCAAAAGTCCTCCACAGGCAACGTGGCGATGAAGTCCAGCGCCCGATCGGGATGGATAACGAAGAGCCCGTCGGGCTTACGATAGTCCGACGCTATCTTAGCCAAAAACTTATTGTACGAAACACCTGCCGAAGCTGTCAGCCCCGTTTCCTCATGTATCCGCTGCTTGATCTCCTTGGCGATGTCCACTGCCAAGTCCATGTCCTTTTTGTTTTGCGTGACATCGAGGAAAGCCTCATCAAGCGAGATAGGCTCCACCAAATCCGTGTAGTCGTGAAAGATACGATGAATGGTTGCCGACACCTCGCGATAGACTTCGTAGCGTCCCGGAGCAATGATGAGATCAGGGCACTGCCGTTTCGCTGTCTGAATAGACATCGCAGAGTGCACGCCATATTTACGGGCCTCGTAGCTCGCTGTGGACACCACGCCCCTTGAACTGTCTTGTCCGACAGCCAACGGCTTACCGCGCCACTCGGGGTGGTCTCTCTGCTCCACGCTGGCAAAGAAGGCATCCATATCGACGTGGATAATCTTTCGTTGATTCTGTTCACTGCTCATCATCAGACAAAGTTAGCACCTTTTCTCCACATCTGCAAACGATTCAACGCTTTTAACCTATCACCCTCCCCCCACCCCTTTACTCTTTTACCTCTTTACTTTTTATCCGTTTGTCATTCTATGTTATCATGTCTGTAACGATATTGCAACAAGTAATATATACCTTTGCGGCCGAATATAATTCTCATCTCTATTCAAGTATGAAAAAACTCTTTCTGACGGCGGCGTTGAGCGCTACGTTCCTGCCCGCTTGTCTGGCCGGCCCCGTAGATGGCGTGGTCAAGGACAAGAAGACAGGCGAGACGCTCATCGGCTCCGTAGTCCAGGTAAAAGGTAGACAGGATAACATGACAACCACTGGCCTGGACGGAACCTTCACGTTGAAGGAACTGCCCGACCAGGGTGCCGTCACCATTATTGTCAACTACATCGGTTATAAACCTAGGGAGGTCACCATCGACATGACGAAGGCCAGCCAGCTCAAGATAGAGTTGGAGCCCGACACACATGAACTGAATGAAGTAGTGGTCAAAGGCTTCAAAAGCAACCGCACCGATGTGAGTGCCGTGAGCATGGTGAAGAACTCGCCACAGGTGCTCAACGTGATGAGTGCGCAGGCCATCCAACTCTCGCCCGACGTCAACGTAGCCAGTGTTTTGCAGCGCGTCTCTGGTGTGACCATGCAGCAGGACGCTTCTGGCGAAGCCTCGTACGCCATATTAAGAGGTATGGACAAGCGCTACAACTATACGCTCGTCAACGGCGTGAAGATTCCGAGTCCCGACGACAAGAACCGCTATGTGCCGCTCAACCTCTTCCCCTCCGACCTCATGGACCGTCTTGTAGTAGCCAAGTCGCTCACCGCTGACATGGAGGGCGACGCAGCCGGAGGCGTCATCGACATGAACATGAAAGACGCACCCGGCGAATTCCGACTGCAAGCCAATGCTGCCGTCGGTGCCACGGACTTCTTCTGGCAGGGTGACAAGACCGTATCTCCGTTTGGCAACATCAGCTATGACTATTTCAGTGCCAAACGCGGCAACACTACTTCCAAAGCACCTTACGAACGATATGGCAGCACCTACGACGCCACTTCGAAAGACTTCAAGAACGGCGGATCGCAGGTGACAAGCCACTCCATGCCGCTTCCTAACCTCAATGCGGGTATCTCTGTAGGAGACCGCTTCTGGCAGAAACGCATAGGACTGCTCGTCGCCGCCAATCTGCAAAACACTTATCGCGGAACGGAGCGCGACCTGAATAAAGAGGTGATGGCCAACGGCGACGAGACGGAATATATATCGTCCATCAAGAAGCGCCTCTATTCCATCCATGACCTCAACCTCGGTCTCCACGGTAAGGTAGACCTTAATCTTGGCAATCACAAAATAGAGTGGTACAATATGCTCGTGCACCGTAGCGAAGACAACACACGCTACAGCAAAGGCATCACCACCGATTACGGTTTCGACCTCAATGCTGGCAACTGGACACGCTCCGACGAGCTCCGCACCATGACGCAGACACAGACCATCTTCGCCTCCACGCTAAAGGGCACCCATCACCTGACCCGCCACTTCACCGTCGACTGGGCCGGACTCTTTGCCGACGCACGCGAGAAAGACCCAGACCGCGTCTATACGACGCTCAGCAACACCGTGACCGACGGCAAGGTTTCCAAGACCTACCCCGCTTCGCAGGAGCGTCGCTTCCAGCATAACGACGACAAGGACTGGACGGGGTATCTGAACTTCACATGGGAGACTCCTTTTGAGCACGACGTCAAAGCTGTGTGGAAAGCAGGTGGCATGTACCGCAACAAGAAGCGTAGCAACCGCTACTATTCTTATATCTTCAGTCCTGCCAGCAATGACGAACTACTTGCTGACAACAGCATGAGTGCATACGACGGCATCGACTGGGCATGCAAGACGCCACGCTCGCAGGCTTCCCAGCTCAACTACAATTCCAAGGAGCACATCGGAGCTGCCTACGCCATGGTGACGCTGTCCGCTAAGTTCGGCGAACTCATCGCCGGATTCCGTGCTGAGCACACCAACCAGATTTATATCATGCTGCAACGCTTCGAGACGACTGGCTCACTCGGTGAGCAGAGCTACTGGGACTACTTGCCCTCCGCTGCCCTGCGCTGGAAGATCAACAAGCAAATGAACCTGCGCTTCAACTACTATAAGAGCATCAACCGCCCGGGATTCTACGAGCTCGTGCCTTACCAGCTCGACGGTGAAGACTACACCGAGAAAGGTAACCCGCTCTTGAAGCGCTCCCGCATCGACAACATCGACTTGCGGTGGGAGTGGTTCCCCTCTCAAAACGAGCAGGTGCTCTTCGGACTGTTCTACAAATATCTCAAGGATCCTATCGAGACAAGCTTTGAAGTCGACCAGCGCCAGACCAACGCCAGCTACTACATGCCGCAGAACCTCGGTAACGCCAAGAACTATGGTATGGAATTCGACGTGGTGAAGTATATCCGTCACTTTGGTTTGAAGGCCAACTACACCTACACTCACTCGGCCATCACTACTCCGAAGCGTCACTTCCTGGGCAAGAACCAACTTGAGACTGTTGACCAGACACGTCCGCTCGTCAACCAGGCACCGCACACCGCCAACGTCTCCTTATTATATAAGGACACCAACCACGGCTGGAACGGGCAGCTCGCTGCTTCCTACACCGGCACACGTCTTGTACTCGTCTCGCCCTATCTCGACTCCGACGAATGGGAGCGCCACTTCTTCCCCCTTGACCTCAGTGGTGAGAAGCGGTTCAAGAACGGTCTGGCAATCTTCGTCAAAGCCAACAACCTGCTCAACGCTAAACGCGAGCGCTACTTGAAGACTACCAATGAGTTCAATAGTGGCATTCCCGGCCAGCCTTCTGACCGCACCATCGTGGGTAGCTACCGCTATGGCCGCACGTTTCTTGTGGGCGTAAGGTACACGATGTAGAGCTCTCACCCTAGCCCTCCCCCGAAGGGGAGGAAATGGTGGCTCCTCAACGGGACCGTTGCTGTGCTTCAAGTCATCACTCAACATTCATCATTCATAATTGAGATAACTCATCACTCAACATTCATCATTCATCATTATGAAATATTTGCTTACCGCCGGGCTCTTTGCCACGGCTCTCGCTTTCGGGCTCAGCTCCTGCGAGAACGAGAATATCAACCCATACGACTATGCCGCCAAAACCGACACCATCACCATCAACACCGGTGACGAGAACACAGTGAAGACTGCCGTAGCTTCCTATCCCACCGGCTCCATCGTATGGAGTCACGACACCACACTCGTCACGTCGTTTAAGGTAACCGAAGGTGCTTCTCTCTATATCGAGCCTGGCGTACACGTCACCGTCAGCCACGACTCACAGGAAGCCGACAAGCATCCTATCGAGATCGTCGCACTCGGCAATCTCTATGCTATGGGCACGGAGGAGAAACCCGTCGTGATCACTTCCGACACGGGCAAGCCCAACGACTGGGGAGGCATCATCTGCGGATATAACTGCAGTGAGGTTGTACTCAGCCACGTCGAGCTCGCTGACTGTGGAGCCACTCCAACCGAGAGCTCCATGTCGTTCCAGAACAAGCTTTTCAAGACAACCATTGACGGTGGTGTGCCTGCCTTCCACTTCTGCAACACCAACGGCCGCTTTGCCATGATCGGCTGCTATCTCCACGACAACTACAACGACCAGACTTACTTCACCGGTGGCAAGGGCATCATCACAGGCTGCACCTTTGCCGACAGCGGTAACAGCAACGATGGTGGAGAAGCCATCAACGTGAAGTCGGGATGTACACTCGACATAGCCTACAACCTCATATACAACGCATGCACAAATGCTTTCAAACTCTCTGATGCCGGCGTAGAGAAGAACTTCGCCTCGAAGCTCGTCATCTACAACAACACCGCCGTAGACTGTGGCTGGCGCCGTACAAAGAATAAGAAAGGTGGCAACGTTTGGCTTGAGAAAGGCATTGCACCCGTCTTTGTCAACAACCTCATGGTGGACAACCGCTATGGCATTCGTCAGCCCGACAAAGATGGTGGCGACATCGCCAACAGCGTGCTTGCCCCCAACTATCTCTTTGCTTCCACAGCCGACGGTGTGAAGCAGCAGGCCAAAGACTTCAGCATGCTTGTCTGGGACGAAGGTAACAAGACAAGCGCAGCACCCGAAGACCTCAAAAAGCTCTTTGTCAACTTTGCGCAAAGCGACAAGATGAACATTAACTGTGAGAGTGACGACATTGCCAAAGGTGCTCCGCTCGCATGGAGCAGTGCTTGGGACTTCCATCTCCAAACCGGTGCAGTTGCGCTCAGCGGTGCAACCTCTTCTGTAGTCCGCAACTTCACCACTGGTCTGCCGTTCTTTGGTATGAAGAAAGTCAAATGGGTCGACAGCAACAATGACCAGAACTATTACTTCACCGCACCCATGGCCAGCACATTCTTTGGTGCCTTCGGCACTAAATAGCAGTCTTTCTTAGATTCTATAGTTCGATAGACGCTATCACGCGATCGCTTCTATAAGCTATAGAATCTATAGTATCTACAGCAAAAACATCATCATCATGAAAAAGACAATATTCCATTCTCTCTTCGCGGCTTTCCTGCTCACGGTAGTCGTCATTCTCCCCTCCTGTGCCCAGACACCCGCCGAGTGGCAGAAGCTGAAAGCCGGTGTCAACCTTTATTGGGTCAACGACATGGGGCGCAATGGATACTACGACCAGAAGACCATCGCCGAACTCATGGGAAAGATGGCGCTCACCGTCGGTCCTGAGGCCATCATCGCCGTGGGCGATGTCCATCACTTCAATGGTGTACAGAGCACCAGTGACCCTCTGTGGATGACCAACTACGAACTCGTCTACTCCAATCCCGAACTGATGGAGTTCTGGTATCCTGTCTTGGGCAACCATGAGTATCGTGGCAACACACAGACTGTGCTCGACTACGCCAAGGTCAGCCGCCGTTGGGCCATGCCCGCCCGCTACTACTCCAAGGTGTTCAGAGGCAAGGGCTGCAAACTGCGTATTGTCTTCATCGACACTACGCCACTGATGGACTGCTACCGCAACGACAGCACGACTTATCCCGACGCTCATAAGCAGGACCGCGAACGCCAGCTGGCATGGCTCGACAGCACGCTGACAGCTGCCCACGAGGACTGGGTGATCTGCGTGGGACACCATCCCATCTATGCTCAGACACCGAAGAAGGACGTGGAGCGTGCCGACATGCAGAAATATCTCCTGCCCGTGCTGCGTCGTCACAGCAACGTGGCCGTCTATGGTTGCGGACATATCCACAACTTCCAGTACATCAAGAAGCCGGGCGACCCTATCGTTTATTGGGTGAACTCCGCCGCCGCGCTCTCCCGTCCCGTGAGTGCCACCGACGGCACACTGTGGTGCGACCCCTCGACAGGCTTCACCATCATCAGCGCCAACAAGCAGCAGCTGACTCTCTCGGCCATCAACAAGAATGGCAAGATTCTCTATCAGTTGCCTATCAAGAAGACGAAATAGACAGAATGGGCTCTTACTACAATTAATCAGAATAGGTTCCTATAATAAATAATAGGTGTTGGGCAGTCTCCTACAAGCTGCTCAACACTCACACAAGCCAAGGCCATCAAGACCGTTGCCGGAAAAAACTATAAAGCCGGCGAGACGATGACGAGCTCAAAGAGTCGTGTGCTCATCGCCGAAGACTTCAAGCAATTGACCTTCAAGGACGAAAAGACGGGCGTGACGCTCCGCTACAACCTCTTCGTGCCAAAGGACTACGATGCTTCGAAGCGTTATCCCCTTGTTCTCTTCATGCATGACGCCAGCGGTGCCAACCAGGTGGACAACTACACGCTCTTGCAAGGCAACGGTGCCACCGTATGGGCTTCGCCCCGCGACCAGGCCAAGCACCCATGCTTTGTGCTCGCTCCGCAGTTCGATGAGATTGTCGTGGACGACAGTTTCCGCGTATCAGCAAGTGCCGAGACGACCATCGACCTGCTCGATGCCATCAAGAGTCAGTACAGCATCGACGCTGACCGTGTCTACACCACCGGTCAGTCGATGGGTTGCATGTTGAGCTATCTGCTCATGTCGACCCACCCCGACGAGTTTGCCGCCGGCATGCTCGTAGCCGGACAGTGGGATCCGAAGGTCATCGCTCCGATGGCCAAGAAGCCGCTGTGGCTCGTCTCCTGCACAGGTGACGCCAAGAGCTCGACAGGTGCTGCCACCGCCCAGAAGCTCTGGAGTTCGCTTGGGGCCAAGACCAACTCGGCCTCATGGCCGCTGGACACCACCGAGGTGGCGCGTGCCCAAGAGATTGAGGCTTTGCGCCGTCAGCCCGTCACCATCCGCTACAGCCATCTGCGTGGCGGCTGGCACTTCGATACATGGCGTGTGGCCTACAGCTTCCGCGCTGTGCGCGACTGGCTGTTCTGCTAACATAAGTAAAGCTTGGTATTTAGTAAGGCCATGACACTGTACAGAAGTAACCGAAGTTATAAAGAACTTCATAGAAGCCCCGGGGCATGTGTGCCTCGGGGTTTTTTGATGGTATGTAGCGGAGTCCTTGCTCCTCCCTGTCATCAAATGAGGAATTGTTGAAATTGCAAAGGGAAGATGCCGACGCTGTCAGGCGGCGTATGTCAAAATTAACCAATTCCTCGCCGTTATAACATAAATTGATTACTGTACGGCAAACATCGTTAAAGATAAGCTGTGGTTGATGGCATGTTGATAGAAAAGCCTTATCTTTGCATTGCATCAGGCGAAGGACAAGCTGGTTTTCCCTTACGCCTCATGCAAGCTATACGAACCTCTAACAGAAAGGAATGGACATGAAAATCAACATGAAGATCAATAAGGATATCAAGAGTTATATCCGTGACCTCACCGAATTGGTGTGGGCATATATCCGCCACCGCGCAGCCTATCCTGCCAATGCCCTGCTCGCCGTGCAGCGTGAACTGGCCTGCAACGTCTTTGACAGTCCCGACAACTGCCGTGGATGCGACTTCTACGCTCCCGAGATGCTGCTCACCTATAACGAAAAAGGTGCTATGGTGCCCAATCATAGCGTCATCAAGAGTATTGCGAAGAGATACTACTAAAAAGCCCTCCTCTAACTCCCCCCCAAGGGGGAGAATCGCAATACCATCGCTCTGATGTAGTGGGTGTCATAAGAGCAGCCGCTCGATGACTTTGGGATAATACTCCATCTCCAATGCATGCTCCTTGGTGGCTATTGTCTCCGGTGTGTCTTCCGGCGTGAGGGCTACACGGTACTGCGCAATGATGTCACCGCCATCGCACTGCTCGTTGACCCAGTGCACGGTCATACCGGTCTCCTGCTCGTGCGCTGCCCACACAGCCTCGTGGACATGGTGGCCGTACATACCCTTGCCGCCGAACTTCGGCAACAGCGACGGATGGATGTTGATGATGGCATGGGGAAAAGCCTGAATAAGAAACGAAGGAATCATCAGCAGGAAACCCGCCAGGACAATGAACTGCACGCCGTGCTCCCTCAGCAAGGGTAGCAGCTTGTCAGGGTCGTTGAAGTCGGCGCGTGGCATGACGGCCGTGGACACACACAGCCGTCGGGCACGCTCCAAGACCGGAGCGTGGGACTTGTTACACATGACCAACGCTACATTGATATGATCAGATTGGGCAAAGTAGCGGATGATGTTTTCACAATTGGTGCCGTTGCCCGAGGCGAAAACAGCTATGTTAATCATGAATCTCCAATAACTTTTTTATTTCCAGGATTGTTTCTGCCGGATTCTCTCTGTTGAAGCGGATGCCCTGCATGCCCACAGACTGACAGACTTTGATGTTCTCGGCCTTGTCGTCGAGGAACAGACATGTATCTGCCTTAAGGTGGAACTTGCCGAGGAAAGCTTGGTAGATGGCTGGATCAGGCTTGAGCAGATGCACATCCTTAGAGACAAGCTCGTCGGTGATGAGGCCAAAAATGCTGAACTTAGCCTTCACCTCCAGCAGTTTGCTCGACCAGTTGCTCAGTCCATAGACGTGGAAGCCACGCTCTTTCAGCACCAGGATGAGTTCGCGGATGCCCGGCGTCTCCACCGTGAAGACATCAGTGTAGTGGCTGGCAAAATAGCTGAGCGTATCAGCGTATTCGGGCCATCGCTCTTGCTGTTGACGGATATAATAGACGAAAGGATGCAGTTCCCTGTCCATGGCTGCGCCTACCTCTTCCGGCAGCACGTGGTCCATGAACCACTGTCCCTGTTCCCGACTCCCCAACAACTTGCCGAAGAACGCCACAAAGTCGTACTGCACCAGCACGCCGCCATAGTCAAAAACGATGTTCTCTATCATTACTTTACCTTATTTTCCCACAAAGATAGCGAAAAATATCCAAACGGCAAATAATCTTCTTGAATCTTGCAAGTTTGGATGAAAAGTCTTATCTTTGCGGTATGACATTGAAAGATGATAGAGAACGGGAGAAGAGCAGACGGGAGGCACTTGGCAAGTTCCTCTACAACCTGGCTCAGACCTGCTTCACAGCTATGGTTGTGGGAGCAGTAGTGACGTACTTCATGGCTAATGTCAAGACATCGGTGTTTATTTATCTCTTTGTAATGGGAGTAATCGCAACAGTTGTTTTTGCTTATTTGGGAAATTATATTTTAAAGAAGTAACGCTATGATGATGCAAGGACTTGACGGACTTATATTTGTTTTGGGCGGCTCTGCTGCCATGGGAATCCTCTTTGCCATTTGGCTCCACACTAAGAGTGGACAGAAATGGCTGAAGTCGCTTGACGACTGAATATTCAAAGTAACAACAGAATGATACATGGATTAGAAGGACTCATTATTGTTTTTGCTGGTACATCCATCGTTGCCATACTCTTTGCCATTTGGCTCCACACAAAGAGCGGACAGAAATGGCTAAAGTCACTTGACGACTAAACGAACAGCCTCACCCCCGTACCCCTCTCCAAAAGAGAGGGGAGTGATTACCGACAAGAGTTGTTAGGACTGCCTCACCCCCGTACTTTCAACGAAAACCAGCGAACCGAAAGAGGTTAGGATGTCACCCGCCATACATTTTACTCCCCTCTCCTTTGGAGAGGGGTATGGGGGTGAGGCTTATAGCCTGACCTTGCAGCCCACCATCACATTCGTACCATCGACAATCGGACTGTTGAGGTAATAGTATTTCGGACGATAGTTCAGCAGGTTGTCGACGGCAAAGGTCAACTTCAGATGTTTGCCAACGCCCATTTGTGCCGACAACTTCCACAGCGTGTAAGCCGGATAATGCACCGTGATGGTGCCCTCCTCCACTTTATAGTAGTTTTTAAACTCTTGGTTGTCGATACCTGACAGGAAGCGACCGTCAAGAGCCACCATTCCATCCAGCAACGTAGAGAAGCGGTGAGTCCAGTCGGCATGTGCCGTCAGGCTGTGCTTGCGTGCAGGCAGGTAGGGGCTGGCGACTTTTTGTCCATCCTTATGTCCAACCTGCTCATCGACAAAGGCGTAGGACAGCCGGGCGTCGAGACCACAGTTCCACCGCGCACGCGCCGTAGCCTCAAAACCAGCCACATAAAGCCGGTCGATGTTGACATAAGGCAGTCGCGGCATCGTCTCCGTGGCACTGGCGTAATAAGGATTTCCCGACGTGATCTTATTGGTCACACGATTGCAGTATCCTGACAACAGAAAACCGTAGTTACCCTTGACATACTCCACACTGAGGTTGAAGTTATGGCTCACTTCCGGTTTCAGCAGTGGATTGCCCGTGATAGTCCAAATACCTATCATGTCGAAATCGTAGTATTTTTCTTTCAATGTCGGAGCCCGGAAGCCCATGCCATAGCCGAAGCGCACATTGAGATGGTCGATAGGCGTATGACGCACACTGAACTTCGGTGTGACGCGCTGGATGTGATGGTCCGAGAAATAGTCATATCGAAGTGCCCCGACAAACTCCCAGCGGCTGTTGAGTTTCCAGTCAAACTGCGCAAAGGCGTCGATGCTCTGCTGACGGTGTGCCGCATCGAGTTTGGTATTGTTGAGATAGTCGTAGAGATAATCGGCTCCGGCCGTGAGCACATTGTCGCCGAAGGTATGGTTATAGAGCAGGCGCACGCTGTTCTGCACATTGGAGTAGCTGCGCACGTCGAGGTCTTGCCTGCGCAACCATGTCGACTTGTCGTACTGGTCAAAACTGTACGAGCCCTCCAAGGCATCATTGTCAGAGAGAGTCCACTGAGCCTTTCCGCCCGCATTGAAGTCGCGATAGCGCTCCGGCGACTCCACGCTGCGCTTCACCTCACGAAAGAAATAGCCTCCGCGTCCCGTGAGCTTCAGCCTATCCAACGCATGCCAGATGGCTTTGTCGGCAAAGTTCCAGGTACGGTCGCCGAAGATGGTGGTGATGGTGCGTGCGACAGCCCCGTCAGCACTGTGCACGTCATAGTTGTCTTGCGTCGTCCTGTTCATGTTGAACACATTGCTCCACCTGCTTCCTCCACCTTGCAGAGCCAGTCCATAGCGCTGCTCGTTGTGTTTGGCGAGACGCACGTCGAGCGTAGCACTGAGTTTCTTTGCTGCTTCCTTAGTGATAATGTTGATAACGCCACCATTGGCATTGCTGCCGTAGAGTGCCGAGGCAGCTCCTTTGACGATTTCGATATGGTCGACGTTATCCATCGCCAGGCGCGTGAAGTCTACGTCGTCCATCGTCTCGCCTGCGAGGCGCTCTCCATCTACAAGGATGAGCACGCTCTGACCGCCAAAGCCCGAGAAGTTGAGATGCACCATCTGATTCTGCGCAAAGGAGAACTCCACGCCGGGCATCACCTGCTGCAACAAGTCCTTGATGTTGGTGGCGTCGGTCTTCTCGATGTCGGCATGACTGATGACCTGCGTGAGCACGGGCGTCTCCATGAGCAGTTTAGGCGAACGGGTTCCCGTGACAACCACCTGCGAGAGTTCTTCTCCAACAAGCAGGGAATCGGAGTGAAGCCCGAGATCAAGCTCAAGCCCTCTCCCTAGCCCTCCCCCGGAGGGGAGGGAATGAGCCTCTGTGTCAAGCCCTCTCCCTAACCCTCCCCCGGAGGGGAGGGAATGAGCCTCAGAGACCACAGCCGAATGAGCCGTGAACAATGAAGCCTTACCGCTAGGCAACGCTTGGATAGCCAATGGACAGAATAGAGTGATTATCAAGAGCTGACGCTTGTTCATCTTGTTGTATATGATATATCTACTTATCTTTATCTACTTATTTGAATCAAATAATGACTCGCCTGGGGTGTGCTCATTCCCTCCCCCTTGGGGGAGGGCTAGGGTGAGGGCCTGGGGGCCTGAGCGTTAGGGTGAGGGTCTGACTATCATTTGGTGTGCTCATTCCCTCCCCCTCGGGGGAGGGCTAGGGTGAGGGCTTTGTAGTTGATTCTCAGCCAGCAGGTGGTGCCCTGGCTGTTCATGTAGTCTTGCAGTTGCAGGGCGAAGTACTCACCGTCCTTGGTGCGCAGGATCATTACGTGGCTGTTGAGCGCATAGGTGGGCGGAATAGGCGGGATGTTGAAAGCCAGCCATGAGGAGAGCACCTGATTGATGCGGATGCCCTGATTGCCCATGATGCAGTTGAGCATTTCCGCGCGGTCTACCCACACGTCGCGTTCCGACCATGTGTCGGGCGTGAACGTCTTATCGGCAAACGCCTCTGCCTCCTTCGGCACTTCATCCATCGACGTGTATGCCGTCTCGTAGGCACTACCACCGTTGGTGCGCACATTGTCGCGGTGCACGGCAAAGGTCCAGTGTTCAGGCTCGGGTTGAAGTGCCGTGGGGTTGTAGCCGCGCCGCTCATAGTTGGACATGCCCTTGCCGAAGATGTCGAACCAATAGGTGTACATGCCACTGCTGTCACGCATGGCCTCTTTGTCTTCCGTTTGTGGGATCGGCCAAGGCGTGAAGTTGGTCTGCGCCTGCTGCAAGGCTGCGGCATCGCCTTTGTCGATTAGCTCTTCGAGCGAGTCGAGGTCAATGTAGTACCAGTCGTTCCAACTGGTAGCGTTGATGTAGAGCTGTCCGGCCTTCACTTCGGTCGAGCTACCCTTGTCCTCGTCATAGATACCGCCAAAGACGCCGTCGCAGGATGCCGCCAAGGAAAGGCAGCACCCTGCGAGCAGATATATTAAAAGTCGGTTGATGTGGTTCACTAAATATTCGGATAAGGATTACTTCTTACGTGTGCCGGTGAACTCAGCATCCATCTTAAATGGCATTTTGCCATAGGTATATTGCTTGTTGGTGATTTTGATGCTCCCGTCTGCTTGTGGTGTTACTGTGATTGTGCCGGAAGGAATGGAAAAGTCCTTATCCATTGTGGTGGTTTCGCCTTTAACCATTGTTACATGGGCGGAAAGATTATCAGCCGCATAGTCTTTCGTGAAGGAGAGCGTCTTGGCATCGTAGGGAATGTTCTTAATTGTAAATGTTCCCTGCGTAATGTTGCCCATCAGGGTATTCTCGTAGGTCTCCGTACCTATTGTCAGGTTGATGGAACCGTCAGCGTTGGCGGTGATAGTGTAGTCGGCACTGCTGGTATAGGTCCATTGGCCACCAATTGTCACTTGATCAGTACCAGTGTAGATGCCTGCTGCTTTTTCTGCTGGTGTCTCTGTCTTGTCATCGTCATCATCTCCGCAAGCAGTGAATGTTGCGGTTGTAATCACGGCTGCCATAAGGAGCAGCATGAGGGAAAGAAGTTTCTTCATTGTCTTTAAAGTCTTATTTATGATTTAATTGTGTGATTCTGTATTACGATTGCAAAGTTACGGCTTTTCACGGATATTCACAATCCCTACTTATGAGGAAATTTAGGATGCACCCAGTGGGGCGCTGTGCGGAAAACACCAAATAGAGATACAATTGGAAGCATATATAAGATAAGGTACTCAACTTCTTCCATTCTCAATGGGAGATATCTTCCATTCAGAATGGAAGAAAAACATCCACGAGCAATGTAAGCAAGTCTTTGTGAGTTTAAAAATAGCTGACAAAATCATGTTCGAGAGAAAGCGCTATCTAGAGCGCACGACAAGGACTTTTTGAGAGAAAAGCAAGATGAAAACAAGAAAACAGCGGGATGAAATCCACAAAATAGTGAGATGATGAGGTCAGAAAGGCTTTTTCATCGGGTCAGAAAGGCAGTTTGATGAGACAAAACAACTGAGATGATGAAAAATTCTCTAGAGAATTTTTCATCAGAAAGGCACTTTGATAAGAGTCCAAAAACGGCTAAAAAGTTATATCGTTGTTAATCAGCGACTTAAGAAAAACGCTCAAAAATCGCAAAAAATCGGGCAAGAGACTGTTTGCTGGCAAAGAACGGCAGGAAAAGGGCCGTAAAATGTCAGTTTATCCAACAATTGACACGCCCCATAGGAGGCAGGCATCATGGCATCACCTCAACATTTTTTTTGCAAAAGCTTCTTGGTTTTCAGATTTCTTTGTAACTTTGCATTGTGTTTAGCAGCGAAAGCTGTTTGGCACAACACACATTATTGGGGTGCTTGGGCGTTTGCCCTCGCTGAGATTATACCCGTTGAACCTGATACGGACAATGCCGACGCAGGGACGAGATTTTCTTTTCACCTCTTTAATATATATGTGCTTATGGTAAAAAGAAAACTTCTAATTATTTCAAACAGTCATGGATAAACACTTATTGATGCTGGCCGCACTCTCTTGTGCCGCCGCCACATCCTGGGCTGCCGACAACGAGCCGGTAGACTCCATCCGCACGTATGAGCTCCAAGGCGTACAGGTGACTTCCACCCGCGCCGGAAAGAAGACGCCTATGGCCTTCTCTACGCTCACTCAGAAACAAATCAAACAAGTGAACTTCGGACAGGATAT
>CAMCBZ010000017.1 GCA_945873145.1 uncultured Prevotella sp.
GATAATTAGCTTTTTGGCCAGCGTTATCGCTACAAAATAATCGAAAATTCAGAATTGATTTCGCATAAGGGATTTTTTCATATTAGATGCTCTCGTTATCAGAGCAAGCAGGAAGACAATGGCTCCTTAGTCTGTCACATGACCTTTGGTCAGTGCATACTTGCCGCCACCTGTGAAGCAGAGCACGGCAGCACCGAGAAGGTAGAGCATCGGCAACTCGATGGCCCAGCCACCGGTCATCGGATCCACGGAAAAGATGACGGACAAATGAGCCATAAGGATGGCAACAGCCATGTTGCCCACCATCACCACGGAAGCTACACGCGTCCACGCACCCAACACGATGAGCACAGAGGCCAACAGTTCGGCTGCCAAAGAGAAGTAAGCAATGAAGCCGGGAAGGCCCAGGCCTGCCAACATGCCCTCAATCGCAGATACTCCGTAGATAAGTTTGTGAACACCGTGGAAAAGCATCAGGCCTCCCACTGTCAGACGCAGCAACAGCAGACCCAGGTCGTTATTGCGAAGAAAATTTTTATCCATAACTATTGTTCTCTATCAAATGATTTGTTTTTAATGAATTTACATGTTGTCGCACTGCTCGTTCATGTCGCGCTCAACCTTCTCGCCCTTTTTCAGTTCGCGGGCTTTGTAGCCGAACTTTGGGAAGGCGGCCTCAAGCTTCTGCTTGTCGGTCTTGGCAGGGTTATAGACGATCGTCACAGTCTGATTCTCCACGCTGGTGAGGATGTCCTTCACACCCTTCTCAAAGCGCAGTCCGTTCTTAATCTTGTTCTCACAGTTGGCACAATGCATCTGCGGCGTAGTGGTGACGATGAGCGTGTCGTTAGCGCTCTTTGCGTTGGCAGCAGTACTCATGGCTGCCAGCATCATAGCAAAGAATAACTTCTTCATATTGCTTTCTGATTAAATGATTAATTTGATTGATTATTACGATGACTGAAAACAGCCAAAGCCCCTTGAAGGAGCCTTGGCCATAAAATACATGTTCTCTTACTTCAAATTATATCGGATGCCGATATATCCTCTTGCGCCCTGCATGGGTCCCCAGACAAGCGTCGGATCGAAGGTGTTGCTCCAAGGATGGGCAGCATCGATGATCGGATTTTTTTGCTTGTAGTCCGTGAGGTTCTCACCTCCTATATAAACAGAGAAGTGGCGGAAGGTGCGGGTGATCTGCGCGTTGAGCTGACCGTAGGCGGGATAGCTCTCTTTCCACGAGGGTGTGCCGTCGGACGTGGTGTAAGCTTTGGGCAGGCGACCACCGCCGTTGAGGGCAAAGGTTGCATCGAACTGCCAGAGGCCGAGCGGTGTCTTATACGAGGCTGTGAGCAGACCTTTGTAACGGTTGGTCAGCGGCTGACGCATCAACTCACCGCCGTAGGTCGTCTTCACGTCGTTGTAGCGGTAGGCTGCCGTCATGGTCATGCCCCGGAAGAGGTCATAGGTGGCATCGATCTGGAACGTGTGGGAGTAGGACTTGCCATGCAGATTGCTGATATGGATCTGCGTAGGATCCGTGTCGTAATCGATGACAGCCTGGTTGCCGAACCGGGTATAGTAGTACTCAGCGTTGAGTTTCAGCGTCTGACGACCGAGTGGAATGTTCAGTGCCGTGCTGAGGCCATAGTTCCATGCGTTCTCCTGATCGAGTTTGTCGATGACAAGTTGTCGGCCGCTGGCCATGAGATAGTTGTTCTCTGCCAGGGCATGCACCGTGCGATAGCCCTTACCGGCCGAGGCGCGCAGGCTCCAAAGGTCGTTGACCTGCCACTTCACATGGAAGCGGGGCGTGACGAAGGTGCCATACTCTGAGCTATGGTCAACGCGGATGCCTGCCATGGCCACGAGGCGCTCGTGAAGGTTATAGGTATACTGTGCATAGCCACCGACGACATTTTCCTTCTCGTTAAGCCGCTGAGCGAGATAGGTCTGACCAACATAGTCGTGGTTGAACGAGGCACCGAGTGCAAGGTTGTGCTCAGGAGTGAAGTTAGTCTCGAACATCAGTTGCGAGTAGACGTTCTTCTCGTTGACGTCGTAAGCCTTACGGCCGTAGGTGGCATCCATCTCGTGCATCGAGGCCGACGACATCCAGGCGATGTTTGTGCCGTGGCTGGGATCGAGGATAAAGGCGTGCTTCATATACCCCTCGTAGCGGTGGGTGTTGAGATTAATGCGGTAGAGTGGCTCGGTCTGATGGTCGAGCACACCCTCGTGGTTGGTCTGTCCGCTCTCGCGCTTCTCGTCCAAGAGCGAGAGACCACCGTGGAAGATATAGTTGCCCGTCTTGCCATACCAGCGGTTCTGCAAGTTGAACTGCCGTGTCTGCGGGTCGTCCATAAATCCGTCTTTGTTGCTGTCGTGCTCCTTAAGATTGTCCTCATAGTGTCCGAGGATCTCGGTGCTCAGTCCCTTGACGATGTGTACGTTTCCATCGGCATTGGCCTCGATGCGGCTCATGGTGTTGCCATAGAGGTTGACGTGCACATTCTCGTCGTCTTCGGGCTTGAGATACTCCACGTTGATCTGTCCCGTCATAGCCTCGTAGCCGTTTTTCACACTGGCATTGCCCTTGCTCACCTGTATGCTTTTCATCCATGTGCCTGGCACATAGCCTAAGGAATAGGGTATGGCGGCACCACGGAAGTTGGGGAGGTTCTCGGTGAGCATCTGCACGTATTTGCCGCTGAGTCCGAGCAACTTGATCTGCTTGGCACCTGTGGCGGCGTCGTTATAGCTCACGTCGACCGAGGGATTGGTGGTGAAGCTCTCGCCGAGGTTGCAGCAAGCAGCCTTGAAGAGTTCGTCTTGAGACATGATCTGTCCGTTCATGGCGCCCTTCATGCGCAGCATGCCGGGTTTGCGACTAACCACCTGCACCTCATGAAGCGTCTGATCGGGCATGGTGCCTACGCTGTCGAGGGCACTGGTAGCTGTGGTGTCGGTATCCTGAACGGGTGCCTTCTGGGCAAGAGAGGGGTGTGCCAGCATTCCCATCATGCCGGCAAGCAAAATATTCTTATTCATTGATAATTTCCTTTGAATGATTCATTGACTGCGAAATAAGCGATTCTCCTTTCCTTTGTGGCTATACATATATAGCCTGCGTCAATGAAGATTCAAAGTCTGAGCACACGCAAATGGTGCAGGTACTCCCGCGGAGGCGAGCACCAAGCGGGGATGTATGCGCTGGGCGCATGTATGGAGATGAATGTATGAGCGAGGGATAGCAGACCCGTGGCGGGCATAATGGCCACCCAGTTCTGCGAGAAGTCGAAGAGATGGCTCTCAGCCAGTGAGCTCGGCGCCAGTTTGATAGTCTTCACCACCATGCAACCCTTCATGCCGTGGCAGTCGTGATTACCCTGTGCCTCAGCTATCTGCACTACCTCAGCGCGGCCAGAGTGCATGCACACTTCCACGCTCAGTCCTGCGCTCATCGCCACAATCAGCAATGAGAGCACCAATACCGGAAATATGTGCAATAGTCTCTTCATGTCCGCAAAGTTACGAAAAAGAATCAGTACTACCATAAAATCAACTACTTAATAAATGCTAATTGACATCAAAACATAACATTTTTGCAAGATTTCACAAAAGGAAGCCGGATACCTATAAATGTGGCGGTGTGGCGCATAGAAGAAAGAGCTTACAATGCATAGCACCGTAACAGCGTAACACCGTAACACCGTAACATTTATAGATATTACATGTTGTGGAGATGCAGAATACAAGAAAATGTGATAATTAATAATTATATAAAATACTAATAATTAATATAATATAATATTATTATATAATATATTTTTACCTTATAGCCTCATTATTACGGCTTTTCTCAACCTCAATATGCGTATCTACCTTATGTTACGGTGTTACGGTGTTACGGTGTTACGCAAATAAAAGCCCCCCAGTCTTCTCTTCAAAAGGAGAGAGGTATGGGGTGAGGGCTTGAAGGATCGTTTTCGTGCTCCGCAATAATAATTACGCCCTCCACAAACCATAAATATAAGAAAATGAGCTTTACGACTTTCTGTTAACGGATTTTAACTGCAATAGAAGCATTGATTTTGGATACTGAAAGATTGAATTGTATCTTTGCAAATGAAAATAAAAAGAGCCACTTAATCACCACTCCGAGAGGAGCTAAGGGCTGAAACTTTTACACCTTAAAATAGTCGTTGAGTGCTGTCAGTGCCTGCTGGTTGTCGTTAGCGAGATCCTCGATGACCTTTCCGTCCTCCAACAGCACGACACGGGTGGAGACATCGACAAGATGCTGGAGGTTGTGACTGCTAATGAGGATGGTGGCACCCGTCTGGTGATGATAGTCAAGCAAGAGCTTTTTGAGGAAGTTCTGCCCGGTAGGGTCCAGGAAGTTGAACGGTTCGTCGAGAATCAGGAGCTCAGGTCGCGAGATCATAGCCGCCATGATTCCAATCTTCTGCTTGTTGCCGGCGCTGTATTCGCGGATGAGTTTTTTCTGATCGAAGATTTGTCCCTCGGCGAACTCCCTAAATCCCTGCACAAGCGGATCATCACTGACATTCCAGTCCACAGAGGAGAGCCCTTGCACCCTGATGATGAAATCGAGATACTCCTCGACAGAGAGGAAGTCGATGAGGAAGGTGTCGTCGATGAAGGCTCCGGTCATCTTCTTCCATTCCTCGCTCTTCGCCGGATCGATGCTCACCCGGGACACATCAGAAAGTGCAGTAAATTGAGAAGTTAGAGAAGACAGAGCAGACGCAGGGGATTGAACAGATGCAGGGGATTGAACAGATGCAGGGGACTGATCATTTGGGCCACCGTGTGGCGTGAATAGCACCTTACCGGAGTCAGCCCGAAGCAGGTCGAGCATCAGACGGAAGAGCGTTGTCTTTCCGGCTCCGTTGTTTCCCACGAGTCCGATGATCTCGCCGTCGCCAATCTCAAGTTGCGGGATGTCGACAGCAACCTTTTCACCAAAGGATTTAGACAGTTGTTGGAGTTGGATTTTCATAATCAGCGCAAATATCAGTGACATATTGAAAAAGGGCCGGCCACGGGGCCGACCCTTAATGATGAGAGGTCAAGGATTAACGCAATCCTTTACCATGACAATTCTTGAATTTTTTACCGCTTCCGCAGGGGCAGGGATCATTAGGTCTCGGCATCTTCTCGCGGATGATGGGTTGCCGATGCTGTTCAGCACCCTCGCGAGTGTCCCGCTGTGCGGCCTGCTGCTGTGCGCGCTCAATCTCGTCGATGTCGTCTTTCTGCTCCTGATAGCGCTGTGCATGCTCCTCGGGCGCAGCCTCCTGCACCTGCTGGCTCTGCACCTGCACGGGGATCTGACCACGCATAAGGAAGCTGGCCACACGGGTGTTCATATCGTCGATCATAGAATCCCAGAGCTTAGCACTCTCAAGTTTGAAGACCAGCAACGGATCCTTCTGCTCGTAGGACGCATTCTGCACGCTATGGCGCAACTCGTCGAGCTGTCGGAGGTTCTCCTTCCAGTCGTCATCAATGATATGTAGCATGACAAACTTCTCGAACTCCTTGACCACATTCTTGGCCTCGGTCTCGTAAGCCTCTTTGAGGTTGACGCGGAGGTTAACCACATGACGACCGTCGGTGATGGGCACAAGGATATACTGATAGACATCGCCCTGAGTCTCATAGACCTGCTTGATGACAGGATAAGCGTCGCTCTGGATGCGGTCTGTCTTGCGCTTGAAGGCTGCCATCGTATCCTGGAAGGCGCGCTCCTCAAGATCGGCCTTGTTGGTACTCTCATATTCGTTCTCGTCGAAGGGAATCTCCATCGACAGCACCTCGAAGAAGCTCTCCTTGGCACCCTCGTAGTCGTTGTTCTCTATGATGTTGACCACACGGTCCCAAAGCACATTGGCAATGTCCATGCCGATACGCTCACCCATAAGGGCGTGGCGGCGCTTCTCGTAGATGACACTGCGCTGCTTGTTCATCACATCATCGTATTCAAGCAGATGCTTACGGATACCGAAGTTGTTCTCCTCTACTTTCTTCTGAGCTCGCTCGATGCTACGTGAGATCATCGGACTCTCGATACGCTCGCCATCCTCGAAACCGAGGCGGTCCATGACCTTGGCAATGCGCTCAGAACCGAACTTACGCATCAAGTCGTCCTCCAGAGAGACATAGAAGACAGAGGATCCCGGATCACCCTGACGTCCGGCACGACCACGCAACTGGCGGTCGACACGACGACTCTCGTGGCGTGTGGTACCAATGATGGCGAGACCACCAGCAGCCTTGACTTCGGGTGTGAGCTTGATATCGGTACCACGACCTGCCATATTGGTGGCAATGGTGACAGCTCCGAGCATCCGCTCCTCGTTGTGAATATTGTCCTCAGCTCTCTGACCCTTGAGATTTTCGTCAGCACCCTTGGCACCCTTGTCGGCAGCGTCGATGAGCTGCTGCTCATAGCGCAGTGTTGTCGGCTTGTCGGTGAAGGCTCGGCCGTCACTGGCCACCCATACCATACCCTTGGTGCTCTTACCGGCCTCGGCGACAATCATAGCCTCTTTCTGATGGAGTTTGGCGTTGAGGACCTGATGAGGAATCTTGCGCATGGTCAGCATCTTGGAGAGTAACTCACTGATCTCGACCGATGTGGTACCCACCAGGCTCGGACGTCCCTGGACACGCATGTTCTCGATCTCCTCGATGACAGCGCGATATTTCTCACGGTTGGTCTTATAGACGCGGTCATCCATATCGTTGCGGATGACAGGCTTGTTGGTAGGAATCTCGACCACATCGAGCTTGTAGATATCCCAGAACTCACCGGCCTCGGTGCTGGCGGTACCGGTCATACCGGCAAGCTTGTGATACATACGGAAGTAGTTCTGCAGCGTGATAGTGGCAAAGGTCTGTGTGGCAGCCTCCACCTTGACGTGCTCCTTGGCCTCGATAGCCTGATGGAGTCCGTCGCTCCAGCGGCGTCCCTCCATGATACGTCCGGTCTGCTCGTCGACAATCTTCACCTCACCGTCCATGACGACATATTCGTCATCCTTGTTGAACATGGTATAAGCCTTCAACAGTTGCTGCAACGTATGTACTCTATCGCTCTGAACAGCATAGTGGTTGAGCAGATCGTCTTTCTTGTCAAGACGGTCCTGGTCACTCAGCGTCTTGTCGCCCTCAAGGGCAGAGAGCTCAGCAGCGATATCGGGGAGCACAAAGAGGTTCTTGTCGTTGACCTGCTTGGAGAGCCAGTCGGTACCCTTGTCAGTGAGGTCTGCACTGTTGAGTTTCTCGTCGACAACGAAATAGAGGGGCTCAACGGCTTTAGGCATCAGTCGATTGTTGTTCTCCATATATATCTCCTCGGTCTTCTGCAGACCGGCCTTGATGCCTTCCTCGGAGAGATATTTGATGAGTGCCTTGTTCTTGGGCAGAGCCTTATAGGAGCGGAAGAGGCTGAGGAATCCATCCTCGATCTCCTTCTGATCGTTTTTCTCGCGGCCCTCAGTGATCTTCTGACGGGCCTCGGCCAAAAGCTCGGTAGCCTGTTTGCGCTGCACCTCATAAAGGCGCTCCACCAGCGGCTGATACTCCTCATACATCTGGTCGTCGCCCTTGGGGATAGGACCGGAGATGATAAGCGGGGTACGGGCGTCATCGATAAGCACGGAGTCGACCTCATCGACGATGGCATAGTTGTGGCGGCGCTGCACCAGGTCGCTTGGAGACAAAGCCATATTATCACGCAGATAGTCGAAACCAAACTCGTTGTTGGTACCGAAGGTGATGTCGGCCTGATAAGCCTTGCGGCGTGCGGGGGAGTTGGGCTGATGCTTGTCAATACAGTCGACAGAAAGTCCGTGGAACTCATAAAGCGGTCCCATCCACTCAGAGTCACGCTTAGCCAGATAGTCGTTGACGGTGACCATGTGCACACCATTGCCGGTCAAGGCATTGAGGAACACGGGCAGGGTACCCACAAGGGTCTTACCCTCACCAGTGGCCATCTCGGCAATCTTACCCTGATGGAGGGCGATACCACCGAAGAGCTGCACATCGTAGTGGACCATATTCCACTTGATCTTGTTGCCACCGGCTGTCCACTCATTGTGATAGATGGCTTTGTCACCATCGATGGTGATGAAGTCGTTGGCAGGATTAGCAGCGAGCTCACGGTCGAAATCCGTAGCGGTGACCACGGTTTCCTCGTTCTCGGAGAAGCGGCGTGCCGTGTCCTTGACAATGCTAAAGGCTACTGGCATCACCTCGTTGAGAGCTTTCTCCAAAGCGTCGAGCATCTCCTTGTCCTGCTTATCGATCTCATTGAAGATCGGCTCACGCTCGTCGATAGGAGTCTCTTCGATCTTTGCCTTAAGCTCAGCGATTTTCTCCTTGTAGGGCTTGGCAGCTCCCTGCACATAGTCGCGGATTTCCTTTGACTTGGCGCGGAGCTCATCATTGCTCAACTTGGCGATATCGGGATATGCCTGCTTCACTTTCTCCACCAATGGCTGGATGAGCTTCATATCACGGCTTGACTTATCGCCGAAGAGCGACTTTAAGATTTTGTTGAAATTCATTTATCTTGTCTGTTATTTATTACAAAAGGATAGAGAGCGAACGGGTCGCCCTTGCAAAATTAATAAGATTTTCTGAATTATTACCACCATTTACCATATATTTACGCATTAGGTGGAGATAATTTTCCTTGGAGCGTCCAATGGGAGCTTAGAACAAGGGAGCTGTGGTGCAGGCATTGGGTGCCCTGATGCGGATGGCCTTTGCCACGGTGGAAGCCACACAGTCTACGTTCACGGGAGTCTTGACGACTTCGTGAGACATGTTGCTTCCCAGGAAAATGATGGGGAAAGGCATGAAGCCGGCACTGCTGTAGATGACCTGCTGGGTCTCTTCGTTGAGCAGCTTCCATCCTGGTGCCACGTCGATGATGATGTCACCGCAGTTGGTGGGATTGTATCCGTTGCGGATCTTAAGAATGTCGTTGTTGCCGGCCATAAGACGCTCGCTGGTATAGACATCAGCGACGCCAGCATTCTGAATGAGGAAGTCCTGACTACGACCAAGGATCTCATTCATCGAAAGCCTCTTCTGCTCAATGAGTTTATGGTTGAGATACATCTCATTGCCATAGCACTGCTCCACATATCTACCCTGACCATAGATGGCACTGAGATACATGTTGAGCAAATTGGCTGTACGATTGATATAGAAAGTACCCGAGGGTACACGATATTTATCCAAGTCCTTACGGGCCTCATCGGAGTAGCCGGTGGAGGTGACCACGAACAGCACCTTGTCCTTACCCACTTGCTGCTCCACACCCGAGATGAGCGTGGCCAGCGTATGGTCGAGCTGCATATAGACGCTCTCCATACACGTCTGCCAACTCTCGTTTTCCTTACCCTTGGCACGTGATGCCGACAAGGTGACATAGAGCAGGTCGGGCATCTCGTCGCGACCCATTGCCGCGAAAGTCACTGCCTGAAGCGACACCGACACGACATTGTCGTTGGCCAATGCCGCTGTCCTACCCTGCTGAGAATGGAGCGTGTTGTAGGCTTTGAGCCATGCGGGCAATGAAGTGCTATAATACTTTGTGCCAGTCCACGAGCCGTTGTCACCCATCCAAAAAGCACCGTCGGCAGCATGTCCGGCCGACAAGATGGCAGACTCCTTATCTTGAGAAAAGCTGTAGACAATAGCCGTGCCATTGCTGCTCATCTTAAGCTCATCTCCCAATGTGGATGTCAGCAGACGTTGCGGAGAACTACCGTACTTCTCGTCAGCCACGCAGTTGACAGGCCGCAGCGTAGAGCGGTCAAGCCATTGAGTGCCCACGATACCATGAAGATAAGGGGTTGCACCGGAAGACAGCGTGGCTGTGGCCGAAGAGCGGTCTATTGGAGTGAACGGGTAGCGACCACCCTCATACACCAGTCCCTGCTGCATGAGCCGACGGAAGCCACCCTGACCGTAGAGGGGATAAAAAGCCTCCATATAGTCGGTGCGCAGCTGGTCAATGGTCACATTGACCACCAGTCGCGGTGCAAGCCCAAAGGCCTGCATCTCAGCAGATGTCAGCGCAGCGATGATGAAAGCTAAATATCTCATGCTTCTGTTATTTTCTTGTTAATATCTTTGTTAATACGTTGTTGCCCTTAAAGCGAACTGCATAATTGACGATACACCTATCCAACAAACATAATGCCAATATGTTCATTCCCGACGCATAGTCCTGCAGGATGTTGCCAATGAAAAACAGTAAAATGCAAACGGCAAACACCGTCCACCACTTACTGTACTGACCTCTCCTACTCTTTTTAGCCACAGAATAAAGGGCTACAAGCGACAGAGGATTGAGCAACAGTATCTGTAAGTTGAGACTGACTGTCGGATGTTTGGAGAAGATCATGAGGAACAGCACGAGACCTGCCAATCCATCGATCAGCAACAAAGCGAGGTCGATGCCCCAATAGATCCGTTTCTTGCGATACTCCCTCACGCTGGCCAGCACTACGAGCAACGTCAATATGGAAATGACCACCCGTGGCGTGAAAATATCGAAGAAGCAGATTCCCGTTTCGGGAGTCTGGGCCTCAAGCACCGTCCATGTGCTGTCCACGAGGTTGGCCGGAGAATGATGCTCACGGAATACCATAGCCGAAGCGAAGGATGCGCGCAGAGAGTCGGGAAGGAACTGCTGCTGACGCAAAGTCGTCTGCCGGTCGGCATTCACGCCCAACAGCAGATCGCAGCCGAAGCAGTCCCAAGGATGATGCTCATCCCACTGATGCACCATCATGCGGTAGGAACTCGTCACAGACGCATCGACCCTATATCCCACATGTCCGTGGATATGGTCGACAATCATGTCACGTGCTCTCGACGAACAGTTATCATAGAAGAAATTGTAGCGGTAGACCTTGTTCTCAGGGCGTGCGTTGAGGGCCAGCGCATTGATGATGTCGAGCTTTTCCTGCCGCGTAAGATTGATGCGCTGCTCGACCACCCCCCTGCCCTCTTCGGTATATTCCTCCATGAAAAGGTCAAAAGGATAGATTCCCATCTCGTAGTCGCAGAGTCCAAAGACAAAGCGAGGAATGAAATGGGGGGTATGGTAATTAAACAGACCGTAGTTGACCGCTACGTCCTGCCCCGTGGCCGCGTCACGAACGCGGATAGCTGTATGTCCGTATAAGCTGTAGATCTCTTTTCCCGGAGAGCAGGTGAGCAACCCAATCTCCACGCTGTCCATCTCCTGCAACTGTCTCGGTGTAGCTTCTTGCGCCCAAATGGTTGTCGTTAAGAAAACCAAAACAGCGAGAAAAACAACTCGTAAATGTCGTTTTAAACGTTTCACGATGCAAAAATACCTTATTATTTTCACTTTCGTGCGTTAATTTCGATTTTTTTCAATACTTTTGCAGTTGACTTCCGCCGAAGTCCGGTGTTTATGAACACTGCGGTAAGGATGGAAGCTCCAAGAAGGATAAATGTATTCGTTAGTAAACCAATGAAAAAACAACTCACCGTCATCGCCCTGACTATGCTCGCCACTACAGGCTGGGCTCAGAGCGGCACCAACTCTCCATATAGCCAATATGGGCTGGGAATACTTTCTGACCAGTCTACAGGCTTCAATCGCGGCATGAACGGATTGGCCTTAGGCTTCAGGGAGCACAATCAGGTGAACCCTGCCAACCCTGCGTCTTACTCGGCTATCGACAGCCTCTCGTTTATTTTCGATGCAGGTATCTCGTTGCAGCAAACCAACTTTAAGGAAGGTGGCAGAAAACTCAACGCCAACAATGCTGACTTTGAGTATGTGGTGGCCGGCCTCCGTCTCTTCCGCCATTTCGGCGTAAGTTTCGGTCTGCTTCCCTATACCAATATCGGATACTCCTATTCCACCACCACATCGGTAGGTGATGTCAACAAGACTTATTCTTACAATTCCTATAGTGGTGACGGAGGCTTGCATCAGGTGTATCTCGGCTTTGGCTGGGAGCCTATCCGCAACCTGTCCATCGGTGTGAATGGATCTTATCTGTATGGCGACTACACTCGTACGGTGACAAACAGCTATAGCAACTCTTCGGCAAATTCACTCATCAAGACTTACTCAGCCGACGTAAGAAACTATAAGCTGGATGCCGGACTGCAATATACATTACCGCTGAGCAAGAAGGACCAGCTCACGCTGGGCTTGACCTATGGCATGGGACATGAAATAAAAGGCAAACCGCAGGTGACCGTCGTCTCCAGTAACTCTGTCACAGCTGTGGCTGACACGATTACCTATCCCGGTGCAGGACAGTTGGATTTGAAATTGAAGATTCCCAACACCTTTGGAGCCGGACTCACTTTCAACCACAATAACAAGGTTAAGATCGGAGCCGATTACTCTCTCCAACAGTGGTCGAAAATCAGCGCTCCCGAACTCGTCACTGACAACAGTGGCAATATCAACTACCAGCTGGTAAAAGGATACTATAAGGACCGCCATCAGTTCACACTTGGCACACAAATCTGCCCAGACGAGTATGGCCGCTCTTTCCTGAAGCGCATCCGCTACCGCGCTGGTGTGAGCTATACTACACCTTATTATTATATAGGCAGCTTGGAAGGTCCTAAAGAGCTCAGTGCTTCACTGGGCTTCGGCATTCCTATCATCAACGGATATAACAACCGTTCGCTGCTTAACATCAGTGCCCAATGGGTCAAGCGCAGTGCCAAGAATCTCATCACGGAAAACACCTTCCGCATCAATGTCGGCATCACCTTCAACGAGCAGTGGTTTGCTAAGTGGAAAGTACAATAATAGATGTATAGGCATTTTCTCATGAAATTATCTCTGCATCATAGTCTTCTCATCCTTCTCTTTGTGTGCTTCATCGCCGCTTGTACTGAGCCCGTGGAGCACACGGCACCCGCTGTGCGCGCCCGCGACTCTGTCGCCGTGATGACATCATGGGGTGTCAACACACTCATCTCCGACTCCGGCGTGATCAAATACCGTATCGTAACAGAGAAATGGGAGGTCAACGAGAACAAGCGGCCACCAAGATGGATCTTTGAGAAAGGACTCTTCTTGGAGCAGTTTGACGAGAAGTTTCATGTGCAGGCCTATATTCAGTGCGATACTGCCTATTACTATAGTCAAAAGAAGTTGTGGGAACTCAGATCGAGAGTGCGTGTGAGAACCAAGGACGGACTGCGCTTTACCAGCCAGGAACTGTTCTGGGATCAGAACGCACATGAACTGTATTCCAATACTTTCTCCCGTCTCGTCACTCCCGACCGCACTCTGCAAGGATCATATTTCCGTTCAGACGAGAAGATGACCCACTATATGGTCACCAACACCAAAGGCTCATTCTCTCAGAGTGATCTTGAGGGTGGAAACTCCGACTCCGGCACATCAGCCGCAGAGCAGGACAGCATCCAAAAGAGCCAAAGAAGTCAGGCTGTGCCAGAACGTGGTGGAAAGCAATAACATAGAGAAACAGAAAATATCATAATTGTAATCATATAACTGTGCAGCAAGTAGATATACCACTTATCTTAGAGATATTGTGCACGATGGTGCTCAGTGCATTCTTCTCCGGAATGGAAATCGCATTCGTCTCAAGCAACCGTATGCTGGCCGAGATGGATAAGAACAAAAATGGATTATCCCAACATATCATTTCCTTCTTTTATCGCCATCCCAACGGCTTCGTCTCTACGATGCTTGTGGGCAACAACGTGGTCTTGGTCATCTACGGCATTTTGATTGCCCAACTCTTCGACAACACTATTTTTCGCGGATGCAGCGCTGGGTTCACGGTTCCCGCAGACACCATCCTCTCAACGCTGATCATGCTCTTCACGGGAGAGTTCCTTCCCAAGTCACTGTTCAAGAGCATACCCAACACCATGTTGACGGTGTTCTCCCCTATCGCATACATTTTCTACATTCTCCTGTGGCCTATCAGTAAGTTTACGACTTTCCTCTCAAAGGGCATATTAAGACTCTTTGGCGTGCGTATGCCGAAAGAAGAGGGCGACGAAGGATTCACAAAAGTGGATCTCGACTACCTGATCCACACTTCCATTGACAACGCACCCAACGAAGATGCTGTTGACGACGAGGTGAAGATCTTCCAAAACGCACTCGACTTCCCCGACCTAAAGGTACGCGACTGCATGATTCCACGTACTGAGATCAATGCAGTCAATATGGAGACGTGTAGCTTGGAAGAGTTGAAACAGAAGTTCGTGGAGAGTGGAAACTCCAAGATCATCGTCTATCGTGACGACATTGACCATATCGTGGGATATATCCACAGCCACGAGATGTTTCGTGATCCCAAACGCTGGCAGGATCATATCCGCACCCTGCCCTTTGTGCCGGAGACGATGTTGGCTCAAAAGCTGATGCGAATCTTCCTGCAACAGAAGAAGAGTCTCGGCGTAGTCATCGACGAGTTTGGAGGTACCAGTGGACTGGTGTCGTTGGAGGATATCGTGGAGGAGATCTTCGGCGATATTGAGGATGAACACGACACAGACCACTACATCGCTAAAAAGATCGACGAGCACGATTATCTGCTCTCGGCACGACTCGAAATCGACAAGGTCAACGAGGAATTTGGATTGGAATTGCCCGAGAGTGACGAATATATGACAATTGGCGGACTTATCCTCCATGAATACCAAAGCTTCCCCAAACTCAACGAAATCATCAAGATCGACAAGTTCGAATTTAAAATCATTAAAAGCACAATGACGAAAATAGAACTCGTCAGACTGCATATTAACGAATAAATAAGCATCTCTGACGTTTTTTTTCTATAAATCATTCCCTCGTTTGCTATTTATTTAGTAAATTTGTACGCTTTTAAAAGAGTTTGCTTTAACGCAGAAAATCAATAAACAAAAAATACAATTATCAAAACAAAATGGCAGCATTAGGAAAAATTAGAAGCAGAAGTGTCGCGCTGATCGCCATCATCGGTTTCGGCCTTTTCGCTTTCATCGCCGAAGAGGCCTTCCGTTCTTGCGAGTCATCTCGCAACAATGAGCGCCAGCAAATCGGTGAGGTATTAGGAGACAAAATCAATTACGAGGACTTTGCCAAGCAAGTTGACGAAGCACAGCAGGCTATGAAGTTCATGGGCCAGGACAATCTCAACGATGACCAGCTCAACCAACTTCGTGATCAAGTCTGGAACAACTTCGTGCAGTATCGCCTCATCGAGAACGAGTGCGACAAACTGGGCATGACAGTAACAGACCAGGAGATGCAGAATGTACTCAACGAGGGTACCAACCAAATGCTTCTCTCTACTCCTTTCGTCAATCAGCAGACCGGACGCTTCGATGCCAACCAGCTCAAGCAATTCCTCGCTCAGTATAAGCAGGCTCAGGCTCAGCAGCAGAATCCACAGATGGCTGAGCAGATGGATGCCATCTACAAATACTGGACTTACATCGAGAAGAGCCTCCGTCAGCAGCTGCTCATTCAGAAGTACAACGGACTGCTCGCTCACTGCTTGCTGTCCAATCCTATTGAGGCTAAGATGGCCTTCAACGAGGAGAGCCAGGAGAGCCAGATCCAGTTGGCTTCCTACCCCTACTCCAGCATCCAGGACTCTAAAGTTAATATCTCTGACGCTGACCTGCAGGCTAAATACGATGAGCTGAAGGCGCGTTTCCGTCAGTATGTCGAGAGCCGCGACATCAAATATGTTGATGTCCAGATCTCTGCCTCTCCCGCTGACCGCGCAGCACTGCTCAAGCAGTTCAAGGGTTGGGCCGGCCAAATGCAGGCTGCCGCTGATCCTTCTGAGATCGTTCGCAAGAGCACTTCTTCCGTTCCTTACATGGGTATTCCCGTTGGCAAAGAGGCTTTCCCAACAGATATCGCAGACAAGCTCGACTCTATGTCTGTCGGTCAGACTTTAGGCCCTGTGGAGAACAAGCAGGACAACACTTTCAATATCATCAAGCTCGTTGCTAAACAGGAGCTCCCCGACTCTGTGCAGTTCCGCGCTATCCAGATTGCAGGTACTACTCCTGACGAGGCTCATAAGACTGCTGACTCTGTCTACAACGCTCTGAAGGCAGGCGCAGACTTTGCCGCTATTGCCAAGAAATATAATCAAGAAGGCAAAGAGCAGTGGCTCACCACCAAGATGTATGAGTACTCTACATCAATGGACAACGACTCTAAGAACTATCTCAACGCACTGCTCACCTCTAACGTCAACGAACTGAAAAACGTTCAGCTGACTCAGGGTAACTTGATTATCCAGGTGCTTGACCGCAAGAATATGGTCGAGAAGTACACGGCAGCTGTCATCAAGAAGCCGATCGACTACTCCAACACTACACGTAGCAACGTCTACAACAAGTTCAGCACCTTCGTCAGTGCTAACCAGACTCCAGCCGACATCGTGAAGAACGCTGCCCGCAACGGCTACTCTGTTCAAGAAGCAAAAGACGTCACCACCAGTCAGCACAATCTTGCAGGTATCAAGTCTACCCGCGACGCTATGAAATGGCTCTTCGCTGCTAAAGAGGGTGAGGTCTCGCCGATGTACGAGTGTGGCGACAATGGCAACAACCTGCTGCTCGTTGTCTGCGAAAAGATCCATCCGATTGGCTATCGCGACCTGAGCGATCCTCAGGTGAAGGAGATGGTCAAGCAGGAGGTGATGCGTGACAAGAAAGCTGAGATGCTCATCGCCAAGGCTAAGGGTGCCAACAGCATCAACGCTGCCAAGGCTAAGGGTGCTATCATCTCTACTGTCAACCAAGTGACTTTCGCCGCTCCAGTCTTCGTTCAGTCTACCGGTGGTAGCGAGCCTGCTCTGAGTGGTGCCGTCTACGCTACAAAGCCCGGAGCATTCAGCAGCCATCCTGTTAAGGGTCTGGCAGGCGTCTATCAGTTCCAGGTCGTCAGCCGTAAGAAGAACGCTCTGAAGTTCAATGAGGCTCAGGAAGAAATGAAACTCCGTCAGCGCTCTATGCAGTACGCCGGCAACTTCATGAACGAGCTCTATGTCAAGGCTAAGGTTGTTGACAACCGCTACCTCTTCTTCTAAACAAGAGTTGTAGAGCATATATAAAGAAAACAGGGAAAAGATATTGGTCTTTTCCCTGTTTTTTATTTTCAATTGACAACTGCTATAATTGATGAGTCTCTCAAATTCAATAAGAACTCATTGCACCTTCGGCAAAGGATAGTCGTATTTATGAGGCCCAAAGGCGCTGTCTTTGTAAGGATCGTGGTACCAGTCTTTCTCTACTGACAGTTGTAATGAGAACGACGGTGATGGTTTCCACTGCACGGAAGCTCCTACCCTATCAACATTTCCATAGTAACTGGGACCGAAGCCATAACCATAAGGGCCAAAGCCGTATGGACTCATCAACCCCTGATAAGCTAATGAAGGATATCCATAATAAGAGTAAGGATAAAAGCCATTCGAGCCTATCGACTTCTGACCATAGATGGTAGCTGACCATTGATCATTGAACCGATAACCTAACTCGGCATAAACCGAACCTGTCACATAATTGTTTGATCCCTCATTGACGTGGCTGAGATTGCCACCGACTATAAGACTTCCTTTCTTTCCGAGTGGAGCCGCGTATGCTACATTAGCAGTCTGGGCAAAGCCACTGCGATGGCGTCGACCGCCGAAGGTGGTATAAGCACTCAAATCCATGCTGGCATTGAGCCCCGCATGGAGGCTGTTGCCGTCGCTCCACTCCTCACGGGGCACCGCTTCTGTATACACCGGCACCTTGCTTTTAATACTTTGAGTAGACTTCGGGATGGAGTCATTATGAGACTGTGCACTGATGCCAGTACTCAACAGCAACAAGCCCATCAACATATAGTTACTTTTGTTCATCATCTCATTAATCATTTCCAGCAGAGACTTCTCGTCACCCTCATGCTTGTCCAGCATAAATGATTCAACCTCGCTGTATTTCTTTGCAAAGATAAGAAAAGATCAAATGTCCGCTCTGTCACTTCATCATTTTTAGGGTTGTTTTGATTAAAAATACATAAATGCCTCAATCGTCATTCCTTTTTTAAAAAGATCATGAGGCAAAGAGATTGAATCTTATTATCTTTGCATATCATTAATATAAAGGAATAACGACTCATATATAAAGGAATAACGATATTATGGAAAAGAATCCATCTTCAACATCTGAAAAGTCTACAGCATTGTTAGAGCAAGCAAAAGCTATGGCAGCTCAAGGTAATAAAGTCGTTGCCGTGGCATTGCTCAGCCAATATATAGCCCAAGCTCCGGAAGCAGAAACAGAGGAAGCCCATCGTCTGCGCGGTGATCTGCTCTTGCAAATGGGCGACAAGCGAGGAGCGGAAGAAGACGCAGAAGCTGTGCTGCGCATCAATCCAAAACTCGCAAACGGCCACTTTCAACTCGATTAGATATTAATTTTTTATCTGTTTCGCAATTTTTCTAAGGAAATGTTTGCATATATCAGATAATTGTTATACTTTTGCACATAAATAAAACAATAACATTATGAAGTCATTTGCATCTTTCCGTTATTATTATTTTTACTTTGCATGGAAATGCGAAGCGGGAAGTTGCGTGTAGATTTCAACTTAAGACTGACAATAACCAAAGAGGTTTTGCATACAAGGTCCCGCTTCATATCCTATGAGGTGGGATTTTTTGTAACATGACCTTGAAAATAAATATAAGAACAGACAAAGAACAGATCGATGAAGAGAATAGCAATACAAGGACGCGTAGGATCTTTCCATGATATCGCCGCCCATGAATATTTCGAGGGGGAACAGATTCAGCTCATCTGCTGCGATACTTTCGAGCAAGTGTTCGAGAATATCAAGCGTGACCCTACCGTCATCGGATTGGTGGCTATCGAAAACACGATCGCCGGATCCTTGCTCCACAACTATGAACTGCTACGCGACAGCGGAGCAACCATCGTTGGAGAGCACCGGTTGCATATCACGCATAGCATCTGCTGCCTGCCGGAAGACGACTGGACGACCGTCTCGGAAGTACACTCTCATCCCGTGGCTCTGATGCAGTGCCGGCAATGGCTGTCAAATCATCCCGACCTCAAAGCAGTTGAAGCAGACGATACTGCCGGTAGTGCTGAATACATCAAGAACCACAACTGTCTCGGATGGGCCGCTATCTGCCACGCACATGCCGCTAAACTATATGGACTGAAGTTGTTGGAAGACCATATCGAGGACAACAAGCACAACTTCACACGCTTCCTCGTCGTCTGCGCGCCACAGAAAGCCGACTTCCTGAGACCTGTCAATGCTGTCAACAAAGCCAGTCTCGTCTTTTCTCTTCCCCACTCAGAAGGTTCTCTCTCTAAAGTGCTGACCATCCTGAGCTTCTATGACATCAACCTGACCAAGATCCAGTCACTGCCGATCATTGGTAAAGAGTGGGAATATCTTTTCTATGTGGACGTCACCTTTGATGATCTCGTACGCTATCGACAAGCTGTAGACGCGATCACGCCGCTGACTCGCAACATCAAGATAATCGGAGAATATATAGAAAAATAACAACTGCAATAATCATCAATATGAAACCAGCTCAAAGAGTTAACACAATTCAAGAATACTATTTCAGCCGCAAACTGAAAGAAGTGGCAAAACTCAATGCAGAAGGACAAGATATCATCTCGCTTGCCATTGGTTCACCGGATATGCCGCCATCGCCACAGACCATTGAGAAACTTTGTGAAGTCGCTCATGATCCGTCAGCACACGGCTACCAACCCACTTGTGGACTGCCGGAGCTGCGCAAGGCTATGGCTGGATTCTATAAGCGGACGTATGGAGTGGATGTCGACTGGGCTACGGAAGTCCAACCCATCATCGGCTCTAAGGAAGGTATCATGTACGCTACGCTCGCCTTCTGCAATCCTGGCGACAAGGTGCTGATTCCTAATCCCGGCTACCCAACCTACACAGCAGTGAACAAGATCTTCGGTACACAGATCATATACTATGACCTGCAGGAGAACAACGGATGGCAACCGGATTTCGATGCACTTGAGAAGATAGACCTTGAGGGTGTGAAACTGATGTGGACCAACTATCCCAACATGCCGACAGGCGGCAATGCACGCATGGAGACTTACGAGAAGCTGGTGGACTTTGCCCGTCGCCACGACATTGTTGTGGTCAACGACAACCCTTACTCCCTCATCCTCAACGAGCATCCGATGAGCATCATGCAGGTGCCAGGAGCCAAAGACTATTGCATCGAACTCAACTCTATGTCGAAGAGCCACAACATGCCGGGATGGCGCGTGGCCATGATGCTTAGCAACAAAGACTATATCTCATGGATCTTCAAGATTCAGAGTAATATCGAGAATGGTACTTTCCGCGGCATCCAGCTTGCTGCTGCCGAGGCTTACAATACCAATTCTGAAGATTGGCACCGCGAGAACAACATCGAAAACTATCGTCGTCGCCGCGTCATTGCCGAGCAAATCCTCGACACACTGGGATGCACCTATGACAAGAGCCAGGTAGGAATGTTTGTTTGGGGAAGAATCCCCGACAGCTATGCCGACGTAGAAGATCTGACAGAGCAAGTGCTACACGAGGCGAAAGTCTTCATCACCCCAGGCTTTATCTTCGGCTCTAACGGAAAACGTTACATCCGCATCTCTCTCTGCGCTAAAGACGAGAAGATCGAAGAAGCGCTGAAACGCATCAAGCAATGGAAAGCCGGCAAGTAACACTTGTCTGAACAGTTGTTCATACCAAATTTGACACACAAACAATAGGGAGATTAAAATAGAAATTAATAATTTAAAACTTAAGAATATGGAACTTGAACTTGAAGCTCTGAACTTACCGAGTGATAATGAACGACCGATAGTGATTGCAGGTCCCTGCAGTGCTGAGACCGAAGAGCAGGTAATGAACACAGCCCGCCAGCTGAGAAGTAAAGGCTGTCACATGTTCCGTGCTGGCGTATGGAAGCCACGCACCAAGCCAGGAGGCTTCGAAGGTTGTGGCGAGAAGGCCCTACCTTGGCTCAAGCAAGTCAAAGACGAGACAGGTATGCTGGTTGCTACCGAGGTAGCTAAGCCCGAGCATGTGGAGCTCTGTCTGAAATATGGTATTGACATCCTTTGGGTCGGTGCTCGTACCACTGCGAATCCTTTCGCCATGCAGGACTTGGCAGATTCGCTCAAAGGCGTAGATATCCCTGTCTTCGTAAAGAATCCTGTCAACCCTGACCTTGAACTGTGGATTGGAGCTATGGAGCGCATCAATCAGGCTGGCGTGAAGCGTATGGCTGCTATCCATCGTGGTTTCTCAAGCTACGACAAGAAGATCTACCGCAACCTCCCCATGTGGCAGATTCCTATGGAGTTGCATCGACGCATCCCCAACTTGCCGATCATCTGCGACCCCAGTCACATTGGTGGACGGCGCGAACTGATCGCTCCTCTGTGTCAGCAAGCCATGGACCTTGGTTTCGACGGTCTCATCGTTGAAAGTCATTGCAGTCCTGACGACGCTTGGAGTGATGCCCGTCAGCAGGTGACTCCGGATGTCTTGGATTACATCCTCAGCCTTCTGGTTGTGCGTGACGAGACAGTGACCACAGAAGGCATCAACCAGCTCCGTCGTCAGATTGATGAGCTTGACAACCAGCTCATGGAACTCATCTCAAAGCGTATGCGCGTGTGCCGTGAAATCGGTCAGTACAAGAAGGAGCACAACATGACCGTGTTCCAGGCCAACCGCTACAACGAGATCCTTGAGAAGCGTGGAGCACAGGCCAGCTTGTGCGGCATAGATCCAGAGTGCGCTGCACATGTCTTTGAGCTCATCCATCAGGAGAGTGTCCGCCAGCAAATGGAAATTATCAACCAGTAAACTCTTTATATGACGGGCAATGTACCTTGGAGTCATTGCCCGTCATCAATCAATAGATATTCTTACACAGACAAAAATGAAGATTCTTATCATGGGTGCAGGAAAGATGGGATCTTTCTTCATCGACCTGCTCAGCTTCGACCATGAAGTGGGTGTCTTCGAGAAAGACCCGAGAAGACTGCGCTTCACATATAATTGCCAACGCTTTACCACACTGGACGAGGTGAAGGACTTTGCACCTCAACTGGTCATCAACGCAGTGACCGTCAAATATACGATCCCTGCTTTTGAGGAGATTCTCCCCTATCTGCCCGCCGATTGCATTATCTCTGACATCGCTTCCGTCAAAACTCACCTCAAAGAGTTCTATGAGCAAGCCGGACACCCCTTTGTCTCTACACACCCAATGTTTGGCCCTACGTTTGCCAATCTCAATCAGTTGTCTGAGGAAAACGCTATCATCATCTCTGAAGGCGATTACATGGGACGCATCTTCTTCAAAGATCTCTATCGGGGACTTGGCTTGCACATCTATGAGTACACCTTTGAGGAGCATGACAAGACTGTCGCTTACTCACTCAGTATTCCCTTTGTGTCTACCTTCGTGTTCGCAGCTGTCATGAAGCACCAAGACGCACCGGGAACAACATTCAAGCGACACATGAATATAGCGAGAGGAGTCCTGTCAGAAGATGACTACCTTTTGCAGGAAATACTCTTCAACCCCTATACCCATGATCAGGTAGAAAACATCTGTAAAGAGATGAAGGAACTGCTTCATATCATTGACGAGAAAGACGCCAAGGGCATGAAAGCATACCTTACAAAGATCCGACGTAACGTCTTTGAGAAATAAAGTTTCTCCTTTGACTTCTCCGCAACACCTAAACAGTGTTGCGGATTTTTTTTGATCCTTCCGAATGAAAACAGACAAATTAGGTGTTTCGTTGATTCACAGATTCAAAACAACTCCTTTGTTAATGGGCAGGACATGAAATGGACAGATATCAATGCTTATTGCAATTGTTACACTAAAAAATCTAGGGAAAACTCATTATAAATCAGTGTAAGGAATCTTCAGTATTGACTTGAAATACTCCTCATCCATAGCCATTCTCATTCTCTTTCTTGAGAATGGCTTTTTGCTTTTGTCCAACGAGAGAATGTCAATGGCCATCTTTAATATCAGAGAGAAGTTTTTAGCAGCATTCTTTTTCTTTCGGGTGCTGTCCTCGTCGAAGTCGACATCAAGTCTCCAATACAATCCGTTCTCTATTCCCCAGTGCCTTCTTGCTGCCTCAAGAAAGAACTCAGCATCCATTTCCATGGACGAGATGAAATACCTCGTCTCATTTCCACTTTCGTTTTCGCTGATAATCGCGCCAAAGCTTTTAATTCCAGTCCATTCCTCACGCTGTCTGCCTAGATACAGAGGCTCTCCTATGGCAATGCATACTCTGTGCGTCTCGCGACTATGCTTCCTGTCCTCTGATTCGGCTCTACTTGTGTTATTCCGTGGGTGAACAAGAGTGTAGTCTACGCGATCCTTGATAGCCTCCATCAGCTTCGGTTGGTTAGACTTGGCGAACAGCAGATAGTCGCCTTTGGAGCCCACAATGGCCTGACAAGTCTTCTTCTGGCAATTAAGGGCATCAGCGGTTACCAGGCATCCTTTTATGTCCAACTTTGACACAAGTTCCTGCATGGCAGGTATTTCATTTGTTTTCTCCCCAATGATCTCCTGTCCGAGGGAAATGCCTTGATCCGTAAAGAAAGCACTGAGAATCCGCACGGGCGCCCCGGGCTCACTGGCGATACGTATCTCCTTCCCATCCACGGCTATAACATCCGGCTTTCCTGTGTCAGGCTTGCGCTTACGCAACACCCTTTCTATCCATTCTCGGTATTCCGCTTCAAAGTATTCTGGCTTTAAAATCTTGAAGAATCTGGAAATCGTATCATGCGATGGCACTGAATCCAAAGGACCAAGATAATACTCCATAAGACTCTTCTTATAGAAGCCATAATCGGCAATCTCGTTCCACGTCTTATATCCGCAAAGAACGGCGCAGAGCGTAATGAAAACTATAGTCGTTGCGTCGTGCTTCTTACATCTGTCAATTCTTTTGTCGTGACTGGCAATTGCGCGTGAGATGCTCAGCAAATTTTCGTGGTTATTAATGCAGTTATTGTCCATATTTATACCTTTGTAACGTACCACAAATATACTAAAAAATAATTGACTTACAGAAACATTTAAACGATTTATTTACAGCATATTAAATAAATAACATTATGCTTTTTATTTTATGATCATACCGCTTTTTGATTTACCTAAGCAACAAAGACACTGGATTTTAATGTGCGTTTTTCCCTGTAAGAAGGCAATTTTTTGATAGTCAAACGTTCGTTTGACCTATCGTCCAACGTTCGTTTGACCAATCGCCTAACATTCGTTTGACCAATCGCCCAACGTTCGTTTGACCAACATCAAACTACAATTTTTACACCAGACTATACAAACTAATGCACTGGTGTATTGGATCACCATCCATATCAAATACAACAACTAAAAGCCAAATACCCAGTCACCATAAATCCACATAAGAAAAGGGAGAGCAAGAAAATTCCTGCTCTCCCTTTTTATGATGAAACGTGAGGTCTACGGAGACATCACCAAGTTAATGTGCTTCGTCGCCCACAACAAATTATTCTGCATCCTCTGCAGTCTCCTCAGGCTTCATATTTGTATAGACATTTTGTACGTCGTCGAATTCCTCAAGACGCTCAACCATCTTGTCGATTGTCTCACGCTGCTCGGGAGTGACATCCTTCAAATCGTTAGGAATGCGGGTGAACTCAGCGCTGGTGATCTCGAAGCCGTTCTCCTCCAAGTACTTCTGAATGTCGCCAAAGCTCGTAGGCTCGCCATAGATGGTGATCTCACCTGACTCATCATCCTCGTCGTAGTCGTCGTCCACTCCGAAGTCGATCAATTCCAGAATCAGATCATCCATATTGGTATCGTCCTTCTTCTTGAAAGTGAACACACACTTGTGGTCAAATAAGAAGCTCAAGGAGCCTTGTGTACCCAAGTTGCCATTGAACTTATTGAATACTGAACGCACGTCAGCAACCGTACGGGTCGTGTTGTCTGTCAGAGTGTCTACAAAGACAGCGATTCCGTGAGGACCATATCCTTCGTAGGAGACCTCTTTATAGTCGCTCTGGTCTTTGCCCATTGCGTTTTTGATAGCACGCTCGATATTGTCCTTGGGCATGTTCTCGCGCTTGCAAGTGGCGATGATGGCACGCAGCGTCGGGTTGTTCTCCGGCTCAGGACCACCGGCCTTGACTGCAATGGCAATCTGCTTGCCCAACTTGGTAAACGTACGGGCCATGTGGCCCCATCTTTTCAGCTTTGTAGCTTTACGGTATTCAAATGCTCTTCCCATAATTGAAAAGTAATGTAGCTAATCTCGTAGCTTAAATCTTTAACTATATTATTTTTGATTCTCTATTTTGCTTTACGCTTTACAGGGTCGTCACCACCCTATCGCAGCTCTGCGCCGAGCTTTGTGGTGAGGTTGTGGATCAGCTTCTTCATGATCGCATCGATCTGCTTGTCGTTCAAAGTCTTCTCCTCGTCCTCAAGGATGAAGTTGACGGCATAGCTCTTCTTGCCATTCGGCAGGTTCTTGCCTTGGTAGACATCGAAGAGCTCGACACGCTTCAGAAGCTTCTTCTCACTTTGGTAAGCGATCTGCTCGATCTGCGCAAACTCCACGTTGTCGTCAACCAACAGAGCCAGGTCACGGCTGACAGAAGGATATTTGCTGAGTTCCTTGAACTCTACCTTGTTCTTCTTGATAGCCTTGAGGATGCCGGTCCAATCAAACTCAGCATAGAAGACGTCCTGATCAATGCCCTGCGGTGCCAGCACCTTGTGGGTGAGCTTACCGTAGTTGACGAGCGTCTTGCCTGCACGGTTGTTGAGTGCGATGCCTTCTGAGAAGATGTTGTTCTCGCTGTGAGCCTCGACAAGCATGTGCGAAGCTACGCCGGCGCGCTTCAGGATGTTGTAGACATAAGCCTTCAACTGGAAGACAGAGGTGTCCTCATCGGCATGTGCCCAAGAGCCCTCAACAAATTTACCGGTCAGCCAAAGAGCTAAATGATAGTCTTGGGAATAGGCCTTGATAGGAGCCTCGGGGGTATTCTTCTCAGCGGAGTAGCCATAGACATTGCCCACCTCGAAGAAGCGAAGATTCTTGGCCTTGCGGTTGATATTGCGGGCCAGCGACTCCAAACCGCCAAAGAGCAGCGTCTGACGCATCACACCCAAGTCGGTGCTGAGCGGATTCATGATCTTCACCGTCTTTTCCCAAGGATAGGCATTGAGCTCATTAGACTGATAATATGCGGTCTTGGTCAGAGAGTTGTTGAGAATCTCATTGAAGCCGCAACCCACGAGCTGCTCGCTGATGATATTCTCCAACCGATGGTCCTTATCCTCCTCACCGGCAACAGTCAGCGAAGACTTCAACTGAGTAGGAATCTCCACGTTGTTGTAACCATATATGCGGAGGATATCCTCAACGACATCGCAAGGACGCTGCACGTCCACGCGATAAGCCGGTACGGTGAGCTCAAGTCCCTCTTCATCCTCATGGTCGATACGCATCTCCAAGCTCTTGACAACGCTCTTGATGGTATCATGACCTAACTGCTTACCAATCAGTCTGTCGCAATATTCGTATTTCAGATTTACTTTAAAGTCGGGTAATGGATCCGGATAGACATCGTTGATCTGCATCGATACCTTGCCGCCAGCCAATTCCTGACAGAGAATGGCAGCCTGTTTCAAAGCGTAGATGGTGCCATTGGGATCGATGCCACGTTCAAAACGGAAGCTGGCATCTGTGCTCAATCCATGACGGCGGGCACTCTTGCGGATCCATGTCGGATGGAAATAAGCGCTTTCCAAGACCACATTCTTCGTCGTCTCATAGGTACCGCTTCCCTTGCCGCCAAAGACACCAGCGATGCACATCGGCTCCTCGGCATTGCAGATGCTGAGGTCGTGTTCGCCCAAGATGTGTTTCTGACCGTCGAGCGTGATGAACTCTGTGCCTTCGGGCTGCGTACGTACCACAATCTTATGGCCCTTGACCATGTCGGCATCAAAGCAGTGCATCGGCTGACCATAAGCCATCATAATATAATTGGTGATGTCCACGATGTTGTTGATTGGGCGGAGACCGATAACCGTCAGCTTGTCCTGAAGCCATTTAGGACTCTCCTTGACATCGCAGTCCGTGATGCTCAGACAAGCATAGCGCTTGCAGGCCTCATGATTCTCAATATCCACCTCAATAGGCAAGTCGTTGTTGTCGACATGAAAACGTGAACAATCGGGACGGTGCAGGCTGGTCTTATATCCACGCTGGATGAGCCATGCATACAAGTCACGGGCTACGCCATAATGGCTGAGAGCGTCAGCACGGTTGGCAGTGATGTCAATGTCGATCACCCAATCGCTCTCAAGGTGATAGTATTCTGCTGCGGGTGTGCCGACGACAGCGTCATCAGGAAGCACGATGATGCCGGCGTGGTCGGTACCCACTCCGATCTCATCCTCGGCACAGATCATGCCGTAGCTCTCCACGCCACGAAGCTTTGATTTCTTGATGGTGAACTCTTTGTCGCCATCATAGAGCACGCAGCCGAGGTCAGCCACGATGACTTTCTGCCCGGCTGCCACATTGGGTGCTCCACAGACAATCTGCTGGGGCTCGCCCTTGCCGAGATCCACCGTAGTGATATGCAAGTGGTCGCTATTGGGGTGCATCTCACAAGTCAGCACCTTACCGACATAAAGTCCTTTCAATCCTCCTTTGATTGCCTGAACTTCCTCCAAGGCGTCAACTTCCAAACCTGTAGAAGTAAGCGCGTCCGCTGTCTCCTGTGGCGTCAGGTCGAAATCAACATATTCCTTGAGCCATTTATAAGAAATCTTCATTATATAATGATTTTATGTTTCCGTGTATTGATAATATGATGCAAAGTTACTAAAAAAAAACGAGCCCTCAAAAGTTACTTTAGAAAAAATCGAAATGCCTGAGAATCATTCTGTCTTATCGAGCCTTCAATACAAAGAGAATGGCGTAAAACGACTCTATTTCTCTCACTCTCAACGGTCAGCCACGATTTGAAAACAAAAAAGCAGCTCCTACCATTAGATAGAAACTGCTTGAATGAAATGTTTATTCTATGAAAGAGATGTGCCCAATGGCATCCTTTGTTTATTGTGCCATCTGCATCTGACGGAGCAAATCCTTTTGCCTATCGTTGAGATTTGTCGGCAACTTCACTTTGTAGGTGATAATCAGGTCGCCGTATGTGCCGTCACCTCTGTCATAGCCTTGGTTACGTACGCGCACCTTCGTGTCGTTTTGCGTTTCTGGCTTTACTCTCAGTTTGATTTTCTTGCCATTATTGAGCTGAATGACGATCTCTCCACCGAGCAACGCCGTGTAGAGATCGATATAGACATTGGCATTCATCTCGCCATTGCTTGTCCGCATTCTACTGCCACCCGCTGACGAACGAGAACTGCCCATATTGCCAAAAAGATCTTCGAAGAAACTGGAGAAGCCTCCACCACCGCCAAATTGCGAGAAATCGAAATTGTCGAAGGGTGATCCTCCACCTGAACTCCAATGGAACGAGCTTCCGCCATTACCTCCTGCGCCACCGGCTCCATTGAAAGCATCAGCCTCTTTCCAGTGCTCACCAAACTGATCGTATTTCTTACGCTTCTCTGGATCATTGATCACCTCGTAAGCTTCGTTGAGTGCCTGGAACTTTGCTTTTGCCTTTGGATCATCAGGATGCAAGTCCGGATGAAACTGTTTTGCACGCTTCAAATATGCCCGACGGACATCCTTCTGAGGGATATCCTTGTCGACGCCAAGAATCTTGTAATAATCAATAAATGCCATAATCTAATCCTCCTGTTTTTAATTAGTATAACTACAAAAAACATGCCACGCAAACAAAAAGGCATAAAAAAAGGATGCACTGCAATAAGCAATACATCCTTTGATTATTTCTTTGAAAGAAAAGTGAGGATTAAGCCTCAGCAGGAGCCTCCTCAGCGGGAGCCTCAGCCTGAGCAGCCTCAGCGGCCTTTGCAGCCTCAGCCTCTGCCTTAGCAGCAGCCTCAGCGGCCTTCTTGTCAGCCACTTTCTTGGCAATAGCCTCGTTCACCTTCTTCTCAGCCTCCAACTCCTTGGCAGCTGCGTCCTGACGGCTCTTGGTCTCAGCGCTGCGAACAGCGTTCAGCTTCTGCTCCTTAGCAGCTTTCCAAGCGTCGAACTTCTGCTGGCAAGCAGCCTCGTCGAAAGCGCCCTTCTTTACGCCACCGCGCAGGTGCTTCATCATGTAGACGCCCTCACCCTTGAGGATGTTGCGAACTGTGTCTGTTGGCTGTGCACCGGCCTCTACCCAGTACAAAGCACGGTCGAATTTCAAATCTACGGTTGCAGGATTGGTGTTCGGGTTGAAAGTACCGATCTTCTCTGTAAACTTACCATCACGTGGTGCTCTTACATCAGCGATCACAATGCTATAGAAAGCATAGCCCTTGCGACCACCGCGCTGTAATCTGATTTTTGTTGCCATTTTGTTTTGTATAAACTATTAATTGTTTGTATCATACTCCTAACTCGTAGAAGCGGATGCAAAGGTACTACATTTTTCTAAGACGCTGTATGTCTACGGCTTCCTAAACTTAACATTTAAGAATTATTAAGTTACCAAAGTTATCTGTCCTTGATAGGCACATAGCTTTTCTGCTCCAAGATATTCTTGTAGGCAGGACGGATGATACGGCGGCCTTCAAAATTCAGTTCCTCAATACGGTGAGCAGTCCAGCCGACAATACGTGCCATAGCAAAGATAGGCGTATAGATCTCCTGTGGAAGACCGATCATCTCATAGATGAAACCACTGTAGAAGTCGAGGTTGGCACAGATTGGCTTTGTGGTCTTGCGGAAAGTAGAGACACACTTTACACCCTCCTGCTCGATGAGCTTCAAGAAGTTATACTCCTTGACCATGCCCTTTTCCTTGGCCAGCTCACCGGCCAACTTCTTCAGCTCCACTGCTCTCGGGTCGCTCATTGTGTACACGGCATGACCGATACCATAAACCAAACCGGTCTTATCGTAAGCCTCCTTGTTAAGCATACGATTGAGATAGGTATCGATCTCGTCGATGTTGGTCCAGTCAGAGATCTGCTCCTTGAGATGATGGAACATATTGATTGCCTTGATATTGGCGCCACCATGCAGAGGTCCTTTGAGAGAGCCTATTCCCGCGGCAATGCTGGAATATGTGTCGGTACGCGTTGAAGAGGTCACGCGCACCGTGAACGTGGAGTTGTTACCACCGCCGTGCTCTGCCTGGATGATGAGCAACAAGTCGAGCATACGCGCGTCGAGCTCAGTGAAGTCCTCGTCCTTAAGCATATAAAGGAAGTTCTCTGCGATTGTCATGTTCTCACGCGGATGGCGTATATTCAGACTGCTGCCCTGCATGGAGTGGCGATAGATGTTGTAAGCGTAGGCGATGATCGTCGGGAACTTGGCAATGAGCTCTATCGACTGTCGCATGAGATTGTCGCGTGAGATGTCATCGGGATTGGGGTCAAAGGTGTACATCTCCAACACACAACGGGCCAGGATGTTCATGATGTTGCTGCCTTCCAAGTCGATGATGTGCACAATCGTACGATGGTCGAGCGGCATATTTTCATTGATCAGCTCGCGGAAAGCCGTCAACTCCTCCTCGTCGGGCAGATTGCCGGAGAGAAGCAGATAAGCAATTTCCTCAAAGCCAAAGCGTTTCTCTTTCAGCAAAGGAGTGACAAGATCGTCAAGCTCATAGCCACGATAATAGAGCCGGCCCGGACAAGGACGCAGCGAACCGTCGTCATTGCGCTCATAGCCAACAACATTACCGATATTGGTCAGACCGACAAGAACACCGGTGCCGTCCTCATTGCGCAATCCGCGCTTCACACCATATTTAGTAAAAGCCTCGCGAGGGATCTTGCAAGAGTTCTTCACCTCATCGCTCAACTTATATATCAGATATTCCTTTCTCATAACACCGTAACTTTTAGCTTACTTCAAAATACCCTTGATGACAGCGTCACCAAATTCTCTTGTGCCCAACGACTTTCCGTCAGTCATCATCCGCGCAAGGTCGGCCGTGGCCGTATGGTGGCGGTAAAGCTCGGCCAAACTCTGATCGATGGCCTGTCCGGCTTCTTTCCATCCGATATAGTCGAGCATCATCACGGCAGAAAGCAGGATGCTCGACGGATTGACGATATTCTTTCCTGCTATGTCGGGAGCGATGCCGTGGGTAGCTTCAAAGATAGCATGACCCGTCTGATAATTGATATTGCCACCGGGGGCAATGCCAATGCCGCCCACCTGAGCCGCCAACATGTCAGAGACATAGTCGCCATTGAGATTCATCGTAGCGATGACGCTGTAATCCTGCGGCTTCAGCAGAGCGTTTTGCAAAAAGGCATCACAGATGCAGTCCTTCATCACCAGACGACCGGACTTCAGCGCATCGCCATACTCGCGCTCAGCCAACTCGTAAGCCCATTTCTTGAATCCACCTTCAGTGAACTTCATGATATTGCCTTTATGGACCAATGTCACGGACGGAAGATTGTGGGACAAGGCATATTCTATGGCTGCACGGACAAGACGCTCTGAACCCTCACGGCTGACGGGCTTGACGCCAAAGCCTGAGGTCTCAGGAAAACGTACTTTCGTGACGCCCATCTCATCATGGAGGAAGCGATAGAACTTACGGGCATCATCTGATCCTGCTTCCCACTCGATACCAGCATAAATATCCTCGGTGTTCTCGCGGAAGATGCACATATCTACCTTCTCGGGATGCTTTACAGGACTCTCGATACCTTCGAACCAATGTACAGGACGCTGGCAGACATAAAGGTCAAGACCTTGACGGAGCGCTACATTCAAACTACGAATACCACCTCCTACAGGAGTCATCAGAGGGCCTTTGATACCCACAAGACACTCACGGAAAGCATCCATCGTGGCCTGAGGCAGCCATTCACCGGTCTGCTCGTGAGCTTTGCCACCGGCGAGCACTTCTCTCCATTCGATCTTACGCTTACCGCCATAGCATTTCTCCACCGCGGCATCCACGGTTGCGCGCATGATGGGTGATATCTCTTTGCCGACGCCATCTCCTTCAATGAAGGGGATAGTCGGCTGATCGGGTACTACGAGTGCCCCGTTTTGTTTGCTGATATTCATAATTGTATCCTGTTTATGATCTTAAAAGGTTGTTCAAAGCCGAGCCAGCCTTGAACCACTCGATTTGAATTTGATTATAAGTGTGAAGAGCCTCAAAACTGTCGTTCGACCCATCCTTATGCGTCAAAGTGACAGTCAAAGACTCGCCGGGAGCGAACGTTTTCAAACCGGTCACAGAGATGCGGTCATCCTCCTGTACCTTGTCATAGTCATCCTTATTGGCAAATGTCAGCGCAAGCATACCCTGCTTCTTTAAGTTTGTCTCATGGATACGGGCGAAGCTCTTTGCCAACACCACCTTGACGTTGAGGAAACGAGGCTCCATAGCTGCATGCTCACGCGAAGAGCCCTCGCCATAGTTGTCCTCAGCCACGATGATGCTGCCCATGTTGTGGGCTTTATAGTCTTTCGCGGCGGCGGAGACTGCTTTATACTGGCCGTCGATTTGATCTTTCACATTGTTGCTCTCACCGTTGAAGGCATTCACTGCTCCCATCAGCAGATTGTCGGAGATGTTTTGGAGATGACCACGGAAACGAAGCCAAGGACCAGCCATTGAAATATGGTCAGTCGTGCACTTGCCTTTTACCTTGATCAACAACGGCATATCCAGCAAGTCGTTTCCATCCCAAGCAGCGAAAGGCTCCAGCCGTTGCAGACGCTTGGAATCGGGAGCGATGACGACCGGTGCATCGGTATGCTGATCCGTTGGAGGAACGAAAAGACCATCCTGCTCCAATATGGTGATGGCATCTCCTTCTTTTCCACAAGTAAAGCCCTGGGGTGGGAAGACAAAGCCCTGGGGCTCCTTGAGCATTACCTCCTTACCTTCTTCATTAGTCAGACTGTCTGTAGCAGGATTGAAGTCCAGCTTACCGGCTAAGGCCAAAGCCACAGTCATCTCAGGTGAGCCTATAAAAGCATAAGTATTGGGGTTGCCGTCAGCACGGCGACGGAAATTACGATTGAAAGAGGTGACGATGGCATTCTTTCGAGTATTGTCGTCGGTATGTCGTTTCCACTGACCGATACACGGGCCACACGCATTGGCCATGACCACAGCACCAATGGCACGGAAATCATCCAAGATGCCATCACGTTCGGCCGTACAACGGATCTGCTCCGAGCCAGGGCAAACAATAAGTTGCGCCTTTACCTTCAGATGCAATGCCAGAGCCTGACGGGCAACAGAAGCGGCACGCGACAAGTCTTGATAGGATGAGTTGGTGCAGGAGCCAATCAGCGCAACCTCTACGTTCATCGGATAATCGTTGGCCGGACCTTTCTCACGCATCTGGGAGATCGGTGTGGCAGCATCCGGCGTGAAGGGACCATTGAGGTGGGGCTCTATCTTGGAAAGATCGAGGTCGATGACCTGATCGTAATACATCTCGGGATGAAGCTCAACATCAACGTCAGCTCTGAGATCTGCTGCATTCTGCCGCGCCATCGTAGCCACCTGCTCACGACCAGTCTGACAGAGATACTCATCGGCGTTGTCATCGTAAGGGAATAAAGAGCAGGTTGCACCTAATTCTGCTCCCATGTTGCAGATGGTGGCCTTACCTGTGGTAGACAAACTCTTGGTGCCTTCACCGAAATACTCCATAACTGCATTGGTACCGCCTTTGGTCGTCAGCAGTCCAAGAATCGTCAGTATGACATCTTTGGGTGCTGCCCATCCTTGAAGCTGTCCATGAAGATGAACGCCAATGATACGAGGCATACGCAGCTCCCAAGGCTGACCAGTGAGAACATCTACGGCATCAGCGCCACCTACGCCGATAGCAGCCATGCCCAAACCTCCTGCATTGGGCGTATGAGAATCAGTGCCGATCATCATGCCGCCCGGGAATGCATAGTTTTCCAATACTACTTGATGGATAATGCCTGCACCTGGCCCCCAAAAGCCAATGCCATATTTCTTGGATGCAGACCGAAGGAAATCATATACCTCTTGATTCTCTTTACGAGCGACGCCGAGATCGTCCTTAGCACCTTCGTCAGCACGGATGAGGTGGTCGCAATGAACTGAGGCGGGCACAGCGACATGCTCTCTTCCCGCATTCATAAATTGCAACAAGGCCATCTGAGCCGTAGCATCTTGCATCGCCACACGATTAGGACGGAAATCGGCATAATCAACACCACGCTTCAATGGCTTCAACGATGCTTCATCATAAAGATGAGTGAAGAGTATTTTTTCGGCATAGGTCAACGGTCTTTTCAACGTCCCTCTTACCGTAGAAATCTTGGAAGAATAAGCAGCGTAGAACTGCTTCACCATTTCGATATCCAACATATAATTCCCTTTATTGATTAAACTTGTTGCAAATATAGTAATTTTTCTTTGAATTGATACTATATTTGAATAAAAATCAATCAAAATGAAAGGAAATTCTATTAAAATTCAATTTTATAGCCATTAAACACGTTAATATCTACCGCACCGTGAATACCATCGACCCGTCCATCGGGTGCCAACTGCCAAATCTTCAACTTAATGTCCGGCTTATATTCCCCGTAGCGAGCGATCCAAATTGGATAGGTATGTTTGATGTCCGGAGCCGAGTCGAGATAGCGGTTGACAAACGTCTGGCTGATGTAGAGAATCGGCCTTTTGCCCGTGCGATGCTCTACCGTGCGAAGCCATGCTCTCACATTTTGCCACATGATTGTCACACCACCCATCTTACGTATTTGACTGGGCAGCAACTCCAAGTCAAGCACCGGCGGCAAGTCATTCTGTGCCACACGGCTGTTTGACAAGAAAAAGGCAGCCTGCTGACTGCCAGACGAGCGATGCGTGAAATAGTGGTAGGTACCCGTAGGATAGCCATGCTTACGTGAAGCGGCATAATCCGAAAGGTAGTAAGGATTCAGCATAGAGCTGCCTTCGGTGGACTTGATGAAGATAAACGAGATTTTATAGTTCACGTGTCCACTCACATTTTTCTTCGACAAGGTGCCTAAATGGGTAATACGCAGTCGTGACCAGTCGATACTATAGCGATGCTTTCCTTTCACATGCTGATATTTCGACAGGTCGATTCCATAGAGCCGTGAAGAATTATAGTTCAAGCGCTCTCCTTTATACACGTCGTCCTTCCACTCTCCTACTCTGAAAAAACGATGCTGACTGGAAAAGCCGAAGCCTCTGCGACTGCCCTTTTGCCAAAAGCCTTCATATAGCGTGCCTTGGTTATCGATCAGTGTGCCATAGCCATTGGCCAGCAGCTGACGGTTAAAGTCACCCTTATAAAGTCCGGTAGAATCCCTACGCACGCCACTCGTCAGTGTGTCATGGTTCCATACACCGTCAATTCGATTTCCTAATGAGTCCAAAGTCCAGCCCTTGCCTTGGCGCAATCCATTCTTCCATATACCACTATATATTATGGAGTCTCCATCCGAAAGCGTACCCAAGCCATCAGGCTTGCCATGGAGGGTCTGTCCCTGATAGGTTTTGCTCTGCCAAGATATTTTGGATACGTCATTGGTCTTCACAGTACAACCGTTGAACAGAAGAGCCAATAACGGCATGAAAAGAAAAGCAGAAAGGATATAGCTCAAAGAAGATTTCATAGCGAGCCCTCCTTATCTACTAATCCCACAAAACGGCCATGAAGCGTAAAGACGGCAGTACCCGGCTGGGCAAAAGCATGAGCCACCCCTATCTTCTGCCCACGGTCATAATCACCGCGGGTTAGAATCGTATGGTCTTTCCGTCGGTTGTCTGCAGGCGACAGCGTGACGGTGATCACCTCTTTATGACGGGACACTCCCCAAGGCACGTTTTTCACCGCCCGGCATCCCCAAGGGATGACTGCCTTGTCGGTATGAACAATGACAGGAAGAGCGATGCTGTCTGACGGAATGCGCAGCAGACGACAAGAGCGACGATGCAGCTGTCCCTTATCATTGTACCAAGACACAGAGAAACGGCATTTATAGAGGAATGTCAAATGACGCCACCCCAACTTGTTTGTCGCCGCACTTAAACTCTTCAAAGAGTCAAGTTGGTGCACCTGCCATGCGCTGTAAGCAGCGATGCGGTTGTAGCCCTCATCCTGAACATTATGGCAACGGAGATAGTATTCCAACTCTTTTCTGACCATCGTAGCGCGATGCAGCGCCACGGACAAGGAATCGCGCTGACGCTTCAAAGCAGTGTCAGGCTGCACCTTTGCAAAATGAGAAGAAGGAAAAGGAAGCAATGTCAACACACGACCATCACAACTGGGCCACCACCAATGACGATTGATCCACACACCTTGCTGATGGACTGGATACACTTGTAAGTCAGCAACATGGCGGCCATCACTCAAGCAAAGCGTAACTGTACCGTCCAACATACAGACAGACTTGCGCATGTCGTTTTCCGTAGCTGGCAATGCCATGCAGGTAAGCCAAAACAACAACATCAAGGGGAGAATCACCGCAATATAGACTCTCCGTCTCACAATGAATGGTATGATCTTTCTTCTCAGCATCACTCTGATCTCAATCCTCCAATTCTATACTCCTAAATACGAGTGCAAAGTTACTAAACATAAATGAGAATCCTTTGCAAACGGAAGAGTATTTTTTATTGGTCGGCATCGTCCCAGAGATGATTGGCCTCTTCAATCTCGTCCTCATCAAACCATTTCGACAGCTTGTCGTAAGCGCGCTTCTTCACATCGTCGGTAAGGTCACCCTTGATTTTGCGTAACACATACAACAATACTGCCACATCATCGCCCAATCCAGCGATAGGTATTGCATCGGGGATAACATCAAAAGGACTGATCAGATAGCCCAACGCGCCAATGATAATCGCCTTGTCCTTCAATGGGACATCCTTGCTCTGAAGCGTGTAGTAAAGAATGAGCGCAGCATAGACAAGCTTGGCTCCTGCCCGCTTGGCGATATGAGAGATCTTCTCGACAAAACCTGAAGCTGAGTATTTGTCGCTGTACTTCATAAAATCCGGCAACTGTAAGTCTTTCATATAGTTTTAGTCATTAAGTATTCATATAATGTTTAATATTACATATTTACATTGTTTTGGCCATTAAGTATTGGTCTACCGCATCTGCATATTGTGCATAAGCCTTCTGCTCTCTCCTCAACTGCGACAGGCGATAACGTGTCACCAACATCCGCACTCCTTTAGCCATAAGTGCCAATAACAGTCCGATACCAATACCCACGAACAGCGACTTGTTGCCCCAAGGCAAGCTCTCCTCAGGAAACGCGCTCAACACTAGCACAGGTAATACGGCAATAATCCCATAAACCGTCAGCTGCTGTCGTTGGGTACCCTCACTGTCAAGAATATCCTGATAAGCCGACAGAAAACTGTCCAGCTCATCACGCACTACGCCATATTGTTCCATCCGGGGAAACTTTTCCTCGTCACCGTAGTGTTCAATAATGCGAGCAATCCGATGCTCATAATCGTTAAGTATATTAAGCTCTAAATCCTTCATAGATGCGAATAATAATTAATTAAGTCGATGCTTGAAAAACCTATCTCTGCTCAAGGTAATATCTCCGACAAAGATAACCTTTTTTCCCTCCTTATATTGTATAGCGATAACAAAAAAAAGTAAGACAGTGCTCTGATAAGCCGGGTTCCGTAGCCGTCAGTTCTCAGGAAGAGACGGTGCTCTGTCATTTATCTAGATGATGAGTCACCCCATCACTCAAGCGTTCTACCCTCTATCGTTGCCATCAAAGTAGCATCGGGCGGACGACCCTGACATGACGATAGTTTACATGAACTTGCAGCCCTCAGACGGCACAGCCCGACGATCACCCGCCGGCTGGTGGTCTCTTACACCACCTTCTCACCCTTACCGCCCACGAGGAGCGGCGGTCATTTTCTTCTGCCTACACCTACTGTTGCCAATAGCTTCTATTTTCGGAAGTGAGGTGTCCTATGCTGCCCGGACTTTCCTCTCGCATCTGAAGCGATGCCAGCGACGAGCCGGAGCACTGCCTTACATCTTGCAAAAGTAATAAATAATCCCCAAACAGCCAACTGGCTGATTAATATTTTGTAAGTTTTTAAAGGAATGTAAAATCAACTTTTATTCTACTTAATAGCAGTTAAGTGCAAAAAAGAATGTGTTAAAGTCAGATAAAGTAATAAGACAAAATGACAGTCATTCATCTTTTGATGCTATATTTGCAAGTGTTTCTACAAAGAATGTCAGTTCGCTGTCAGAAATAAAGAGGAACTGATAACAAAGTGAAACAAAGATACCAAGTGGAAATAAAGATCATATAAATTATAAACATAAAATAAAGAAAGAATGAAAAAGTATTCCAGTTATTTGCTCGTAGGACTTTGCTCCATGGCATTGACCCTACCCGTCGGCAAGTATGCCAATGCTTCCGCAGCCACCAACAAGGTAGAGGTAGCAGGGCAACCGGTCGATTTGACCTATGCTGCAGAGAAGGCTCTGCCTGCCGTCGTTTACATCAAATACGTGCAAAACTCCAAGACAAAGACCGTGGAGGTACAGAGCGATCCTTTCTCTGACTTTTTCGATCCCTTCGGATTCTTCGGTAATCCCGACGGAGGCAATGGAGGCGTACAAAAGCGTCAGATCAGAACTCCCAAGCAGGAGGCTGCCGGTTCGGGTGTCATCATCAGTCCTGACGGCTATATCGTCACCAACAACCATGTTGTCAACGGTGCCGACGAGTTGACGGTCACCCTCGAAGACAACAGAGAGTTCAACGCACGCATCATCGGCACGGATCCTACCACAGACCTTGCACTTATCAAGATTGACGGTAAAAACCTCCCCACCCTTCCAATCGGCAACTCCGACAATCTGAAGGTCGGTGAATGGGTCATCGCCGTGGGTAATCCATTCGGACTCAACAACACGGTGACAGCCGGCATCATCAGCGCCAAAGCCCGCACACTCGGTGCCAATGGCGTAGAGAGTTTCATTCAGACCGATGCCGCTATCAACAAAGGCAATTCGGGTGGCGCTCTTGTCAACACCAAGGGTGAGCTCGTCGGCATCAATGCCATGCTGTTCTCGGAAACCGGCTCATACGCCGGCTATGGTTTTGCCATTCCTACTGCCATCATGACAAAGGTCATCGACGACTTGAAGAAATACGGTACCGTGCAGCGCGCTTATCTGGGCATACAAGGCCAGGATGTACTCAACTATATCAACAACCTGAAAGATCAGAACAAAGATGTCCCCGACCTCGGCACAGTAGACGGTGTATATGTCGCTAAGGTAGAAGACAACAGTGCCGCTTCCGCTGCCGGTATTGAGAAGGGCGATGTCATCGTCGGTGTTGATGGTAAGAACATCACCAAGATGGCCGAACTGCAAGAGGTCATCAACAGCAAACACCCTGGTGACAAGATCACCATCTCTTGGCTTCACAACAAGAAGAAGATGAGCAAGACGGTCACTGTCAAGAACATGCAAGGTAATACCAAGGTGATCAAGACCGCCGACTTGGATGTACTCGGTGCCAAGGTCATTCCTGTCAGCGCTGAGCTGAAGAAGCAATTAGGCATCAGCTATGGTCTGCAAGTCAAAGATGTGAAGAACGGAGCCTTCAAAGATGGCGGTATCAGCAATGGCTTCATCATTTTGACTGTCAACGATAAGCCGATGAAGACCATCTCCGATCTTCAGGATGCTGTCAAGGATGCCTCCACCAGCAAGAATCCAGTGCTGTTCATCACCGGTGAATGGCCATCAGGCAAGACCGACTATAAGGCTGTGAATATCGGCACTGACAAATAACTTAAGAGAAGAGCATGAGCCAACAGAATGTGCTCTTATATATTAAAAAAGGTGTATGGAGTTGCTCCATACACCTTTTTTTCGTAACTTTGCACTATCATATCCTTGAGAAGCGCGCAGATGTTCTTGAGGAATCGTTAATCACGTCAAAAAGAAACAATATGAAGATCAATATCAAAAGCTGTTTGTTGGGAGTATGTGCCCTGTTTGCCACACTCGGTATTTCGGCAGCCAACACAGCGAAGACCATATATATATATGGATTTGCTGCCTCTTTCAACGACTCCACTGTCTACTTCACGGAGTTGCAGAGACTGGACTCGGCATATATCGACTCCAAGACTAAGTTTCTCTACGGCCGGGAGAACTATTCCTACCAGCTCCAAGACTATCTCGATCAAAAAGGCTGGAAGCATGCTGTCTGCATCACTTCGTATGGACTGACAAAGAAAGAAGCTGAGAAGAAATTTCTGAGTCTGAGAAAGAAATACGTTGACAAAGGTAAGTTTGACATCAAATATCTGAAATTAAGCGATTTCACTTACCAAGCAATCAAACCAGAAGACAATTAAGTTCTGTAGTGAGAAATACGACTTCAGTAAGCCACAAGTCCACCTCATATTGTTTTGAAGTAGCTGACTTTGAATGTGTCATTGACTTCTCTTCGGACGATGGCAACGATTTGCATTTATTACCATCCTTGCGCCCTTTTCTTACAAAGCATAAGGACGGGCGCAGCCGTCTGTTTTCACTACGGGTAGATGACCAGACAAAGCCTTGGCCCAAAGAACGGCGCGAACGTATCCGATCCTTTGATACCGGCAACGGAGACACCATCGTAGACCTACTGGACAATGGTGGGTATCAATATATCATCAAAGACATCCATGGCCGCGAATGTTGTTTGCTGATTACGAACAAAGACTTCTCTGAATGCCAATGTGCATTGAACGGCACCTACACGATGCGCAACTTTGGGCTCAACAATGCGTTGATGCTTGTCTTTGCCTTTGCAGCAGGCTATCATGACACTTTGCTGATCCACGCTTCCCTGGTCAGAAACAATGGCTGGGGTTACCCTTTCATTGCCAAGAGCGGTACCGGAAAGTCAACGCAAGTGAGCATGTGGCTACGCTACATACCCGGCTGTGATCTGATGAATGACGATAATCCCATCATCAGAATCATTGGAGAGGATACCTTCATCTATGGCTCACCTTGGAGTGGGAAGACACCCTGCTATAGAAAAGTGAAAGCAAAATTAGGAGCTATCACCCGCATTGACAGAGCAAAGACAAACTCGATAGAGAAATTGCCTCCAATAGATGCTTTTGCCTCCTTCCTGCCCTCCTGCTCTTCCATGAAATGGGACTCAGACATCTTTGACCATATCTGCAGCACAATTGGGAAAGTCATAGAGCGCATTCCCGTCTACACGCTGCATTGCCTTCCCAATCGGGAAGCAGCAGAGATTTGTTATCAAGAAATTCATATCAACAACGGCCATGCAAGAAATTAAATGTCCAAATGCTGTGATTTTGCCCGAAATCGTCAAACTGATGGATGAAGGACATACTATCACGCTCCGTTTGCGAGGCTTCTCTATGAGACCCTTTTTGGAGGATAACCGCGACAAGGCTTTAATGACCAAGGCTACGCATCCCCAAGTGGGTGACCCGGTCTTAGCAGAGATAGCGCCCGGGCACTATGTGCTCCATCGTATCATCAGCATCGATCACGATCACGTGACCCTGCGCGGCGACGGAAATATCGGCACTGAGCATTGTCAACTCAGCGATGTGAAAGGAGCTGTTATCGGCTTTTATCGAAAAGGGAGAGAAAAACTCGACAGAACAGATGGAAACAAATGGAAGATCTATTCTTGGATTTGGACACATCTCTTTCCTATAAGAAGATACCTGCTCGGTTTTTACAGAAGGATATGGATTCCCATCTTCGGCACGATATAACCACTAATGACAAAGGCAAAAAGAGCATTATCCCGCTATAGTGCTACATATATAAAGAATATCATAATAAAAAGAATATGAAAGCTAAGAAAGGATTCAAGATCAGAAAAGTATGTGGCCAAAACCTCATCGTTGCTGAGGGTAAGGAAAACATAGACTTTAGCTCCATCATCAGCATGAATGAAAGTTCAGCCCTTCTTTGGAACGAGATACAAGACAAAGAATTTACGGCTGAGACACTCGCTAAAATACTGACCGACAACTATCAGCTCGATGATACAACCCCTCTACCCTATTCCCAAGCTCTTGCTGACGCTGAAAAACTGATCAACGAATGGGAGAAGATCGGCATCATTGAAAAGTAGAGAGTTTATAGCTATTAGAGATGACAACTCTTCGTCGCTAATATTGTCAGCATTGAATCATTGAAAAGTAGACAGTTAAAAGCTATAGAAATGGCAACAGTTTGTTATTTTAAACTGTTGCCAACTACAGGAACTGTCAACAATAGCCATTAATTGCCTACGCTTTGCAGTGAAGAAGCTTCTATTGATCAAGCTTCTTCATCAGCAAACCTTGACCGGCATCTATCTGATGGGCTTTCATATCCAGTCGATAGACAAAGGTCTCACCGTTTCCAAAATCACAGTACAAGCGATGATGCTGGTAGTGGAAAGAGCCATGGCTGGTTTCCCCTGCTGAGGTTTCTGTGATACGGTCACCATGAATAGAAACCATGATGCCACCATATTTAGTATTCACTTTCCACGTTCCCTGTATCCATGCTGGCGCTTTTTCCTCCGGCGCGCTGGCATCGTAAGCAGGTGTCGCCAAGTCTTCTTCTGTCGGCACATTAGCGTCAGACACCTCCTCTATGCCTAAATCTTTAGAACTATCATCATTGCCGGAGCACTCATGAGTCAAGAGAAATGCCAAGACGATAACAGTAAGCAATCCAAGGATAAATCTCCATTTACCCTGTCCCTGACGGATATCTACCTTCTCCGTCGAAGCATCAGAGCGGTTATAAGGTGCCTGAATGCCCTGATATGAAGGCGATTGACGGTAATCAGAAGAAGATAAGCCGGAAGAAGATAAGTCGGAAGAAGATAAACCGGAAGAGGTCTCGTTGGACGAAGTGGTCGCATCGTATGACGTTACATCACTTGGCGAAGTTGGAGCATTGGAAGCAAACGAGGATGACTGATGCTTACCAGCGTCATCATTTATGATTGTTTCTCCTCTATCGCTCTGATAGCCATAAGCTGGCTGAGACTGATGCAACGGGGAAGCCTCATCATGGAGATGAGCCCCATTCTTCTGTTTCTCTGCTTCTTTCGACAAGCCGTCAGACGCATTGGCTGTAAAGGTAAAGGGCGTGCCACAGCGCGGACACACACACTGAATCTCTTCGCCATTATCACCTCCCGGCTGATCGAAGCGAAATCTACACTTTGGACATTTAACCCACATATTGTTATTGCTTATGACTATTTATGGCTATAAACATCATCTATTAATAAACATCATCTCCCATGAGCACCAGCTCCTACGAGCATCATCTATCTTCAAACAGCAATTTGGCTTTAGCCACCAAATGCCACGAATTGCCCTCTTTTCTTACGACGCCCTCCTCCAATGTAGTGACCCTCTGAGGATAGCGGTGCGTGTCGCCTTCAATACGACAAACAGGCTTGATAAATTGGCTGACGCTAATCATAGCCGTTGCAATGGAGTCTTTATCCTCCAAGATGGAAAAGGTGCCATTCTCCAAATCTTTCGTCTTCAACAGATAGATACTCTTTCCCACCTGCTTAGATGCACTGGCTTCCTCAAACACACCATCAGGAGAAGGAGCGGGAAGATAGAGTTCGCTGATCTCATTGTGAGCGGTGAGACTCTCCACGTCTTTCCTATTGGCAGTTTGAGGCTCGCTTTGCACTGTTGCTGGCTCCACGTCTTTTCTGTCAGCACATGCCGACTCCAACGTCTGAAGACGAAGTTCTAAGGCAGCCATCCGCTTTTTCTGAGCAGCCTCAGCACTCTTCAGTTGTTCAACCTCCTGCTCAAGCGCCTCGACACGAGACTGTAGGCTGTCCACAAGGGCATCATTATTTTTCTTTGAAAACATCACAATCTGAATGATTAATTAGATTCAACATGCAGCCCAACTTACAGATTCTCAATGAGATTATTGCGTATGCATCCGATGATTGGATAGAAGAAGACGACATCCTCAATCACATCTGTCGGCTGTCGCTGTGGCTCATTCCGGTTAAAGAAATTCCACCCATTGACAAGATAATGATCGAGGTCGCGGTTCACCCATTCCGTGAAATGCTGCATAGCAACCGGATCCACCAGGAATCGGTCCTCTACATGTATGTCCCGGCAAAGAGCGATAAAGAAGTCGTTGAACTGACGGACGGCATCCACCAGTTTCCCACGCGTCGTCTCATCATCGATGTCGGCATAGGTCAGCACCTCCTTGTCGATACCAGTATAGTTGTACTTCAGATGCGAGTCAAAACTGTCGAGCATGTTGTTGAGCTGACTGACAGCAGTAAAGCCGCTCTCGTCACGCACTTGCATCAGCGCACCACGGCAAGTAATCTGCTTAGGAGCGTTGCGCTCCATGACCACGCTGAAGCCGTCGTCGCCATATTGCTGTCCATAGACACGCTCAAAGATAGCCTGCGAAATCAAATCCAAGTCACGCTGACTGCCTACGATGTCGAGCACCTTTGAGCCAGTCCCCGAGAACATGACTGATCGCGGCATGTCGAGCCCTCTATGCTTCATCATCGAAGCCACATAGTAGATAATGGCCGAATAGAAATAGATAAACGCAATCTTCAAGCGCCCATCCTCAGACAGACGCAAGTCATAGGAGAAGACTTCGTTGCCGCCAATATTTTTGTTGTCGATCACCGAGAAGAGGAAAGCATTGATATCCTCGCTCTTGCGCTTGGAGGTGATGTCATCGAGGATGCCATTGAGTTCACCATAGCGGTCATCATCGGCATCAAACAGCCGACGGAAATAGTCGACATACTTCACCGTCATCGGATTGCTGTCGCCCTGGGGCACATCAGAGAAGGCATCTCCAAACAACACATTGGCAGCGAAGCGGAAGGATGACAAGATCGCAGGCTGACTGGCATTGGAGTCAAAGACCACCACATCGCTCGAGCCGCCGCCAATGTCGATCGAAGCCACGGTAGAGGCTGCTCCTCTGAACTTGCTCGAACAACGGTAGAAATAGTAAGGAGCTATCGACTCCGGCATCTGAATGAGGTTGCGCTCATCGGGATCGACATCAAAAATATCTCTGAAGATACGGCTCCACACGTCGGCCATCCGATGGACGTTGCCCACCTTCATGGCCAAAGGATAGAACCACACCAACCGCACTTTTGACAGATCACCACCATCCAAGAGCACCTTGGCACGCATCAACAGCGCCAGTTCAGTCAAGAAACTCTTGATGCGCTTGGCAGTCGCCGGGATCACGGCCCATTTCAGATTGGCCACCACCCGGTTGCCGTAACCAATACTTTCCTTCTCATAGATGAAAGGAATGTTGGCATCGGCCAAAGCTACGATCTCATCAATATTTTCAGCATCCAGGCGCTCACCCTCAGACAATACCGTGCGAAGCGGGAAGCCATAGTCAGTGCCGATGATCTTGGGCAGGAACTCCTGCTTGAGGATGACATCATAGAGCAGATGCTCTCCATTGTAGAGAGTCGCCACCAAGCGCCCCGCTGCCAAGGCGTCGAGTTTCAGAGGCTCAGGCATCTGCCCATTGCGCATACACTCCACGTGGGTGTTGGTAGTACCAAAGTCAATGGCAAAGGTGAACTTGTCATGTCCGCCCATGTAATTAGGCCACTTCGGACATACCACGCCCTGAGTGGCCAAAGTACCACGCTCATCGAAGAGCTGTACGGCGATATAATCAAAGGTAGAGAACGGACGATAGTAATCCGAACCTACACGTTTCTCCTTCTTCAAGCTCCGTTGGCGGCTCTTCACCTCCATCGGCTGGAAGGCAGCCCCCGTCTTGAAGAATTGCAACCCTATCTGATAGTTCTCAAACAGTCCTAAGGCTCTGTCCACCACCTGCACCCGATAGCTGCCGATATGATCGGGCTTGATAAATGGGAAGATGCTGAGCGCAAACGGCACAGTAACGAAATAGCCAACGTCAGCACCTACATTATAGTGCAAGTCCACACCAATCGCAGGCACATATGTCCGCTCAAGGGTGATATATCCCCCCTGCTTCTGAACGGGCAGACGCAGAATGACCTTGAGTTGCTCCTGACCGCCAACGACCGAATGAACCATCTCGAAGCGACGACGTCCGCAGATGGTTCCCTGCAGATCGTCGACCGTGAAATATTTGAAATAGGTATCTGTCAACGGCAAGAGGAAGCCGGAGTGATCCACATTCTGACTGGTCTGAGTCAGCGAACCGTCAAAGAAGCAGTCGCTGTTCAAGGCATAATCGAGCTTGATCAACGAAGGCTGGAAGAAATCAGCAGACGTCAGCCAAGGATAGGGATGAGAGGTACCCGGAAGAATACGGTGAGACGGACTCTCAGCATAGTCTTCGGGACGGATGGTGATCGTATCATCCCAAATATCGGAGATATAGTGATAAGGATTGTCCGTCGGTGCGTTGAGATGGTTTTGCAGCACCAAGGGGATCAGCTCACCCTCGGGCTGGGGTAAAGTAGGCATCAAAAGGAAATCGCTGTGGGCAATGTTCTCCAATATATCTTCACGCCGCAGACAGAAGAAGGGCACGCCTAAGGCTTGTACCCCTTCCTCGATTTGGGCATACTCATGTTGGAGATACTGTCGTGCACCTTCACTGCTGTTTTCGTCTTTGACCATCGGGTTGCCGATAGTGGCGAGAATAGTCTGCTTCATATTTGCTGGCAACAGACCGAAACAAGTGATCAGATAGCTGTTTACCTCACCGCACAAATCCTTTAGTTGGGGATAGGCAGTGAAGAGCGCATACAAGCAGAGGACAAACTTATCGGTACGCTCGTAGAGCGGTCGAACCTTATCGAAGAGATTGACATTCTGCTCAATAGGAATGCTCCAGGTATTGGGCTGTGCATTGGGAGTGGCCATGAACAAGGTCACGGGCGATGTGCAGCCGATCACCTCATTGCCATACACCAGGAAGAAGAGGCGGTCCATGTGGTCGAAATTGAACGACTCATTGTCCTGCCGCAAAAACATCTGCAGCGTATCGCCCAGCAGGCGATGGGAAGGCGTAGTCTGCAAGAGTTCCAACTCTTTGTCCTTATTCCATTCCACGATATGGAGTTGTGTGCCGTTAACTCCCGACATGCCCGTCTGTCCGCCAAGATTATGCTTGAGTTCCTTGATATTGAAAAACACCTGCGCAATATCCAAGGCATAGCTGACCAGCCGCTCATCCATCACCTCGCCTTTGAGCCGCTCATTAGCACTCAGACGACGGAAAGCGTTCTTCACCAAGTCCATCTGTGCAAACGGAGAAGGGATGGCTGTGCGGGGTTTCACCGACAAGCCGCCATTAGGGTCACTGATCATATTGATCTCGTCAGCACCATATTGTCCGGACAAGGGAATCCATCCTTCGCCAGTTGTCTTTTTATTATAGGATAATATCTTCGACATCTTAATACTTATCTACTGTAGTCCAACACACGCAACGCACTCATTCTATGCCATCATATTTCTCTTCTACCAGTTTATCGAGCACCTCATCCAACAACGTAGACAGGCGCAAAGCGACATCGCCATCGCCGAACCTGCCTTGACGTGAGGCAGCCTGAGAGGATTTGTTCATCGCGCTCAGCAGGGTCTTATAGCTGATCTCACCCGAGAAGAAGCTCTTCTTCGGCGCCACACCGCAGATAGCGTCTGCCAGTTGGGTTGTGTTGAGGTTGAAAGGAGTAAAGGACCGCTGATTAGAAGCCATCTCCTTGAGCCACTGACGATAGCCCACGAAGAAGTCGGCCGTAAGTGTCTGGAAGAAACTCGTTGCCAAGAAGCCCCGCTGTATCTCAGGCTTATCCTGGGTATAGCCACGGCCGATGTCCTGAGAAAACTGATTGGTGATATACTGGTATGCCAAATAGAACTTAGCCAGGTCTTTGTTGACTGCCAACCGGGTCTGCACACCAAAGTCCTTCAGCGTCAGATGCATGAGATCACGCGAAAGGCCATACTCCTTAAAGATAGGCTTTTGGGCATTGCCGTCGACAGTCACCAGATCATCATCGGGAATGCCCAGGAAGTCGAGGATGGCCAAAGCACCGACATACTCAACCACGTGGGCATCGTTGCGCTGACCATTGTCACCAGGATCATTGTAATAAGGATTAGAGGGCACCTCATCGCCCAGATAATAGCAAGCATTGACTTTCGACATCGGCAGGTCTTTGCCGGCATGACGAAGTCCGGTGAGATTATCGTGATAATAAAACAGGGCCGACTTGGTCTTCGAGATGAAATCGCCGCGCGATATCGGGCTGTTGCTGTCCTGCTGGATATTGAAATAGGGCAATACCGTGAGTGCGCCGATACGGGCATCTCTCAGATCACCACGGTTGTTGATAGCCGCATTGTCGGCTGCATTGCGGATGTTCTTGACGATAATTGGATACCCGGCGGCACCGGTACCACCAAAGATACTTGACACCACAAACACACGGTCGTCCTTACGGAACACATTGGAGAACTGTTTAAACTCTTCCGAGTCCTTGAACTCATTGAGTGCAATCGATCCGATGTTTGGTGATCCCACGAATCCGATGTCCATCTTGGTCTGCAGCTGGTCTTTGGAAAACATCATGCTGCACAGTGCCTGATTGGCGGGATCCAAGGTATTGAAATCGATAAACTCGCTAAACTTCTCCTCCTCCACGGCTCCGAGGTTGAAAAGGAAGGTGTCGCTCAGATTGCTGCCACCGGGAAGTATGTCGCTCAGCGTGGAAATCTTTGCCGAGAAGAAGCCTTTCTTCACATCCGCGCGATCACCATACAGTGCCTTATGGATGCTGCGGTACCAGCGCAAGAGGTTTTCCGTACGCTTCAGGTCTTCGTTGGCTTTATGTGGATCGACAATAATCGGGATAACTTCCAAGGCGATCGGCTGACCCTGCTCATCCAATGGATGCACACCTGCCGCCAGCTGCATGATAAAAGGGCGCATCACACGTGAACCTGTACCGCCTGTAAGGAATAGAAATAACCGCATGTTTTGATGTTGTTATTAAAATATGTGTTGATATTTTCTTTTTATTCAGGTATTGGCGTATGCCGGCAGTTGCTGCTCCACCATCTCATCGAGAAACTTGCCACCACATAGAGAAGAGCGGCGATGACAAAGTTGACAACGCTGAAACCGGAGAGCTGGGACTCAAAATCATATCCAAGGCCGTCCAAGACGCTGTTGGCATAAGCAAAGCCACACACAGCAGCCAACACAGACGCGGCAGCAAGCACGATCAGCCAATGAAACCACCGGCTGAAACTCACGCTGTTGATGACATAATAGAACAGCACAGCCCCACCCCATGAGCAGCCAGCCGTGATCAGTGCCGTGATCAAATAGAGGTTTTCGTTGTACATCTCGTTGGAAAACTCATTTTGATAATAGCCCAACTCGTAGACAGCGGCCGGAAAGATCAAGAACAGCAGGGTCAGTACCAAACCGCCACCAAGCAATATCGCATTTTTCATATAATGTTTTATGATGAAAATCAGTTGTCAATATTCAAGTTCAGTTCAAAATAAGCCGGTGTGTCACTGGCATTGCGGCTATAACTGCCATAGATACCCTGCAACAACGGACTCAGTCCAAACGTCGTAGTGTTGTCAGGCATCAGGTCGTTGTCTGTCGATCCCCGTTGTGTCCATACCGGCAACTGGTTGATCAGACGTATCTTCAGCGACTGCTCATGAGTGATCTTTGGCACGGTGAGCAGGAACAGATGGGTTGCAGTGCCGAGATACTTCTTCTCGGCCGGTGTGCGGTCAGAAGCAACGATAGGACGTATCGCTTTCAACTTGATGCCATCGTCAGAAATCAACTGATAATGACTGGTATCCGTCAGATAGTCTGCGTCTATCATCATGCCTTTCAAGTCTACGGCTAAAACCAGCTGCACATAGCCTTTGTCCTTATCAGGCTCTACGTCGGTGAGACTGGTCACAGCATCTTCCTGACCGTGAGCCGGACGGAAATGACCGGCCAAGTCCTTACCCCCTAAGAGGAATGAGCAATAAGGGCTGTAGATAGGAGAAGCCGTGAAGAGACACATATTCTCGTAGCCTTTCAAGCTCTGGAAATCAGAGAAGGTGCGATAATCGGGATCAGTTGTCAGCTGCTCCATATTGCTGTTGGAGGTGATCACGATGATGTAGTAAGGTCTGCGACCATTGAACGTCTTGACGCTATTGTCGAAGGAATAATAGGGACCATTATACGAGCCGTTCATGCGCACCACCAGCATGGCCTTGTCTTTGACGGCATCCTTGAAGACCGAGCGCACCATTTCCTGCGCCTCATTGAAGACTTTCTGCGGATTGACGCCCTGCATGTCCTTCACCGAGTAGATCATGTCGGTCACCAAGATGCTTACCTCGTTGCCCTGTGTGCGGTTGAGCATTTCGTCGAAAATCTTGCGATAGTCGGTATAGCCCTTGTCGCCGATGCTGTCTACCTTGACCTTGCCCGAAATGCTATTCTCCATGGCCATTATTGCCGAGCGGAAGGAGCCGTCGCCATCAGGACTGTCGTAGGCCATCATCGAACCACTACGCTCAACGAAGATATGGAATGTCAGCGCCTCGCCATTGATGCCCACAAAGCGGATATGCTTGGGCGGACGGCGCTTGGCGAAGAAATCGGTGATATAAGCCTCTACCTCGCTGACCTTTATATGGCCATCCTCAAAGAAGTCCTCGAAGTGATCCTGGTTGGCTTGGAGAAAGTTTTGTATCTTCTTCCAGTCCTGCCCGGAAATTTCCTCGTCCTGCCCTGCCAATTCTACAAGCAGGTGGTTGAAATCTCTATGCGAGCTGTCCGTGCAGGAAGCCAGCAACATCACTACCAAGAATGACAAGACATAAAATAGCTGTTTCATCTATCTTTGATTTTCAATTATACTTGCAAAAGTAATAAAAAAAAACGAGTTTCTCATCAATCATTGGCAATTATTAAGCATCAAGCAGAAAGTTTCGATCTTTTCTTTTGACATTTTCGAGAAAAAGAAACACTGTGATTATCTGAAGACGAGGATGGACTTGAAACAACTATTCACGCAGCAGAGATACTACTCTGCCGTATCATTGTTTTCCTCATCTTTGAGCAGAGGGAGTGAGAGATGGTATTTCACTGCCAGGATTCTGATCGTCACGATGATGACAAAGACCACCACAACTGTGACAGCCACATTGACGTGCAACGAGATCATCAGCCAGTAGACCAAGCCGCCCAGAATGCTTGCCATGGCATAGATCTCTTTCCGGAAGATCACCGGGGGACGATTGAGCAGCAGGTCACGGATGACACCGCCTGCCGATCCGGTGATGCAGCCCATGGAGATGGCTACCCAAAACGGATGTCCGCAGACCAGTGTCTTCTGTATTCCAGCTATCGTGAACAGCGCCAGACCCAACGTATCGAAGAAGAACCAAGCATTGTCCAGATGCCGGAGCAACCGTGCAAAGAGTATCACCATCGCCTGGGCGAGGAAGGTGCATACGATATACATCGGCGATGTCATCCAGAAGGGTGTCACTCCCAACATGACATCGCGCAAAGTACCACCGCCGATAGCCACGACGAAACCGCATACAAAGCCTCCAAACCAATCATAGTGTCTGGCTGCCGCATGGCGGATGCCGGAGATGGCGAAGGCCAGGGTACCCAAGATTTCAATCGTCTGCTGGACAGAATGGATGAAGACCGGATCGTGATAAAACATTCTCTTTTGATGCTTCCCGTTAATATATGGATAACTCAAGCATGATTAAAACAGTACTTAAATGGATAATACCATTCTCTTGATTTAAACATGATTTAAGTCTCTACCTTCAACAAACGCTTTAATGTTCTCGACACATATCTTCATCAGCCGTTCCCGCGCCTCCTTCGTAGCCCAGGCAATGTGCGGAGTGATGTAGGCATGAGGTTGGGCAAAGAGAGGATTGTCAGCCCGAGGCGGCTCCTCGGTCATCACGTCAGCACCATAGGCAGCCAGCTCGCCGTTTGCCAAGGCGTTGGCCACAGCCTCCTCGTCGACGAGAGGTCCGCGACCGGTGTTGATCAGAATGGCGGACGGACGCATCAGCTTCAACCGCTTGGCGTCGATGAGATGGTAGGTATCTTTGGTCAAAGGGCAATGGAGCGAGAGAATGTCGGACACGGCCAACACACCCTCCAGCGTAGTCTTCCGTATGCCTTCGGGGAGATCGGTAGCATTTTTCGAAGTCAAGGCAAACACGTCCATGCCCAGGTCGCAGGCGATGCGCGCCACCCTCATGCCGATATGTCCGAGCCCTACGATACCCATCGTCTTTCCGGCCAACTCCGGCAATGGCGTATCCCAATAGCAAAAATCCGGATTGTGGCTCCATTTGCCTTGACGATTCTCCTCGGCATAGTGAGCCACCTGATTGGTGATGTTCAGAATATGCGCGAAAGTCATCTGCACCACGCTGTCGGTACTGTACGAGGGAATATTCGTCACCACGATGCCACGGCGGTGAGCAGCTTCCACATCCACCACGTTATAGCCGGTGGCAAGCACACCGATATATTTCAATTTTGGCAGTTGTGCCATCACTTCGTCGGTGATATTCACTTTGTTGATCAGTATGGCATCAGCATCCTTGGCGCGCTCTACCACGTCTTCGGGAGCTGTTCGGGGATAAACGGTGAGGTCGCCAAAAGCCTTGAGTGGCTCCCAAGACAGATCTCCGGGGTTGGCGGCATAGCCGTCGAGTTCTACAATGTTCATGGTTAAATGTCTTTTCTTTGATGTGATTACCTTATTAATTAGGTTATGACACCTTATTTATTATCATAGTCAAGTACAAAATGGACTTAAGTCCGGGTCGTCTACTCCTTATACCGGTCTCCCCAACAGCTGAGCATACGCTGATAGAGCTTCTCTTCCGAGGGCGAGTGCTGGGCATGCCAGAAGCGCAGACCTTTCAACTCATCGGGAAGATACTGCTGAGGCGTGAAGTTGCCGGGGTAGTCGTGAGGATATTTATAGCCATCATGGTATCCGAGCTCAGCCATCAACTTGGTGGGCGCATTGCGCAATGGCAGCGGCACAGGCTGGTTACCACTCTTTCTGACTTCTTCCAAGGCTGTGTTGATACCCATGTAAGCTGAGTTGCTCTTCGGGCTCGTCGCCAAATAGACAGTAGCCTCGGCAAGAGGAATACGCCCCTCGGGCCAGCCGATCTTCATCACGGCATCAAAGGCAGCATTGGCCAGCAGCAGCGCGTTGGGGTTGGCAAGGCCTATGTCTTCCGCGGCGGAGATGACCAGGCGGCGGGCGATGAACTGCGGGTCTTCCCCACCCTCTATCATCCTTGCCATCCAATAGAGTGCGGCATCGGGGTCTGAGCCACGGATGCTTTTAATGTAAGCCGAGATGATGTCGTAGTGCATCTCTCCGTCCTTGTCATAGGCCAGCGGATTGGTCTGCAGGCGGTCTTCCACCATGGCGTCGGTGATGACGATGTCGGAAGTGTCGTTGGCACCTACCACCAACTCCAGGATGTTGAGCAGCTTGCGCGCGTCGCCTCCACTGTATCTGAGCATGGCTCCCGTCTCCTTCAACTCGATATGCCGCTTGCTCAGCACCGCATCCTTCGTGATGGCGCGATGGAGGATCTTCAGCAGATCGTCCTTGTCGAGCGACTTGAGCACATAAAGCTGACAACGCGAGAGCAAAGGACGGATGACCTCAAAAGATGGATTCTCGGTAGTCGCGCCGATCAGCGTCACCACACCTTGCTCTACGGCCCCCAACAGCGAGTCCTGCTGTGACTTGGAGAAGCGGTGAATCTCATCAATGAACAGAATGGGCGACTGCTCCTGAAAGAACCGCCCCTGCTTGGCCCGGGCGATGACATCCCTCACCTCCTTCACGCCGCTGGTCACAGCACTAAGTGTATAGAACGGCACCTTGAGCGTGTGGGCGATGATCTGCGCCAGCGTCGTCTTGCCGACACCGGGAGGCCCCCACAAGATGAAGGAGCTGACGTGCCCCGACTCTATCATCCGCCGCAACACTCCATTCTGCCCCACAAGATGGTCCTGCCCGACATAGTCATCGAGTGCCTGCGGCCGCATACGTTCTGCTAATGGCTCTGACATATCTAATCGCTTTTCGTTTTCAAAATACAAATTTACGCTTTTTCTTGGAATTACATATACGCTATCGAAAAAAATAACGCAACAACGCAACAACGCAACAACGCAACATTTATAGGTTTCTGACATACGAGAAATGAGAAACGTAAATATAAAAGAACTATTTTTATAATTAGATAAATGGTTAATATATAATATATTATATAATAATATTATTATAAATAATATAACATATTTTCATTCTATAGTCTCATTTTCAACCTTATCTCGACTAAAAGTCAGAATGCACCTTATGTTGCGTTGTTGCGTGTTGCATTGTTGCGTATCTCCAATTCCCGACCCATAGTCTAAGCTCTTTCAGGCAATACATTTGCGAGGCACGAAACATAATCCTATGCTATGCGTAACACCGTAACACCGTAACAGCGTAACATAAGGCCGATAACGACATGCGGCAAGGAATTCGGCGAAAATGAGACTATAGAGTAAAAGTATATTATATCTGTCTCTTATACACATCTGACGCTGCCGACGATACTCCTT
>CAMCBZ010000018.1 GCA_945873145.1 uncultured Prevotella sp.
ACGAGCTGCTCAGGAGTCTCGTGGGCTCGGAGATGTGTATAAGAGACAGGGCTAGGAGGGTCTTGGCTAGGAGGGTCTTCTGATTACAAACCACAAGTGCATGAGCAACGTGGTGACGAGACCGTAGTGGCGGGCCATGACATGGAAGCGCTCGATGAGCGAGGCACGATGGTTTTTGTTTGTCATACCACCGTCGAGATAGTTGGCTACGACCTCGTTGACGCGCACGAGCTTGAGATGGCGGCGCTGAGCCTCACGCATCACACGTATGCACCAGTCCACGTCGGCCGAAAAACGGTAGCGCAGGTCGTAGGGATTGTTTTTCGCCAAGTCGGCACGGGCATAGAAAGCCTGATGACAGACGAGCATACCCCGGCAAAACGAGCGCCACGTCAGATGGACGGGCGGCTGCAGGCGGCGGTGCGCGACGAAGCGGCGCTCGCTGTCCACGATGTCGGTAAAGCCATAGAGCACGCCAGGCAACGCTTCGCCGGGCTTCACACAGTCCGCTACGTGCTGCAAGGTGTCGGCCGACGGGAAAGCGTCACCGGCATTAAGAAAGACGATATAGTCGCCCGTAGCCAGTGCCAGCCCCTTGTTCATCGCGTCGTAAAGGCCACGGTCGGGCTCACTCTGTATGCAGACCACATGCCTGCTGCCCTGCTGCTCGGTCTGCCGCCGGTAGTCCTCAGCCATCGCCACGGTGTCGTCGGCCGACTTGCCGTCGATGATCCAGTGCTCCACGTCGGGATAAGTCTGTGCCAGCACGCTGTCGAGCGTGGGCTGCAGCACGGGAGCCGCATTGTAAGTGATGGTGACAACGGTAAACTTGATCATATTCTGAATGTTCTTTGCGCGATGGCGTTGGTATACACCTCTATATATTTCACGGCGACGCTCTGCTGGCTGTAGTTGCGCTCCACCTTGTTCACCGCCTCACGGCTGAGCTGCTGGTGATCAGCCTCATGGAGCGTCCAGTAGATGCCTGCCGCGAGATCGTCGGCAGATCGGTATTTAGCCACATAGCCATTCTTCTGATGGTCGATCATCTCAGGGATGCCGCCCACGTTGAAACCTACGCACGGCACACCGCATGCCAGCGCTTCCATGATGGTGTTGGGCAGGTTATCGCTCAGCGACGGAATCACGAAGACATCCGCTGCCTGATAGGTCTGCACGATGGCCCGCGTGTTGTTGACATAGCCCAAGGGGTAGACGGGCAACTGGAACCGCTCTGCGATCTCGTCGGCGTGTCCTCCCATGACCACCACGCCCCACTGCTCTTTCAGTTCAGGGTGGTCAGTGGCGAGTTTGTTGCAAGCCTCAACCATATAGTCCATGCCTTTGATCGTCTGAGTGACGCGCTGCGAGACAAAGAGAATCAGCTTCTTGTCGAGCGGCAGATGCATGCCCAGCCGTGCCTGACGCTGGTCGCCGGGCCGGAAGACACGCGTGTCGATGGGATTGGGAATGGCCGTGATGTCCTGCCCCATGAGCAGGCGGCTGCGACGGGCCTCGCCGGCAAGCCACTTGCTGCACGCCACGAACTTGATGGCATGCTTAGCGAGGATCCTCGCCTTACGCTCCCATACCTTATAAGACAGGTCGTGCTTACCGCCACCACCGGGCAAGAGACGGCACTGCTGGCAGTGCGTCGTGAAGTTGTGACACGTCAACGCGTAGTGGCAGATGGCCGTCGCGGGCCACATGTCGTGCATGGTCCACACCACCGGTTTGCCGTCCTCCAGGATCTTGTTGATGTCTTTCAGAGAGAGCATCCCCTGGTTGATCCATGCCAGATGGATCACATCCGCCTCTTTATATTCGGGCAGTGAGGTGATGTCGGTGCCAGAGTTGGCAGTATCAATCTCGAAGAGGTGGTCACGCTTGAAGTGGAGCCGCCAGAAGATGCACCAACGCTCCCACAGGAAGTGAAGGCGGTGTCGACCCGGATGAGGCAGTTCCACCACCGTGATATTGTCGGTCTGCTTGTCGGCCACAAGCATCTTAGCCTTCACACCGTTGTTGTTGAGAGCTTCCATGAGCCGGTTGGCAGCCACAGCGGCTCCCCCGGTCTTTTCACTGGTGTTGACAATGAGTACACGCATAGTCTTATTCTTTATTACTAAGACAAAGTTACGAAAAGAATGCCCAACGACCAACGATTCTGTGATATTTTATTATGTGTACGCAAACACCCATTGATTTACATCAATAAAAAGGTTTTTTCTACTTAATTATAACGGAAAATATTGTGGGAATAAGAAAATCATAGTACCTTTGCACACGTCAAAAGGTTAATAGATTGTTTAGGTTAGTAGTAATAGATTTAGGTTTTTAGTTATTAGGTTTAAGGTAGATTTGATAGATTGTTTAACGGATGATAACGGAGACCGTGAGGTCGACGTTTGATTTGAAAAGGATTTTTAGTTAAACATAGGCTATACGCTGGAGCTCGTTGAGAGTTTCAGCGTATTTTTTGCCCCCTCCCGCCCTCCCTAAAAGGGAGGGAGAAAGCGACAAGCCTGTTTTACCTAAATGACATTAAGATTCCACAACTTCCTCCCGCAAAAGATTCCCCTTACTTATAATGCATAAATTCATTTATAAGTTGGTATTGGTCTCATCCGTCAAAGTACTGCGGCAACTCTCCTGATATTCTCAAGTTTTGACAGGAACCCTTTGTCACGTTTTGCCATCTGCTTTGAATACTGCGTCTGCATGTTAATCCAAAAGTCTGCATCAATGCCTAATGCAGCCTCAAGCATCATAGCGTATTCAACGCTTATGTCACGTTTGCCGTTGATGATGTCATTGAGAACAGAATAGGACATACCCATTTTCTTGGCGAGCTGACGCTGCGATATTCCTCTGTCTTCAAGTTCATCCCGGATAACTTCTCCAGGATGAGTTGGCTCAAAAGGATCCACGTTGTTAGCTATCATATTGTCTTTAACTCCGTCTATGTGTATCATAATAACATCCTCCTATTTATAATGACTGCTTAATTCCGTTATATTGCAGATAGTGGAAATATCTTCTCCATTCTGCTTAGTCTCCTCAAATTCTATACGGTACTGGTTATTGACCCTTACTGATGAAAGGCCTTCTTTGTCACCATGCAATTTCTCATAATGTAGTGAACCTATTTGGGTAAGTGTCAGGACGTGTTTCGCACTCTTCATTATATCAACAACCTTCTTGTACTTCTTTACAATTTGGGGTTGATACCAGTGCTTCATGTCCGTAGCCTTACCATTCTCATACAAGTTCTGCAGGTATTCCTTTTCAAAAGTGACAATCATAGCGTCCGTATATCATTTGTTTGCAAAGATAATAACTATTTTCAATATTCGCAAGTTTGCGGCCGGTTATTCTGTTTCAGTACAAAATATTGCCATGCTGGGCGTAGCGGAAAAGACAGGAAGTGAAACTGATAAAATCATAAAAGGATAGAAAAAGTCTAACAGGAGATCTCTACGAGTAGAGGGTTTCCTACTTTTATAATGTCTGGTCTATGCTCACCAACTTGTTGACAATCGCATAGATGGTCAGACCGGCGGGAGAGTGGATTTGCAGTTTCTTGGCGATATTGCGACGGTGGGTGATGACCGTGTTGGTGGAGATGCACAGATGGTCGGCAATCTCCTTGTTGGACATACCCTGCACCAAGGCCACGATGACATCACGCTCACGCTGACTCAATTGTGCGTCCTCACTCTGCAATTTCATTCCGGGAATAGCGCTGAGTTCCACACTCTGTTGCTTTCTCTTGCTTTCGAGATGGCGGATGACGGGGATGAAGATGTCGTTCTCCACATTGCAATGCAGACGCAGCCACTCCTCATTATTATATATATTATAGAGCGTGGCCATGAGTTTGTTGTTGTGAGGTCCGTCGGCAGGCAGATATTTGATGATGATGTTTTTGAGTTCCTTGAGTTTCTGGTCGAGCTGGTTATGGTGTTTGGAATACGTATCGATGTCATAGGCATCTGACGTCTCGCCGTCGAGCAACTTCTGAACGTAAGGGAACACATGTTTCTCCTCGTAGCGCATGTGCACGGTCACGCCGTGAGCATACTCGTCATAGAGTTTCAGAATCAGTCTTGCAAGATTGTCGTTCTCATCAAGCGAGTCGATGAGTTCCGTACGAATCATGGGCAACTGAAAATCGAGATAATAGTCATGGCTGGCCTGCAAATACTTGAGCAGCGTGGGAATGGAAATCTTTTCCAGTCCCTGCTGGTCCTCGTAGCCGTTGACCGTGTAGTTGATGACGGCCAGAAAGGTATAGGTGTCCACTCCCTGCTCCTTGCACACCTCATCGACCGTCTTGTCGCCGAAGCCGAGATAAATGCCGAAGGAGTTCATCGCCTGCAGGATATTATAGTTGTCGCGGATGACCGATACCATCTTGTCGCCCGCCTCATACATCTTCACATTTTTCATTGCCTTTGCTGATTCTTATTCGCTGTATGCAAAATTACGAATTTTCTCTCAGTCACGCAATACCTAAAATTAAGTAAAGCCCCTTTTAGTCATCATCAACCTGCAACCAAAGCAACTACAGCTCGACTTCTTTGCCGTCTCTCGCTCACAAAGCAAATCCACCTTTCTACCCTCGACCAGGCACGAATGACCTACTTCGGCGTGAACTATCTGCTCAGCGGCATGCACAGCTATGCCTGAGCCTTTCTTCATAAGTTTTTAGTCAAAATATCATAAAACACGCACTGCCACAGCCCGATTATTTGCTTTTACCAAAGAAAAGTGTTATCTTTGTGAGTGATATAAAGTCAAACAACATTTAACACAACAAAAACATTATGGCAAAGAGAAACGAAGTATATAAGTGCGCTGAGTGCGGCAACATCGTAGAGGTGATCGTTCCCACAGACAAGGACGTATGCGGATTCAAGCAGCTCAAGGAGAACACCACCGACGCTGCCACAGAGAAGCACGTTCCCGTCGTGGAGAAGATCGAGGGCGGATACCGCGTCACCGTAGGCGAGGTTGAGCACCCCATGACTGAGTCTCACTACATCCAGTTCATCGAGCTCATCACCGACAACAACGAGGTGCTGCGCAAATATCTCACCCCGAGCGACAAGCCAGTAGCTGAGTTCAAGACCGACGCCAAGAACGTCTACGCACGTGAGTATTGCAACCTCCACGGACTGTGGCGCTCTAAGTAAACGCAAAGACTATGGCAGCGGCTCGTTTTAGCGGCCCTGCTGCCTATCCTATAGAAAGAAAGCCAGACTACCTTATCCGTAGTCTGGCTTTTTTTAAGCTTTGAGCATTCCACATTCAACCCATTCAACATTTATCACTCAACATTCATCATTCAGCCAATTCATCGTCCAACTCTCAACTGTCAACACTCCGTGCATTCATCAGTCGACACTCTGTACTTTCATCATTCCACACTCATCATTCAACATTCCATTCATTCCACACACAACATTCAACATTCAAAAATTGGTTATATGCCGGAAAATGCTTAATTTTGCAAGGTTAAAGTGATTTACAACTCATAGGTATCCATTATATGTCCAGTTTACGCCGCATAGCACAATATCTCTTGAAGCCTATTACACGCAATGGTGTATTTTTCTTCATGATGTACGCTCTTGGCATTGTCACCGCCCTGATAGCGCCATCGAGTGATCGTGTGGACTTCAACAGCGACCATTTCCTTTATGACAATCTCTTTTTCGAGTTGTTTCTTGACACCTATCTTGCCTGCGTGGTGCTTGCTCTCTTGCCCCACAAGGTACGTGTGTGGGTGCGTCGCCTGCTCTATGTAGTCATCTACGCCACCACCATGGCCGATGTCTACTGCTACTGGAAGTTCGGCTCAACGCTCAATCCGGCCATGCTCCTTTTGGTGGCGGAGACCGACAGCCGCGAAGCCAGCGAGTTCTTAAGCTCCTATCTGACGCCCGACGTGCTTTTCTCACCGGTAGGTTGGATCGTGTTGTTCATCGTGATCCATGCTTTCATCGCCTTGCGTCATCGGTGGTGCCGATTGTTCACCGAGCGTCAGCATCTGCTTTTTGAAGGTTGGAAAGACCGTACCCGTCAGCGTTGGCAACACGTGCCCGTGACGCTGATCAGTGGTATCGCCGTAGTTGCTCTGCTCATCACCAGCGTCATTACCAGTTGGCACAACAAGGTGGAGATGACCCGCATGATGACGGCACCGACCATTGGCACCATCGAGCATAAGCTCACCGCCGCCGACCACGCACAATTCTACTTGCCCATCTACCGCTTGGCCTTCAGCATGTACAGCAACCACCTCGCCTCGCAGCAAGTGGAGAAGTGCATTGCCGCCGCCAAGAATGCCAAGGTAGACTCGTGCAGCTACACCTCGCCAACCATCGTGCTCATCATCGGCGAGAGCTACAGCAAGGCGCACGATGCCCAATACAACTATTTCCTCAACACCACACCACGGCAGAAAAAGCTGGAGCGCACAGGACTCCTCACCAAGTTCACCGATGTGGTGAGCTGCTGGAACCTGACCAGCTTTGTCTTTAAGAATGTCTTCTCCACTCACGTCGTCGGAGAGAAAGGCGAATGGTGCGACTATCCGCTCTTCCCGGAACTGTTCCGCAAGGCCGGTTACCACGTCACCTTCCTGACCAACCAGTTCCTGCCGCGTGCCAAAGAGGCGGTGTATGACTTCTCCGGCGGCTTCTTCCTCAACGATCCCTCGCTCAGCGAGGCACAGTTCGACACCCGCAACAGCCAGCTCTACCGCTACGACGCGGGACTGCTGAGCGACTACGACAGTAAGGTGAAGGACGGGCAGATCACCATCGACCGCGTGCGGCCCGGACAGGAGACCCACCACAACCTCATCATCTTCCATCTCATCGGCCAGCACGTGAGCTACCGCCAGCGCTGTCCCGACAACCAGCGCGTGTTCACTCCCGACGACTATAAAGAGCACCGACCCGAACTCGGACCGGGACGACGACAGATGATTGCCGACTACGACAATGCCGTGCACTACAACGACTCCATCGTCACGGCTATCGTCAAGCGTTTCTCCAAGCGCAACGCCATCGTCATCTACATGCCTGACCACGGCGAGGAATGCTATGAGCCCGGACGCAACATCGTGTGCCGCAACCATAGCGCCGAAGTAGACTGGCCGTTGGCACACTACGAGTTCGAGATACCCTTCTGGATCTACTGCTCCCGCAGCTATGCCCGGCTGCATCCCGCCATCTTCCAGGCCATCAAGGCAGCCCGTCGCAAGCCCTTCATGACCGACGCCCTGCCGCACATGCTGCTATGGCTCGCCGGCATCTCCACGAAAGACTATCACGCACAATACAACTTGCTGTCGCCCGAGTACGATGCCTCGCGACCAAGAATACTCAAGAACAAGGTTGACTACGACAAGTTACGACCCAAAGAAAAATGAACGCAGAATTATTAACCCGTACGGAATGCAACGTGATGCGGGGACTGGCTATCCTCGGCATCTTCCTGCACAACTACTGCCATTGGCTCAGTCCGGTGGTGAAGGAGAACGAATATCAATACTTCCAGCACAATGTCGACTGGCTGATGCAAGTCTGCGCCCGCCCCGACGCTTTGCTGCCAATGCACCTTATCTCGTTCTTCGGGCACTATGGTGTGCCCGTCTTCCTCTTCCTCAGTGCCTTTGGTCTGGAAAGGAAATACGGCAACACCAAGCCCGGGCCACGTCTGGAACCGAAGGTGAACACATGGGGCTTTATCCGCTATCACTTTCTGAAACTGTTCAAGATGATGATCGTCGGATTTATCTGTTTCACCATTGTCGACGCCATCACGCCGGGCAGCTGGCACTACACCGTGGTGCAAATCGTGACACAGTTAGGAATGGTGAACAACTTCCTTGCCCATCCCGACGACAACATCTGGCCGGGTCCTTACTGGTTCTTCGGTCTGATGCTCCAGCTCTACCTCGTCTACCGTCTGCTGCTCTACCGCCGCCATTGGGGATGGACAGCAGGACTGATGGCCGTATGTCTCGGAATACAAATGACGATGGGCCCCGAGAGTGATACCATCAACTATTATCGCTACAACTTCATGGGCGGCATGCTGCCCTTCGGTCTCGGCATTCTCTTTGCGCGCTATGGCGAGCGCATCATGCTGGTGCGCATGAACTTCGGCGGTGCGCTGATGAGCTGGGTCGTCTGCTCATTCTTCATCGTGTCGATGAGTGCCAACTACTACGCTTGGGCTTTCGTTCCGGCAATGGTGTGCTACGCCACCGTCTATTTCGTGAAGACCCTTTCGCTGCTGCCAATGCAACGTCTGCGCGACACCCTATGGTATGTCTTCTCATGGCTGGGCTCCATCTCCGCGGCTCTCTTCGTCATCCATCCTGTATTGCGCAAGGTGTTTATCCCCATCTCGCGCCAGGGTGACAACTACACGGGATTGTTGCTCTACGTCATCACCTCCCTGGGTGTTGCCTGGCTGCTGAAAGAAGTGATGAAGAAGATTCCAAGCCCAAAGGAAGTGAGGAGCTAAGACCTGCTCATCATTCAACACTCATTATTCAACATTGAATAACTCAATACTGAATCACTCAGAATAACTCAACATTGAGAACCTCAATATTGAATACATCAACATTGAGCAACTCATCACATATCATTCAACTTTCAACTCTCAACATTCAACACTGTGAAACGTATTCCCGATATAGAGCTTGCAAACATCAGCCGCTTCCGTGGCGAGTTGATGGGAGCCGCCATGCTGTTCATCATGCTGTTTCATGTGGACCTTGCCCGCTCCGACACCTTCTTTGGTCTTCGGCGAATGGGCAACATCGGCGTGGACATGTTTCTGTTTCTCAGCGGCATTGGCCTATGGTTCTCGTGGGCCAAGAATCCGTCTGTCAAACGTTTCTATTTCCGACGTTTCGTGCGCATCTATCCAGCGTGGCTCATCATTGCGGCGCTCTTCTACCTGCCTAAGTTCCATGGCGGCTCGGTCTGGTCGTGGATAGATCTCATCGGTGAGTTGGGCTTCAACTGGGAGTTCTGGCTCCGCGACGAGTTGAACTTCTGGTACATCCCCGCCATCATGATGCTCTATCTCTTCGCCCCACCCTACATGGAACTGATCCGTCGCCACCCCATCTACCGTTGGTTGCCCGTGGTGATGGTGATGTGGTGCATCCTGGTGCAGTGGGTGACGCCTATCAACCACGTCGTCGGACACCTTGAAATCTTCTGGAGTCGCGTGCCCATCTTCTTCATTGGCATCAACATGGGCGAGATGGTTCGACGCAAGCAAACCGTAGACGGACAAGGCATCTGGATGGTTTTTCTGATGTTTGTCATGGCTCTCGCCTCCAGCATCTTCCTGGAACAGGAGAAGCACGGACAGTTCCCGCTGTTTATCGAGCGTATGCTCTACATTCCGCTCACCGTCACAGCCATCCTCATCCTCAACCGCGTCTTCCGTCGTCTGCCCGCTAAGGTGAACTACTGCTTCCGTTTTGTGGGTGCGCTGAGCCTGGAATGCTATCTTATCCACCAGCATTTCGTACTGGCCTACATTCCCAAGTCGCTCTCCTATTGGCCGACGTTCCTGCTCTGTCTGGTCATCACCCTGCCTTTGGCCTGGATACTGCAAAAGGTAACACACGTGATACAGAACGCGGTAGAGAAACGATTTCAATAAAAAAAACGACTGACAAATAAAAGAAATACTCATGCACTATACCAGTTTACTTAAGCTCATCCGTCCGGCACAATGGCTAAAGAATGCCTTCGTATTCTGCCCCGTGATGTTTGGCGGAAGGCTCTTTGAGACCCAGCCACTGCTGTCGACGCTGATCAGTTTCATGGCTTTCAGTTTCGCAGCGTCGAGCATCTATTGCTACAACGACATCTGTGACCTTGCCGACGACATCCGTCACCCGGAGAAATGTCACCGTCCTATTGCCTCCGGCGCAGTCACGGTGGCACAAGCCTACGGCCTGATGTTCCTGCTGTTCCTCATGTCAATGGGTAGCTGTGCTCTGCTCCTTACCGTGGGCAGCGACATGGAGAGCAATGCTGTAAGCGTGGGTAGCGTCATCCTCTTCTATTGGCTGATGAATCTCGGCTATTGCGCTAAGCTGAAACAATACGCGGTCATTGACGTGTGTGTGGTGGCCTTCGGCTTTGTGCTCCGCCTGTTTGTCGGTGGCTTTGCGACGGGCATTGTGCTGAGCAAATGGATTGTGCTGATGACATTCCTGCTGACACTGTTCATGAGTCTGGCCAAGCGCCGCGACGATGTGTTGCGCATGGAGCAGACGGGACAGCCGCCACGCAAGAACACCATCCACTACAACATGACGTTTATCAACCAGAGCATCACCATCACGGCCGCCGTGACCTTGGTGTGCTATATCATGTACACGGTAAGTCCGGAGGTCATCGCCGCCTTCCACAACGACTATCTCTATCTCACGTCGATCTTTGTGCTGGTTGGTATCCTGCGCTACCTGCAGATTGCCGTGGTGGAGAAGAAGAGCGGCAACCCCACAAAGGTCATCCTCCACGACCGTTTCATCCAGCTCGATGTCCTGGCTTGGTTTGTCGCATTCCTCGTCATCATTTACTAATAACAAGGAATTGATTCAAAAAAGAAAGGTCTTCACTAAAGCATAAATAGGTTTCCATTCAATTACAGACTTAAGGGGTATCATAAACAATAAGAAGAAATCTCAAATGGAGAAGAAAGAATTAAGGGGGAGCCAGAACAGCGCCACATGTCACCGCGAAGCCCAAAACGATTGGCATTCCCCCCTCTCCCTCGAGGGAGAGGGAGGGTTAGGGGGGAGAGAGTCTTTAATTCTCTTCGACTTCGACGGCACGCTGACTACGCGCGACACGCTGATCGCTTTCATCCGCTATGTCCATGGCACCCGTCGGACTGTGACCGGCTTTCTGCGCTATCTGCCCCAACTGGTGATGATGAAGCTCCACCTCTATCCCAACTGGAAAGCGAAGCAGAAGATCTTCACCCACTTCTTCGCCGGCATGTCATTGGACGACTTCAATGACTTTTGCCGTCGCTTTGCCGCTGACAACAAGCAGCTTCTGCGTCCCCAAGGACTCGCTATCCTACGCCACGCCATTGATGCGGGCGCACAGGTGATGGTGGTCAGCGCAAGCATTGACAACTGGGTGGCTCCGTTCTTCAGTCATGAAGAAAATGATCACCGTCTCTCCATTGTCGGCACCCGTATAGAGGTCGTCGACGGCAAGGTCACCGGCCGCTTCCTCACCGCCAACTGCTATGGTCCGGAAAAAGTGCGCCGTGTGCAGGCCCTGCTGAGAGAGCCGCGCGATCATTACCATATCACCGCCTACGGCGACAGTCGTGGCGACAAAGAAATGTTGCAAGATGCAGATGAAAGACATTATAAGCCATTTAGATAAAGACAAACGAGAGAAGCTCGGCGAGGTGCTGCGTTTCGGCCTCGTCGGCGGCGTAGCCACACTCATACAGTACGGTGTGTACCTGCTCCTGCTCCAATGGACGAGTGCGGGCGTAGCCAACACGGTGGGCTATGCGGTCAGCTTCTGTTTCAACTTCTATGCCAGCACCCACTTCACCTTTCATGTCAAGGCCAACGTGAAACATGGTGCCGGTTTCGTCTTAAGTCATGTGGTCAACTACCTGCTGCAGATGGCCATGCTCGCGCTGTTCATCTACTTAGGTGTACCAAAGCGGTGGGCACCGATACCGATGTTCTGCGTCTGCGTGCCTATCAACTTTTTGCTGGTCCGGTTCTTCCTTAAACGTTAGTTGCCATGGCTGTGAACAAGAAAGAAATCATCCGCCGCACACTGGTTCTGGCCTATGTCACCCTGCTCAACGCGCTGGTCATCGCTCGTTACTGGCATCAGCTGAGCCATCTCAATGACAACTATCGCAGACTGGTGCTGAGCACCTTCCATATCTCCGGCTTCGATCCGCTGAGCTATATTGTCATCGACCATTGGACCACAGCCTACAACATCTACCGCCATCCGTTGCTGGCTTTCTTCATGTGGTTGCCCTCACAGCTCAACGCTGCCGTGGTATGGCTCACGGGCCGCAACGCCGCACCACTCATCATGGGCTGCATCCTCGTAGCCTGCGCCTACTACACCTATCTATATATGGTACGTCTGCTCCACCGTGTAGTAGGTATCGGCCTCGGCGATGCCTGGCTGCTGACCACCTTCCTGTTTTCTTTCGCCTACGTGATGGTGACCATCAGCGTTCCCGACCACTTCTGTCTGTCGATGTTCATGCTCACGCTGGTGCTCTATCTCTCCGGCATGAAGATGAAAGGAGGCAAACTCATGCCCCGCTGGCAGTCGATCCTGCTGTTCTTTCTCACAGCGGGCATCTCGCTCAACAACGGCATCAAGGTGTTCTTAGCCAACCTCTTCGTCAGCGGCAAGCGTTTCTGGCGCCCTGCCAACCTGCTGCTGGCCGTTGTCTTGCCCGCCGCTCTCATCTGGGGCTTTGCCCGATGGGAATGGTACACCTATGAGCGACCTAACTTCATTGCGCGTCAGGAAGCCAAGGCGAAGAACCACGCTAAACTCATTGCCAAGACCTATCAGCAGGTTGCTGACACCATGCACACCGCCGACACAGCATTCATCCGCCGCACAGCCCTTACCATCGTTGCGAGACAAGACTCTGTCAAAGCCGCCAAGAGTAGCCGTCTCGCCATACATGCCCATGAGGGCAAGCCCATCGCCAACGGAGAGTTCTCGCAGTGGACCGACATCAGCACGCCACGCGGATGGAGTCTGATAGAGAATGTACTCGGCGAGCCCATCCAGCTGCATAGCGACCATCTGCTCGAAGACGTACTGCGCAGCCGCCCCGTCATCGTCCACTACCGCTTTGCCTTCAACTACATCGTGGAGGCCCTTGTGCTCCTGCTCTTCCTTCTCGGCGTGTGGGCAGGCCGTCACAGCCGCTTTCTTTGGCTGGCCTTGTCGTTTCTTGGCTTCGACCTGCTCATCCATGTAGTGCTCGGCTTTGGCCTCAACGAAGCCTACATCATGAGCGCACACTGGCTCATCGTTGTGCCCATAGCGGTGGCGTACGTGTTAAAAGGCACTGCGCACTCTACCAAAGAGTGGATAAGATTAACTCCTCGTCTGCTCATTGGTGTCCTCACGCTCTATCTCCTTATTTATAATGGTGTACTCTACATTGATTATCTTTATTGATACAGAAATCTGTCAGTAGCCACTTTTCTTAGAGAATAGTTTGGTGTTGCCATTTATTTTATTAACTTTGCGAAAAAGAAAGTACTATGATACGTTATCCGATAGGAATACAGACATTCGAAAAGATTCGAAAAGGGCATTATCTCTACGTAGACAAGACGAAATGCGTTTATGACTTGGCCAATAGCCTGTCCTATGTCTTTCTATCTCGCCCACGCCGCTTTGGCAAGTCTCTGCTCGTCAGTACGTTCGATTCCTATTTCAGAGGAAAGAAAGAGTTGTTCAGTGGATTGGACATCGAAACACTGGAACAGGACTGGACCGAATACCCTGTCCTACACTTCGACTTGAGCGACATCAAGCTGGGAACAACCGAGCAATTTGAAATCAATATCAATGCTACCCTCTCTTCAATGGAAGAGAGCTATGGAGTCACGACATCCACTGACCGTGACATCAGTACACGGTTTAGACTGTTGGTAGAGAACATCTATAAGAAGACCGGAAAACAGGTAGTCATACTGATTGACGAATACGACTCACCATTGCTCACCGTGCTTCATGACCCGGAGCGTTTAGATGCCATGCGCACAGTCTTGCAGTCTTTCTTCTCTCCTTTGAAGAAACTGGATCCGTACCTTCGGTTTGTCTTTATTACCGGCATCACGAAGTTCTCACAGCTGAGCATCTTTTCTCAACTCAACAACTTGAGCAACATCACCATGACGCCGCAATATTCTACCATTGTCGGATTCACACAAGAGGAGATAGAACGGGATTTCAAAGACGGCATACAGAGCATTGCAGAATATAACAAGATCACCTATCAAGAAGCCCTGTCCAAACTCAAGAACCTCTACGACGGCTATCATTTCTCTCGCGATTCCGAAGGTGTCTACAATCCGTTCAGCGTCTTGCGGGCAATGAACACCAAGCAGTTGGAAAACTTCTGGTTCGAGACGGGCACGCCGACCTATCTCATCAAGACACTTCAATCTCACAACACGTTTATCCCCGAGCTGGAAGAGAGCAAAGCCTTCTCGTCTGACTTCGATGCGCCCACTGAAGCCATGGTCAGCGTGCTTCCGCTGCTATACCAGAGCGGCTACCTTACCATCAAGGACTACAATCCCTACACTACGGAATACACCCTTGGATTTCCTAACACTGAGGTGAAAGTAGGACTCCTGCATTCTCTCATCCCCTATTATGTCAGCAAAGAAAGTACAAAAGCCAGTAGTACCTTGGGAAACATGTGGCTGGCACTGATGAAAGATGACCTTGACGGTATGCTCCATATAGCACGCAGTTTCTTCGCCTCCATCCCCTATCAGGAAGGGACGCTAAAGGATATGAAAACCTCTGAAGGACATTATACCGCCATGCTGTATGTGATGTTCTCGTTATTTAGTAACTTCTGCTATTCGCAAGTACGCACAGCGGAAGGAAGAATGGATATTCTGCTGAAAACAGCAAGCACAATCTATGTCATGGAACTGAAGATAGACGGCTCTGTCGACGATGCGCTCGCACAGATCGACCATCAAGGTTATCTCATCCCATTCGAGACCGATGGACGCCGGCTTGTGAAAGTTGGCATTAATTTCAGCAGCAAGGAACGCACTATCAAAGAGTGGAAAATAGTGAAAGGATAAAGGTCGATAATCAAAACACGGCTGGCAAAACCTTGCCAACCTCAGATATTTGTGTTATCTTTGTCGTAGACTAATAAAAAACATTAAAGCAGAACGACATGACAGACAAAACCGTTTCTGTGGTGATGACCACCTACAATGGAGAGAAATACATCCGAGAGCAGTTGGATTCTATCATTGCCCAAACCTATCCCATTTACGAACTCATCATCCAAGACGACGGCTCCCGTGACCGCACGGTGGAGATATGCCGGGAGTATGCCAAGCGGTATGCTTTCATCCACGTCTATCAGAACGAGCACAATCTGGGCTGCGACAAGAACTTTGAGACTGCCGCCATGCGCGCCACAGGCGACTATGTGGCTCTGAGCGACCAAGACGACATCTGGTTCAAAGACAAGATTGCCAAGCAGGTAGCCGCTATAGGCGACAACGACGCGTGCGGCTCGCAGCACATGAGGGGCAAGACGATGGAGGCCTCACATCTGATCGTCCCCCAGCACTTGTTGGAAGGACTGATGTTCTGCGCTTTTGCGGGACATTCTCTTTTATTGCGAAGAGACTTCATCCAACAGCCATCTACATGGAGCCTGCCGGTAGCCTTTGACTGGGGCATCGAGGTAAACGCACAGTTGGGAAGGGGACTTACCATGGTAGAGGAACCACTGAACTGGCACCGCGACAACGAGGACTCGGCATGCCACATGGCCAACCGAAAGCGTGGTGTCACAGGCAAGAAAGAACGCCTGAGACCCTACCTCAGCGGCTTTGTCAATTATAGAAGACTGCAACAAAAAGCGGCATGGAAGACCTTCTACACTTTCATCCATGAGCATTCAGCCGGCAATCCCCGACTCGCACTGGCACATCGCATCAGCGGATACATACTCAGCTCTTCCCCGCTGAACTTACTGAGGCTTTGCTCGCTATGTCTGAAACACGGTTCAAGCGTATACGCCAGCAAGGGACAAAAAGGGTTGATGGGAAAGGTGAGAGCTTTTTGCTATCCGTTTATCTTTGCATATCAAAATTATAACTTCGAACAACAATAGCAAGAATAAAACAGACACCACTATATGAACTATGCACTCATCATCGCCGGCGGGTCCGGCAACCGCATGGGACAGGACATTCCCAAGCAGTTCATGCACGTAGACAACTGCCCGATCATCATCCATACGATGAAGGCGTTTCAGCAGCATCCCGACATCCACGGCATCGCCGTGGTGTGCCTCGCAGGATGGGAAACGGTGTTGCAGTCCTACGCCAACCAGTTCAACATCACCAAGCTGAAGTGGATCTTCCCCGGCGGAAAGAACGGACAGGAGTCAATCCACAACGGCATCTACGGTCTCCGAGAGGCCGGATGCAAGGACGACGACCTGGTGCTGGTACACGACGCCGTGCGTCCGCTTCTCTCACAAGACATCATCTCGAGCAACATCGCCATCTGCCAGAAATACGGCTACGCCATCACGGGCATCAAATGCCGCGAGGCCATCCTCGAAAGTGACGACGGCTTCACCACCTCCACGAGTATTCCACGCGACAAACTCATCCGCACGCAGACACCACAGACCTTCCGCCTGGGCAACCTCATCCAAGCCCATGAGGAGGCAAAAGCCAAGGGTATCACCAACTCGGTGGCTTCCTGCACGCTCATGGCGGAACTCGGCGGACGCGAGATGCACATCGTGCCGGGATCGGAAAAGAACATCAAGATCACGACCGTAGAGGACCTGGAAATCCTCAAGGCCCTGATGAAGGTACAACCGGAGACATGGCTGAAATGACACCTTACCAGAAAGACATCAAGCAACTCTACGCCCAAAGCCTCAACCTCGATGCCCTGCAAGGACGCTCACTGCTCGTGGCGGGTGCCACGGGATTGGTCGGAGCCTGCGTGGTAGACATCGTGATGGCTGATCCTCACCGCAATCTTCGGGTCTTCGCCGCCGGACGCAACCGCCGTCGGGCCGAACAGCGCTTTGCCGCCTACGCTGCTGACCCACGTTTTTCGTTCGTGGAGATGGACGTCACACAGCCTATCACGGGTGAGACAACATACGACTATATCATCGACGCGGCCAGCAATGCCAGTCCAAACTTCTTCAAGCAGCAACCCGTAGAGGTCATCAAGGCCAACATCGACGGCGTGGCCAACCTGCTGGACTATGGCCGCCAGCACTGCCTGCGCAAGATGGTCTATGTCTCGTCGGGCGAGATCTATGGCGAGGGCGACGGTCGCGCTTTCACAGAGACAAGCAGCGGCTATGTCGACTGCGCCACGCCACGCGCCTGCTATCCCTCGTCGAAGCGGGCCGCCGAGACTCTGTGCATCGCCTACGCCACGGAGTATGGCACGCCGATAACCATTGCCCGTCTGTGCCACACCTATGGTCCGGGCTTCACCGAGTCGGACAACCGTGTCTTCGCCCAGTTCTTCCGCAACGTGCTCCGTGGCGAGGACATCATGCTGAAAAGCAGTGGCGAGCAATACCGCAGCTGGCTCTATGTCGTAGACAGTGCCCACGCTCTCCTCCACTTGCTGCTTCACGGCGAGAGCGCGCAAGCCTACAACGTGGCCGACGCCAAGGGCAACATCACCATCCGACAGCTCGCAGAGTACGTGGCTGCGTGGGCGCATCGCCAAGTGGTCTTCGACATACCCGCCACAGCCGACCGAGGCAACACCACGCCTGTGACGCGCGCCACCTTCGACACCTCAAAGATAGAGCGCACAGGATGGAAGCCGCTCTTCGACATCTCAACGGGACTGAACCACTCACTGGAGACGCTGAAAGACCAATAAAAGCAAGATGCATTATCAGATTCCGCGGACAAGCATGAACAAAATTGTTCGGTTTAATGACAATTTTCCGCCTCTGAGAATGCGTTCTTTGCCAGCAAACTGTACTTTGGTGGCGTTTTTTAAAATTTTGGGCACTTTTAGCAAAGCACTGATTCACAGACAGTTAAGAATAACGCCATTTTTAGCTTATTATCAGAAAGGCTTTCTGACCAAAAATTCTCTAGAGAATTTTTCATCAGAAAGCCTTTTTCATCACATCAGAAACCGTTTTTCATCGGATCAAAAACCCTTTTTGAGGGTGACAACATCGGTTTTTGATCGTTTCATCTCGGTTTTTTTGATGAGACAGAGTTCTTTTGTCTCTTTTTGCCCTCGCTTTTCTCTCTAGAATGAAAGCTCAGGCTGACAAACTTTTGTCGGCTTTTCTTATCAGCAAAAAGAGTATTTTCCTAATCTTATATATTCTTTTCCGTCGGTTACTTCTCGTTTTCATGAACCTTCAAGTCGGGGATGATGAGGATCGCATGGAAGTGGCGCTTCTCCACCGGCGGGATGGTCATATAATCCTTGTAGATGTTCTTGAGATACTGATCGGGGTCGTTTGGTGCCGGGAAGTCGGTATCCTCGAAGCGTATCTTGCCCAAGGGAAACACGGTGGAGCGGTCGTGGGTGATGCCATAGCCGTTCATCGACGGAATGTCGGCATAGCGTGTTGACTTGCAGCAAAGCAGGAGCACACGCCACAGAGCGGTATAGAGCAACTTCTTACCGCCGAACCAGAAGAACTCAGCCACGGCGCGCAGCGAGTAGCGATGGGAGTGGTTGAGGATCGCCATGCTCTTCGTGATGCCGATACTCAACCGTTTGATCCACGCTTTCGGCGCATTGGGATGGCGGTCGAAGGGGAAGATGTCGACATAGATGCCCTTTTCATAGTCGTCGATGAAGTTGTCGACCTTCTCGATATAGAGCGAGTTGAGGTCACGCACCTTCACGTTTTGCGCCCTCACCTGCGGATTGGTTTCCCTCGATTGTATCATCAGGTTCTCAGGCAGATAGGCCTGTCCCTCCTTGACAAAGCGGCGGAGATCCTTCACGTCCATGGCGATGTCGATGTCGTCGTCCCATGGGATGAAGCCACCATGACGCACGGCACCCAACAGCGTGCCGCCGTCGAGCCAATAGCTGATGCCCATCTTCCGGCAGGCCTTGTCGATGTCTTTGAGGATCTCCAGCTGTTTCAGCTGGCAGGCCCGCAGATTGGGCTGGTTATACTTATAGAGTTGCTCTTTGTAGTCCATGTTTCCTTTTTGATTACAAAGGTACTGCAAACGAGTGGAAAGCCCAAATAAAATGGAATGAAATGGAATTTTATTTGGACTTTCCCGAGTGCAGCGTACCTTTACGAGGGGAAGTCCTCGTCCTACTCTTACAATTCTTGTGGCTCGGTGTACTCCACAAGATGAAGCCTTCTTCGTGTTCTCTGTGGCTCTGTGTGAGAGATATTCGCTGAGGAGCCACAATAAATTGGGAAAAAGCAAAGGATATTGAAAAAGAAAATGTATCTTTGCAATACATACATTACTGCAAGCGAAAAGAAGAAACATGGCCGCAACCGACAAGATAAATTCCCGAGCTATGCTCAAAGAGTTTCTCAGAGCTGACTCAAAAAACTATCAGAAGCAACTGCATCTGCTCAGCCGATGGAAAGAGCGCATCGCCACCAACCCCATGTCTGACCAGCACTGCATCTGGCAGTACATCGTGGCGCTCCGTCATTTGGAATACTACAAGAATGCACCACAAAGGGGCTGGTATCTCCTCGGCCATGTCTATTGGGCTTGGCGATTGCGCCGGCTGAGCTATAAAACCGGCTTTCAGATTCCGCCCAACACCTGTGGCAAAGGTTTGACGATATGGCACTGGGGCTCCATTGTCATTAATCCGAAAACACATATCGGCGAGAACTGCACGCTCTACCCGGGAGTGCTCATCGGACACAAGACGCCACAGGAAGGAAAAAGTGCCACCATCGGCAACAACGTGTTCATCGCTGCCGGTACGAAAATCATTGGCGACGTGACCATCGGCGACAACGTGACCATCGGCGTAAACACCGTCATCGTCAAAGATGTGCCCAGTAATGTCGTCATCGCCGGGAATCCCTACAAGATCATCCGGCGGCTGGACGACAAAGACAACAGATAACCGGACTGTCCACTCCATAACCATCATTCCTCTATGCAAGCTTATAAAACCGATGTGGCGGTGCTGATGCTCTTCTTCAACCGCCCCGATAAATTCCAGCAAGTATTTGACCAGGTGCGCCAGGCACGCCCCAGCCATCTCTTCCTCTACCAGGACGGACCACGAGGCGAGCGCGACATGCCGGGCATCATGGCCTGCCGCAAGATTGCAGAAAACATCGACTGGCAGTGCGACGTGCAGCGCCACTACTGCGAGAAAAACCAAGGCTGCGACCCTTCGGAATACCTTTCGCAGCGATGGGCGTTCTCTATGGTGGACAAGTGCATTGTGCTTGAGGACGACGACGTGCCCTCGCAGTCGTTCTTCCCCTTCTGCAAAGAGATGCTCGACCGCTACGAGCATGACAACCGCGTCTGGCTTATCTCGGGGTTTAACGAGGACGAGGTGTCGGCCGACGTGCCCGATGACTATTTCTTCACCTCCACGTTCTCCATCTGGGGCTGGGCTTCCTGGCGCAGGGTCATCGACACATGGGACGGCACTTACTCGTTTCTTGACGACCCAAATGCCGTGAAGCTGATGAACGACATCATCAGACAGCGCAAATACAGAAAGTCCATGATGGACTTAACCCGCAAGCACAAAGCATCGGGAATCCCCTACTATGAGACTATTTTCTGGGCAAGCATGATGCTCAACAACGGACTTGCCATCATGCCGAAGCGCAACCTCATCAACAACATCGGGCTCACCGCCGACTCCACGCACTACACCGCCAGCGAGAAGACAACGCCACGCGGACTGCGCAAGATCTTTACGATGAAACGCTTTGAGCTCCAGTTTCCGCTGAAACATCCGCGATATGTCATCGACAACGTGGCCTATAAAGAGCGGTTCTACCGGCGCAGTGCCTGGGGACATCCTTGGATAAAACTGGGACGCTCGCTGGAAGAGCTCTTCCTCAACCTGCGCTATGGCAACTTCCGCGTCATCGGCAAAGCGATTACCAACCGATTGCACAAGGCCATCGGACGGTAGACTTAACGAATAACGATCAATAAACATACGATTATCACAATATGGCAAAACTCGCATTTCTTATCTCTGCACATAAAGACCCAATCCACTTGAAGCGGCTTATCGACAGCCTGCCGGAAAGCTCTGAGTTCTTTATCCACATCGACGCCAAAAGCGACATAAGGCTGTTCACCGAAGCTATTGACCAGCCCAACGCCCACTTCATCGAGCACCGCGTCAACGTCTGCTGGGGAAGTATCAACGAAGTGGAGTATCAAATGGAACTGATACGCGCCGCACTCGCCGCCGGCTCCTTCGACTACCTCATTACACTCAGCGGCATGGACTATCCCGTGTGGAGCAACAGCCGAATCATGGAGTTCTTCGACCAGGCTAATGGCAAGATCTTCCTGCAAGGCATCTCCCTACTCCACCAAGGTAAGCTATCGCAACAATACGCTAAGCTGCGCTTCTTCACCGATAAGCCGTGGGCCAACGGCACGCTGCTCAGCAAAGCACGCAACGGACTGCGCGAGGCTGTGTCGGCACTCGGCGTGCGCAAGACACTGACCATCCACTGCCCCGACAAGGAATACACGCTCTACAAAGGAGCCGCCTGGTGGGCCATCACACCCGACCTGGCTCTCGACGTGCTCAACCAGTGGGACAACAACGAGCATCTTGTGGGATACTTCAAGACGAGTTTCTGCCCGGCGGAAACCTTCGTGCAAACCGTAGCCTTCAACTCGCCACAATACGCCGACCGCTGTATGATGGCTCAGGGACGCTACAAGAGTCTGACAGCATTGACGCCCCTGACCTTCATCGACTACAGCACTACCATCAAAATCCTCGATGAGTTTGACTTCGACCGCATCACCAAGTCGGGAAAGATGTTTTGCCGAAAAGTCGTCACCGGCGAGAGCGACCTGCTCATGACGCTGATCGACGACGCAAGAAAAGAGCCGGGAACGGAAGAGTAAACCACCGACAACTGTCAGTCGCTCAGCCGGGCCTTGAGCATCTCGCCATTGCGAAGCTTGCTGCCCATCTCACGGCAATGGGCGATGTAGTCGCGGTGCTCAGCATCGGTGACGGCGGCAATGCGCTCGGGCAACTCTTCCAGGCTGTCGACGACAAGCCCTAAGTGGTTTTGCTTCACCCAGTCGGCCACTGCTGACTGGCTCCACACGATGACAGGCAGGCCGGCTGCAATATACAGTGAGAGTTTGTGGGGAAGGTTATAGCGCAGGTAGTCGCCGAGCACACCGCTACATGTAGTGATGCTGTCACCGTCCCATACCAGTCCCCAACCGCCATGGATAGTACCTGTGTGGTCGCCTTGGAACACGCCACAATACTTAATATGTGGATAGGATGAAAGATCGATGTCGCTCTTCAAGCCATAGAGATTGAACGTCAGACCAGGAAAAGAGTGACGGCACAAAGCGGGAAGGAACTCCGACTTCCTGAGATTTCCAGCAAAGACAATCTCGTCGTGGCCGTCAACGACATCCTCTACAGGCAGGAAATTATCATCGGAATAGTAGTCGAAGATATGAAGCAACACGATGGGCGTCTTCACACCGTGGTCAATCAACCACTGACGCATCGGCTCGGTATGGGCGATGATGAGATCAGCCGAGTTGAAGATGCCAATGTCCTGACTCGGGTCGCGGTGATAGCGCAGCGACTGGACATCGTGGATAATGAGGATGATGCGGTTGTGGAAAAGATGAAGCAGACGCGCTACGATAGGGAATCCGTTGCGAGCTGATGTGGGATACTGATAATAAAAATCGTTGTGCCCGCCCCGCCGGAGCAGCATCTTCACGTGGAGCCACAGCCCTTGCAGGTTAGGAAGCAACGGCAACTTATAGTTCTTGCAGACAAGATCTTCCACAGGATAGCCCAAGCGCTCGAATGTCGTATTGTTGTCTTGGCGTGCCTTGCCCAAAGCCACCTTGTTGGCCATGGTGCCTAAATTAAGCGTATAGTTGACGATAATCTTGCTCATCGTGTGTGATGGTTAATTCTGGAATATAATGTTTATGCGTACAAAAATACGACATTATTTCGACTTACGTCGCCTTTGGAACGAAAAGTTTTTGTAATTTTGCACCTTTATGAAGAATCCCTTTAATATCTTTTCCTTGCGCAATAAGCCCGAACGATGGCTTGCCTTAGTATCAGTCCTCGTCTTCGGCGCACTCAACGCCCTGCTCGTCTATGCTCATTGGGGGCGGTTCACCATGGCTCGCCATGGCCATGTAGGAGCCTGGTGGCTGTACAACAACCAACTGCACTTCTCCGGCTACGATCCCTACGCCTACATGATGCTGACGCAGTACACGGCTTACTACGAGATCAACCGTCATCCGATCTACACGTTTTTCTTTTGGCCACTCTACCAGCTCAACCACTGGATCATGGTGACCTTCGATTTCAACGCTGCTCCTATTATTATAGGAGTGCTGATCACGGTGCTCTCTACCTACACAGCACTGTTTACCTACCGCACACTCAAGGAGGTGATGGGCTTGGGGGTGAAGGACAGCCTATGGCTCACGGCACTGTTCTTTTCCTTCGCCTCAGTACTCACGGCAGCCATGTCGCCCGACCACTTCATCGTTTCGGCTTTTCTGCTCACGCTCACGCTCTATGTCTTCGGCAAATGCCTGCGTGACCATAAGCCCGTAGCCTGGTGGAAAGCCGCCATACTCTATTTGCTCACCACAGGAGTGACGCTCACCAACGGCGCAAAAACACTGCTCGGCGGGCTCTTCGTCGACGGGAAGAAGACATTTCAATGGAAGAATATCGTACTCGCTTTCTGTTTGCCTACGCTCATGCTTGTCGCCGGAGGCGTGGCACAATACTATGAGCTGGCACTTCCGCGTGCTCAGAAGTCGGCCGTCATCGTGGCAAAAACGAGAGCAAAGGATCCTACACGCGCACAAAAAGACTCTATAAACAAGGTCTTAAACAAACAGATATCAGGTGAGCAACTCAGCGACAAGCCATTCCTGAAATATATCAGTGTTACAGCCTACCGGGGCTATGGCATCGTAGAGGGGCTCTTCGGTGAGTCCATACAGTTGCACCGCAACTATCTTCTCGGCGACATCTACCTCGGACGGCCCGCCATCGTGCATTACCGCTCATGGGTCAACTATGTGGTCAACGCGTTGGTCGCCATGCTGTTCTTTACCGGCATCATAGTGGGACGCAAGCGCCGCATCATACAAATGTTGTTGTCGTGGTGGGCTGTGGATCTGCTGATACACATCGTCCTGGGCTTCGGCTGCAACGAGGTGTACATCAACGGTGCTCACTGGATGTTTTTCATTCCCGTGGCAATCGCCTGTCTCTACACAGATCTCAATGGCAAATGGCTACAAACAGTGAAGAACACGACCATGCTGCTCACGGTCTATCTCTTAGCCTACAACGGTACGCTGATTGTGGAATATCTCCTGCACTAAGAAACAATAAGCGCTGACGGCACACTGCCGGTCAGCGCTTTTTCTTAAACAGGTCAATGTTTTTTCTTAAGAACAAAGGCGATGCATTCCTGCAAAATCTTCACGTGCGCCACACGCATGATGGCATAATAGAGCAGCACTGCGATGATGATACGGGAGAACAGCAGAAGCCACAGATTGCTGATGGCACTCGTGAGAAGATGAGTCGTCACCATCACGCCTAAAGCTGCCAGCGCAAAGGGCATGGTGTCCTTGAGAAACTGCCACAAGGAATAGCCCACCATACGGTTGACAAAGAAATGCCAGACAAACAACCATACGATGTTGACCAAGACATAAGCAATGACCATCGTGCGAATGCCATAGGGATAGAGCAGCAGCATCAAACCGATCTCCACAACGCCCAGTGAAGCCGTAATCCAAAAATAAAGCCCCGACCGCCCTTCGCTGATGACAAGACTGGAAAGCAAAGACACCAACGGGAAGGTGGCTCCACTGATGACAAGCAACTGAAGCAGTTCGGCCGACGGCAACCACTTGGCGGTAATGGTCAGCACGATAAACTCACGGGCCACAAGACCAAAGCCCAGCAGCAACGGGAAAGCAATGAACGAGGTGAAACGCATCAGCTTGCGCAAGGCCTGTACCTGACGTCCTTGATTGCTCCGCAGGTCTACAAGCACAGGCTGAGCCACTTGGTTGACCATGCCCTGCACAAGATTGAAGCACTTCGAATCCCATTGGTAAGCTTGATTATAGTTGCCCGTGTCGTGAGCGGAAAAGTAGTGACCAAGGAGAATGTTCAACACATTATTATTAATCTGGGTGACGATGGTCGTAGCAAGTATCTTGCATGAGAACTTAAACATGCGCATGGCAGGACGATAATCGACATGCAGTGTGGGATGCCAGGCTGAGTAGTGCCATGCCATAGCGGAACTCACGGCCACAAAGACCAGGCTCTGTGTGGCCAGCGCCCAATAGCCAAAGTCAAGAAAGGCCAGCACAGCTCCCACGACACTCGACGTCACCACGGCGATGATGCCGCTCTTGGTCTGAAGCTTGGCTTGAAAGTTCTTGAAAAGATAAGCATAAGGAGCAGTGGCAAACGAACTAAACACAAAGCTCAAAAAGACGTAGCGCGACAAGGGCACCAAGGCCGGCGTGTGGTAGAAGTCGGCAATGAGCGGTGCACAAAAGAAGAGAATGACATACATCGTCGTGCTTGCCGTGACGTTGAACCAAAACACTGAGTTGTAGTCTTCGTCTGTCGGATGGTCGAGATTGGTGAGTGCCGCACCGAATCCACTGTTCTGTATGGCATTGGCAATGAGCGAAAAGATGGTGATCATCGCTATCATACCATAGTCCGACGGCGACAGCAGACGGCCAAGTATGATACCAAACACCAATCCCACCACCTGCTGCACAAAATTGTTCATGCCGCCCCAAAAGAGTCCTTTAGCTGTCTTTTCCTTTAATGTCTCTGCCATAGAATGCTGTTTTTACGATGAAGCAATCAATAAATCATGCTTCCATCTCTTTGCAAAAATCCTCAAAGATATATTGATCACTCATCAGCTGGAGACCTGTCTCAGGATTATTAAGTAGCTCGAAGGTATGGGATCTGTAAAACAAATCCATTGCCTTCTCCACAGGAATACCAAGTTGATCTTTTATAAGTACTATTATTCTGGCTATCTTACGCCATAACACTTGATCACGCATCTCACTTTAATTTAAAAGCATCCGTAAACTTAAAATATTCTTCTATAATATCCTGAGAGTTAACACACATTTGATGTGTTGGCTTCACAAAACGTAAAAGCCCAAGAGCCTGCTCTATAGTGATACGACCCGAAAAATAATCTTCTACCGTATCGATAACCTGATCGTTTGCGACACCTCCCTCTATTACATCATAGCCTTTCCATGGCTGTTGCCCTTTCCTGCTTGCCACGACAAAGTCAAGCCATTGCTCATCATAAGCGTGTAAGACCAAATGCCGAGGAGTGTTGTTTTTGAGCCAAGTGTCGATGTCGAATTCATAAGCACTGACATAGGCACTATCAGCATTTCTGATAGTTCTTACTCTATGAGCCCATTTCTCTGCCTGATCCTTTAGCTTAGTCAAGTAAAAACCGGGGCCAAAATCCAATGACCTTCGACCAATATTGACAAGCGGTTCTCGCACCACTACGTATGACCCATGGTATAATCTCATGTCTCTCTGTTCTTTAAAGCTTCTGTTATATTCCAAACTACGCCCTCTATACTTTCTGCGTGCAAAGTGTCATAGCAGTCAAATAACAGTTCTTTTACCAAGTTATACTTCTTTAGTCTTAGATAGATGTCCGAAGGAGACGTATGCATTGCTTTTGCAGTGGCTCCTATTGCTAACACCGCGAAATGGACTTTATCGTAATTATTATTAGCTTCCAACATCATCGTAACTTTTACTTTCGATTTCTTTAGCTCGCCTACTTGCCAAACATCTTCATCACTTTCTCGATGACCGGCGCCATGTCGTAATACTTGTATTCCGCCAGGCGACCGCCGAAGATGACATCGTCTTCCTGAGCAGCCAATTGGCGGTAAGCTTCGGCAAGTCGGTTGTTCTTCTCATCGTTGACAGGATAATAGGGTTCCATGCCCGGCTTCCACTCGGTGCTGTACTCACGGCTGATAACCGTCTTGGGATTGTCGTAGACGGCCTGTCCGAAACTCTCAAAATGCTTATGCTCAATAATGCGAGTGTAAGGCACGCTGGCCTCAGTGTAGTTCACCACCGCATTGCCTTGGTGGTTGGCTTCATTGAGTACCTCAGTCTCGAAGCGCACAGTACGGAAATCCAGATGTCCCAGCTTGTAGTCGTAGAAACGATCTATCTCACCCGTGAAGACAATCTTTGACGCCACTCCTTCCCAATGAGCACGATCATCGAAAAAGTCTACATCGGTCTTGGTCTCTACACCATCCAAAAGAGAGTTGATGAGCTGGTTGTAGCCTCCGATAGGAATTCCCTGATAAGTGTCATTGAAATAGTTGTTGTCGAAGACCAGACGCACGGGCAGACGCTTGATGATAAACGCAGGGAGATCGGTGCATTTCCGCCCCCACTGCTTCTCGGTATAGCCCTTGATAAGCCGCTCATAGATGTCGCGCCCGATCAGCGTCAGCGCCTGCTCCTCAAGGTTGCGCGGCTCGGTGACACCGTCGGCCCGCATCTTCTCTACCGCCTTCTGCCGCTGGCCCTCGATCTTCGCCATGGCCTCGGCAGGCGTCGTCACGCCCCACATCTGATAGAACGTGTTCATATTGAACGGCAGATTATAGAGTTTGCCTTGATAGTTGGCTACGGGCGAGTTGGTATAACGGTTGAACTCCACCAAAGAGTTGACGAATTGCCACACCCGCTTATTCGAGGTGTGGAAGATATGGGCGCCGTATTGATGCACGTTGATGCCTTCAATGTTTTTACAATAGACGTTGCCACCAAGTTGCGGGCGCTTGTCTATGACCAGGCAACGCTTGCCCTGCTTATGAGCGAAATATGCGAACGTGGCACCAAAAAGGCCGGAGCCGACAATGAGATAATCGTAGGACATGAATTATAGGAAAATTAATTATATGTATAACGCTGGATACATACGCAATGTATCTTTATTAGGATTAGGGAATTCACCCCCATATAATATGGTATCTTTGTCTGAGAGCTTGATCTTTAGCAATATTCTTTATCTCGTTCTCATTGAAATTACCTGAGAGGCAACGAACCAAAGCCTCCCTCACTTCTTTTACGAACTTACCTTTTACAGGCGTTCTTGTTGACACGAAGCCTATCATAATCAAAGTGTTTATTGTTTAATGCAAAGTTAATCTTTTATTCCATATCTTCCAAACATTTCCGGGAGAATAATCCATCAGCAGTCATTAAAGCGCCGAAAGCTATGGTTAATAATTAATAAACGTGTTAATAATCAATAAACAGAAGCAGAAAAGAGCGTCACACGAGTAAGCGTCTCAAATAAAAGTGGTAACTTTGCAAACCGATTGTGGGAGTGCATCTTAGAGCTTCCACAGCCGTGAGGTGTTAATAGTCTGTCTCATTTGGCCGAGACACGACGGTTAGTGAATCTTCACCGGCATCAGAGATAATGCTGTGGATGGTCTCTTTTAGACTGGAGGCGCCGCGAGGTCTCTGTTATCGCAAAGTGTAATCATAAGTTTTTTAGTAGTAATTCAATTTTTAAAATGGACACTTTAAGTTACAAGACTATTTCCGCTAACAAGGAAACAGCAAAGAAAGAGTGGGTCGTTGTCGACGCCACTGACCAGATTGTGGGCCGTCTGTGCTCCAAGGTCGCCAAGCTGCTTCGCGGAAAGTACAAACCCAACTTCACTCCGCACGTAGACTGCGGTGACAACGTCATCATCATCAACGCTGCCAAAGTCGTCTTCTCCGGCAAGAAGGAGACCGACAAGGTCTACACACGCTATACTGGCTATCCAGGCGGTCAGCGCTTCAACACACCCGCTGAGCTGCGCAAGCGCAAAGACGGCATCGACAAGATGATCCGCCACGCCGTCAAAGGCATGCTGCCCAAGGGGCCCCTGGGTCGCTCTCTGATGGACAACCTCTATGTTTTCGATGGCGCAGAGCACAACAAAGAGGCTCAGCAGCCTAAGACTATCGACATTAACCAGTATAAATAATAAGGAGTAAGATGGAAGTTATTAACGCAATCGGTCGCCGTAAGAGCGCTGTAGCTCGTGTTTACCTCTCTGAGGGTACCGGCAAGATCACTATCAACAAGAAAGACATCAAGGATTTCTTCCCATCGGCCATCCTGCAGTACGTGGTTAAGCAGCCGCTGCAGCTTCTCGAAGCCGCTGAGAAATACGACATCAAAGCCAACCTCGACGGTGGTGGCTTCACAGGCCAGAGCCAAGCTCTCCGCCTCGCCATCGCTCGCGCACTGGTGAAAATCAACGCTGAAGACAAGAAGGCTCTCAAGGACGCTGGCTTCCTCACACGTGACAGCCGTGCCGTTGAGCGTAAGAAACCGGGTCAGCCAAAGGCTCGTCGTCACTTCCAGTTCAGCAAGCGTTAATCTGCTGCTGGCTGTTAGCGCATAGTTTAGCATCTAAACGGTGCAGACTCCGGACTTGGATTACTGCACCGTTGATTCTGAACAACATCAAGAATTAAAAAGAAAGTAAACAATTAAAAAGACAAAGACACTATGTCAAGAACATCATTTGACCAGTTACTTCAGGCTGGCTGCCATTTCGGCCACCTCAAACGCAAGTGGAATCCTGCTATGGCTCCTTATATCTTCATGGAGCGCAATGGCATTCACATCATCGACCTCAACAAGACTGTAGCCAAGATCGACGAGGCTGCTGACGCTCTCAAGGCTATCGCCAAGAGCGGCAAGAAGGTTTTGTTCGTCGCTACTAAAAAACAAGCTAAGGATATCGTAGCTGAAAAGGCTGCCTCTGTCAACATGCCTTACGTCATCGAGCGTTGGCCGGGCGGTATGCTCACCAACTTCCCGACTATCCGCAAGGCCGTGAAGAAAATGACGAACATCGACAAGATGATGAACGACGGTACTTTCTCTAACCTCTCTAAGCGTGAGATTCTGCAGATCAACCGTCAGCGCGCCAAGCTGGAGAAGAACCTCGGTTCTATCGCCGACCTGACCCGTCTGCCGTCTGCCCTCTTCGTCATCGACGTGATGAAGGAGCACATTGCTGTCAAGGAGGCTAACCGTCTGGGCATCCCCGTGTTCGCAATGGTTGACACCAACTCCGATCCTCGCAACATCGACTACGTGATCCCTGCCAACGACGATGCTAAGGACTCTATCGAGGTAGTGCTCGATGCTGTCTGCGGTGCTATCGCTGAGGGTCTTGAGGAGCGCAAGGTCGAAAAGGCTGACGAGAAGGCTTCTGCCGAGCAGGCCGAAGAGGCTGCTGAGGGCAAGCGCCACAGCCGCCGTCCCGCACGCCGCGAGGAAGCTGCAACAGAGGCTCCCGCTGCCGAGGCTAACGCTGAGGAGCAGGCACCTGCTGCTGAGTAATTGAGCAAATCATTATCATAAACCAATAGATTTTTATCCATTATGGCTGTTACAATTGAAGACATCAAGAAGCTCCGCGCTATGACCGGTGCAGGCATGAAAGACTGCAAAAAGGCTCTGGCCGAGGCTGATGGTGATATTAACAAGGCCGTGGAGCTCGTTCGCGAGCGTGGTTTGGCTATCGCTGCAAAGCGTTCTGACCGTACCACATCCAACGGTTGCGTGCTGGTGAAGAACGTCAATGGCTTCGCTGCCATGATCGCACTGAAGTGCGAGACCGACTTCGTGGCCAACGGTGCTGACTATGTCCAGCTGACACAGGACATCCTCGACGCTGCCATCGCTGCAAAGGCTAAGACCCTCGACGAGGTGAAAGAGCTGACACTGGCTGATGGTCTGAAGGTTGCCGAGGCTGTGACACGTCGCTCTGGCGTTGTTGGTGAGAAGATGGAGCTCGACGGCTACAACGTGCTCGAGGGCGAGAACATCTACACCTACGACCACATGGGCCGCCACACACTGGGCACTATGGTTCAGCTCTCCGCTGCCAACGAGGATGCAGGTCACAAGGTAGCCATGCAGGTGGCTGCTATGAAGCCTGTCGCACTCGACGAGGCATCTGTTCCTCAGGCTACTATCGATGAGGAGCTTCGCGTGGCTGTCGAGAAGACAAAGGAAGAGCAGGTCGAGCGCCAGGTCAATGTCGCACTGAAAAAAGCTGGCATCAACCCCAACCTCGTTGACTCTGATGATCACATCGAGAGCAACGTCGCTAAGGGCTGGCTGACTCAGGAGGATGCTGACAAGGCTAAGGACATCCGCACAAAGGTTGCCGCAGAGGCTGCTGCTAACCTCAAGGAGCAGATGATCCAGAACATCGCTAAGGGCCGCCTCAACAAGTTCTTCAAAGAGAACTGCCTCGTCGACCAGGAGTTCCAGTTCGGCGACGGTGACAAGGCAAGCGTAGCACAGTGGCTCGCTAAGCAGGACAAGGATCTGAAGGTCCTCGCCTACAAGCGCTTCAGCCTCTCTGCTGACTAAGCCCGCGTAAAATTGCCCATAGCAATTCAATTATACATACATTATCATTTGCGAAGTCCGAAGTACGTGACGTACTTCGGGCTTTTTTTATGTCCGTACGGCTCTATCCTTAGTAATTACGCTTTACTGACTGCAATTTTACAGTTTATGAGAAGCACAAGCCAAAGAGAAAGTTTCTGCACACTTGTTTTCTCAGTGTGCAGACGGCATTGCACAACCCATATAGTTGTGCGCAACGATTTATGCTTTATTTACAGTCTGAAAAAGAAATCTGTAAGAGATGACTGCGTTTTGATAAGTTTTTTGTACTTTTGGGCTAAACAAAACGAGAGTTATCATGGAAGAATCAATCAAGCAAATCGGCGAGCGCCTCAAAGGCCTGCGCGAAGTTCTGAATATTCCGGCACAAGAAGTGGCCGACCTCTGCGGCATTTCGCTGGAGCACTATCAAAAGATTGAGTCCGGCGAAGCGGACCCGTCTGTCTACCGTCTCAGCAAGATTTCCAAACGCTACGGCATTGATCTCGACGTCCTGCTCTTTGGCGAAGAGCCACGCATGAGCAGTTATTTCATCACAAGAGCCGGACAAGGTCAGGAGATCGACCGTGGCAATGACTATCGCTATCAGTCGCTGGCCGCCGGATTCCGCGGCCGGAAGATCGATCCGTTCTTCGTCACCGTGGATCCATTGCCCGACGGACGCAACCACAACAAGAACACTCACGACGGTCAGGAGTTTGACTTCATGATTGACGGAACGCTCGAAATCACCATAGACTCCAAGGTGCTCGTGCTCAACGCCGGTGACAGCATCTATTTCGACAGCCGTCATCCTCACTGCATGCGTGCCCTCGGAGGAGAGCCCGCCACATTTATCAGCATCATCATCTAATTTGTCTCCTACGAGACTCTTCCAACGTTTACAGGTAAAAATTCATTCACCATCATGATAGAAAGATTCCTTACTCAGACGCATTTCACGTCGGAACAAGATTTCAAGGATCACCTTCATTTTATTATTCCCGAGAATTTCAACTTCGCCTACGATGTCATGGACGAGTGGGCACGTCTGAAGCCCGACAAGGTATGCCTGCTGTGGACCAGCGAGCGTGGCGAGGAGGTGCGTACCACCTTCCGCCAGTTCAAGGAGCAGACTGACCAGACGGCCGCCTATTTCCAGCAGTTAGGCATCGTCCACGGCGACAAGGTCATGCTCATCCTCAAGCGCCACTACCAGTGGTGGCTGAGCATGATGGCACTGTGCAAGTTGGGAGCCATCGCCATTCCGGCCACACACATGCTTACCAAGGGCGACATCATCTACCGCAACAACCGGGCCAGCGTGAAAGCCATCATCTGCTGCAACGACGAATACGTCACCACGCAGGTCAGCGAAGCCATGGCAGAGAGTCCCACCGTCAAGCTACTCGTGGCCGTAAACTCCCTGGCCCAGCAGGACAAAGCCGTGCCCGAAGGCTTCCACGACTGGCGCAAGGAATGGGCAGAGGCGCCTCATTTCCGTCGTCCCGAGTTTGTCAATACCAACGAGGACACCATGCTGATGTACTTCACCAGCGGCACGAGTGGTGAGCCGAAGATGGTTGCCCACGACTTTCTCTATGCCATGGGACACCTCACGACGGGCTGTTTCTGGCACAACCTCAACGAGAACAGCGTTCATCTCACCGTAGCCGACACAGGATGGGGCAAGGCCGTGTGGGGCAAACTCTACGGACAATGGTTTGCCGGAGCCACCGTCTTTGTCTTCGACCACGAAAAGTTCACGGCAGAAAAGATTATGCGTCAGATCGAGAAATATCGCGTCACCTCGTTCTGCGCGCCTCCGACGATCTACCGCTTTATGATCCTTGAAGACTTCTCCAAGTACGATTTAAGCAGTCTGGAGTATTGTACCACAGCCGGCGAAGCCATGAACCCCTCTGTTGAAGAGACTTTCTACCAGCGCACAGGCATACATATCTATGAGGGCTTCGGCCAGACTGAGACTACGATGACGCTTGGCACCTTCCCATGGATCAAGCCTAAGCCCGGCAGCATGGGCAAACCCAACCCACAGTACGACGTCTGCCTGCTCCGTCCCGACGGCACGGACTGCGAGGACGGCGAGAAAGGCGAGATCTGCATACGCATCGGCGACGTGAAACCTATCGGCCTGTTCAAAGGCTATTACCGCGATCCCGAGAAGACCAAGGAGGCCTGGCACGACGGCATCTACCACACTGGTGACATGGCGTGGCGCGATGAGGAGGGCTACTACTGGTTTGTGGGCCGCACCGACGACGTCATCAAGTCGAGTGGCTACCGCATCGGGCCTTTTGAAGTAGAGAATGCGCTGATGACTCACCCCGCCGTTGTGGAGTGTGCCGTGACGGGCGTTCCAGACCCCATCCGTGGCATGGTGGTGAAAGCAACGATCGTTCTGAGCAAGGAATACAAAGCCAAAGCCGGACCGGACCTTGTCAAGGAGTTGCAAGACCACGTCAAGCACGAGACCGCACCCTATAAATACCCGCGCGTCATCGAGTTTGTCGAAGAACTGCCAAAGACGATTTCCGGTAAGATCCGGCGCGTGGAGATACGTGAGAACGATGAAGAGAAATATCAGGAAAAGAAATAACGCACACACATGGAAAACGAATATGTCAAGCAGTTCCCTGAACTGATGAAGGGAAAGAAGATCATGTATAACCACGGCTTCAGCTCCTCTGCCGCATCCGGCACGGTGAAGCTGATCCGCCAGACCTTCCCCAATACCACCGTAGTTGCCTACGACATCCCACTCCACCCCGCCGAAGGCCTGGCGCTCTTGCGCCAAAAAGCAGAGGAAGAGAAGCCCGACCTGATCATCGGCACGTCGATGGGTGGCATGTACACCGAACTGCTCTATGGTTTCGACCGTATCCTGGTCAATCCCGCTTTCCAGATGGCACAGACCATGAAGGAGCATGGCATGACCGGAAAGCAGACTTGGCAGAATCCCCGGCAGGACGGCGAGACGGAGTTTATGGTCACCAAAGCTCTTGAAAAAGAGTATAAAGAGCTGACCGACCAGTGTTTTGTGCAACTGGAAGCGATGGACGAAAAGCAGAAGAAAGAGGAGCAGAGCCGCGTGTGGGGTCTCTTCGGCGACCAGGACCCAGTGGTTCACACCTTTGACCTCTACCGCAGTCACTACCCTCAGGCTGCCCACTTCCATGGCGAACACCGCATGGACGACAAGAGCTTCCTCAACGGCATAGTCCCTGTCATCCGCTGGATCGATGACAAGCAGGAAGGACGTGAGCGCCCCATCGTCTACATCGACTTCTCGGCATTGGCCGACAGCTACGGTAAACCCAAAGCAAGTCTGGCTAAGGCCTACCGGATGCTCATCGAAAACTACCAAGTATATATCGTTGCCTCAGCCCCCACCAACGATCACCAGCACTTGACCGATGCGGCAACATGGGTTGAGCAATATCTCTCTACACCAGCCCACGACCACGTCATCTATGCCAACCAGAAGGCATTGCTCTACGGCGACTACTTCATAGACATGCTCCCTGACGACAATTTCATGGGTACGGGCATTCAGCTCGGCAGCGATGAGTTTAAGACATGGGACGAGATCATCACCTACTTTGAACGGCTCGGTGGGCAGTAACATCGTTTACTCACCAACATCCAACCTTTCACCCTCAACATCCCAGCTATGGAAAGAAGAAACAACATCCTAGGATTCATCATCTACGCCCTCGTCGCTCTCATATTGCTCTTGTGCGGCTGGTGGCCTGCAGCCTTAATACTACTGCTCATCTACGGCCTCGTCTTGCTGATGTATAAACACAACAAGAAAGCTCAATGGCTGATCGACGGCGATGCCAGCAACAAAGTCTCTCTGGACGAGATCATTGCGCAATACGGCCAACCCACCGACGTTGTGGTCATCGATCCCAGTCGTGCCAACGAACCGCTCGGCACAATTCTCATCTACGCAACCGGTCGCTTCCTCATCGCCGGCGGGGTACGCATCCCCTACGACAGCATCACAGGCATATCAGCAAAGAACTCTGCCACGCCCTATACCGTCGGGGAGTATCAGATTATCATCAACACCAACGACAAGCAGATGGGTACGCTGCGCTTCAACGCAGGCTACGACGGGCACTACGCTACCGAAGCGGCCACACAAGTCCTCCATGCCCTGCAATAGCCGATGGCTGTGGCCGGCCTACGCCTATCCCGATTTCTGACATCGCGACAAGGAAGCGTTCCGCTATTTCCAACCAAAGAATTTCAAAAAACTGAAACAACATTTCTAAAAAAAGCGAAAACAGCATCACAGGTTACTGGCCCGTCATGCTGCTTTCTTATACATCGCAATCCACAACACTGGCTGTCCCATACGCTGTGATCGCTGATACTTTGTCTTTATTTACCTCGACGTGCGTCTCAGAACTTATACACAGCAAACGTCTTGGCAGGAATCGTCACTGTGCAGGCGCTTCCGTTGACATCCACAGTACTCTGCTGCGGTACCACATTATTGGGTTTGTCGAGCGTGTTCACCGCACGGGGATTGTCAGCGTGGAGCGTTGTGACCTGAGCCTTACCTGCAATCTTGGCGCCACGGAAGGAGAGTGTGACCTGCTGCGGCTGGTCGCTGGTGTTAGCTATCTTCACGATGTATTTCCTCATCGGCTTATCCCAAACTGCGCTGGCATAGAGTCCGTCCTTACCTTCCACTGGCTGACCGTTTTCAGTGAGGTTAAGCACATTGGTGCCCTTATTGGTGCCATAGAGCATCTGCACGTACCAGTTGACTGAGCGCACACTGCGCAGATTGTCATACCAAATCAGATCGGGACGCCACTGCCAGCCTTCGACATGTGCGAAAAGCGGGGCGTAGGTAGCCTGATAAACCACGTCGGCATTGCGCTCCAAGCCTGTCATGAAGGCAGCCTCGGAAAGAGCTGCCTCGAAATTGTTCTTTGCCACAGTAGGCTGATCGTCCACGCCCTTGACGTGTGAGGCATATTCTCCGGCAAAGACCTTCGGTCCCTTGCGTGAATAGTTGTCATATCGGCCTGCATTCTTCAAGAACCAGTCGGGCGACATATAGTAGTGCTCATCGACAAGATCCACTCCTAACTTGCGCATCTGCTCCCAGCCATAGTCAAAGTCCTTGCCGCTGGCAGACGGACCGGAGGTTCCGCAGATCTTGATATTAGGATATTTTGCGCGAATCTGCTCCACGAATTTCTTCAGACGCTCGGGATAGAGCGGTCCCCACTGCTCGTTGCCAATACCGATCTGCTTAAGGTTGAACGGCTGAGGATGGCCCATCTCTGCGCGCAGTTTACCCCACTTGGTGGTCGTGGCACCGTTGGCAAACTCGATCAAGTCGAGGGCGTCGTCGATATACGGCTGCAAGTCGTCGACAGCCACGTGCGCGTTCTTGTCATTGTCCTTGTTTTGGAACTGGCAGGCAAGGCCACAGCTCAGCACCGGCAACGGTTCAGCGCCAATCTTCTCCGACAGCAGGAAGAACTCATAGAAGCCGAGACCATAGGTTTGATAATAGTTGGGATAGAGGCGATGTGGGAAGGTATAGTTCCATCGGTTCTCGTTGAGAGGGCGGTTCTCAGCCGGTCCTACGCTGTTCTTCCACTGATAGCGTGTGGCCAGGTCAGTGCCTTCAACGATACATCCGCCGGGGAAACGGAAGATGCCGGGGTGAAGATCTTCCAAGTCCTTCACCAAGTCGGCACGCAGTCCGTGCCAGTTGTCTTCAGGGAAGAGACTGACATGATCGAGGTCCACGCCGTCGACACTCTCCAGGAAGATGCGCATTAAGCCCTTCTCGACCGTTTTGTTGGAGGTGAGTGTCACCGTTTTCTTCGCCCACTGGTTGTTGGCGATGGTGATCTCCTTCTTGTCGATAGGGTTGTCCTGGTCGTCGACAAGCTCTACACGAATCTTAGCTTCCTTGCCCTGCAAGTCGTGAAGACGTGCAAAAACCGAGAAGTCATAGTTCATACCCTTCTTCAGTCCCATGCCGAAGAAGCCGCGGTTCTCCAGTCCGGTGAACTTCTGGTCGTGACCGGAATTCTCCAGTACCACGTAGTGGGGATTGCGGTCAAAGGCCGGCTTCACGTCGCTGACGCTGACATTGCCGAAGGTGTTCCAGCCCATCAGGCGCTGCGGGAATTCAAAGCTGCGGTTTTCGACCATCTCGGCATAGAGTCCGCCGTCGGCGCCGAAGTTGATATCCTCGAAGAAGATACCGTACATCGTCGGCTGGATGGGCGCACCCGGCTTGGCGTTGATGGTCAACTGTCGCTGAGCCGATGTCCCCGTGAAGGAGAGCAAGCCAAGGACCAGCGAGACAAACATTTTAGTAGTATGGTTCATAAGTAATGATTGTTGAGTCTTCTCCCTCCTCCCGGATATGCCGAAAGAAGGAAGAGAGACAAGTTAAATATAAGATGCTATGTTCGTAAAAACAAATTCTTGAGCGCCTGTCTACGCGACAGACATCGAATTACTTCACTGGTGCGATCATGACCTTGAAGGTCATGTTCTGTGCATGCAGTTGGTATTCCTTCAGCGGACGGGCGCCCCAGCTGTTGATGCCGCCCACACCATATTGTGCCAGGTCGAGGCAGAGCTCTGTATACTTGCTCTTTGGCACCTGGTTGGGATGGCGCTGAGCCTTCTCCAGTCCTTCGTCGAGATCAGAAATATTGTAATGCAATGCACTTGCGTAGAATGGTTTCTCTGCTGTGAAGCGCAGTCCGAGACCTTGCGCGTTGGTCTGCTTCCACCAGCGGATGTCGCTCTTCGTACCCGTCTCCTGCGGACGGATGTAAGGATAGAACTGCTGATCGGCGGTCTGGGTATAGATACCGAGACGCTCACTGCTCTTGCGGTCGACATAGTTCTCGATGGGTCCGCGGCCATAGAATGTGCTGTGGTCCATGTCGTAAGCCAAGTCTATCTTCAAGCCGAAGCGGAAGAGATCGCTGACCTTAGCGCCCGGTGTCATCTTCATCGTCTCTGTCACGGTCATCATACCGCAGGGCTCCACCTCGTAGGTCATGGTCAGCTCGGCCTTCACGTCGGGCATGTCATAGACAGCCGTCACCACGTTCTTGTCCTTGTCGACGGTGATTGTCTTGAGGTTCATGGCCGGATTTCTCCAAGTGGCAAACTGCTTTTGCAGTCCGGCACCCATGTCGTTGTCGGTCACGGCACGCCAGAAGTTGGGTTTCAACGTACCTCCGTCGGGCAAAAGATTGCTTCCGCCTACGGTGTACTGCTTGAGCCAACCAGTCTGTTTGTCAAAGACAATGTCGAGACCGGCCTTGTTGCTCAGCGTGATGGTGGCGGTCTTCTTGTCGTCCTTCACCTTGATCTTGCTGTCCTTGTCGGCTTTGCCTTCTTTTTCCATCGCGCAGCAGGCAGCCGGAGCCGTCTGTTCACACACTGCCATCTGACGGTAAGCGACAGTCTGTCCCTTTGTCATCAGCGGCTCTGCGTCCTTCAGCTTGAAATCAACGTTGAGCATCACCTCGCCCGTAGCCGGTACCTGATAGGGCAATGTCAGCGTGGCACGTTGCTGAGGAGCGACGTTCAGGTCGGCAATCTCACCGTTTTGTACGGCCTTACCGTCCTGGAGCAAAGTCCAAACAAGCTTATAGTTGCTCAGATCGCGGAAGAAATTCTCGTTGTAGACCGAGATCTTCCCGGCTTTCAAGTCCACGGGCTCAGCCCAGATGTTCTGATACTGATAAGCCAACTCATAAGCATGTGGGTTGAGCTGACGGTCGGGGCCGATGATACCGTTGCAGTTGAAGTTGTTGTCGCTGGCGTCTATCTTGTTGTAATCACCGCCATAGGTGTATTCGGGAGCCATGTTTCCTGTTCCAGGCTCATACTTTGCGGCGATGGCATCGTAGTCGGCTACCGTGCGGTTGGCCTTGAAGTCGGGATGACGATGGAGGCCCTGGTCCACGAAGTCCCAGTCATAGCCACCCTGGAACTTAGGATACTTGCGGATCAAATCCCAGTATTCCTTGAGGTTTCCGCCCGAGTTGCCCATCGTGTGGTTGTATTCGCACTGGATGAGCGGGCGAGTGTATTGAGGATTCTTGGCGTAGGCTTCGCAGTCCCACGGCGTGTAGTACATCGGACAGAAGATGTCTGTGTTGGCTCCAGTCTTTCCGGCTTGCTCATACTGCACGGGACGGCTCTTGTCCTGACTCTTGATCCACTGATAGGCAGCCGTGAAGTTAGGACCGTCGACAGTCTCGTTGCCCAAGCTCCACACGATGACGCTGGGATGATTGAAGTTGATGGCCACGTTGTGCTGGTTGCGCTGTAGGATCTGCAAACCAAAGTTCTCCTTCTTAGCCTCAGAGTCGCTCTTGTAGCCAAAGCCGTGGCTTTCCTGGTTGGCCTCGGCAGTGACATAGAGACCATACTCGTCGCAGAGGTCATACCAGCGTGGATCGTCGGGATAGTGACAGGTGCGCACGGCATTGATGTTCAGCCGTTTCATGATCTTAATATCCTGAATCATACGGTCGAGCGTGACGACATATCCGCCGTCGGGATCCATTTCGTGGCGGTCAGCGCCCTTGATGAGCACCGGCTGTCCATTGACGAGAAGCTGACTGTTTTTGATTTCCACCTTGCGGAAACCGACTTTTTGCGGGATGACCTCCACGACATTGCCGCGACTGTCCTTGACGGTGGCGAGGAGTGTATATAAATAAGGTGTCTCTGCCGTCCACTTCTTCACGTTACGGAGCATGAAGCGCGTAGTGCCCTCCTTGCGTCCTGCAAACTTACCGGTGGACTTGGCGACGACGAGATTGTTCTCGTTGAGCAGTTGGAAGTCGATTGTCGGGTTGCCCTTGACGTTGACATCGATGAGCAGCTCACCGTCGTTGTAGTCATTCTCCAGGTCCGGCGTCAGTCTGATGTCGTTGACCTGCACCTTGCTGTCGCGTGCGAAGAGATAGCACTGACGGGCTACGCCGCTCAATCGCCAGAAGTCCTGGTCCTCGTCGAGCGAGCCGTCGCACCAGCGGAACGTCTGAAAGGCGATGAGGTTCTTGCCGGGATGAACATATTTCGTGATGTCGAACTCAGCAGCGACCTTTGCGTCCTCGCTGTATCCGACATAGTGTCCGTTGACATAAAGATAGATGTTTGAGGTCACGGAACCGAAATGGGCGATGACCTGCTTGCCGTTCCAATCGGCCGGCAAATCGATTTCACGACGGTAGGACCCGACGTGGTTGTCCTTTGTAGGCACGTTGAGTGGATGTTTCCAATCGAACTGATAGCGCCAGGCAAAACCGATATTGACATATTCGGGGTCGCCGAAACCGTTGAGTTCCCACATTCCCGGCACCTGCATAGTCTTCCAGTTGGCGTCGTTCAAGTCGGTTTTGTAGAAGTCAGTTGGACGCTGGTCGGCATTGGCCACCCAAAGAAATTTCCAGGGACCCTCAAGTGACAGGTAGTTGGCAGAACGGGTGATGTCGCCCGCAAGCGCTTTCTGCCCATTCTCATAGGCGAAGAAACTGGTGTGCATCGGGAAACGGTTGACCTCGTTGACCTGTTGGTCGTGCCACTCCGTCCATGTGGGCTCCACTACGCTTTTGGCCGCCAAGGGCTTCTGTGCGGCGCGCGCTCCCATAGCCATCAGCATCATTGCGGATAGGATGATTGTTTTGTTCATAACGCTTAGGTATTTATTAGTATAGATGTCTTGTATTGTTACAAGTGCAAAAATACAATTATTTTTTCAGAAATGAAAATAATAGTTCTTTTCTTTTGGTTTTCTTATTATTTTATGTAGATTTGCAAATTATGAGACAAATAGTTTATGGATTTAGTGACTCTCCTTTCGGTCACATCATCGTGGCGCGCACATGGGAGGGTATCTGCGATTTGCAGTTCTTGGATTACAACCGGCTCGAGACCATCCACCAACTGGCGAAGCGCTGGGGCGTCTATACGCCGACGACACAAAACGACACCATGGCGCAAACCGTGGAGCGCGTCATCTTTGAGGGCTATGACCATCCGCTGAAACTCGACATCAAAGGCACTGACTTCCAGCTGCGCGTTTGGAATGAGGTGCAGAAGGTGCCGTTCGGTCACACCGCTACTTATCTCGACATTGCGAAGGGTATTGGTGAGCCGAAAGCCGTGAGAGCTGTCGCAACAGCCATTGCCCAGAATCCCATCGCCATGCTCATTCCCTGCCATCGTATCATCCACAGCGACGGAACTACCGGCGAGTATCACTGGGGAAAGGAACTCAAGCAGCAACTGCTCGACTGGGAGAAGAACTCTCTGTTGAACGCTCAGAAATAGAAACCACAAGAGGACTGCCACGATCCTGACACCGAGGCAGCCCCATCATCCTATCCACTTATGCTCTCTACCGAACACACGATCCACTCCACCACTTCCGCCGCACAACTCGCCGACGAGTTTTTCCAGCGCATCGAGGCGCTGATCGCCATGCAGGGCAGTGCCACGGCCAACAAGCTCATGCACGAGACGCTCGTACTCGTCTGTGCTGAAGGGCTGAAAGACACGCGCTATGGCTTCGGAGACCTTAACGCGCAAGTCGAAACGCTGTTGCGACAGCATCACATGCCCGCCGACGAGGCCAATGCCGTCAGGCAGATGCGCCGCCACTCCAACCAGAGTCAGCCGCTGCTGCCCGAAGACTTGCTCCACGACGCCCGAGCACTGGCCGTCTTTGTCAGCCGTGTGCTCCGTTCCGACATACCGCAGTCGCTCTCCGCCAGACTGCCCCGCGACCTGCAACCTAAGCGGGAGCACCTGCATGTCAACGCGCCCAACAAGCGTTGCCTCGTCCGCTTGTGGGACAGCAGCACCATTTCCGTTGTCGTAGACGAGGATGGAGCCGAATCGCCGATGACGGTTCATTACTGCGAGGACAACCAGTACGCCGACATGGGCTACCTGACTTCCATCCTCAAAGAAGGCATGCATCTCAACCTGCTGGACTGTCAGGTGGAAGGAAACAACATCTATCCGCGCATCATCATCGTGGAACCGGACTTCCTGCTCGACATCAGTACGATTGCCTCTTGCTTCATGGAGTATGGCCACTCGCCCCTACTCTATCTCGTCAGCCGCATGAAGCCCAAAGCAAACACCCAGCCGATCCTGCTCGGAAACTTTGCCGGCAGTGCGCTCGACGACATCATCAACAACCCAAACTTCAACGCTTCACAGACACTGCGCGACAATTTTCGGGAGAAAGCACTGGAGTATAGCACCTGCACGGACTTCGACGCACGACAGTTCAAAGATGATGCAGCTAAGCAAATCCGCAACTTGCAGCAGGCGGTCACGGAGCTGCGTCGTCACTTCAACATGGATCACGCGATCCTCGAACCTTCTTTTGTCTGCGAACAACTCGGTATTCAGGGACGTGTGGACTTGATGACCACCGACCTGGAACTGCTCGTCGAGCAGAAGTCGGGACGAAACATGCTCATCGAACGGCCGGATATGACCAACGGCATCAAGGCCGTGGAGAAGCACTACGTGCAGTTGTTGCTCTACTACGGCATCCTTTATTATAACTTCCACGCCACGCGTACCGACATCCGACTGCTTTACTCCAAATACGCGCTACCCGGTGGACTGCTCAGCGTGACGCGATTGATGAAACTCTACTACGAGGCCCTCCGCTTCCGCAACGAGGCTGTGGCGCAGGAATTCCAAATCGCTGAGCACGGCTTCGCCCCTTACCTGCCTCTGCTGACGGCTGATAACCTCAACGTGGCGGGCAGATGCGACTTCTTCTACAACAATTATCTCTATCCACAACTCAATGCACAGCTGCAGCCTCTGGCTTTTCTCACGCCACTGGAGAAGGCTTACTTTTGTCGCATGATGCAGTTTGTCATCAAGGAAAACCTGCTCTCGAAGGTTGGCGTCGTCGAGGGCACGGGCAACTGCGTGGCTTCACTGTGGAACATGCCGCTGGCCGAGAAGCGCGAAACCGGCAATATCTACACGGGACTGAAGATCGTCAGCAAGGAGAAAAGCAACGACTATAACGGCTACGACCGCATCACGCTTGCCGTACCTGACCAAGGTGAGGACTTCCTGCCCAACTTCCGACGCGGAGACCCGGTCTATCTCTATGCCTACCCACAGGACGAAGAGCCCGATGTGCGCAAGGCTTTGCTCTTCAAGGGTGGGTTGGAGGACATCCATTCCGACCGCATCACCGTGTTGCTGGCCGACGGACAGCAGAATGCCGACATCTTCAACCATCTGCCCTACCGCCGTACGCTGCGGCAAGGAGAACCCGTCAGCAAGGCCGACAAGCCTTTTGTGTGGTGTGTGGAGCACGGCAGCAGCGACGCCGGAGGCAGTGCTGCGATCGGCGCGCTCTACGAGCTGATTACCTCCACGGCCGACCGTAAGGCACTGCTCTTGGGCCAGCGTGCGCCTCAGGCCGACAAGAGCCTGGCGCTTTCCCGCTCTTATCTTCCCGACCTCGACGCCATGTTGACGCGAGCCAAGCAGGCGCAAGACTTCTTTCTCCTCGTCGGCCCACCGGGAACGGGCAAGACCAGCATGGCACTGCGCTTTATGGTGGAGGAAGCGCTCAGCACACCGACACTCTCAGGAGAGCAGGCTGATCTGTTGCTGATGGCCTATACCAACCGTGCCGTCGATGAGATCTGCGGCATGCTCGTCAAGGCCGGCATTCCATTCTTGAGGATTGGCAGTGAGCTGAGCTGCGATCCGCAGTATCAGCCTTGGCTACTGCAAAACCAAATCGGCGATAAGCCTAAACTCAACGACATGCAGGAGAAGTTGCTCGCGGCGCACGTCATCGTCGGTACCACCTCGATGATGCAGTCACGATCCTATCTCTTTGCACTAAAACACTTCTCGCTGGCCATCGTCGACGAGAGTTCTCAGATCCTGGAACCGAATATCATCGGACTTCTCGCCAGTCATCAGGGCGAGAACAGTGTGGCGAGTGCAAAGCAGTCTACCGGCAAACACGCCATGAGTGGCTGCGACATCGACAAGTTTATACTTATCGGAGACTATAAGCAACTGCCTGCCGTGGTACAACAAAACGACGGAAGTGCAGCCATCACCGAACCGGAGTTGCAGGCCATCGGTCTGACAAGTTGCAAGAACAGCCTCTTTGAGCGACTCATCCGCCAGGAGTTGCGCGCCGGCCGCACCGACTTCATCGGTACCCTCCACCACCAAGGCCGTATGCATCCCGAGATTGCCGACTTTCCCGGCAAGGCTTTCTATGCCGAAGAAAACATCTCGCCCGTGCCACTGCCGCATCAACAAGAGACATCGCTCAACTATCTCTCGCCAGCTCTTGACAGCTTGGACGAACTGCTGCAGGCTCACCGCTGCCTCTTTTTCGCCTCTGCCGACTGCCGGCAACCCGAGATCTCGGACAAAGTCAACAGCTATGAGGCGCGTCTCGTGGCGTTGTTGTCGCAGCGCATCCGCCGCTTCTATGGTCAGAACTTCGATGCCGACACCACGCTCGGTGTCATCGTGCCCTACCGCAACCAGATTGCGATGATCCGCAAAGAGCTTGAGCAACTTGGTGATCCGCTGTTGGAACGTATCAGCATCGACACCGTGGAGCGCTACCAAGGCTCGCAGCGCGACGTCATCATCTATTCGTTCACCATTCAACAACGCTATCAGCTCGACTTCCTCACGGCCAACAGTTTCGACGAAAACGGTCGTGTCGTGGACAGAAAGCTCAACGTAGCCCTCACGCGAGCCCGTCGCCAACTGCTGCTCACCGGACATCCCGACACGCTACAGCAGTCGCCGCTCTTCAACCGACTTATGGAATACTTCAAAGAAAGAAACGAATATATTTCTACAGACTTTTTAAGTAATTATGTTAAAGTAGATTAATTTTACCCGCAGTGCTGTTACTTTTTCAATACTTCATCGTCGTTAGATTTAGAAACATAGAAAAAACAATAACAACAAATAAAAGACAAAACAAAATTTTAGGTATTATGAAAAAGTTACTTCTCATGGCAGCTGTCATGCTGTCTTCCGTGGGCGCTTTCGCTCAGCACGCAGTAGGTTCTTTCACACTGCAGCCGAAGGTTGGTATCAACATTACCAACACCACTAATTATGGCGATGTAGCCAAGGCACGCGTTGACTTCGCAGGCGGTTTGGAAGGTGAGTATCAGGTAAGTGACATCTTCTCTCTCAGTGCAGGTCTGATGTACTCTCGTCAGGGCTACAAGGCCAAAGACGTGAATGTTGCAGGCTTCTCTGTGTCAGGCAAAGACTGGAAGCCCAGTTATCTGAATGTTCCTGTATTGGCCAACGTGTACGTTGTACCTGGACTTGCAGTGAAATTAGGTGTGCAGCCCGGCTTCATGGTAGACAAGGACGATGCTGAGGATGTCAACACTTTCGATCTCTCTATCCCTGTAGGCTTAAGCTATGAGTACAACAACTTCGTGCTCGATGGCCGTTACAACTGGGGTGTGACCAAGATCAACAAGCACAGTGTCAAGGGTCTTGACGACACTCGCAACTCTGTCTTCCAGATCACTCTGGGCTACAAGTTCAGCCTCTAATCATTCATAAACATAAGTTTCAAGCCACAGAGTCAACGCTCTGTGGCTTTTTTCATGTCGTTGTGGCTGAAAGCAAAATAAACATTAAAAAAGTTGCTCGTTCGGAAATAAATGCCTACCTTTGCAGAACATATAGATAACGAGCAAACAGAGAGATGGAATTCCGACATTCTACGATGTTGGAATTCTTTTCTTTTTTGCCCTTTTGAAACGAAACAATTAAACAGAAACAACTATGGCTTACATGTCTCAAGAAGGCTACGACAAACTCGTGGCCCAGCTTCACGAACTCGAAGCAGTAGAGCGCCCAAAGGCATCGGCCGCCATCGCCGAGGCCGCTGACAAGGGCGACCTGAGCGAAAACTCAGAATATGACGCAGCCAAGGAAGCGCAGGCTCACTTGGAAGCGAAGATCAACAACATCAAGCTCACCATCGCTCAGGCAAAGATCGTCGACACCAGCCGACTCTCTACCGAGGAGGTGCAGATTATGTCAAAGGTGGAGATGACCAATCTCGCCACTAAGAAGAAGATGACCTACACGATCGTCAGCGAGAGTGAGGCCGACTTGAAGAAAGGCAAGATCTCTATCCACACGCCGATCGCTCAGGGACTGCTCAACAAAAAGGTGGGCGACATCGCTGAGATCAAGATTCCGCGCGGCACCATCCGCCTGAAGATCGACAAGATCTCTATCGGTGAATAAGTCCGGCAAGGAGACAGACAACATCATTAACCCATTAACAGATAGGAGAACAAGACTATGGCTACATTGTTCAGTAAGATTGCAGCTGGAGATATTCCCAGCTATAAGTGCGCCGAGGATGACAAGTTCTATGCCTTTCTCGACATCAATCCGGTGGTGAAGGGTCACACTCTCGTGGTGCCACGCAAGGAGATTGACTATATCTTCGACATGGACGACAAGGACTTGGCCGACTTTGAGGTCTTTGCCAAGAAGGTGGCACGCGCCATCCGCGCTGCTTTTCCTTGCAAGAAAGTAGCTGAGGTGGTGCTCGGTCTGGAGGTCAACCACGCCCACATCCATCTGATGCCTATCAACAGCGAAGCCGACGTGGACTTCCACAAGCACGTGAAGTTCTCCGACGAGGAGATGGCGGCTATCGCTGACAAAATCTACACGGAGTTTAAGAAACTGTAGTAGAAGACTCTCCCTAACCCTCCCTGAAGGGAGGGAAAAAGCTCACCCTTGCACACGGCAGGAGGATAGCTCAACTCTGGAAACCATCATTTGAGTATGGTAAAACAAACTCCCCGACTTTTCTCATTGGGAAAAGTCGGGGAGTTTTTCGTTGATATATTCCTTCTATATCGCGGATTTGCTCCTGCAATATAGTGGTGTTCATCTTTCAATATCGAGGATAGTTCCTCAATATCATGGATCTTTCCTTCAACATCGTGGCGCGATGGCGCTAAACATATTTCTCGCCCTTCTTTAGTGCCACCTCACTGACATACTTGCGGATGAGGGCCGACGAGTCTTCTTTCTTGCAGATGAGCAGCACATTGTCCTTTTCTGCCACGATGAAACCATCGAGACCGCTGATCACGCCCAAGCGGTCTTTCGGCAACTTGATGATGTTGTTATGACTGTTTTCAATCATCACGTCTGAGCCCACCACCACGTTGTCGTCGCTGGACTTCTGTTGTGACTCATACATACTGTGCCATGTACCCAGGTCGGCCCAGCCAAAGCTGCAGCGCATCACGTGCACGTGCTCGGTCTTCTCCAGTATGGCCGACTCGATACTCAGGTTGGGATAAGAGGGGAAATGCTCCAACATATAGCTCTCCTCCTGCTCGGGAGAGGCATAGAAGTTGATGTTGTCGAGTTGTCTGAGCACCACGGGCAGCTGCTTGGTCAGTTCCTCCCACGCTGTTTTCACGTTGACGAAAAACACACCCGTGTTCCAATAAAACTCACCGCTGTCCATAAACACCTGAGCAAACTGCCGCTCGGGCTTCTCGGTAAACGACTTCACCGTGTAGAAGCCTTCCTCCACGGGATCGCCCAACTGGATATAGCCATAGCCGGGTTCCGGCCGTGTCGGCTTCACGCCCATGACCAGAAAGCCCTCGTGCGCCGAGACAAAGGCAAAGCCGTCGTGAACATTGCGCTCGAAAGCAGCCTCGTCCATCACTGCCTGATCAGACGGCACCGTGACGATATTGGCTTCGGCATCCTCGCGCGCAATGCGATAAGCGGCCCAAGCCAAGCTCGGTGCGGTATTGCGCTGCACGGGTTCTGCAAGGATATGGTCGCGCGCCACCTCTGGCAACTGCTTGCGCACCAGGTCGACGTAGTCGATATTTGTACTGACAAAGATATGGCCGGGAGCCACCAACTTAGCCATACGGTCGTAAGTCTGCTGCAACTGAGTGCGTCCGGTACCAAAAAAGTCAATGAACTGTTTGGGATAAGATTCTCTGCTGTAAGGCCATAAACGCTGTCCCTTACCGCCTGCCAATATCAAACAGTAGTCGTTGTCGCTTCTTGTCGTCATGTTTCTTAGGGTATAAGATTTAAATTCTTGTACGAAATTACGATTAATCTTTGAGACCACAAAACGTTTTACACTCTTTTTGTGTATTTTAATCATCGTGTCCATTGTGCACGCTCACATCCACGCTCCTCCTTTTCTTTTTCTCTTTTCTCTGCTTTCAAGCGACGAGCCCCGTCATTTATCGCTATCACAGAACTTTTCGCGGTTTTTACTTTCCTATCTTTATAGTTTTTACTACCTTTGCACTGTATTTCATCGATGATATGAACAAGAAACAGATACTTCTGATCAACGACATGGCAGGCTACGGCAAGGTGGCCACAGCAGCCATGCTTCCCATCCTTTCTTATATGGGACTCCCCACCTATAACCTGCCTACCGCTTTGGTAAGCAACACGCTGGACTATGGTAAGTTCAACATTCTCGATACCACAGACTACATCCAAGGTGTCTTCCCCGTCTGGAAGGAGCTGGGATTCAGCTTTGACGCCATCGCCACAGGCTTCATCGCTTCTGAGCGTCAGGCCGAGATCGTCTCGGCATACTGCAAGCAAGAGGCTGCCCACGGCACGACGATATTCGTAGATCCCATCATGGGCGACGAAGGAAAACTATACAATGGTGTGACGCCGGCCACTATCCAGAGCATGCTGGAGATGATCGCTGTGGCTGACCTGATCTTTCCCAATCATACCGAAGCCTGCTATCTTACGGGCAGCGAGTATCATGCCGAGGGCGTCAGCAAGCAAGAGACCCATGCGCTGCTCGACAAGCTGCACGCCACAGGTGCCAAATCGGTGCTCATCACCTCCATTCCCGTTGAGGGACAGCACTGCGTGGCTGGATACAACGACCTGCGGGAAGAATATTTCCTGCTGCCCTATACCGAGATACCGGTGCACTTCCCTGGTACGGGCGACATCTTCTCGGCTGTGCTCATCGGCAACCTGCTCAACGGCAAAGCGCTGCGCCTTGCCACACGCATCGCCATGGACGCTGTATACCGTCTCATCGATCTCAACAAGAACAATGCCGACAAGAATCGCGGCATACCCTTGGAGAACTACCTCAACGTACTCGATGAGTAGTTCCCGTTGTTGTGAAATGCAAGAAGACTTCAAGTACTCAATGTTGTAAATAACATGGACTGGTTTACTTCCCTCTTTACTGTTCATTCTTCGATACAGACCGTTGTCATCATCTCTGTGATCATCGCTGTGGGTCTGGCTTTGGGCAAGATACGCGTCATGGGCATCTCTCTGGGCATCGCCTTCGTGTTTTTCGCAGGTATCGTGGCCGGCAACATCGGCATGTCGATCGACGGGGTGACGCTCGACTATGCCGAGACCTTCGGTCTGTCGATGTTTGTCTATTGCTTAGGACTGCACGTGGGTCCTAACTTCTTTGGCTCGCTGCGCCATGAGGGCATGATGCTCAACGTGTGGAGCTTGGCCGTCATCGTCTTAGGTACCGTCTTTGCCTTGGTGCTCTCACCGCTGACAGGCATCAGCATACCTGTGATGACGGGTCTGCTCTGTGGTGCCACCACCAACACGCCGGCACTCGGTGCCGCCACACAGGCACTGGCCCACGCCGGACTGTCCAGCAGCGACACGGCACTGGCCACAGCTGTCACCTACCCGCTCGGCGTGGTCGGCGTGATCATCGCCATGGTGCTTATCCGCAAGTTCTTTGTCAAACCGACTGATCTCGAAGTAAAGAAGCTCAGCGACGACAACCACACCTATATCGCACAGTTCACCGCCATCAATCCGGCCATCATCGGACGCACGATCCAGCAGATCGCGCAGATGACCCACGTGAAGTTTATCATCTCACGCATCTGGCGCGGCAAACAGGTCATCGTGCCAGTGGCAACGACCGAACTACACGTCAATGACAAACTGCTTGTCGTCACCAACAAAGAGGATGAGCAGGCCATGACGCTGCTCTTCGGAAAGAAGGAAAACGATCTGGACTGGAACAAAGAAGACATCGACTGGAACGCCATCGACGCCAACGTAGAGAGCCGTGTATGCGTCATCACACGTCCCTCGCTCAATGGCAAGCATCTCGGCGCACTGCACATGCGGCAGGCTTATGGTGTCAACGTCAGCCGCGTGATCCGTGGTGACATCAAGTTGCTGGCCAGCGACGACCTGCGACTGGAATACGGCGACCGCATCACCATCGTGGGCAAGCACGAGAACCTCGACAACGCAGAGCATTTCTTCGGCAACTCGGTCAAGACGCTGGAGGAGCCAAACATCGGCAGCATCTTCCTCGGTATCGTGCTCGGTCTGATCCTTGGCTCCATACCTTTGAGTCTGCCGGGCATGGAGTCTCCGATCCGTCTCGGCATTGCCGGTGGCCCGATCATCATGGGCATCATCGTCGGAGCCCTTGGTCCCCGTCTCCACCTCATCTCCTATACGACACGCTCGGCCAGTCTCATGCTCCGCAAACTGGGACTGAGCATCTATCTGGCCTGTCTGGGACTCGATGCCGGCAAGGACTTTCTCTCGACAGTCATCAAGCCAGAGGGTCTCGCCTGGGTGGGCATTGGCTTCCTTATCACACTCGTGCCCATCCTCATCATCGGTATCATCGCTCTCAAAGCCCATCGCTACGATTTCGGAACCATTTGCGGCATTCTCTGCGGCAGCATGGCCAACCCGATGGCACTGGGCTACGCCAACGATACGCTCAAAGGCGACACGGCCAGCATCTCCTACGCTTCGGTCTATCCCCTGGGCATGTTCATCCGAGTCGTCATTGCCCAGATGATCATCATGTTCTTTGTTTAGCCAATATTCATAATAACATTAAAGAAGTGTTTAATTTGTTTCTCTGTAATTATATGTAACTTTATAATGACTATCAAGTACTTATAGACGACACTAATAGAGACAGAGAACATTTTCATCACTTCTTTCCCAGATATTTGCGAGACGAGTCGCCAGTGCGCAAGCAAGCTAAGGTTATAATAGATTCCACTGACAAAGATAATAAATTATCTATTTGCGCACAATAGATGGCGACTGTGTTAAAGGCAAAAACAGGAAATCAACAAGCTGATAGCATATGACTTATACATCTAAAGTCTTTTGCAAAAGGCATCGTCACCTCAACTGTTCATTGCATACCCTTGTATCATGTGATATACTACATAGAAGAAGCATGCGCCATTCTACACTGCTCCATCACCCAGTTTTCCCCGTTTCTTGTTAAGCCGACTTTTTCTTACTCTCAGTGCCGTATTGCTTATCGACAGCACTTCTTTGATACTTTCATCGTTATATCCCTCATGGACTAATATCAAATAAAAGATTTCGGAAGGAGTTAGAGAATGATAATTCTGATGCACTTTTTGTAGAAAACGGAAGTCTACACTCATATAGTAATCTATGAAATCAATAAAGTCTTGCTTTGTCCAAAAGAGAACACATTGTCTGTCCTTCATCTGCTCATACAGGTCTCTTCCGTGCGAGAAGGTCTGGGCATGTTTTTCTTTCAGTTTCTCAAGACTTTTCTCCATCATCTCAATTTTGCTTTTGTCCTCCAAAGAGTGAATTTCCATAAGTTGTTTCATTTCCTCCAGTTGTAAAGTCTGCTCCTTATAGTGCCGAATGCGGGTATGCAGTCTTCGCAAGATAAAGAAGAATGCAAAAAAGGCAATAACTATAATCAGTAAAAACCATATACTCATCCAGAATTTATTCTGTTGCCACGACAAGCGAAGCAAGACGAGCTCGCTACTGCTGTCATAGTTTTCAAATTCCCTCACTATGTATTGTTGTTGCAAACTGTCTTTCACAAGATCAAGCCACACTTGTGCCTGCATGGCATCCTGGTATTGATGACATGCACGCTTAAACTTGACAATATCAGCAAGCGTTCCCGCCTTGTCAAATAGATCTCGGGTGCAAAGGGCTCGTTGCCATAAACTGTCAGCCTTTTGATATCTGCCTTGTTTGCAATAAAGACAGGCCAGATTAGAAAGTGTTAGCGATGTAGGATAGCTTTGTACGAGGCGTTCAAAATTGCGAATTGCAGCAGGAAGATCGACGATCCCAAGTGCTACGAAAACATCATTGAGATATTCTTTTTTCTCTTTGTTAGGAATATATTTCAACATCTTCATGCAGATGGGATAATATCTCTCAACACTGTCTCTCATGTTCATTGTGTAAAACGACTTGAGCAAGAGGTTGTAGCCATAAGCCTTATAGTAGTTGTCATTGTTAAGGCTATCCACAAGTACTCGTAATTTAAGTGCATAGACGTAAGCTTCAGGATATTTTTCCACAACCATACAATAGCATGAATGGCGATCATAAATTTTCTTCAACAACTCTGTATAGTGTCTTTTTCTGGCAATACGTTCCGCCTTGTTCAAGCAAGCGACCACTTTCACATAGCCCTCACCTTTTTCCCTGTCAGATACCATGGCACCTTTATAGTAATAAGCATCGGCAAGCAATGAATCATTCCTATCAATCAGAAAGGTGGCTATCGAGTAGTCGATCAATGAATCCGATGGCAATATCTTATAAGACCGATACATCGCCTTTACCTCTAACAGATTGTACAAAGCCCGTTCTTTTCTGTCAAGTTCACCATATTTTATGCCTTTAAGCTCATGAAGTGCAGAATCGCAAAGATCATCCTCTGTCAACACATTAACTCTTTTCAAACGCTCGCGGTAACTGTCCTGACAACAACACACTATCATGAGCAGGAGCAATAGACTGGCGAGCAACAGAATCTTTCTCCTAATATTTCTTAGCATCTCTTCTATATAAGCTTGCATGCAAAAGTAATACTTTTATAGAACATCCATTCCTTTGAAACAGATTTTTATTATTCTTTTTACTTCTCACAGCACATTCTTGGAGATCCATCAGTTCTGCCTACAACAAATAGGAATATGAATGCCACCCCATTGAGTAACAATCACAGACTTGGTTTGTTCATCGCTGTTATGTACTGGAAATCGACTTTTCTCATTGTCTCGTACTGCTGTTTCAACCGTTCTATCATCGACCATTCTCTCGCTATAAGTGACATAGCCTTGAAGAATAGCATCTCGTTGTTCTGGCGTAGCTGCTTCCAATATACATTTTTCTTTTCTTCGGGGAATAGTGTTTCAATAATAAGCAGAATGTTATAATAATAATCCGCACTTGGAGAATGGTAAGGCACAGCACAACCACACCGGTAGATATGCGCTATCGGCGTATGCCTAAGCAGCAAACAACAACCGCCGCTTAACCAAACTTTCATGCTTATGTACTGTTCATCAAGTCCATAGCTCCGCAGGCCTTTCAAACCGCCAATATTCTGCCAGTAGGACTTAGAGCAAGCGTAGCATGAACCGAGCACACAGGGTATCGGCACCCGATCCCCCGCCTTGCGGTCGTCCTCGGTGGGTTTACGCCAATGGCACCCAAGTTTAGGATCTCCAAAGTCGATATAAGCACCACATACGGGTGCATACTCTGTCTGCAACCTACCATCGTGCTTGCGCAGGAAACGTGTCTGACAACAAAGCAGTGCCCCCGGCTCTTCCTTGAGAGCTTTAATAATCTCATTTATCCATGTGTGCCCGATAAACCTGACATGACAGTCTACCATTATAAAATAGGGTGTGCGACATAATTCTACACCCATATCTCGACATGCCGCAACTCCTTTTCGCCTGCTGTTATGATAGTAACGCACATCTCTGAACTGCCCAACAATGGAATCATAGTCGATGCCGTCATCCGAAGCATCGTTGATAACGATGATTTCACAACAGCTCAAATCTCCATGACGATGAAGGTCGAAGAGCGTATTATAGACCTCTTCACCTTCATTAAGAAAATACGTGATGATGCTTAGTTCTTTCATGATTGATTTAATTTACCGCAGGCGAACTCCCAAGGAAAAGAGTATCGTCTGCCGTTGGTTAGTACCTACCAATCAAACTTATCACTATCCTCCTCCATATAAGGTAACCAAGGATTAATCTTTGCATCTATTGCTAACGTATTCGTAACTGTTGCAGTCTCACTTCCAGCTAACATATGTACATCGCTGTTAAAGACGATTGTACTTACCATAGGTTTAATATAATGTTTCTTCTTTTCCATGACTATATATAATTAAAAGATAGTACAAAAATGGCCCAAGGGGGATTGTCCGTGGCGGACGGATGCCGCTGCCTAACCAAAGAACT
>CAMCBZ010000019.1 GCA_945873145.1 uncultured Prevotella sp.
ACCAGAGCAACAAGTTGAAAAAGACTAGAAGAATCTGGAATGCCGATATAAATAATTTAAGTTCAACTTTAATATACTTGATATGGAGTACATCGTAGAAGACAAGTACAAGGAGATGGTTGAGACCATCAAGACTCATACAACAGCAGCGTTAAGAGAGAAGGTGGTGAAGGCTATCATCGTCTCTGTTCAGACAGGATATGCTCACCCCGATCTCATAAAAGCTGGAGCGTTGCGAAAGACTCGCAGCAAAGGCATGCCGGTGGTCACCACTGATTATGGCGAAGCTCTGCTGAGAACCACAAGCATGGGATTAACCTATGTATCCCTCGGAAAACTTTAATTGAAGGTAACGCCCCGGCTAACCACCGGGGCATAACAAGAAACAAATATGTTCGTAGCTAATAGAATCCAAGTGTTGACCGTTAATTACGGATCGGTTGTCGCATACCAGCAGGTATTTGTCAACGACGAGAAACAAGCTGAGGATGAATATAATCACTCTTTGAAAATGTACTCGGCGTTGAGCAACTGGAACGTGACTCTGAAAACATTCTGACAGAACATTATCCCGATTAACATTCATCCCACATTAATTTATATCATTATGGTAGTACAATATTTCCCCGAGTTGACTTGTGTTTTAGGCTTCAAAGACTGGAAACCAGGCAAGCACTATTCTTCTCAAAAGAACCCTGTCCTTTATGACACTTACGAAGAGTGCAAGAAGGAATGCGATGAACTGAACAAGCAACTCTAAGCGAGCAGCAAGCCAACAAGAATTAATGATCAGTTGATATTCATTTTTAATTCAAGACAATGAAAGCTATAAAAATTATCGAGGCTCTGACACAGGATGATTACTCTGTACAGGATGGCGTAGTGACGGTAGAGAAAAACGATAGTATTTGGAATGCATTCATAAATACTTTCGGCAAAGCTATCGAGCCTGTTTATCTTCCTCTTCCTGCATCGGAATATGTGAGCGAGAAGGTACGCCATTTCCTCTATATCTACGATTTACGCATCCCCGGAACTGATAAGGATCTGTTTGCAATACTGAAAAACAACGCTGACGATTCAATCATCTATATCTACGAAATTGAGTAGTACATAATTAAAAACACTTGCTTTGAGATTCTGTAAAGGACTCAAAGCAAGATTACTTGAAACGTAAACATTACATAATATATAAGTTATGGATAGCACAGAAGAAAAAATCGTCGCCAGATTAAAAGAGGCACTGGCCAAAGGCGACGTGGCAACATTGCAATACATGCTGTCTTTCACAGCGAACTTTTATCAGATGGCTGATAACATCAAAACCTATGAGAAGTATCTTGCATGTGGTTACACTGACAAACCATCTTTTGATAAGTATGGTTGGATTGACAACTATAAGAAGGTTGAAGCGAATGCTGAAAAGATTTCAGTTTTCGAGGATGGTTCTAAGAAGCTGTCTGTAGAAGTTCTTCAACTGGCTAACGGCAAATGGGTAAGTGGAATTGATCTCATGCTCGCAGAAAGCGGATGCCTCTGTGGTGCCAGTATATGGAATAAGCAATACAACACTCGGCATGAGGCTTACATGGCTGCTTGCGAGACAGCAATGAAGGACATTCAGTCTTCTTCTAACAAAAATGATAAGAAATATATCAGCTATGTCAAAAAAAAGATGGCAGAATCTCTTCAACTCAGCTTGTTCTAACCAGCTTAACAAAAATAGTAGTTCGATTATATCATCTTACTCTATGGTAGGCCCGGCTTTTAGCCGGGCTATATATGTATTTACAATGACTGTGTTAAATATGTCTGTACACTTGGAGGTTTGAAGCGAAAATATTAAATTTGCAAAAAAGAATGAATTATGGGATTATCAAGTTTATTTAGAACAGAAGCAACTCTTAATGCAGTGCTTTACATATTACAGAAATTAGGAGGGAAGTCTGATATGCACAAGATCTTCAAGATCCTATATTTTGCAGACCAGTCTCATCTTAGCAAGTATGGAAGAAGCATCACAGGAGATGTGTATATTGCCATGCAGTATGGCCCTGTACCTTCTAAGACAGACGACATTTTCAAAGCTGTAAGAGGAGATAGCTATTTCCATGATGCTGAACTGAATACATACTTTCATTTTGTTAATAAATATATAGTAAAAGGTATTAAAGAAGCAGACTTGGATTATCTTTCTGAAAGTGACACTGAATGCTTGGATGAAGCCATTGCTAAGTGTAAAGACAAAAGTTTTGATGAGTTGACAAAAATGTCACATGGCTTAGCATGGGAGAATACACGCAGGGATAGAAGCATATCTTTTAAGGATATACTTCGTGAAGAAGGCGACTCCGAGGATTATGTTAACTACATCGCAGAGAAACTTATGCTTGAAAGCTCATACAAATGATGGATTTGCCCAAAGCTATAATTGATGAAAGTATAAAACGTGGGACTATACTTCATTCTACCATGTTCAAGAATATTGATCATGGAAAGTTTTTTGTGGTCATAGGCGTAAACAAGGAATATGTTGCAGGCTTTTTCTTTATTAATTCCAATATTAATCGTTTTATGATGGATAAACAGGAGCAATTAAGCATGCAATATATCATCAAGAAGGCAGATTACGGCTTTCTTAAATATGACTCTTTCATTTCTGCCACATCTCTACAAACGATACCCATCAATGAACTTACAAACACAATTCAAAAAGGTATAACAACTTACGTTGATAAACTGCACGAAGAACATTTGAATGAACTGCTTGAAGCAGCAAGACAGTCGAAACTATTCTCTAAGAAAGAGAAACACGATTTTTTCTTATAACCATATTACACCCTTTTTAAGGGTGCTTCGTCCTGCTTTCACCTGAAAGCAGGACGCTACAAGGTATCTTCGATGAATTCCTCATAACGCCCCCACCTGTCTCCAACCTCTCAGGCTATTGGAGACAGGTGGGGGCGTTTATTTTGCTTCGCAGTTACTCTACCTAAATAGTATGTATATTACATTATTACAATAAAGTTATATTACTTTATATTACTATTTCATTATTATGTTATTACTCTATTTCAATAAATTGATTATGACTTACTAAAGATTATCTACTACTTCATCTAATGCTAATCTACATATTGATTATAACATACCTACAATCACTATGCGTGAAGACAATGGCGGAATGATCCGGCACAGTCTTCACGCTTTCTTATGAAGCTTAGTGTTCCTTCCCGCAGCTCAGTCACACAAGGCTTCTTGTTTCTCTACCTAAGTTCTATTGTTGTCTCTTGGCCGTCCTCGCTTTTCACCAAGGTCATAACCATCATCTTACGCTTTTTCCTTGCAAAGTTAGACAGTTCCTCGCCCACAGCAAGCACCAGTCGTTCCTTCTTATCTGAGAAAAATCTTTCAGGCAGCCTTCCTCAATCAGAGATTGGGTATTCCTGAAAGATTTTCCCCCGATTGCTTGCTTTTGGGCTATTCTGGACTGTCTCCTTTTTGCGCAGAAAAAGACTCAGAGATGACGGATATGTCGATGTAAAAAAAAAGCTCGGACGACCAGAACAACAAGTTGAAAAAGACTAGATGAATCTGGAATGCCGATATAAAAGGTAACGATGGAACCAACCAGCCATCACAACATAATAGATATGAAAACAGTTTGGAATTTATCCAAGTGGATAGAAAACCGGGATATGGATGACACTAGAATTGTGAGAGATACAATAGAATACGGTGTCATCGAAAACTTTGCCAGCGAGCAGGAAGCCGACGACAAGTTAATTTCTCTTGCTCAAAGAGCAAAGAAAAAGGGCTGGACTTGCTCTACAAACATTGGTCAGCATAGTATTACTGTTCACTACATGAATAAGAAACATGTAGTCATGTACTTCTCTGCTGAAAAAGCCATTACTTTTGGTAAGATTCCTTTTCATCCACGGCATTAAAATGTTACGGAAGGATAAACTACCCCCTCAAACAGACAGGAGAATTAATTATACAGGAAATTATAATTTCATTAGTATTATTTCGTTACATAACAACAGCCCTCGACATCACGGTGAAGTCAAGATTATGGCAAAGTTATCTATTCACAATTTCTACGAGCTGCCCCAAGAGCAGCAGAAGTCTATCATCTCTGAGTTAGGCGAGAACTTCAACCCTGCCTACCTCACGGGCAAGTATTCGACAAACGTTGTCAATGCCGAGGTTGTCACAGACGAAGAGGGTACGTTGTATGACATGCGTGTCTTCGATCCTTTCAACCACGTGCAGCCACGCCGGGACGACGACAGAATGATGACTGACATGGCAGTCTACATCGGCTTTGACGGCTGGTCTGACTGGCTCTTTGATTATACCGACCCGGCTGGGAACGACGTAGACGAAATCTTCGAGGAGTACGACGGAGAGACACAAGATTAACCCCATTCAGCCCTACCGCATAACGAATAAGCGAATTATTATGAGATACATGGTAATAGAAAATACCAACACGCTAAGCAATGCAATAGCAGAGTTTGATGACTATGATCACGCTATAGAGTATATTAATATGCTTACTCATGATTATACTGTTATAAACAACCTCGACACGGATCCTCAGATTGTCTATTACAATATTACTGACAAGGAAACCGCACATAATGAGAGTCTTAATCCTGAAGATGTCGATTATGATCCTACAGGAAAGATAGTATGGACAAGTAAGAAGTTCTATTTCGAATCTTGACAATACATATTGTCGGTATTTAAATTCAAGAAGGTTACAGGGAGACCAACCATCTCCCCATTAATATACAGCTATGACGCAATATACAGTTTTTCTTAAAGAGCAGATCCAAGATCCGGAGTATGGAAGAGAACTTACTGATGTATTCCACTTTTACCGGGTGTCTGATGCAAAGAGATTCATCAAGAAACACATGACTCTCTACAATGGTTCAAGTATTACAAAAATTTGGTCTAACGGAGATTGGGAGAACTTAGGCGAAATTAAGCTCTCTGCTAGTAACAAACATTACGTAGCCAACACACGTATGAAAAAGGCTAATTATTAACTCTATAGCCCTCGACATCACGGTTAAGTCAAATAAAGATGAATATAGAATATATAGCAACTTTCAAAACTGATAGTGGCATATCTAACGACATGCCTGTCAAAGGTAAGGATCTCTTCAAGATAGTGAAAGAAACTATGAAGAGTGCTCAGACAGCATGTCAACTTGGCGACTCTTATCAATGGAAAGTAGGGACGATCACAGACTTAGGCCTAGAGCCATTACTCTTTGGGATGGGAGAAAAGGATGAGAAAGGCATCCTGCATGATTCTGGCTGTGTTAACGCTTATAATCCACACATGCGAATCAGCAAAAAGATGCTCAAAGGTATCTCACGAGTCGAAAGACGTTACGGTCTCTTGGACAAATTGTTCTTCTTCGATAGAGATGAAAACAACAGACATGGACAAGGCTTCGCTGATGGCTGTGAGTTAGAAGATAAATTCATGGTAGGCTTTATGCGTGGTGTTCGTTTTGATGGTACGTTATTAAAGTTTTAGAAAAATTCTAAGCCCTACCGCAGTACGGTTAAGCGGAAAATTATGAAGAATATCTATGGAAAGACAGTATATCCCAAATACGAGATTGCTCTTAAACAGCACGTAAAAGGTAGCGTGGAAGACGATTACGAAATTGTAGAGTTTGATGGAGCAGACAACTATAGAGAAGCTGTCAAAATGGCTAAGAAGTATTCGTTAGATATTGGCTCCGGAAACATGCGTTATGAAGAATCAGCATCATTAGATGCGGGTCTTGCGCAAGTAACCATAATCTGTTACTATTCTGACGATATATCAGATTATAATGAGGTGTGGCAAGAAGAATACATAAACGGAAAGAAAACAAAAAGATATTAAGCCCTACGCAACACGGTCAAGCGGAAACAATATGAATAAGACAATGAATGCAAATGATATTATTTGGGAGAAGAAAGACCCGATCCCCTACAGTACAATGATATGCCCGAAAGGGTGCCGGTGTAGCTCTTTAATGGAGCAAGGAAGGGTGTTGCCAACAAACAAATCTCAGGTACGGCATTTCATAAATGCCCATCTTAAACTGGGAAAGCTAAATTACACCGATGTCTGCAACGTCGAAACAGTATTTTCACATCAAAAGATGAAGGGAATATATAAGCAATTAGGCCAGGGATGGGTTGCTTTAGTCAATCAAAGCGACTTTCGCTTTGCTTTGTTGAGAGAATATAGTATGCTATAAATCAAAACAGCCTCCGTATTTCTACAGAGGCTGCTTTGCTTTCTTATAACTCAAAGACATCCCGAAGGTTGCCTTTCTTGTGCTTGTTAACCTTGATCTTGCCATGAAGGCTCTCGTACTTCTTAATGATAACATCAAAAGCAAGAGACACCAAATCTTTGATGGTAACATCCTCCTTGGCAGCAATCATGCGGATCTTCTCAATCTGCTCAACATCTACGATGGTACAGAAGCGCTCTTCTGCTCCAGCCTTTGAGGGCTCCTTCTCCTTTGCAGCGTCAGTTGTGGCTTCTTGACGGGGAGATTCCTGCTTATCCTTGGGTGATTCTGTCTCCTCATCACTCTTACTACCTGTAAGCCCCCCTAACAGGCGACTCATTGAATCTGTATTTAATCCTTTACTCATAGTATTACTTACTTACTCTTTTAATGAATTCTTCCGTGAAGTTCTGGTAGTCTACTGCACCATTGCTCTTCTTGTCATAGTCTACAATGTTGCGAAGCTCCGAAGGGGCTTGGGCGAGGGTGATATTCTTGCGAATCTTAGTATTAAAGACCAGATCACCAAGCTGTTGGCGAAGCCCCTCTTCAATCTGACGACTCATAATTGTCTTCTCATAACGGGTGAAGAGAATGCCAAGTACCGACACTTTTGGATTCAGCTTCTTCTTCACCATGTCGATAAAGTTATTGATCATGGTAAGCCCAACGAAAGGAAGGTACTCCGCTACAAGTGGAATGATCACACCGTCGGATGCAGTAACAGCATTGAGAGTGAGAAGGCCAAGCGAAGGTGGACAGTCAATGAGTATGTAGTCATAGCTGCTCTTGTAATCAGCAAGCCATTCATCCAGAATGTGCTCACGAGCCATAACCCCCGCAAGCTCCAGATCAGCGGATGCCAGCTCCAGTGAAGATGGAACGATGTCTAGGTTGTCGTTCACACTAGTAATAAGTGTCTTGTCTTCGTCCTTGCCTGTTAGAGCCTCATACACGGTACCCTCAATCTTGGAGGGATCCAAAAGGGAACATGTAAGGTTGGCCTGTGGATCCAGATCAATTAACAACACCTTGCTTCCTTTAGATGCAAGGATAGATCCAACACTGGCTGCTGTTGTCGTCTTACCAACGCCACCTTTGTGGTTGGCGAATGAAATTACTTTTGCCTCAGTACTCATAAGCGTTTACGTTATATATATTACTTTTATGTTTTCTTGCAGTATTACTTACTATATGTATTACATGTGCAAAGATAATAATTATTTTTGGAATATCCAATATTTTTAATCTAAAATATTTGGATATTTCAGAATTTCTTTGTACCTTTGCAATAGATAAAGGAAACGGGAGAACCAACCATTCTTCCACAAATAAATTAGATTATGACGATACTGTTAATTATCCTAGTCGCTTTCCTGCTGAAAGGCACCATCAGTGCAATAGGGCATAGCAGCGACAGCTTCACCCACGACAGATAGTCGTGGAGGAAAAATATGAAAAGAACCACCCATCACATCAGTGATGAGTAAAAGAAATACGGAAAATGCTATCCAGGCAGAAGCCCCAGACGTAGGCACGGAATCCTCGCTGGGGCTTATTTTTTATTCATCCTTCTCGAACTTTTTGTTCAGACGGTCAAAGTCTTTAATCACATCCTTCTCCTGTATAGAAGCATAATGTTTCATGGTCATTGACACATTCGTGTGCCCGAGCATACGACTGACATTCTGTATTTTGGCTCCATTGCTGAGTGCCCATGTAGCAAATGTGCTCCTGGCCATGTGTGTATGAAGGTTCCTGTGAATGTTGGCTGCCTGAGCTACAAGTTTGAGCGCATAATTGTACTTCTGGTTTGTCATAATCGGGAGTTTCCAGTCATACTTCTCACCGATTTCAACGGCCGGTTTCAGTAGCTCGGTAACCATTTTCACACCGTTCTTCGATCGTGTTGCATCTACACGATAGTACCGTCCGTTTTCATGACGAAACTCATTAATATCAAACTCGACCAGATCCGAATACGAGAGAGCAGTCAACGTCTGGAACACAAACAAATCTCTTGCGTGCTCCATAAACTCAGACGGCATCTGCGCACTCATCAGTCTGCCAAACTCTTCCTCCGACAGGTAGTCGATAACCTGTTTGTCCCCACGGCTGATTTTTCCTCTCAACCGGGAGTAAGGGTTAACTTCAAGCTTGCCAAAGGCAACGGCATCGTTGATGACAGCCTTCAAGCAACTGTGATATTTGTACACGGTAGGATCTGCGAGCCCCTTGGCGTGAAGCCACGTGTCAAACTCACTGATATTCTCTACAGTCACGTCAACCATAGACTTGATACGCCCGAAATCTTCCAAGGCATTTATGGTAACGACATAGTGCGCCCGTGTGCCCTCTGCCATCACCCGTTTCTCGATTCTTTCATTAAAGAACTCCAGAAAATCGGTTTCGGACGAGCCTTTGAATGCGATTCTCCGAATCTCATCCATAATGATTGGCTTGTTGTGAATGAGGCAGTCATTGATCTTGTCCGTCACATTGACCTGCATCGCAGCAAGCCGTTTACTCTCTTCCACAGAAAGAGAGTTGCGCTTCTTGGATCTGATACCTGTAGTTATATAATAGACATGGCCGCCAAAAGTGACTCGCAGCTCGAAGGGAGCGGCTTTTTCCGGGGCGACATGTTTGCGGTCGAAAACGACAGCTATTGTGGGTGGTCTCATACTTACTTGTTTTTGGTAAAGACTTTGTGGTAAATTGGTAAATAATTGGTAAAACATTAGTGTTTACTAAGCCTTTTACAGACTTCGTAGGACACATTCGGTAAAACCTCAAAAACAATGTAAGTCGTTGATTTGCAGTAATATACAGTCTTGCTGAACTTTTATAAGTGACTCGCATGGGGTTCGAACCCATGACCCCAACATTAAAAGTGTTGTGCTCTACCAACTGAGCTAGCGAGTCAACGGTTTTGTCTACTTGTCGGGATTACTGGACTCGAACCAGCGACCTCGCGCCCCCCAGACGTGTGCGCTACCAACTGCGCCAAATCCCGTAGTTTTTAAAACCGAGTGCAAAGGTACACATTCTATCTGATACCACCAAATTTTCGGGCAACTTTTTCATTTGTTTGTTGTTTTTAATGTAAATATATAGGGCGTAACTACGTTATTTCAAGGGATATTTTGTATTTTTGCAAGACGTAAAATGAAAGACGAAAAGTACAATAGATGATCATCAAGCAAAAACATATTGTCCTGTGGTTGCTCTTTGCGCTATGCTTAGGACTGACCGCTTGTGGCGGTGACGACGGGCTCGTGTCGACAGACAAAAGCAGTCTGGTCACTGACACGACAGAGATTGACAGCAACTATGAATATCAGTTGCCGGTCATCTTCCATGTTCTTTATAAGAATCAGTCTGATGCCAGCCAATATATTCCAGCCGCACGCTTGAAGAATCTGCTGCAATATGTCAACGAGATCTACCAGGGCGGGATCTATGGCGAGAGCGAGAACCTCCATCTGAAATTCGTCTTAGCTGAGAAGGACGAGAAGGGTAAGAAACTTGGAACACCCGGAGTGGAATATGTGAAATACGACGGCGACTATCCCATCGACGTCAATGCCTTTATGTCAGACAACACCGGAGCCAACGTGAAATACATATGGGATCCCAATCAATACATCAATGTGATGATGTTCAACTTCAAGTCGTCATCTTCCAATGAGATAACGTTGGGCATCTCTCACATGCCACACACGGTAGACAATAGAGTAGAGGGACTTGACAATGTGAACACACAGTATATTGCTAAAAGCAAACTGCCGTATCCACTTTGCTCTTCTATCAACAGCACCTATGCTGCGCAGGCTTCAAATGGAAGCTATTTCGAATCAGACCGCTACACGGACGATAACCATGTTGCGCATACGCTCTCTACGGCAGATGTCGTCGTCACAATGGCACATGAACTGGGACATTATCTCGGTCTCTACCATGCTTTCACAGAACATGAGAAAGATGGAAGTTACGAACCCGTGGACTCTTGTGGCGACACCGATCACTGCAAGGATACGCCATCGTATAACCGTATTAAATATAACACTTATCTGGAATCACTGATCGCCAACAGTAACGATCCGAGTACAACTCAGAAGATGCTGTCAAGAAGCTCCTGCGACGGTACGACCTTTGAGTCGGACAACATCATGGATTACAGTCTGACAATGGGATTTCAGATCACAGCGGACCAGAAGAAACGCATCAGAAACGTACTCTACTACAGTCCGCTCATTCCGGGACCCAAGAAAAACAATGTCAACACAAGGACACGAGCCTCTGACGACAGCCAACCGCTGGATTTGAAATTCACCATCATTAAATAAGCAACCAATAGATTATGACATACGATATTACAGCTCCGAAAACGCTCAACGCCAACATCAAATTGCCGGCGTCGAAAAGCATCAGCAACAGGGCACTGATCATCTACGCACTCACCGGTGGAGAGCATGTGCCCACAAACTTATCGGACTGCGACGACACTGCCGTGGTCATCAACGCCTTGAAGTCCAAAGACGAAGTCATCGACGTGAAGGCAGCAGGTACGGCCATGCGCTTTCTCTCGGCATATCTGTCTCTCACACCCGGCGAACACGTCATCACTGGTTCTGAGCGCATGAAGCACAGACCCATCGGCATTCTGGTTGACGCGCTCCGTGCATTGGGCGCTGACATCGAGTACGTCGGCGAGGAGGGCTTTCCTCCCCTCCGTATCAAGGGCCATCAACTGGAAGGTGGACAGCTGGAAATCCCCGGCAACGTCAGCTCTCAGTTCATATCTGCTCTTTTGCTCATTGGGCCAATGCTAGAAAAAGGCTTGCAGCTCACACTCCAGGGTGAGATCATCTCACGCCCTTACATCGATCTGACACTGTGGGTGATGGGCAGCTTTGGCGCACAAGCCAGCTGGGTGGACAACAACACGATAGAGGTGAAGCCTCAGCCTTACGTCAACAAACCTTATGTCATCGAGAACGACTGGAGTGCAGCCAGCTATTGGTACGAGATGGTGGCGCTCTTTGGTGACACTATGCCCGAGGTGAGACTCAACGGACTCATGGACAGCTCGCGTCAGGGCGACTCGATCATCAAATACATCTTCTCGCTCTTAGGCGTGAAAACCACATTCAGCACCGACCCCAACACGGGTGAGAGCATCACAACGTTGAAGCATAAAATTGGCGGCGTGCAACATTTAGACTTCGACTTCATCAATTGCCCCGACCTGGCACAGACCGTTGTGACGGCCTGTTGCGCTTTGGGCGTGTCATTTCACTTCACGGGACTGGCAAGCTTAAAGATCAAGGAGACCGACAGAATAGAGGCATTGAAGAACGAACTCCGCAAGGAGGGCTATCTCATCCGCAGCGTCAACAACAGCGAACTGATTTGGGATCACGGACGCTGCGAGCCCACATTCGAACCTATCGACACGTATGAGGATCACCGCATGGCTATGTCGTTTGCTCCTCTCGCCATTGTGCATCCACGTCTGCGCATCAACCACCCCGAAGTCGTCAGCAAGTCTTATCCTCATTTCTGGAGTGACTTGTGCCAAGCCGGCTTCCTTATCGAAGAAGAACAATGAACATCATCGTCTATCTCCTCATCAGTCTTGTCGTGCTGGGCATTATCAGTGCGGCCTCCAGTCTGATTTCCCGTCATAGAGGACACGACGAGGCACCGGTCATCCCCGACGCCTCGGACAGTTGCGCCACTTGTACGGGAATCAACGACAAGTGCGAGCAGGATTGTATGTTGGAAGCAGCAACGAAACCTGTCGAGTATTTCGATGATGAAGAACTGGATGTCTTTAAGGGTCGCCCTTCCAATAAGTACACCGACGAAGAGGTAGAGCAGTTCGCAGAAGTCCTGGAGTCGTTACGCCCGGAAGAGGTCGCGGCATGGGGACGAAGCCTCAACCTCAGAGGAATAGAGCTGCCGGATATGCTAAAAGACGAATATGTGGCAATGGTGAAATAATTTCGAGTATAAGACACAAAGTGAAGTTGCGAAGCTCATATCTCTTATCCGCAGTCCTGCTGTCAGCCGTCATTCTGATGATTGCAGGCTGTTCCAGTAGCAAGAACACCGCCGGCACACGCTGGTGGAAGGCCTTCAACGCCCATTACAATACCTACTATAATGGTACGCTGGCCTATATCGACGGCTCTCTGGAAAAGGAGAATGGCAACAAAGACAACTTCACTGAACTGATTCCGCTCTATACCGTAGGCAACAAGAACAGCCGCGAGTTGGGTAAATCCAACTACGACAGAGCCATAGAGAAATGTCAGAAAGCCATACAGCGCTATAGCATCAAGCGCAGACCTGAGTGGGACAAGAATCGAAAAAAGACGGAACGTGACATCGAGTGGCTGCAACGGAGAGAATACAATCCCTTTCTCTGGAAAGCCTGGATGCTGATGGGACGCTCACAATTCTATGAAGGTGACTTCGACGGAGCCGCTTCTACGTTCAGCTACATGTCGCGCCTCTATGCCACCCAGCCGGCCATCTACAGCCGTGCACAGGCTTGGTTGGCCAAGACCTACGTCGAGAGTGGGTGGCTCTACGACGCCGAGGAGGTCATCCGCAATGCCCGTCGTGACTCCATTCCCGGTGTGGCTCGCAAGGAATGGGACTATACCTTGGCCGACTACTATATCCACGCACAACACTATGCCGAGGCGATACCACATCTGAAAAAGGTTATCCGCCATGAGATGCGACGCAAACAGAGAGCACGCGAGTATTTTTTACTGGGACAGCTCTATGCGCTGACCAACATGAATCAGTATGCTTATAAGGCCTATCAAAAGGCTGTCCGCGCCAATCCGCCCTATGAACTCGAGCTCAACGCCCGTGTGGCTCAGACGGAAGTAATGGCTTCACGACAGTCGGGAAAGATGATTGGACGGCTCAAACGCATGGCCGCTTCGGACAAGAACAAGGATTACCTCGACCAGGTGTACTATGCAATGGGTAACATCTATCTCTCCCAGCGCGACACGACAAAGGCAATCGCCGCCTACGAACGGGGCGGTGCCAAGTCCACACGCAATGGCGTGGAGAAAGGCGTGCTGATGCTGAGACTTGGAAATCTCTATTGGGACAAGGAGCGATTTGCTGATGCGCAGCGCTGCTACACCCAGGCGATCGGCATGTTGGACAAGGATCGGAAGGACTACGCCCAGCTCACCGAGCGATCCAAAGTCCTTGACGCACTCGTACCCTATACCGAAGCCGTGCATCTGCAAGACTCTTTGCAGTCCTTGGCAAAGATGGATGACGCACACCGCAACGCGGCCATCGACCGCGTCATCACGGCTTTGAAAAAGAAGGAAAAGGAGGAGAAGCGTGCGCAGGAAGCACAGGATGCCTCCAACCGACTGTCAGAAGGCAATGACATGGAGCGCACACAACAGAAATCATCGCAGCGTCAGACCAACACGACGGGTTTGCAGCAAAATGGTGCCTGGTATTTCTATAACCCCATTGCCGTGCAGCAAGGTAAGGAACAGTTCCAACGGCTGTGGGGTAAACGCAAGAATGTCGACAACTGGCAGCGTGCCAACAAGACGGTGGTGGCTGACGGTCAGTCCAAAATGGACCTTGCCTCCACTGACTCCTTATATAATAAAGACACCGGAAAGGAAGCCTCGACAGACACTACAAGCGAAGATTCCAAGACGCTTAAGCCCTCTGAGGATCCTCACACGAGAGAATACTACATGGCACAAATACCTTTCACAGCCGAACAACTCAAAGCCAGCAACAGCATCCTTTGCGACGGACTGTTCAACAGTGGCGTCATCTTCAAGGACCAGTTGGGCAATATGAAGCTCAGTCGGAAAGCCTTGGAGCGTCTGAACCGCAATTATCCCGACTACGAGAAGGCCGACGAGGTGCTCTATCATCTCTTCTTGCTCTACTCGCGCATGGGTGACACGGCTCTGGCTCAGCAACAAGTGGCGACGCTGAAGGCCAAATTTCCCAAGAGCCATTGGACGACGCTGCTCTCAGACCCCAACTATCTGTCCAACGCACGCTATGGCGAGCAGATAGAGGATTCGCTCTATGGTGCCACCTACGATGCTTTCAAGGCTGAGCGATATAGCGAGGTGGCGGCTAACAGCCGCGTTTCGGCCCAGCGATTTCCGCAAGGACAGAACCGCGACAAGTTCATCTTCATCGGTGGACTGAGCCGTCTCAACGAGGGCGACAGCCAAGGATGTCTCGCAGCAATGGACTCTCTGGTAGCCCACTTCCCCGAAAGCAAGCTGGCCGAGTTGGCCGGAATGATCATCAACGGAGTGAAGGCCGGCCGACAACTCCACGGCGGACATTTCGACATTGGCAATTTCTGGCAGCGGCGTACCGAGGTGCTGACCGAGGCAGACAAGAAGAAAGAGATGAAGCTCAGCAATGAGCGCAACACTCCTTTCTGCTTCCTGTTGCTCTATTCTCCCGATTCTGTACGGGAGAACCAGCTGCTGTTCCAAGTGGCCCGCTATAACTTCACGAGTTATCTTGTCCGTGATTTCGATATCGCCATTGACGATTTGGACGGTATCCACCGCATGAGAATATCCGGTTTCAACAATTACGACGAAGCACGGCAGTACGCCAATCAGGTGCTGCAACAGCCCTCTATCCAAAAACTCACGGGTAAGGCCCGCGCATTCATCGTTTCTGAGACCAACCTGCCGCTGTTGGGAGCTCAGTTTAGTTACGACGACTATTCCAAGTTCTACAACACCCATTTCGCGCCATTGAAGATTTCCACCGCAAGACTGCTGATCGATCCCGCAGAAGTCGTCACGCAACCTACAAAGGAAAAGGTGCCGATGACGGAGAAAGAAGTCGACGACTATCTCAACGGTATCACGGTGGAACCGGAAGATACGCAGGGAGCGTCCTCTACCTTCATTCCTGTTGACAATGGCAATGACCAGGACTACGGCAAGGGTCAGTCGACAGAGGTGGGGACGGAACCGGAGAAGGAACAGACGCAGGGTGGCACCATCATCACAGCAAACGATGATGACGCGAAGGCCAGCCAGCCCGCAACAAAGCCTGAAAAGATTGTGAGCAAGACTGCAACGCCTGTTGCCAAGCCAAAACAGCAGGAAACGCAAAAGCAACAGCCTCTTGCGAAACCGAAAGAGACGGAAAACAAGAAGGAAGGAACAGCCGGGAAGACGGTCAACAAAGCCGCAGAGAAGAGCCAGACCGAGAAGCCGAGGCTCTATCCTGACATGACCAATGGCGCCGAGATCATCTTTGATGACATGCCGGCAACAACGAAGCCGACAACGACAGTAAGTACCCCGACAAATAAGAAACAACAAGGAAGTAAACAGCAGACGACCTCTAAGCAGGGTACAACCAGTAAAGTTGGCAACAACAAACAGGCCGACAAGGCGAAAGCCAAGCCTAAGGAGCAGCCCAAGAAAGAGAAGTCTTTCGACTTAGAGGACGAATATTACGATTTAGACGGATTTTAAAGATGAACAACGGAGACATATTATGGGTAGATGACGAGATGGATTTGCTCAAGGCATATCTCATCTTCTTAGAAAAGAAAGGCTATCAGGTTGCCACTACCAGCAATGGTGCCGATGCCATAGAACTCTGTAAGACGCAGACGTTCGACCTGATCATGCTCGACGAAATGATGCCGGGACTCACAGGACTGGAGACGTTGCAGCGTATCAAAGAGATACAGCCTCAGACGCCCGTGGTGATGGTCACTAAGAGCGAAGAGGAAGATATCATGGACCAGGCTATTGGCTCCAAGATTGCGGACTACCTGATCAAACCCGTCAATCCCAGCCAGATACTCCTGACACTCAAGAAGAACATCCATCGGCGTGAGATCGTCAGCGAGGTCACGCAGAGTTCCTATCAACAGGAATATCAGCAGCTTTCCATGCAGATCGACGATTGCCGCACGTGGACAGACTGGATGGAGGTCTACCGACGTCTGTCTTATTGGGACATGGAGCTGGGCAACACCGACAGCACCTTTGCCGAGATGCTGAGCATGCAGAAAGAAGAAGCCAACAACGGCTTTGCCAAATATATCAAACAAAACTATCTCGACTGGGTGGATCCGCGTCGGTTCCTCCAGCAGAAAGCAGGTGAGGACCGCCCACAGATGAGCCCCGACATCTTCAAGAAATGCGTCTTTCCCGCCATCAACGACGGCGAGAAAGTCTTCCTCGTCGTCATTGACAACTTCCGTTGGGACCAGTGGCGCACGCTGGCAACGGAGATTGGCGACCTCTTCGACATTCAGGAAGACATGTACATGAGCATTCTGCCGACAGCTACGCAGTATGCCCGCAATGCCATCTTCAGTGGATTGATGCCTGTGAAGATCCAGCAGATGTTCCCGGAACTGTGGGTTGACGAGGACGAAGAGGAAGGCAAGAACCTCAACGAGGCTCCGCTCATCGCCACGCAGATCGAGCGCTACCGCCGTCACGACCGATTCTCTTACCACAAAATCAATGACTCGGCTGCTGCCGACCGCTTCCTGCAACAATACAACAGCCTGAAGGACAACGACCTCAACGTGGTGGTGATCAACTTCATCGACATGCTCTCTCATGCCAGAACGGAATCGAAGATGGTGCGCGAGCTCGCCAGCGACGAGGCAGCCTACCGCAGCATCACGCAGAGCTGGTTCCGTCACTCAGTCATCGGCGAGCTTTTCCGGCTGTTGTCTCAGAGCGATTACCGCGTCATCCTGACCACGGATCACGGTTCCATCCGTTGTGAGAAGCCCATCAAGATCGTTGGTGACCGCAACACCAACACCAATCTGAGGTATAAACTCGGGAAGAACCTCAACTACAACTCCAAAGAGGTCTTCACCATCAAAACGCCCAAAGACGCTCAACTGCCCGCGCCCAATGTGAGCACGACCTACGCCTTCGCTACGGGAAACACGTTCTTTGCCTATCCCAACAACTACAACTATTACGTGCAGTACTATCGCGACACCTTCCAGCATGGCGGCATCTCGATGGAAGAGATGCTTGTGCCACTGATCACGATGAAGGCAAGAAAGAAATAAAAGCATGATAGAAGCAGCGGAACTCAAGCGTCAGGCACTCGACTTAGGCTTTTCTGCCTGCGGCATCGCACGGGCAGAGCACGTAGACGCCAAGACTGAGCAAGGGCTGAGAAAATGGCTCAGCGACGGCATGAATGCCGGGATGGACTATATGGGCAACTATCTCGACATGCGTCTGGACCCTCGGCTGATCATGCCCGGACTGAAGACCATCGTCTCGGTAGCGTTGAACTATGCACCCGCACAGACGATGCCAAAGGACCAGCCTCAGATGGCAAGCTATGCACTCGGGCAGGACTACCACACCGTCATGCGCGACAAACTGCTGCAACTGGCTGCCCGCATCATGCCGGAAGAGGTTCGCTTCAATGGCAAAAAGCCCATTCCGTCACCTCACTATCGTGTCTTTGTCGACAGCGGACCCGTCCTTGAGCGTTACTGGGCCGTGAAGGCGGGTCTCGGATGGATGGGAAAGAACCATCAGCTCATCATCCCACATGCCGGAAGCATGTTTTTTCTCGGTGAGCTCTTCCTCGACATAGAGCTAACTTCCGACGCTCCCATGCCCAACCGATGCGGCACTTGTCGGCGCTGCATCGACGCCTGTCCGACTCACGCCTTGCTCGAGTCGGGTGAGTTCAACGCTGACCGCTGTCTCTCTTACCAGACGATTGAGAACAAGGGAGAGCTCAGTGAGGAAGCACAGTCGGCGATGGGCAACTGCTTCTACGGTTGTGACCGCTGCCAGCAGGCTTGCCCTTGGAACAGATTTGCCAAACCGAATTCCACGCCGGAACTGCAACCCAAGGAAGAATTGCTCGAGATGACACTCGACAAATGGCAGCAGCTCTCTGTCGAAGACTACCGTAGGCTCTTCAAGGGCTCTGCCGTGAAGCGCGCAAAATACGAGGGACTGATGAGAAACATCCGTCACTTAAAAAAAGAATAGAATCCGATCAGAACTGTCTCTGACCCTGATACCATACTTAATAACAAAGACCAATATGCAAGTAATCATTGAAAACGACTATGAATCGCTCTCCCGGTGGGCTGCGGCTCATGTGATCCAACGCATCAACGCATCCCGCCCCACTGCTGACCACCCCTTTGTCTTAGGCTTGCCAACAGGTTCCACGCCTGAGGGCATGTATGCTCTTTTGGTCAAGGCCTGCCAAGAGGGCAAGGTGTCTTTCCGAAATGTCGTTACCTTCAACATGGATGAATATGTCGGTCTGGCTGAGGATCATCCTCAAAGCTACCACTCTTTTATGTTCAACCATCTTTTCAACCATATCGATTGCCCGCGGGCGAACATACATATCCTCAACGGCAACGCCACAGACTTGCAGGCAGAATGCGAAGCCTACGAGCAGGCCATCGAGCAAGCAGGCGGCATCGACCTGTTCATCGGCGGACTCGGCGTTGACGGCCATATCGCTTTCAACGAGCCGGGATCGAGTCTGCGCTCACGCACGAGAGTGATGACGCTCAACGACGACACCCGCATCGCCAACTCACGCTTCTTCGATGGCGATGCCAGCCAGACGCCAAGCCAGGCTCTCACCGTAGGCGTGGCCACCGTGACCGACGCCCGTGAGGTGATGATTCTGTGCAACGGACATCATAAGGCACGTGCGCTCCAGGCGGTAGTTGAGGGTCCTGTCTCGCAGATGTGCCCGGCCAGTGCCCTGCAGCTCCATCCCAACGCAGTCGTCGTCTGCGATGAGCAAGCCACCGACGAACTGAAAGTATCCACCTATCGTTATTACCGTTCACTACAAAAATGATTCATTTCAACCTTACTTCCCATATCGTTCTGAACAAAGTGGCCGAGAATCTCTATCAACCCAAGACGGCAGTGGAGCGTTCGGAACTGACCCGCTTCGAGAAAATCCACACAGACATCTTTCCCAAAACAGAAGACGCTGTAGCCAACATCGCTGATGCCATTGAAAGAGAAATCAAAGCAAAGGCACAGGAAAACAAGCCTTGCTTGTTGGCGCTCGGCACCGGACAGAGCCTGACACCCATCTATGAGGAACTCGTGCGCCGTCATCAATGCGAAGGATTGAGTTTCCGCAATGTCATCGTCTTCAATGTCTATGATTACTTTCCACAGAAAGCAGGCTCTGCCATCACCAGTCTGCGGCAGTTGCGTGACCGCTTGCTCGACCATGTGGACATTCTTCCGGAGAACATCTTCTCACCCGATGGCAGTGTCGCGCAAGAGAACATTCAGGATCAGTGCGCGCAATATGAGCAACTGATCCAGCACCATGGCGGATTGGATATTGCTCTTCTGGGCATCGGGCGCTGCGGCAACATCGCGGCCAATGAGCCTGGATCGGTCATCACCGCAAGGTCACGACTGATTCTGATCGACAGTGTATCACGTGAAGAGATGACGATGAGTTTTGGTGGACAAGAGCCCGTACCGCCTTGCAGCATCACGATGGGCATCAGCACGATACTATCCGCCCGCCACATCTACCTCACGGCATGGGGCGACGACAAGGCCGACATCATCCAAAAATCGGTGGAAGGGCCCATCACAGAGAATATCCCGGCATCGTTTCTCCAGACTCACAACGACACACATGTGGTCATCGACCTCGCTGCTGCCGCAAAGCTGACGCGTATCGTCCACCCTTGGCTGGTCTCCAACTGCAAATGGGATGACAAGCTCACCTGTGCCGCAGTGGTGTGGCTTTGCGAGAAGACACAGAAGCCGATACTGAAACTGACCAACAAGGACTACAACAGCAATGGCCTCTCCGAGCTTTTAGCACTCTATGGCTCGGCTTATAACTGCAACATCAGGATTTTCAATCACTTGCAACACACGATTACCGGCTGGCCGGGCGGCAAGCCCAATGACGACGACACCTATCGTCCGGAGCGTGCAAAGCCCTATCCCAAGCGGGTCATCGTCTTTTCGCCTCACCCCGACGACGATGTCATCTCGATGGGTGGAACCCTTCACCGCCTTGTCGAGCAAGGACATGATGTCCACATCGCTTACGAGACAAGTGGTGACATCGCCGTCAACGACGAGGAGGTGACACGCTTCATGCACTTCCTCAACGGCTTCAACCAGCTGTTTATGAACGCCGGTGACCAGGTTATCGTCAACATGTATCACGACATCAAACAGTTTCTTGCCAACAAGAAAGAGGGGGACATTGACACACAGGACGTAAGGACGATCAAAGGACTGATCCGTCGTGGCGAGGCCCGCACGGCAAGTACATACAATGGAGTGCACTCTGATCATGTCCACTTCCTCGACCTCCCGTTCTACGAAAGCGGCAGGGTGGAGAAATATCCGATGACAGAGCGTGACGTCAACATCGTGCGCCGCTTGCTTCAGGACATCAAGCCCCATCAGATCTTTGTGGCCGGAGACCTTGCCGATCCACACGGCACACACCGCAAATGCACCGATGCCGTACTCGCTGCCGTAGACCTTGAGCAGCAGGCAGGAGCGGAATGGCTCAATGACTGCCGCATCTGGATGTATCGCGGAGCGTGGGCTGAGTGGGACGTAAAGGATATAGAGATGTGTGTGCCCATGTCGCCGGAACAGCTGCGCCATAAGCGCAACGCCATTCTCAAACATGCTTCTCAAGCCGACTTCGCGCCTTTCTTGGGCAACGACGAGCGACTGTTCTGGCAGCGCGCGGAAGACCGCAACCGTGCCACGGCAAAGAAGTACGACGATCTCGGCCTCGCCTGCTATGAGGCGATGGAAGCCTTCGTGGAGTACAAAAGGGACTGACACGATCCGTTTGACTGAATGGTCTCGCCGTTTGGCTGAAAGATTGAAACAAGATTGCGTTCTTTTTCGTAACTTTGCAAAGATCGAAGGATGTCAGACTACAGTTTGTAGGAAAGACGTCATCAGAGAGTGAGTTCATACGATAAGCGACGATATTTTTGACAGAATAGTCTTTTCATTCATATACTTGCGGTGTAAGTTTCGTGGGGACACGAGGCTTGCACCATTTTATTAAAACGGGTATCATGACACAAGACTATATATGCACAAGAATAAAGGCAGCGCTTCAATCTGTTTTGGGCTCATTATGTTGCAAAATAAGTAATATGATTGATCGTTAATAATAGCAATGAGAAGAAAATACAGACTATCTCCTGAGTATGCCATCTATGTGGTGATGTGGCTGCTGTTTTTCCTGCTGCCCATCATCATATTCTACTTGCGCTCGTTCACTGTGACGCAAGCAGAGTTTCATTGGGAGGAAGTCTTCCACATCTGGCGGTGGTTTTTGATCTTCTGCCTGTTCTTTTTTATTCATAACTTTCTGCTGGCCCCGTTACTGATCAAGAAGATGCGTGTCGCATATCTCTGTTCGGTGCTCGCTTTGCTGGCAATTTTCTTCAGCGTGTCAAACTACCTTCATGGTCCGGATCCCGGAAGAAATCGTCCGCCTCTTTGGCTGATAGAAAGAGAAAACAAATTGGCGCAAAAGGATCACATACAGCCCCCGTTTCCCATGCGTCACTGCAATGATCGCCACTTAGGACCATTGGGGCCGGAGTATATAGTCAACCTGCTCCTGCTCATAGGCGTGTTTGGACTGAATCTCGGCGTGAAGTTCTATTTCAAATCGGAGCAGGATCGCAACCATCTACAGCAACTTGAGAAAGAAAGGATTTTTCTGCAACTGCAATATCTGAAGTTTCAGATCAACCCACACTTCTTCATGAACACCCTCAACAACATTCAGGTGCTCATTGACATGGACGCAGAGAAAGCCAAGGAAAGCCTGAGAGAACTGTCTGTGATGATGCGTTTCGTACTCTATGAAGGCGACAAGGATCGGGTCTCTTTACATAACGACATCCTTTTCCTGCGTAATTATGTGAAGCTGATGCGGCTGAGATACAATGACCGGTTGACCGTGACGATCGACATCCCGGACAATCTTCCCGACGTGAACATACCGCCACTGATCTTCCCAACCTTCGTAGAGAACGCCTTCAAACACGGTGTCAGCTATAAACAGGACAGTTTTATCAACATCACGATGGACGTTGACGACGGTGAACTGCTATTTTCCTGCATCAACAGCAAGAAGCCTGTGGCAGAGACAAGCAAGGTACCTTCCGTCGGTGGGGTAGGGCTCACCAACGTGAAGCGAAGGCTGGATCTGATCTACGGCGACCGCTATACACTTGATATCAAGGACAAAACAGACGTATACGACGTCCTTCTCCGACTCCCCATACAAAAGACAGAAAATCATGATTAGATGTTTGGCAATTGACGATGAGCCCCTCGCTCTGCAACAACTGGTTAATTTCATTGATAAGATTCCTTATCTTCAACTTGTCAAGGCCTGCCCCAGTGCCACGGAAGCTAAGGAAGTGCTGTCGCAAGACATAGTAGATGCCGTGTTTTGCGACATCAACATGCCCGACCTCAACGGCATGGACTTCATCAAAGGCCTGTCGTTTCCACCGCTCGTCGTCTTCACGACAGCGTACTCAGAATACGCGGTGGAAGGCTTCAAGGTCGATGCTGTGGATTATCTCCTGAAACCTTTTGGACTCGACGACTTTCGCCGGGCAGCAGAGAAACTGCGTCGACGGCTGGGAGAAAAGGAGCAGGCCATAGCACCCGCCGCCATGCAGCAACCCTCAGCGGACAGTCAGGAACCGGAAAGTACGGCTGAGTCGACTGACTCTTCTCTTCCGAAGATAGGCAGCAGCACCGATTCTCTCTTCGTCAAGGTGGAGGGACGTATGGTCAAGATTCGGTTGAGCGACATCATCTACATAGAGGGAATGAGCGAATATCTGAAGATTCATCTCGACGGAAAGGATGACCGCGGACTGCCGCGCCGCCCTGTTGTCTCGCTCTATTCACTCAAGCGCCTGGAAGAGCGCCTTCCCGACTATTTCATGCGAATCCACCGCTCCTACATCATCAACCTCCGTCGTATCCAGGAAGTAAGCAAGACGCGCGTGATGCTCGACAACGATGTCCTGCTGCCCATCGGTGATCTGTACAAAGAAAAGCTCAACGACTACCTGTGCAGAAACTATATTGGCAAGTAAAGGGGCAATATGGATCACCCAGAGAAACATAGCGAATTATGCAGTTCCTACTCTTCAAGTGAAAGGGTAGGGATATATAGTACATTAATAACGAAGGTATATCGCATGATCAATATAGTTTTCAGAAAGGTTTACGATATGAACATATTCCATAATTGAAGAAAGAGACTCCTTTATCCGCTGAGTCTTATCAGGCTCATGGATCCCCTGATTTTTAAGATATATACCCAATAGATATATCAAAGTATAAAGGCAACCAACAGACATACAGGCTTTAATCTGTCCCTGATATGCTGCTTATAAAATTACTTTAACATCAGCAGCTTTTGTTCGATTTGCAAAATATTCCATGAGTATGTTGGTATCAAGAAACACTTTCATCACCTCAAATTATATTTGTCAGAAAGATAATCTTCCAGAGCTTTATCATCATCCTCGCGTGGAGCCGTGATCATACCAACGTATTTGTCAGATGGAAGCGGAATAGTTGGGTCTATGTGAATCAGTCCATCATCGTGCTTGGCAGCAGAAATCTTTGCAGAATTCAATGGAGCTGTCAAGCTCTTGATGTAATCAAGAACTTTTCTTTTAAGCTTATAGTTGGATGCGATCAGTCCCATCTGATAGTCCAACTCATTATCTAATTGTAGTGTCGTCATCATCCTCATTTTATATGTCTGTTGCAAAAATAAGTTTTTTCTGTGAGCTTTGCAACTATTTCCCCTGATTTTTTACTGTTTTACTCTATGCCTCACTCTTCGTTAGTTGTGTATTCTGTCTTGCCCGTTATATTTCTATGAGATCCATCTCTATAAAATGCTAACCTCAACTACCCGTCATCTTTTACACATCTCTGCTTCCGTTCACTGAACGGATGCGGCAATTCACTGAACAAAAAGCCACACTTCCAACAGGATTGCGTATCTTTGCAACAGTAAAAGGACAAAGAGATTTTTAGGTTTCTATAATTATTATGGTTAAGACAATTGTATGATAAGGGAGTAAATTAGATTTTACCATTAGATTGGATTCTATTCAGGTAACAAAAAAAGAGGTCGGAGCAGTGATTGCCCTGGCCTCTTTGCGTATAAATGGATTTTCAGATATTTCTGAAGCGTGTTTTCTTCTCTTATGCCTGCTCTTCACCGGCCTCCTTATTGACGATGCGGGAGCCCCAAACCGCATAGAAGAACATGTAGCACATAGCAACGAGAGGCACCGCATACGAAACCATGTATCCGGCTCTGTCAGCAATAGCGTTCTGTACCATCGGCAGAATGCCGCCACCAACGACCATCGTCATGAAGATACCACTGGCTGCGGCGGTGTACTTGCCCAAGCCCTCAGTAGCAAGGTTGAACGTGCAACTCCACATCACGGAAGTGCAGAGACCACAGCAGACGAGCAGGATGGCACTCAACGGCAACTCTGTCATTTCGAAACCGGAACCTGTGAACACAGGAATGGCACCGGTGACGGTCTTGGGAAGTAACATGGCTGTGATGATCAAGCAGACACCGATGGCATTGGTAGTGCCCATCATCACGCGACTGGAAACCTTTGAGCCAATCAGTCCGGCTACGAAACGGCCGACAAGCATCAGCAACCAATAGGTGCCGGCAGCGAAGCCACCGATAGTCGCAGCGGTGGCCACATTGAGACCTGCGCCTGCTGTCGTAGTATCACTAAGGAAGAAGTTGAGCGTGCCGGGGATGCCGACCTCCGTACCCACATAGAGGAAGATGGCGATAACGCCCAACGTGAAATGACGGAAATAGAAAGGTGAGTGCTCAAAAGTCACACCTTCGATGTTGTTGCTCTCGGGATCAGCGATGGGGATGAAGCTGAGAATGATGAAAGTAGCAGCAAAGATGCCCATAGCCAGATAGAGCACGATGTTGACATCGCTGATGGCGGTGTCCTTCGTCACCGTGCCGATGAGTGCGCCAACGAGCATCGGGGTGAGCGTACCCATGAACGAGTTGAGCGTACCGCCAATTTGCAGCAACTGGTTGCCTTTCTTTCCGCCACCACCAAGAAGGTTGAGCATAGGGTTGACAACGGTGTTGAGCATGCACACCGAGATACCTGCTACAAAAGCTCCGAGCAAGTAGACATAAAAGTTGGTGGGCAGACCCATCAACGAACTTTGGGTGAACAGCTGACCGGAAAGGAACTGGATGAAGACGCCGATGAAGCCAAAGGCGACAGCTACCAGTGCCGTCTTCTTATAGCCGATGCGTTGCAGCATCTTTCCGGAAGGAATACCCATGAACAGATAAGCCAGGAAGTTCATCATGTTTCCAAGCATTCCCAGTGTGTTGGAGCCCGCAAGTGCCGGCTGGTTCTTCCAGATGACACCAATAGGAGCGGCGAGATTCGTGACGAAAGCGATCATTCCGAAGAGGAAGATCATGGCCACGATGGCGATAGAACGCCCTTTCTGATTGTTCTCTTGCATTTTTCTTGTTTATGTTTTTAGTTAATAATCCTCTAATAAATACGATTGAAAGGTAGAAAATACACAAGCTACTCTTCCGGCAAACGGCCTACGAGCAACATAGAGAAGCACCGGCGATACTCACTCACCATCTTGGCGTGCCCCGCTTTATGATAACATTCGTGAAAAACAGGGGTGAGAGAGAACCGTGGGTAGATCTCTTCGTAATGATCGAGCAACGCAAGTTTCATCGACCGCGGGTCGTTGGGGTCGACATGAGCTTGCTGCAGCACTTGTAAAGCAAAGGTACGGAAAAACGCCGTCACCTCCGCACGTATACTATCTTTCATGCTTCTATATAACTAAGCAGTTATTCACTGGCTTTGCAGTAGGAGGTGCGGCGTCCTCGCCGCACATTCTTGCACGGCGAGACGCCGTGCCTCCTACTTGTCAGCTGCAAAGGTAAAAAATAAAACCACAAGAACCAAGAAAAAAAGGTTAATTGTAGATGAACAATCCCGGACTTTTTACCTTGGCCCTTGGCTTTAGCTGACGCGCGATCAGGCTTTGATGAAATGGGGATGGTTTTCGTCGCCCAAACGGGGATTGAAGATAAAGCCGTCCTCAGAGAACGCGCTCAAGAACTTTGGGGCGTTGAGTCTGTTCTGTATGACAAAGCGCGCCATACCTCCTCGGCATCCCTTGGCATACATCGACACAATTTTGAACTGTGTATCCTGATCGACATAGAAGTAGGGCTTCACTACTCTTACCTCTTTCTCCACGCGCTTCCAGTCAAAGAGATGCTCAAACTCCTCGGTAGCCAAATGGAGCAGCACGCCGTCGTCGGCTTTGACACGCGCAATGAGTCGGTCGGTCAAACGCTCTTTCCACCATGCGAAGAGCGTCTTTCCGTCTGTCTCTTGCAATTTCACCTTGCCTTCCATTCGATAGAGATGGATGCCATCTAAAGGACGCAAAGCGCCATAGAGAAAAGAAAGTATCCGCAAGTGGTCTTGCGCAAACTGAAAGTCTTCAGCTGAGAACTCGTCTGCACAAAGATGCTTATAGGCTTGACCATAGTAAGCGAGGATAGCGGGAATGCGGTTATCGTCTACCATGAACTGCTGGAAACGCTGATGATTCTCCATGGCAATGGCTGCACTACAGTGCAAAGCCTTGGCGAGATCTGCGACAGACCATTGAGAGAGCTCCATCGCCAAGCGATGCGCTTCGTCGTCAAAGGCGGGTGTCGTCATTGTGAGAACACGTCCGTAGTCTGCGGATCTCATGATTTTGGCACTGGCAAGTATCAGTTGCATCTCTAAATATTGGTGTTATGGTGTAAATAAAATAGTGTTGGACTTAGTCGTTTTTGCTTGATCAAAACGTAAAAAGGCAAATTTCAAGTTGGTCAAACGAACGTTTGACCATGTCAACTAAAGCGTTTTGACGTATAACTTAAAGCTTTGGATGGGCTATTCTATCCCTATAGAATATAATAATAACATTCGTAAATATCTAACAGACAGAGGAAAGCGTCAATTCCAAACCTTCTCACTCGATGAGCTTGAACTCGTAGCCTTGGTCCTTGAGCCACTGCAGTGCCAATGGCAGAGCAATTTTAAGCTTATCGATACTCTTGAGCGAGTCGTGAAAAGTGATGATAGAGCCATTGCGGGCGTAGCGCTTGACATTGTTAAAAACGTCCTGCGCTGTCAGCCATTTGGAGTAGTCGCGCGTGACTAAGTCCCACATCACGATCTTGTATTTCCTTTGCAGCCACCAATATTCTGAGTGGCGCATCCAGCCGTGTGGCGGTCGGAAGAGATGGGATTTGATCAAGTCGTTGGCCTGTGCCGTGTTGATGGCATAGGTGATCGTCCAGTGTTTGAAGGCTCCGATATGATTGAACGTGTGATTGCCAACCTGATGTCCTTCCTCGACAATGCGGTTGTAGAGGTCATGATTACGCAAGACGTTCTCTCCAACCATAAAAAACGTAGCCTTGGCACCGTACTTTCGTAAGGTGTCAAGGATAAACGGTGTCGACTCCGGAATCGGTCCGTCGTCGAACGTGAGATAGACGGCTCGCTCGCTCTTATCCATTCGCCACAGGGCGTTTGGATAGAGCCAGCGGAGCCATTTAGCGGGTTGCTCTATAAACATAGGGTTACTGTCCTAACTGCTGGCCGCCCTTTCCGACATACATGCGATAGTAGGCATCGATCTGGCTGTCTTGTTTCTTGGCTAAAGCAGGGTCTACCAGTTCTGTGATCTTTGACATCTCAGTCATAATCGACAGCTGCATCAGACAGTCGCGCTGGGAGCCTTTGAACCAAACGCCATCCTCGCTCAGATAGTACTGCTCGTATTGGCTGGCATTCTTCCATACTTCGTTGATGATCTCCAGTGCCTTCTTCTTCTGACCCAACAGTGCGTAGGCATGAGCAATGTCATTGCCACCACTCATGTAGTTCATCGGAATGTTGTAGGTCGGGAGCTCTTTCTCTGCTTTCTGCAACACTTTCAGTGCCTTAGCTTTCTGTCCCTCAGCGATGAGGTGAAGGGCAAGCTGACCGAAGAGACGGCGATGGGTGTAGCACATGCGCATGACGGTCTCGTCGATATACAGGCCCGGCTTGCTCAGACCACCATAGCGGTAGCGGAACATCAGGTTGTTGTAGACCTTCTCTGTGTCGTAGTTCTTAGCGCCCGGAGCGTTGGTTGTGAACGGCGAGATGCGGTTGGCAAGACCTTCCTGAATGAAGTTGTCACCAAGATTCATGTAGTTTTCCTGGCCCACAGTCAGAGCGACATAGATAGGACGCGTCCAGTTGCAATGAGCAATCATCTCCAGCATCATCAGGTCGTTCTTGTAAAGAGCATTCTTGCCTTTCAGCGAGATGACCATACGGTCGGGTATTGTGTCGCTGGCCATCATCATGCCACTGTGCTTGACAGCGTTCTTGTCGATGGTGACGTAGAGCGTATCGGTCGGGATAACGTGCATGTCTGCGTCTTTGGAGCGCACCCAATACTTCATCACGTTGGCCAGTTCGAATGGATTGTCACCGAACTGAGCCTTAGCGGCCATCGGATTCTTCTTGTAGAAGTCAAGAACCTGTGACTTCAGACTTGGGTTAACTTCGACATATTCGTTGGTTCCCGAACAGTAGTCGAGACGCGGCCAGGTGATAGGCACGGAAGGCGAACCATAGGCGGGGCGCTTCATCTGGTCGATATACCAGTCGGTTTGCAGATAGCTGAGGTTGCAGACACGTGCATCAGTACGTACGCCCTCTGTCTCCTGGTTGTACCAGAGTGGGAAGGTGTCGTTGTCACCGTTGGTGAAGATGATCGGATTGCCCTTGTCCTGGAGCGTCATCAGATAGTTGCGGCCGAAGTCACGGCAGGTGTAACGGCCTGAACGGTCGTGGTCATCCCACGTCTGGCTGACCATCTGAATCGGTACGAGCAAGCACACGAGGCTGAGGGCTCCGATAGCGATCGGGCTTTCGACCTTGAGATATTTCTTCATCAGGTCGACCAAGGCTGCCACGCCCATACCACACCAAATGGCAAAAGCATAGAACGAACCGGCGTAAGCATAGTCACGCTCACGCGGCTGCACCGGCGTCTGGTTGAGGTAGACGACAATGGCAAGTCCTGTCATGAAGAACAGGAAGCAGACTACCCAGAACTGACGAATGCCGCGACGGCCACGGAAAGCCTGCCAGAAGAGTCCGATGAGACCCAACAGCAAAGGCAGACAATAGAAGACATTGTGACCTTTGTTCATCTTCAGATCGTCAGGCAACTTGCTCTGATCACCCAAGCGGGCGTTGTCGAGGAAAGAGATACCCGTGATCCAGTTGCCGTGCTCGGGCTCGCCATTGCCCTGAATGTCGTTCTGGCGACCGGCAAAGTTCCACATGAAGTAGCGCCAATACATGAAGTTGCACTGGTAGGACAGGAAGAACTTGATGTTGTCGATCTGTGATGGCATCTTCACGGTCATCTGTTCACCGCAACGGTCATAGGGTACCTCGGTACCATTTACGCCACCCATCCAACTCTCGTAGTCCTGCGCATGGTTGCTGTCCCACATACGGGGGAAGAGCATGTTCTGCGCATAGATGTAGTTGCTGCGGTGAGAGACGATGAAGTAGGAGTCCTTCTCATTCTTGGAAGCCTTTTCTTTACGGCTGTAGATAGGAGCGCCTTCGTTCATCTTAGGCTTGCACATATCGCCGTCCTGCTCCAAAGCGACCTGCGAGGTGTAGGCCTGACCATAGAGTAGGGGATAGCTGCCATACTGATCACGGCTGAGATAAGAGCCCAACGTGAAGATATCTTCGGGAGAGTTCTGGTCCATCGGCGGATTTGCAACAGAGCGGATGACGATGAGCGCATAGCTTGAATAGCCGATCATCAGCATCAGCATGCACAGCAGCACGGTATTTTTCAGATGAGAACTGACAAGATATACTGGCTTCTTCTCAACCATCTTCTTGCGGTTGAACAGCCACCAGACGACGGCAATGATGATGATGCCGCAAACAACAGCATGCCAGCCGTAGCCGATAAACGGAATTCCGATCAACGCGAAAGCCAAGAGGGTAGAGATGTTCTCCAGTTTCTTGTTGCGTCCGACATAGCTCTCGTAGATGGCCCAAAGGGTGGAAGCCACCAGCAACGCAATGTAGATGACCAGTCCCGTGTTGAAAGGCAGGCCCAAAACATTGACGAAAAGCAGCTCAAACCATCCACCCACTGTGACAATGCCGGGGATGACACCGTAGAGTACGGCGGCAACCAATACAAAGGACACCAAGAGTGCGATAAGAGAACCCTTCAGCTCGATGTTGGGGAAACGACGATAGCAGTAGACCAGCACAATGGCAGGCAGACACAGCAAGTTGAGCAGGTGAACACCAATACTCAGACCTGTCATATAGAAAATGAGTACCAGCCAACGGTCGGAATGGGGCTCGTCGGCATGATCTTCCCATTTCAGTATCAACCAGAACACAATAGCGGTGAACGCAGAAGAGTAGGCATAGACCTCACCCTCTACGGCGGAGAACCAGAATGTGTCACTCCATGTGTAGATCAACGCGCCCACAACGCCACTGGCCTCAATGGCGATGGTCTTGCCCAATGTCAGTGATGACCAATCCTTAACGATCAGCTTGCGTGTCAGATGGGTGATCGTCCAGAAAAGGAAGAGGATCGTGGTGGCCGAGAGCAGAGCGCTCATCGTGTTCACCATGCGTGCTACCTGACTGGGATCACTGGCAAAGTGACTGAACAGATTGGCTGTGAGCATGAAGAACGGTGCCCCAGGTGGGTGACCGATTTCAAGTTTATAGCCTGTGGTAATAAACTCTGGACAGTCCCAAAACGAGGCTGTCGGCTCGATGGTGGAGCAATAGGTAAAGGCTGCAACGGCAAACACAAGCCATCCCAGCACATTGTCCACTAATCTGTACTGCTTCATTATTTTATTAACCTATAATTGTGTTATTGCAATAAAAACTTTGCAAAGATAGCAAAAAGCAAGGAGAATAGACATTGTTTCAAGATTTTATTTAATATTTTTATCTAAAGATGAGAGAAAATTAATCTAGAAGCGACTGCGCCGATCGCTGACACGAGCCTTCAGAAACCTGGCTTTCGACTTAGTGTTCTGTTCGGAGGCTTTTAAGCCGCCGCGATTACCTCAGTGTTAAAGTGTCTTTTTCGCTATAATGGCAGTTATGATAAATAAAAGAAAACGGGTCTCTCTTTCGTACAAAAACAGAAAAGCCCTTCATTCTCACGAACAAAGGGCTTAATAAAAGAAATTAAAAAATAAATCGTATTATTATTGTAAGAGAGATTCTATTTATGAAAATAAGATGTATTTAGACTGACTTTTGTGTCTCGTGAAAATGGTCTCCGATTACTGAAGGAGCTCCTGGATCTCGCTCAGAGGACGCTTCTCCTGCGTGCCATCAGGCATGGTGACCATGAAGTAGTCGTATTTCGACTTACCGTTATTGTATTCCACCACAGCGACACCACCGTTGCGGAGCTGCAATGTGAAGTAACCCTGACGCTTGCCGTTGACGTAGTTGCCATGGAGCTTCTCCTTGCCGTTGACATAGTATGTAGTGACCTCACCGTTGAGAACAGTGTTCTTATCATTGCCGAGATCGATGAAACTGTATCCACCCTCAGCCTTGAGGTTACCGTTCATATAGAAGTCCTGGAAGACATCTTCCTTGTTGAGTCCTTTACCATCCTGCTTGAGCAGACGATAGTAAGCAGCCTGACCACGATCCTGTACGTTCTGCTGATTAGCAGCGTAGTAGATAGTGTCTGCAACAACAGTTGCACTCTCGCTCACATGCTTACGAGCTGAAGCACTCAGAACTGCGAGAAACATCATTGATAAGATCATCAACTTTTTCATATCGGTTTCCTTTCTTAGTTTTACTTTTTCTATTTGACACTGCAAAGGTATGCAATTAATATCGAACTACCAAATTCCTTTAACACTATTTTATCATTATTTTTAGCCCTAATTTTGATTATAATTTATAAGTAGCGTTTGATTCTATTCTGAAAGAATTTAGTGTTTAAATAATCAATGTGTAAGTTTGCTCATTTGTCTACTGGCGCTATCATAGGCAAAAGATGACATTATGTAAGTGTGCGCACACAAACGTCATTTCATAAACATCGGAGTTTTAGATTTTGCTACCATATAAAATGTTTATTTTGTAAGCTACTTTTATCATATGGTCAGATTGACATATATCAAGTATATCGGCTTACGAATCGAAAGTAAAGGTGTCGAAAAACGTTAGTTTTTGATAGAATATAAGTTTAAAATCAATGTTTCAATTTCAATTTGTCAAGGCTTGTACCCTTTGAAAATACATCTAAGTCCACAGGTGTAGGTATTCCGTCGACCAATCCGGCGTCACTATGCTGCCATAAGAGCGGTTTTAGGTCTCCCTTCAAAGGTGGCTCGGAAGAACTGTAATGAGAAACAAAGAGAGGGAAAGATGTGAAGCGGGGATAGAGATGCTCGTTGAAGAATTGGGTGTAGCAATATATAATAGGTGTACCATGATAGTGAGTAGCAAGCAATAGGATCATAGAATCGAGTTTCTCATGCAGCACATTCCTACTCCATCCCTTCACACCCTCTTCCTCAACATCAATCATCGGCACAAGATCCTGATAGTGGCGGTTGACGATGGAATAGAAGAGACGAAACTGCTGTCGAATGGTACTGCTGGAAGTAAGATAGTGATAGGTACCGACAGGAATGCCCGCGGCACGGGCGCGGGCAATGTTCTTGAGATAAAGGGAGTCAATATGATCGCCTCCCTCCGTGGCTTTAATGTAGACAAACTTCACGCAAGTGTCATGACTGACACGGTCCCAGTTAATAACCCCCTGGTGATGAGAGATGTCAATACCGTCGTAGTCCATCCGGCCATGCCGGTCGTGTACTGAGGTCAATTTCACGCCGTTACTGAAGTATCCATCGATGTCTGGCAGACTGTCGCGAAAGTTAGGAATATAGATAGCTGCCAATACAAAGCTGATAAACAGCAGGGCGATGATCGTTATCAACACGAGCCATGACCGATGGAGGAAACGCCCGATCTGATGACGGATGTGATAGTACTGATAACTGTGGTGGTGATGATGCACTTGAGTCTCATGGGGACTTCCGCCCCCATGTTCGTTAGGATGTGTGTTTATTGCAGGATTCATTGGTTGTTTGTTAAATACAAAGTTATATATATAATATGTGTATAGGTCGTTTGTTATTTGGCATTATTGGAACCTGAATCCTCTGATCATCCGTGTGGGGACGGGTCTGCCAGCTTTCATGGCTGGCTGCAAAGGCGGCATACCTCTCACAACGGACACAGCCCAACGGTCTGCGGAAGGTGAGACAGGGTTGACAACGGCCAAATCTGTCGGACGGCCGTCGCGGTCAACGACATAAGAAACGAGCACCGTTCCTCTACCATGATAGTCGGAAATGGTCTGGGCGGCCATATAGCGTTTGGCCAAATCTTTGTTCTTTTCAGTCGGTAGCTGGTCGGGAGCATAGCAAAGCGTATCATTACCAACGCTATTGGGCAGTGTGGCATAGGCAGGCTGATGGGCAGCAGCAGGTTTCAGAAGGTTGCGGTAGTGCTTGGTCAAAACCGATTTAGCGTAATCGTAGCGCATCTTAAGTTCCGAGGTATAGCCGCCGTTGTCAAATCCATATCTGACGCGCATACCAACAAGAGAGTCTTCCGGCCAGACGGCCAATACTTCTACAGACTGCAAACTGTTATATTCATTGTCATTAAGAACACTCGTCAACAACGTAATCAATGGACTGTCGTCTGATGATTGCAACTGATAGGTCTTCATCAAATCGGCGAGTTGTAGGATCTTCTGGGTGTGGAGATCAAAGACGCAAAGAAGATGGTTGTCGGCAGACGGCTGTGAGCTCAAAGACTGAGGTGCTACTTGACGGTCCAGCTGGTAGACGATGTATTTGCCCGGACTATAACTTTTGATCGTAGCAGAAGCAGAGACATAACAGAAGTGGCGGTCATCGGGCAGACTGTCGAGCTTACCGGCCACCGGGGTTCCAAAGTGTGCAAGGAAACTGCTAACGGAAGTATCATAGTCAGTGCTTCCTGACATCAACACCTTAGAGGCAATCTGCTGCTGCAAGGCACTGACCTGCGTAGAGTCAATAACCACGGGCCATTCCATCTCCAAGTCCACGACATTGAAGTCAGAGCCTTGTCGCATGAGTGTGTGACTCTTGTCATATCTGACGATATAGGCATAGCTGCGGGGCAAGTCAATCACCTGAGCATGCAAAGAGATGCAGTGAAACAGCATCGAAAGACAAAGTCCGAAGCATAATAATATGGTCTTTTTCATGTTAATAAGCGATAGTCATTGATTCAAGACGTAGAGACACAAACATTTATGCACGTATCTCAATCTTCAAAAGTGAGCATCACGCCTCCGTTGTAGGGGCATTTGGTCGCGTCGGCTGTTGGGTAACGGCTTTAGCCTTCAACCTACCGACACTCTCCTCCTTGGTGACATACTTCTTCCAATAGGTGATAAGCAGTGTCGTCAACGGCAAGGCGACAATCAGTCCGATGAATCCAAGTATAGCACCCCACACAGAGAGCGAGAGCAGAAGTATGGCCGGGTTGAGTCCCATGGCCTTGCCCATGATATGCGGCGTGACGACCATGTCGCTGATAACCTGTACCAGCGCGAAGAGCCCCAAGGCCAAGCCAAAGACCACCCAGAAGTTCTGACCGGTGTCGGCAGCCTTGAGCATGGCAAGGAAAGCCGTCGGGATGAGGGCGAAGGTGTGAAGATAAGGTACTAAATCCAACACTCCGATGAGAATACCTAAGCCAATAGCCATCGGGAAATCCATGATGGTAAAGCCTATGCAGAACATGACGCCCATGCAAAGAGCCACGAGGCCTTGACCGCGGATGTAGTTGTTCAACTCCCGTTCCACGTCTCCGGCAAGCTCATGCCAGAACGGACGGTTCTTCACAGGGAAGATGCGGATCCAATTGGTAGTAAGAAACTCGTAGTCCATCAAGATGAAGAACATATATAATAAGGTGATCAGCGATGCCACAATACTCATCACGATGCTGGCAGTCTGACTCACTACAGAGAACACCTTTGGCGCTACGTTTTTCAAGATATTGGTGAAGTCAGGACTCTTGAAGAAGTGTTCTACCGTGTGCTGGTTGTGGATGAGCCAATTAGAAATCCATCCGCTGATGTTGTTGGTGTGTGCAGCTCCATGCACCCAATGGGTGAGGATGACATACAACCGCTGGAACTGTTCGATCATTGGCGGAATGATGAAATAGAGCATACCGCCGATGACAGCAAAGACCACGATCATCGTGATGATAATCGACAGGGCACGCACCCGCACATGAAGTTTGTTCTCCACAAACTTCACCATCGGATAGAGCAGATAGGCGAAGAGCCACGCGATGAAGAAAGGCAGCAGCACACTGCTCAGATAGTCCACCAGCAGGAATACGGCCAAGACGATGGCTCCGATTCCTACCCAACGTATGAATCGATCGAATGTGATTTCTTTTGGCATAATACGATAATTGACTAATGAATTCATTGCGCACGGTTGCCCATACGCTATTTTTCGAAGAGATTACGGCTTTGTGCATTGCGCTTGTCGTCCAACAGTGCTTTCTGGAAACAATCGCGGCACAGGGGCTCATACTCCTGCTTCTCACCAAGCATCACCTGTTCCTTGTCGTTGACCAACCGGTGGCTGGCATAAGCCAACGATCCACACTTTACACAGATGGCGTGCACTTTGGTCACTTCGTCGGCCACAGCCATCAGCGAAGGCATAGGGCCGAAAGGATTACCAAGGAAGTCCATGTCCAGTCCGGCAATGATGACGCGTACGCCCTGATTGGCGAGTTTATTGCACACAGCGACAAGATGGTCGTCAAAGAACTGTGCCTCATCGATACCCACGACGTCACAGCCACCCGACAACTTCAGTATCTCATCGGACTGGTGCACGGGGATGGATCTCAATGCAGTATGGTCGTGACTCACCACATCACGGGGCGAATAGCGCACGTCCATCGTCGGCTTGAAGATCGCAACGTGCTGCTTGGCAAAGCGGGCACGGCGCAGACGGCGTATCAGCTCTTCTGTCTTACCGGAAAACATGCTGCCACAAACCACCTCGATGCGGCCGGGACGGCGGCTCTCCCCTATCAGATTCTCTGTCATCTATTCTTTTTCTTTTTATTTGCAAAGATAATAAGAAAAGACGAATAGACATCATTTGTATATCTACATTTCTGCTTACCAAAGAAAAAAGCAAATAAAATTTGGGCGTAGCGATTATTTTGCTTATATTTGCAGTTGATTATGGGTACATTGTATATCATCCCCACTCCAGTGGGTAACATGGAAGACATCACGCTGCGGGCTTTGAGAATACTCAAAGAAGCTGATCTGGTGTTGGCTGAGGACACACGTACCTCAGGCAACCTCCTTCGCCACTATGAGATCAACAATCATCTCATGGCCCATCACAAGTTCAACGAGCACGGGACGACATCAGGTATCATCGAGCGTCTCAAGGCCGGACAGAATATCGCGCTGGTCAGTGACGCCGGCACGCCGGGCATCAGCGACCCTGGATTCTTCCTTGCCCGTGAGGCTGCACGCAATGACATCGAGGTGATCACATTGCCCGGTGCCACAGCCTGCATCCCTGCCATTGTGTCGTCGGGACTGCCCTGCGACCGTTTCTGCTTCGAGGGCTTCCTGCCACAAAAGAAAGGACGGCAGACGAGACTGGAGAGTTTGAAGGACGAGACACGTACCATGGTCTTCTATGAGTCACCCTATAGATTGCTGAAGACGCTCAAGCAGTTTGCCGAAGTGTTTGGCGCGGACCGGCAGGTTAGCGTGGCCAGGGAGATCTCTAAGATACATGAAGAACACGTCAGAGGCACACTCGAAGAGGTCGTCGCACATTTCGAGGCTACAGAACCACGAGGCGAAATCGTCATCGTGCTGGCTGGCAAAGATACGAAAAAACATCAGGTATGACACTACGCTTGCTCCATACTTCTTTCTTGTGCATGTTTCTCGCATGCATCACGCTTCTTGTAACTGGTTGCAAGGAAAAGAAGCAAGCACCCGTTATGCTCCAAAACATTCAGACTTCAGACTCGCTGCATAAGATCATCGCCCAACGCGACAACGAGATCAATGACATGATGGCGACCCTCAACCAGATTGAGGATGGATTCGAGGTCATCAACATCGCTGAAGACCGCGTCAACGTAGCGCAGACCGGCGAAGGAGATGCGACGGACAAAGCCAAGGAGATCGCCAACAACATCAAGATCATCACTGACAAGATGCAGGAGAACCGCGCTCTTATCAGCAAACTGCAAAAACAACTCAGGCAGAGCAGTTTCAAAAGTCAGGAATTCAAGCGCACCATCGAGGGGCTCATGAGACGCATGAGCGAGAAGGATCAACAGTTGCAAGAACTGAGAGCTGAACTCGACGCCAAGGATATCCATATCTCAGAACTCGACGAGACGATCGACAATCTTAATAACAATATCACTGATCTGCAGAACGAGAGCGAGCAGAAGACGCAGACGATCAATAACCAGGACATGCAGCTCAACACGGCATGGTATGTCTTTGGTACGAAGAGCGAGCTGAAGGAGCAGAATATTCTTGTCGGCGGCAAGGTGCTGCAGGCGTCTTTCAACCGTAACTACTTCATGAAGATTGACATCAGAGTGGAAAAGGACATCAAGCTCTACTCCAAGTATGCCAAGATCCTCACCACGCACCCGGCAAGCAGCTATACGCTCCAGCGTGACAACTTCAACCAATATGTCCTGCACATCACCAACCCTCAGTTGTTCTGGAGTACAAGCAAGTATCTGGTGATACTGGTGAAGTAGACATTATATATATAAGGTATGATGACCGACGAAGACTATATGCGACTGGCACTGAGCGAGGCTCAGGCTGCATTCGACGAGGGAGAGATCCCCGTGGGCGCTGTCGTGGTGAACAAAGGCCGCGTCATTGCACGGGCACACAACCAGACCGAGACACTCCACGACGTCACCGCTCATGCCGAGATGCTAGCCATCACATCGGCAGCCAACCTCTTGGGCGGTAAATATCTGACCGACTGTACGCTCTATGTCACCGTAGAGCCGTGTACAATGTGCGCCGGAGCGCTGGGCTGGGCACAGGTGGCACGTGTCGTCTACGGGGCTTCGGACCCCAAGCGAGGCTATACCTGCTATGCGCCGCACGCTTTGCATCCCAAGGCGTCCACCACTTCCGGGATACTCGAAAAGGAGTGCACCACGCTGATGCAGGAATTCTTTCGTCAAAGAAGATAAACTGCAAATATGGCTACTCACAACGATGTCGGCAAGTGGGGCGAGGAATATGCCGCCCAATATCTCAAAGGCAAGGACTATCTCATCCTTGATCGTGATTGGAGACCAGGAAAAGGACTGGTCGATCTCGACATCGTGTGCCTCACTCCTGACCGCAGGACAGTGGCTTTTGTAGAGGTGAAGACGCGAAGCAAGGAAGAGATCACCGACCCGGAAGAGGCTGTCGATATACGTAAAATGAGACATCTCGGACGCGCTGCCGACACGTATGTCAAGATCAGAGACATCGTGGAAGAGCTCCGTTTCGACATCATAACCATCATTGGAGAGGAAAATGATCCTCATCCACAATTAGAACATATACAAGATGCTTTCAATCCGCTCCTTATTTAAAAGGAAAAACAACAGTGGGAATAACTTCCGGATCACACGTCTGGACGAAACCGACAGCACCAATGCCTATATCCGTCGCATGCTCTCTGCCCCTCAGCAGGACGAGACTGATCCTGTGGCTGATCAATCCCGCTATTGGGTTGTCACCACAGAGTTTCAGTCTTCCGGCCGCGGACAGGGGACTAATACGTGGGAAAGCGAGAGAGGCAAGAACCTGCTCTTCTCTGTTCTCTGTCATCCGGTGTGGATTCCGATCACCGGTCAGTTCATTCTCTCGGAAGCCATCGCCTTGGCGATCCGTGATGCCTTGGCTGTCTACGACGACCATTTCACCATCAAGTGGCCCAACGACATCTATTGGAAGGACAAGAAAATCTGCGGCATTCTCATTGAGAACACGTTGAGCGGCGGACACATCAAGAACTGCATCATTGGTCCGGGCATTGATGTCAACCAGCAGGTCTTCCATAGCGACGCGCCAAATCCCGTCTCGCTCTACCAAATCTTAGGCCACGAAGTAGACCGCGAAGCTCTGTTGCAGGACATCCTCAAACGCTTCGACGCCAACATCCAAGCGACCATCAACGGTGATTACGCAACGATTGTCGGCAACTACACGTCGTGGCTCTACCGTCTCCACGGCTTCTATCCCTATCGCGATGCCGACGGCGACTTCGAGGCAGCACTCGTTGAGGTGGAGGACGACGGTCATCTTGTGCTCCGTGATCGCGAGGACCGCATACGACGCTACGCTTTCAAGGAGGTAGAGTTCATTATCAATGCGTGAGCCACGCGCCATTCTGAATTCCATAATCCTCGTTGCAGCAATTCAACATTCATCATTCAACATTCCAATCATTCAACATTCAACAATCAACATTCAACATTCTATATATGAGATTTAAACGTATTCTGCTCAAGCTCTCCGGTGAGAGTCTGATGGGCAAGCAAGGTTATGGCATAGATCCTGAGAGACTGAGTGACTATGCTGCACAGATCAAGGAAATCCACGACATGGGCGTCCAGATCGGTATCGTCATCGGTGGAGGTAACATCTTCCGCGGTCTCAGCGGCTCGCAGAAAGGCTTCGACCGCGTCAAGGGCGATCAGATGGGTATGTGCGCAACAGTCATCAACTCCCTGGCTTTGAGTTCTGCCTTAGGTGCTATCGGTGTGAAAAACAAGGTGATGACAGCTATTCGCATGGAGCCTATCGGTGAGTTCTACAACAAGTGGAAAGCAATCGAAGCCCTGGAGTCCGGCTACATCTGCATCTTCTCTGCCGGTACAGGCAATCCTTATTTCACCACCGACACCGGATCTTCACTCCGTGGCATTGAGATTGAGGCCGACGTGATGCTCAAGGGTACACGTGTCGACGGCGTCTACACTGCCGACCCCGAAAGGGATCCGACGGCCAAGAAGTTCAATGAGATCAGCTACAAAGAGGTGCTCGACCGTGGTCTACGCGTCATGGACCTGACTGCCATCTGCATGTGTCAGGACAACAACCTGCCGATCTATGTCTTCAATATGGACAAGAAAGGCAACCTCAAGAAGGTCATGGACGGTGATGAGATCGGTACGCTCGTGCATCCATAAGCTGTAAGGTGATCACAATCAAATCGTATTGCATATTGCCCAATACGATTTGTTCTATAATAAAATATAAACGGCTTAGCCCCGCCAGGAAAACCTGACGGGGCTAAATCATGCTTAGAGTGCCCATTAACGGCGGTGCACTATATGCTAAAACGGTATTGGCCTCCGCTCTCCCCCAATTTGGGGAAAGCGATAAGAACCTTAACCCTTGATGATACCTTGCTCGACGAAGATCTGCTTGAGGATCTGCACACCGCGCTCGACTTGCTCTTTGCTGTGAGTAGCCATCAGTGCGAAGCGAACGAGCGTGTCCTGCGGAGCACATGCGGGCGGGATGACGGGGTTGATGAATACACCACGGTCGAATGCCAATTTGGTGACGAGGAATGTCTTATAGCTGTCGCGGACATACAGAGGAATGATAGGACTCTCGGTCTCGCCAATCTCGAAGCCCTCCTCACGGAAGCGTTTCAGCGCATAGTTGGTCACGTCCCACAGGTGCTGGATACGCTCCGGCTCCTCCTGGATGATATGCAAAGCCTCAATGGCAGCAGCTGTGGCAGCCGGCGTGTCACTGGCGGAGAAGATATAGGTACGTGAGGTGTGACGCAGATAATTGATGGTGTCCCAGTCAGAAGCCACAAAGCCACCGATAGAGGCAAGACTCTTGGAGAATGTGCCCATGATGACATCGACCTCGTCCTGAAGGCCGAAGTGATGACAGACACCGCGTCCCTGCTCACCGAAGACGCCGAGACCGTGAGCCTCGTCAACCATGATCGAGCAGTTGTACTTATGTTTCAGTTCCACGATCTCAGGCAACTTAGCGAGGTCACCTTCCATGGAGAACACGCCATCGACGACAATCAGCTTCACAGCCTCATGAGGCAACTTCTTCAAAACGCGCTCCAGGTCCTCCATATCGTTGTGCTTGTAGTGGAGCTGAGTGGCGAAGCTCAGACGGCGTCCGTCAACGATGGATGCATGGTCGCGGTCATCGCAGATGACATAGTCACCACGACCGACCAACTGTGGAATGACACCGGCATTGACAGAGAAACCGGTAGAGAAGCAGAGCGCACCATCCTTGTGCTCAAACTCAGCCAACTCCTTCTCCAACTGTACGTGGATGTCGAGAGTACCATTGAGGAAACGGCTGCCTGCACAACCGGATCCATACTTAAGGAGAGCCTTCTCGGCGGCAGCGATCACGCGATCGTCACCCGTCAGACCTGTGTAGGCGTTACTTCCAAACATCAGCACCTGATGGCCTTCCATGGTCACCTCAGGGCCCTGTTTGCTTGTAATTTCGCGGAAATAAGGGTATACACCTTCCTCCATGTACTTCTGAGGTACACGGTAGTTCTTGTATCTTTCTTGTAACTGTCCCATTTTTTAAATAGGTGTAGATAACACTACGTTGTTTTATACTTAGGCTGCAAAGTTACAAAATTTATGGCACATTCAGCGCTTTTTGCGCAGAAATCGTCTGATTTTGCAATTTTTATTGATCTATTCTTCTCTCATTTCATTTATATTACATAAATTTGCCCTATGAAAAAGAAAATTCTGTTCATCATCAATCCCATTTCCGGAACGACGAGCAAACGGGTTATTCCTGAGTTCATAACTCAAAATATCAATCACGACTTGTTTGACATCGACATTCAAATGACGAAAGGTCCCGGAGACGCCACGGCGATGGCCCATGCAGCCAGCGAGCGTGGCTTGGATGCTGTGGTGGCTGTTGGTGGTGACGGCACGGTGAACGAGGTGGCACGCGGTTTGGTGCACACCCACACGGCATTGGGCATCATCCCTTGCGGATCGGGCAACGGACTGGCCAGACACCTGCTCATACCACGTGACATCAAGAAAAGTCTCGGCATCATCAACGACTTCGTGATCCATGATCTCGATTACTGCGTGATCAACGATATGCCGTTCTTCTGTACCTGCGGCATGGGTTTTGATGCGTTCGTCAGCCAGAAGTTTGCCGAAGCAGGCAAGCGCGGACCGGTCACCTACGTGCAGAAAGTTCTGGAGGAAGGTTTGAAATACAAGCCGGAAACCTATATATTAAAGGACGACACGGGCACACAGAGCTACAAAGCCTTCCTGATCACCTGCGCTAACGCCTCGCAGTATGGCAACAACGCCTATATTGCTCCACAGGCATCGATGAGCGACGGACTCATGGACGTAGTTATCATGGAACCTTTCAATGTCATTGAGGCACCACAGATCGCCATCGACATGTTCAGCAAGACGCTCGACAAGAGCTCCCGCATCAAGACGTTCCGTACCAAACACCTGACAATCCACCGCAAAGAGCCAGGCGTGATCCACTATGATGGCGATCCGGCCATGACAGGTAAGGACATCGACGTCCATGTGGAGGAGAAAGGCATCCGAATTATTGTCAATCCCAATGGCGACAAACGGTTGCGTCGTCCTAATCTCTTGCAGACGAGCGCGGCTGATCTCTTCAATGACCTTTCGGGACTTCACGACGATCTCGTCAAGCAAACGCGGAGAGGTATTGCACTGACAAAGCTACTGCAAAAGAAATTCGGGAAGACGATCAACAACATTAAATAATAAGAAATCAACCCCTACGGCCTCACCCAACAGCCTCACCCCCTTACCCCTCTCCAAAGGAGAGGGGAGTAAAATGCTGCAAGGGTCGTATTCTCATAAAGATCTCATAAAGAAAGAAGCCTCAGATTTACACCTCATTATATAGAACACGTACACCTTATTATATAAGACACGTACACCTTATTATATAGAACACTCACACCTTACTATATAGGACACGTACACCTTATTATATATAGGTATTGATCTCTCTAAGGACAGACGGGTATTTCTTTGAAGAACAAGTGAAGATTTCATTAAAAAGAAATGGTGGATTTCCCCTTCTCAGAAAGAAAGGCTATCTGACATAGAAGTCGGCGGTGAGCTGCTGATACCATGCGCTTCTGCTGCCGTCAGCATTCATCAGACATTGCTCGGAGCGCTCTGACGGACTATGGGAGGAACGGCAGAAGGTGACCAGCACACGTGAGAGAGGCTTTCGCGGGGTTGTCCTTAACAGCAGTTCGCGGGTCTTTCGGAAGCCCAAAAGATAAGCCTCGGTCTCCAAAGCCTCTTGGCTGAGCGTAGGTACAACGACGTTTACAACACCAGTGCCCTTGGTGTTTGCTTTTGCAAAAACAAAAATATCACGAAACGTCAGGCTGTTCTCACCCGCATGACGGGCCAGCGAGCGCGAAGCCTCGGGTGCTTTCAAGCTATTGAGAAAGTAAGGTGGATTGCAGACAATGCTGTCGTATGGTGCTGACGGATGAAAGTCCTGTAGGGCAGTGTGCGTCACAGTAACTCTGGAAGCGAAGGGGGATTGTCGCACATTGTCCGCGGCCTGCCCGGCGGCATCGTGATCCACTTCTATCGCATCGATGTCGGCTGAAGGAAAGCGTTGCGCCATCATCAGCGCAACCACGCCCGTACCCGTGCCGATGTCGAGGATATGATGTCCGCCTTCAGCCCATGCGCCTAACAGCACACCGTCTGTACCTACCTTCATGGCACAGAGCTGTTGTCCGACAAAGAATTGTCGGAACTGGAAACCAAATTTTTCTGTATGACTCATAACCTCTTAAACGCTCTCATAAACATAATATTTTGCTGCTAAGCCGATTGTTATTCACGGTTTAGCGTTTTTTATTGAATAGACTAAAACATTATGCTATAATTTTTGTAACTTTGCACATTAAAAGTAGTAAAGGATCCTTCTCACAGCTTGAAATAAGGAACAATATATTCATGAATAAGAAACCAAATACATCCATTCAGATGTTCGCCGACTTTGAAGGCGACACCTCTACCCTCTTCAATACTCAGGCTCCCGATGAAGTTCCCGTGTTGACGACACGCAACATGGTGCTCTTCCCTGGTATATTGGTACCAATCCTGTTGGGTAGAAAAGCCAGTATCAACCTGGCCAAGAAGCTCGATAAGTCGGGCAACGGCATGATTTGTGCCATCTTCTGCCAGCGCAATGCTGATATCGACTCTCCCAAAGTCGCGGATCTCTACAAGATCGGTGTTTATGCTCGGTTGGTGAAGATGATCGAGATGCCTAATATCGGCAACATCACAGCGATCTTCCAGGCACTCGGCCGCTGCGAACTTGAGACCATCACTGGCTACAAGCCTTACTATACCGGTATTGTAAAGCCTGCGCCCGAGCATATTCCTGACGACAAGGAGAAGAATACTGATGAGTACAAAACCTTTATGGCTGATTTGCATACAACCACAGAGCGACTCATCAACGTCAATGACGAGATTCCCAGCGAGACAATGATGCCGCTGAAGAATATGGGTGACGACACACTGCTCATCAATTTTGTATGCACGAACCTGCCGTTCTCCGTACGCGACAAAATCAAATTGTTGCAGATCGGTGACATCTCACAGCGACTCATGGAACTGCTGAAACTGGAGAACCGCGACATTCAGCTTAATGAACTGAAAAACCAGATTCGGCAGAAGACACATGAGGATCTTGACGAACAGCAAAAGGAGTACTTCCTGCAACAGCAGATGAAGAACATCCGAGAAGAGCTCGGCTCAGACAACGGCTCTACCGAGAAGCATGAGCTGGAAGAGAAAGCCAAGAACAAGAAATGGCCCGATGAGGTTGCCAAACTCTTCAAAAAAGAGCTTGACAAACTCGATATGTTCAATGCTCAGAGTCCGGAATACAGCGTACAAGTCAACTATCTCGAACAACTCGTAAGCCTGCCCTGGGGGGAATATACTGAGGACAACCTCGATCTGAAACGCGCCCGCCGTATCCTTGACCGTGACCACTATGGCATGGAAAAGGTCAAGGAGCGCATCCTGGAATACCTCGCTGTGCTGCAGCTACGCGGTGACTTGAAGTCCCCGATCATCTGTCTCTACGGTCCACCGGGAGTCGGCAAGACCTCACTGGGCAAGAGCATCGCGGCAGCCATGAAGCGTAAGTATGTGCGCGTATCGCTGGGCGGACTCCACGACGAGAGCGAGATCCGCGGTCACCGCCGCACGTATGTCGGCGCCATGCCGGGTCGTATCATCAAGAGCATTCAGAAGGCGGGCTCTTCAAATCCTGTGTTTATCCTCGATGAGATCGACAAGGTGACACAGAACACCATCAACGGCGACCCGTCATCAGCCCTTTTGGAGGTACTCGATCCGGAACAGAACAGTGCTTTCCATGACAACTTCCTCGATGTAGACTACGATCTTTCCAAGGTGCTGTTCATCGCCACTGCCAATGATCTCAACACCATTCCGCGTCCATTGCTCGACCGTATGGAGATCATCGAGGTATCGGGCTACATCACGGAGGAGAAGATTGAGATTGCCAAACGCCATCTGGTACCGCGTGAACTGAAGAACACGGGACTCGACACCATCGACCCGCCGGTGAAGTTCACCAAGCAGGCACTGGAGAAAATCATCGAGTCTTATACACGCGAGAGCGGTGTGAGACAGCTCGAGAAGCAGATCAACAAGGCGCTGCGCAAGCTGGCCTTCAAGAAAGCCATGGACGGTGAGTTGGAATACACCACGATCACGCCGGCTGTCTTGCAGGATCTGCTGGGCAATCCGCCTTTCTATCGCGACATCTACCAAGGCAACGACTATGCGGGTGTCGTCACGGGACTGGCATGGACAAGCGTTGGCGGTGAGATCCTCTTCATCGAGACTTCTCTGTCCAAAGGCAAGGGCGGCAAACTCACGCTGACGGGTAACCTCGGCGACGTGATGAAGGAGAGTGCCATCATCGCCCTGCAATATGTCAAAGCCCACTGCGACACGCTGAACATCGACTACCGCATCTTCGACAACTGGAATATCCATATCCACGTGCCCGAGGGTGCCACACCGAAGGACGGACCATCGGCCGGTATCACCATTGCCACGTCGATCGCGTCAGCCATCACTCAACGCAAGGTTCGCAAGAACACAGCCATGACGGGCGAGATCACGCTGCGTGGAAAAGTGCTTCCCGTGGGTGGTATCAAGGAGAAAATCCTCGCTGCCAAACGTGCCGGCATCACTGACATCGTCATGTGCCGCGACAACAAGAAAGACATCGAGGAGATCCCGGAGAAGTATCGCAAGGGCGTAGAGTTCCACTATGTCGAGAACGTACAGGACGTTTGGGACTTTGCCCTCACCAACGAGATTGTGGATCACCCCGTCGATCTGTCCATCCCCAAGGAGGACAGTGACGACAATGACAAGAAGAAAGACTAATAAACATCAGCATGACATTTGAACTTCAACATACCGACAACGCCAGTGACGCACGTACCGGACTGATCACCACAGACCACGGACAGATCAAGACTCCGATCTTCATGCCCGTAGGTACGTGCGGCTCGGTCAAGGGCGTACACTTCCGTGAGCTTCGCGAGCAGGTCAAGGCCCAGATCATCTTGGGCAACACCTATCATCTCTACCTTCGTCCGGGCCTCGAAGTGCTGCGTGCGGCAGGCGGACTGCACGGCTTCAACGGATGGGAGCGCCCTATCCTGACCGACAGCGGCGGTTTTCAGGTGTTCTCGCTGACGGGTATCCGCAAGCTGAGAGAGGAAGGCTGTGAGTTTCGCTCCCACATCGACGGCTCTAAACACATCTTCACTCCCGAGAACGTCATGGACACTGAGCGCATCATCGGCGCCGACATCATGATGGCACTCGACGAGTGTCCTCCCGGACAGAGCGACTATGCTTATGCCAAGAAAAGCCTTGGCATGACACAGCGCTGGCTCGACCGCTGCATCAAGCGGTTCAACGAGACCGAACCGCTCTATGGTTATCACCAGAGCCTCTTCCCGATCGTGCAGGGCTGTACGTTTAAAGACCTGCGTCAGGAAGCCGCAAAGTTTGTTGCCGACAAGGGCGCTGACGGTAACGCCATTGGCGGACTGGCTGTCGGCGAGCCCACCGAGGTGATGTACGAGATGATTGAGGTGGTCAATGAAATCCTGCCAAAGGACAAACCCCGCTACCTCATGGGCGTTGGCACACCGCAGAATATCCTTGAGGCCATCGAGCGCGGCGTGGACATGTTCGACTGTGTCATGCCGACGCGCAACGGCCGCAATGCCATGCTCTTCACCTACCAAGGCACCATGAACATGCGCAACAAGAAATGGGAGATGGACTTCTCCCCTATCGATCCCGACGGTTGTGAGACCGACAAAGTCTATACCAAGGCTTATCTCCATCATCTGTTCAAGGCCGGAGAACTACTGGCTATGCAGATTGCCAGCATCCACAACCTGGCATTCTACCTCCGTCTGGTCACCGACGCGCGTCAGCACATCGAGCAGGGCGACTTTGTGCAGTGGAAGCGGTCAGTGATTGACCAGCTGGGCAGAAGAATTTGATTATCGTTACGATCATGAAAAGTTTTAGCAAGATACGTAAACACCGCAGACGCTATAAGGTAGCCCGTTGGATGAGCCGCCATCCGGCGTGGCTCCACAAAGGCTTTGGCTGGATAGCGCGCCACACCCGTCTGCTGCAACGTATATTGAAGTGGATCGGACATCTCTTCCGTTTCCTCAGGGTATTGAAGTACCTCAACCCCTTCAGATATATCAAGAAGATCGACTGGTATATCATCCGCAAGTTCATCGGTACCTATTTTTTCTCCATCGCCCTGATCATTTCCATCTCCATTGTCTTCGATGTCAATGAGAACTTGGCGAAGTTCACGCAGTACCATGCACCGTTGCGGGCCATCATCTTTGACTATTATGCCAACTTCATCCCCTACTTCGCCAACCTCTTCAGTGCGTTGTTTGTCTTCATTGCCGTGATCTTCTTCACATCGAAGATGGCCGGCAACTCTGAGATCATCGCCATGTTGGCTACCGGCATCTCGTTCAAGCGGCTGCTCCGTCCTTACATGTTCACGTGTGTACTGTTGGCCGGACTGTCATATTACCTCTCGGCCTATGTCATTCCCCACGGCACGGTGATCCGACAGAACTTCGAGTCTATTTACAAGAACAAGAAGAAGCAGACCGCAGCTGACAATGTTCAGTTGCAAGTGGGACCCGGCGTGATCGCTTACATCCAGCACTACGACGACACGCAAAAGCAAGGTTATGGCTTCTGTCTCGACCGTTTCAAGGATAAGAAGCTCATCTCGCACCTCACCGCCATGACGATTCAGTACGACACCATCTCTGACAGCAAGTTCCATTGGAAGCTCAGCAACTGGAAGATACGGCGGCTCAAGGGTCTGCGCGAGCATATCACCACCGGCGACGTCAAGGACACGATCATACAGATGGAGCCGATGGACCTCGTCTACTCCAAAGGACAGCAGGAGACATTCACCTCGCCTGCACTGCGAGACTACATTTCAAAACAGATCAACCGCGGTTCAGGCAACGTGGTGCAGTACGAGGTGGAGTATCACAAACGCATTGCCTCGTCGTTCGCCTCGTTCATCCTGACGATCATCGGCGCCTCGCTCTCAGCCAGAAAACGCAAGGGCGGCATGGGATTGTACTTAGGTATCGGACTGGCACTGAGTTTCACCTATATCATGTTGCAGACGGTTTCGGCCTCCTTTGCCATCAATGCGGGCTTCCCGCCGATGCTGGCAGCATGGATGCCCAACCTGATCTTCATCGTCATCGCGCTGATCTGTTACCGGCAGGCACCGAATTAATGAATAATGTATAATGTATAGTGTAGAAATTATAAATAACAGATAATAAATAAAAACATAAAAGACTGTTCAGAATAACACGTAAGGTGATACACCTTATTTATATTAAACGATAAAAAGAAGCATACATAATGAGATTTGAAGAATTAGACTTAAGCGATAATGTCCTTGACGCACTCTATGACATGCGCTTCGAGGAGTGCACGCCAGTGCAGGAGAAGTGTATCCCCGAAATCCTCAATGGCCGCGACGTGCTCGGCGTGGCACAGACCGGAACCGGCAAGACAGCAGCCTATTTGCTGCCGATCCTTTCCAAACTCGACGACGGCGGATACCCCAACAATGCCGTCAACTGCGTCATCATGTCACCGACACGTGAGCTTGCCCAGCAGATCGACCAGGCCATGCAGGGCTTTGCCTACTACACACCGGGCGTGAGCAGCGTGGCTGTCTACGGCGGCAACGACGGCAACCGCTATGATCAGGAGCTCAAGAGCATGAAGTCGGGTGTCGACGTAGTCATCGCCACACCGGGCCGACTCATCTCTCACATCAGTCTGGGCAACGTCGATCTGAGCAAGGTGAGCTTCTTCGTACTCGACGAGGCCGACCGTATGCTCGACATGGGATTCTCTGACGACATCATGAAAATCGCCTCGCAACTGCCCAAGACGTGCCAGACGATCATGTTCTCAGCCACCATGCCCAAGGACATTGAGAAGCTTGCACAGAGTCTGCTGAAGGATCCTGTGGAGGTGAAACTGGCTGTCAGCAAGCCTGCCGAGAAGATTCAGCAAAGCGCATACATCTGCTATGAGACGCAGAAACTGAAGATCATTGAGGACATCTTCAAGGCCGGTGACCTCAAACGCGTCATCATCTTCTCGGGCAGCAAGCAAAAGGTGAAGCACATCAACCAGGCACTCACCCGTCTGCACATCAACAGTGGTGAGATGCACTCCGACCTCGATCAGGCCGAGCGCGACGACATGATGTTCAAATTCAAGAGTGGACAGATCGACGTCTTGGTGGCTACAGACATCCTGGCCCGTGGTATCGACATAGACGACATCGCGATGGTGATCAACTACGACGTTCCCCACGATGCCGAAGACTATGTCCACCGCATTGGCCGTACGGCGCGTGCCGACCGCGACGGCGTTGCCATCACGCTCGTCAACGAAGACGATATGTATGCTTTCCACCAGATCGAGAAGTTCCTCGACAAAGACATCAAGAAGAATCCACTGCCCGAAGGCTGTGGCGAGGGCCCGGAGTACACGATCTCCAAGCGCAACGGCAAGACGTCTGCAAAGAGCCGCCGCCGCAAAGACCGCGACAACACGGCACACAAAGACACCAAGCGGGCTAACCGCAACGCACAGAACCAGCAGGGCGCACCGGGTGAGCAGCGTGACGACCGCCGCAACAATCGCCGGCAGCACGGCAACCGCAACAATGAGGAAGCTCAGGGCAACGAGCAGAACCCGATGACCGACAACAGAACAGAGAACGCTCAGAATCCCAACAAGGGCAACCGCAACAACCGTAACAAGGACAGACGCAACAGCGACAACCGCAATAGGGACAACCGCAACGGCGAGAACCGCAACAATGAGGCACGCAACGGCGAAGAACGTAGTGGCGAGGAACGTCAGGGCCAAGAGCGCAACCGCAACAACCGCCGACAGCGTGGACCAAAGGGTGAGGGTCGCAATCCACAAAACGGCAATGCACAGGAATACAGAAAGAAAGGCTCTCAGGGCAACAAGCCTAAGCCGAAAAACCGCCCGCAGCAGCAATCCGCTGCTCAGCCTGCCGCACAGCAGAGCAAGGGCATCGGCAGCGTGCTGCGCCATCCGCTGAAATGGCTGCGCTCGTTGGGTCGCAAGAAATAAGAGACAACAAACATCATACGATCTTATAATCATCAAAGACTATGGAAAAGAAAGAAAAGGAAATCATGGGTCACCTGACCTCAGAGTGCACGACGATCGTCGTCGGCTGCAAGGCTACAGGTGATGGATCACACATCTACGCCCGTTCCGAGGATTTCGACGCCATGCGCTGTAAGAACTGGCTGGTCTTCCCCGACACCGACAACGGTCCCGAGGAGTTTGTCGCTGACGATAGTGGCTTCCGCTGCCCGTTGCCGAAGAAACGTCTGGGCTACACGGCTCTGCCCGACTACCAATATCATCACGAGTGGGGAAGCGCAGGCTTCAACTCGCTGGGCATCGGCGAGAGCAGCACGGAGACGATCTTCAGCAGTCCCAAAGCGCTGGAGTTTGACCCATACGTCAAGGATGGACTCGCCGAGAACTGCACCTACAACATTGTGCTGCCCTATATCCACTCTGCACGCGAGGGTGTGGAGCGTCTTGGCGCGCTGATCGAGAAATACGGTTCTGCTGAGGGCTTCGGCATCGGATTTATCGACAGCAAGGAGACATGGTATCTCGAGAACTGCTGCGGACACCGTTTCCTGGCTTGCCGTATGCCTAACGACAAGTACTTCGTGACGGGTAATCAGAGCCGTTTCCGCAAGTACGATCCCAACGACAAGGAGAACTATATCGCATCGAAGGACCTTATCGAGTTCGCACAGGAGCACGGTCTGTATGACCCTTCCAAGGGCGAGTTCGACTTCCACGAGGCTTATTCCAAGGACGACAAAGACGATACCACCTATAACTATCCGCGCGTATGGGGATTGCAGGGTATCTTCACGCCGGGTATGAAGCAGGATGTGACGAAGAACACGTTCCCCGTCTTTGCAGAACCCGAGAAGCCGATCACTATCGCCCGTCTGCGCAATGCATTCCGCTTCCACTACGACGGTACGGACCACGATCCTTATCTCCACAACAATGGCAAGGAGCCCTTCCGCCCTGTGTCGATCTTCCGCACCACACAGACTCACCTCATGCAGGTACGTCCGTGGCTGCCGAAAGAGATCGGCTGCATCACCTACGTAGCCAACGGCATGGCCGACCTCGGTGTCTTCCTGCCTATCTATCAGGGCATCTCTTCGTTCCCGAAAGCCTACAGCATTGGCGACAACCACTGTGACTCAACCTCTGCTTACTGGCGCTTCCGCAAGGTGATGACTTTGGGCATGGTCAACTACAACGCCTATGCACCACTGATCAAGGAGACCTACGCTAAGCTCGAAGCAGAGAACGATCAGCGTCAGAAAGAGTTTGAGGAGCGTTACCTCGCCATCTACAAGGAGCGTCCGATGGAAGCCCACGATATGTTGCAGGCTTTCAGCGACCAGCTCTTCAACCATGCCCTTGAGGTAGCTGACAACCTGGTCAACGAGCTCTTCACCCGCATCGCCATCGACACGCAAAAGGAATATCTGTTCCACGGTGCGTAAGCGCAAGCGCAAGCGAATGTTGAATAATGAATGTTGAATGATGAATGATGAATGTTGAGTGATGAATAAGTCAACATCCATCAATAGATTATAAGCAAATACCCCAAAGCCACCACATCGGTAGCTTTGGGGTATTGCTTTTCTCCCCCCTTGGGGGGAGTTAGAG
>CAMCBZ010000020.1 GCA_945873145.1 uncultured Prevotella sp.
AGTTCTTTGGTTAGGCAGCGGCATCCGTCCGCCACGGACAATCCCCCTTGGGCCAGAATACTATGCCCACGAATATAACCACGATGGAAAAGGGGATTATCTAAGGGATCTGGAGAATACAACAGTACCAAAGACTGTTCTTGACGAGCTGGAGAAACAGTTGGAATCATTGGGCTATACGTGGAAAAGGGTGGTAAAGCAACACAATATAATGAAAGAAACAGAGTCCCATACAGAATCGCTTTTTGATTTGCCATCGAGCAAAGCTATCCTAGAACGTTGCAGGAAAGACATCGTTTCGCCTATTGGGAGCTATTGGTATTCACTAAATGACTTTATTACACCACTTGTCAAGAAATCAGATTTTGATGTGTCTGTTTTATTGGATGTGATAGCTGAACATTATGATACTAACGTAAGACCTTCGAAAGAACAGTTCGAGAAATTCAGTTGGTTCAAAGGTAAACAAGATGAGCAAGACAAAGATGAGCAATTGATACATTTGCTGATATGGTATTTGGTTCACCCGGATAAGGTAGTGGCCAACAGAGCCTATACGTCAGTCAAGTGGTTGTTATCTTATGATGAAAGGGTCATAGATTGCCTAATAGCAGAAATTTTAAATCCTTCTGAGGTAGGATTAGAAACGGTGTCCTCTTCAATACTTTTGGAAGTGGCTCAAGAGAATCCGAAAGTTGTTTTAGAACATATTAAAAAGAACAATGCTGAGAGTCAAATACTGGATGTACATAATTTCTCGGTTTCGAGGAACCTTTATGAGATAGCGAAAGTAATTTCAGATAAATTAGGAGATGACGACTTACTAATAAAGATGTTAGCGATCTTTCCTAAAACGTTACCAAACAGAGGGGATGTTTTGCTTGACAATGAAGATATGATGTTTTTGGAGCATAAGATTGATAAACTAAACTATCTACAAGTAACAGGAGGAGAGTTTGCCAAAAGGTATCTAGAAGAAGAAAAGCGTATGAAGGAAAAAGGAATAGTTCACACTCTTATACAGTCAGACATATACATACGAAGAAGTTTCTATTTGAATTATCTCCCCAAAGGCAGGTATGATAGAGCAATGGAAGATTTGCTTAATAAGTTACTCTACAGTAAGGTTGACCAGATGAGGGCAGATCAAGTTTATTATGCAATAAATGCATAGATACCATTATGACAAAAGATATAAGTTCATCATATCCAGAAAGGAAATATTTTGAAAGGGGCGCTAATCTGCTAAAAGAGGGCATTGAAAATAAACGCATCTTTTTCTCGGCAGGTGTCTCTGGCCAATTGGCCGATTCTCTTATGCGAGTTAGAAAATTGCCAAATGGTCGGCTGAACCTTTTTACAGTTGATGAACTTGTACGTTCAAATTTCCATATGTTAGTTTCAGGTGTACTCAATACAATGCATGAAAGAAAAAAGTAAATATGGAATGCCGCCCCCAATTAACAGAGCTGGGATGGAACATAATATGTATCTGCTGTCAGATGAGATGCAGCAGAACATTAATAATAAAGACTTTATTGCTAATCGTTTGTGGGCATTAGGTGATTCTATTGAACACTTGAGACTTCTGCCCAACGGACGTATAGAGCTTTCTACAATAGACGAAAAAGTTAGAAGCATAGCTAATATGATGGATTGGCTGAAGTATTTGCCTCCGGTGTTAAAAACAAAGAAGTAACAGGAAAATTTTCCAATAGAGGAAAAATCTTACCCGGTAAGAGTTTAGCTGGTGAACGACCACGCTCGCTTTTTCTTACACTGTCAAACGGCAGTGAGGTAGTGTATAAGATGACGGAATGCTCCCATAAGAATGGTTACGAGCTTCTGGCATTTTCAAGAACTGATTTTTTATGATAGATCCACTTAAGAAACCAACAGACTCCAGATGGCGTAATTCATGGCGTAGGTATGCGGAGTTCTTGAGAGAGAACAGCCGTAGACCATCACATGAACGTTATAAGGAAAGAAGTCTATATGTTTGGTACAGTAATAACAGGTCTAAATTAGATAACGGACTACTGTACAAGGAACTTGTGCCTTCTTTCTTAAAACTCACCGATGAAGGCGATACCTATCGGTTTTATGTTGTCAATCGAGAGACGAATATACAAAGGTTGGCTTTCTTAGGAAGAGAAAGCAACACAGCCGGGAATGAAGTCAATGATGATAGAAAGGTGAGCTTCTTTGACGCCTGCAATATGTATGCGGATTTCTGCAACCGATTGGAACGTCCTCCGTTGATGGAGATAAAAGAGGAAATGGAAATTACCAAATGGTTCTTTAAGGCTAATGACGACTTCTCTAATAACAAACTCACCGATCAAGAGAAACACGCTTTTGACCAGCTCCTTCAGAGTACAAAACAGTACAGGAACGAGAATGTCATCATTCACGTGTCAAGACTTACGGAGAGCGTCCCTAATAAGAAAGGCAGAAATGAAGTTCTGTACGCTAATAATGGAACAGAGGTTCATGTGGGTGCTTGGGAAAGAAGATGGTTTGAGATGCGTGACAGGTATTCGAAATACCTTGACGACAACAAAAAAGTACCAACGGATAATAGCGACTTACAACTATATCAATGGCTATTAAGGCAGAGAAAGCTGTTGGCTGCAGGCCGTTTGAAAGAAAGCAGAAAAGCCGAGTTGGATAAACTGCTCTCAAAGATAGATGAGATCAGGAGGAACTATCCCCAAGAACTGAATGTAGGTGGTCGTAAAAGAAAGAAACCTACAGGAGATGAAATCGAATCATCAAGCTTATCAAAATCCAAGCATAATCATGTTAAACAAGATGACCTGTGGAATCAGAAGTGGCAGGCGTACAAGGATTTCATGTCGAAGAACAAGCGTCGCCCGTCAAAGCATCGCGCCGAGGACTTAGTGCTGTTCGACTGGTTCAAGCACAGCAAGAGACTGCTCAAGCGGGGCCTGATGAAGGCAGAGCGTATTACCAAGTTCAAACAGCTGCTTAGTGAGGCAGAGGACTTGCCACGCTTCAACCAGTTCAACTATGTTGACACTCCCCTAAAGTCATAATGGCGCGTTATTGGCGGAAAGATTAAAATTCCAAGAGACGATGATAGCGACAAGGATTCGTTTACAAAAATAGCTTTGACGGAAGAACAAATGTTTGTATGAAGTACGACAAGTTGACGATAATAGGACTGTCGAAGAAGTTCAGAATGTATTATGCATTGGATTATCTGGATGCTCTCCATCCGGGCGGCCAGCTGCCGGACAATCCCGACGACATCCTGTATGATGAGTGGCCGGCAGATGGCGAGGAGGGTGAGGATGCGATGATGGCGTATGAATACAATAAGTCTGCTACAGGCGTATATGTAGCTTACAATGAGACCGTGCACGCACTGTCATTTGAGTTGTCGCCCTGGGCATCGGACCCAGATGTGAAGTTATATGTGAAGCTTGTCAATGCTGTGCAGAAAAAGCATCCACGTGCCAAGCTCTATGCGCAATATGATATTCTCAAGGGACTGACGGAAGAGAATGAGAGGAAGATGATTGCTGACCGCCAAAGCTATGTGAAGCACCTGTTGAAGACCAAGGAAGACTTCACGATGGAGGGCCTTTTCCATGACTTCACCTTGAAGGTCGCCCATCTCCGCCCTGCCCCTACCCTCGATATGCAGGCAATAGAACTGCGACAGATGTTCGCCGATATGCAGTGGGAGAAAGAGAAAGTGTAGCTTCCCACAGGTGAAATTATTCTCGTAAAGGTGAAGAGAACCCAAAGAAAAGAAAGCATAAAAGTCTTATCAGAATGATGTTCGAAGTCACTAAGAAGACCATTATGCCTTACAAGACAGTATTTACTGCACTGCTTTGCAAAGTTGATGATTTAATGCCAAAATAGCAAAAGCAAACGAGCAGAATTAAAGCAGTCCATTCTCTTCATCTTCTCCATTTTCTTCTCTGTGCTTCCTCGTCATCGACTGACAAATCCATATTACCATTTAGCTCCCATTCGCGATTAGTATCGGCAGCACCAGCATTGGCTAGGCTCTGAACCTGAATATAATTTCCCCTGTTGTCTCCCCGAGGCGGCAGGGGTTATATCAAAATAATGTTATACCTTACAAGTAGATAACCAAAAAAGTCTATACTTGATTAATTCCAGGATAACTCCAACTATAATTAAGATCTCTATGAACAATAAAGTTGAACTTAAGATAATGAACTTTGTCGAGGTTATGGACTACAGACCTTCAATTCCAGCATACCAACGTGTGTATTGTTGGGAAGAAGACAATGTAATACAGCTTCTTGATGACCTGCTTGACAATTCGCAAGAGGAATATCGTCTTGGAAGCATCATCCTTAATAACAGCAATGGAAAATGGGATATTGTAGACGGACAGCAGAGACTTGTAACTCTAACCTTGCTACTTAGAATATTAGGAACTCCCAAAAGGAGACTACCTCTCTTGAAAGAAAATTTTGTAAATACTGATGCCAAGAATTATATCAAGTATAATTACATGGTCATCAAAAACTATATTAGCAATCAGAAACGGCCTCTACTTTATGAAGATATAATGGAGAAAGTGACCTTCAGCGTATTATTGATTAACTCTGACAACCTTGATCTTGCGTTTACTTTCTTTTCAAATACAAATTCACGCGGTGTTGGACTTAGCGACTATGACCTGTTAAAGGCTCATCATCTCAGATACCTACCTTACGTAGAACAGCAGCGCCATCTTGCAAAAAGGTGGAATGAGATGGTACTTGGTGCTGACAAGATTGAAGATCCCGATGAGCGAAATTATGTCAGAGCTCTTGAGGTGTATATATACTGCCTCAGGAAATGGCTGAGAAAAGATCCTGTGAATGAATGGCAGCAATATCATGTCAAGAATGAGTACCAGTCGGCCGCAATAATAGACGAAATACCTCCTTTTTGCGAACAGTTTCAATACAAGGAGCCTATTCAGGGAGGTTCTCATTTCTTTGGTTATGTAGAACATTTTGTAACCTGTTATGAGCATTTCAGGACAACAAAAGTCTATGAGGCAATACATTCTGTAGGTGGAGAGTCGCATTGGTGGTTCAGGGATGTTATAGAAGCCAACCTGTTTGCGTATTACTTGAAATTCGGAGAACAATATCTTCCCGAAGCCCTGATTCTAACAACGAGACTAGTTTCGCAAATCAGATTTAATAATCAGAGAGTTTATAGGGAAACTCTCTTAAACTCAGACATCGGCAATCTGGAAATAACGCAAGCTATAGACCAGGCAACATCGCCAACATTCTTCCTTGCGGATGTCCTTAACAAAATAAAAAGGCTTCCTCCTGTAGGAGAGCTTAAAGGAATCAGGTTACGTTATAGGAATCAGATTCGCAGAAAATTGAATCCGATATTCAATGATTTCACTTCTGACTATATCAAGAAGTTCTTCACTATAGACAACATTACAGAAATATTCTAACGACAAAGCCAAAAATGAAGGATATAAAAGTATTTACTCCGGAAGAAGTTGTAAAGAATGATGACATGTTCGGCATTCCAATCTATCAGCGTCTATTTGAGTGGAACAAGGAGTCAATAGAAAAACTTCTTGCTGATCTTGTTGATGCCATGACAAAGAACTCTAGTAATTACTATATTGGCATGCTTACAGCAACCTTTGACAAAAATAATGGCAAATATGAGCTTGTTGACGGTCAGCAGAGATTTACTGTGATGACCCTTCTTGCATTGACCTTTGTATTTAGGAAATGTAAGAACCGTAAAGAGTGGCTATCTTTCATTAAGTCGGATTCAGAAAACAGACTTTCCTTTGAAGCACGAGAACAGGATTCCGAATTTCTTTCTAAATTTGTTTCGAATGGCGGAAAGAAATTATACAGCCAGATCATTGAGGATAAAATACCAGATGGTATATATATAAATCGGAAGATGGCCAATGGATTAAAATACATGAATGACTATCTGGACACGATAGAAGAAGATACTGAAGACAGATTATCCGAGTTTGTCTTTAAGAAGCTGGCCTTTTTCGTATCCAGCCTTCCTGACAAGTATTCACCAAGAGAGCTCAATCAGTATTTTGAGAGGATGAACTCAACCGGTAAGAATCTAGAGGGCCATGAGATTCTAAAGGTTCTGCTATTGCAGCAAGTAAACGAAGAATGCGGCGAGGAGAAATACAACGAGTTTGTTACTGCATGGAACCTTGTATCCAACATGGACAAGAGCTTGTTCAGTATAAGGAGTACGGGTGGCAAGAGCAGGGAAACATATCCAGCCTTTAGGAGTAGATGCCTTAAAGCAGTAAGAATGGCTGTGGAGGAAGAGTATCCGATACATGCAGTCCTTTCTGCTAACAAGAACGTGACCATTAACAATACTCAAATAAGTGAGGAACAAGATCATGACGAGAGAATAGGAGACTTGCTAGAAGAAGTAGAAAATGAGATACAGAACGGAATTTTGCCTGAAAAGCCCAAGGAAGGTTCTAAAGATGTAGCGTTTTCTCCTATAATGTCTTTCCCTAGATTCCTATTGCAGGTCTTGTATTTCCATCTTGTATACAAAAACAAAGATGAAGAAGACCCTTGGAAAATAATAAATGAGAATTCTGAATTCAAGGTGAATGAGTTTTTCGATGAAGGAAAACTGATAACTACATTCGAGAAATTCTTGCAAAAGGATGAATATGTTCAATTCATTGAAGAATTGTTCGTACTTCGTATTATCTTTGACTATTATGTCATCAGAATAGACAACAGCAAGGATGACTATAGCCTTTTAATGACTAAAGGATTAAGTGGCTCCGACATTGATGATGACGAGGCAGAAGCGGACGGAAGTCAGGAACAGATAGACGGAAGAAGGCTTCGCACTTTTGAGTCTATGCTATATGTTAATTCCATCAACGTGACTTATTACAGATGGCTGCCGCGGATTTTCTTCAGCGTAATGAAGAATGACAGAATATCTTGTTCCAAACTTCTTGATATACTCAAAGAGGTCGACAATGATATACATTGTGATGATGAGTCTAATTTTGATTACGGGGACATAGACCGTTATTGGTTCTGGAGACTGGACTATTATCTTTGGGAAGATAATCTGTTTAAAGACAAGCCGGACGCTGTAATCAGTAGCTATCGTTTCAGACGTAACCGCTCTATAGAACACCTGCATCCTCAGCATGATGTGAATTTGCGCGAGCAATGGTCAGACGAACAAAAGGATTGTTTCTTCAATCTTGCCATGATTTCACCAAGTTTCAACTCAACACAAAGCGACGACCCAGTCGGACTTAAGTTCGCAAGGGTCAGGGAGCAAATTGAGAGGAATGACCTTGAGAGCATAAAACTCTATGAGATGTTCAAGGAAAGCAATGGAAGAAGTTGGACCAAGGATCTTGCTATAAGAAACGGAAAAAAGATGATTGATATTCTTATTGACTCTTTTAACGGCGAATATGAATATATTGAAGATCAACTTGAAAACGTAAGAGAGTCCTGTGAAGAAAAGCTTAGTAGTAATTGAAAATAGATACTTCATACATACTATAACTATCCGGATGAAGTAGAAGGCATTTGCGGGTACAAACAACTTCTTGATATTCTTGCCAATCCTGAGGAAAATGAGGAAGAATACAAAAGCTGCAAGGAAGGGTTGCCTTCCGGCTCTGACTAACATCTGTTCTGTGTCAGGGACGCTGAGCTCCGCATGGGTGAGTACCTCCGGGCCGTCAGGACTGCGCAGCAGATGATGTGTGACTGATACGTATAAATACGAACCTTCATCTGCTCCACTTCCTTCTCTGTGCTTCTTCGTCATCGACTGACATATCCATATTGCCATTTAGCTCCCATTCACGATTAGTATCTGTAGCACCAGCATTGGCCGGGCTCTGAACATGAATATCATTTCCCCTGTTGTCTCCCTGAGGCGGCAGGGGATTTCTGTTTGTGGCTGTGTGAGCAGACGGATGGATGCCTCTGCTGGCGAGATAGTTTTGCCGTAGCTGCTCAGCGACCTCAGGGCGCAGTTGGATGGTCTCACCGTTCCATGATACCGTACCCCTATGAATGCGTGTGCCAAATTGACGATAAAGAATACGGTTGATGTCTGCTGTTGTGAGTTTCGGATTGTCGGCAAGCAGATCGTCGATGGTCTGCTTTATCTTTGTAAAACGAGTGGGGGCATCCTCGAATTGAAGCAGCTCCTTGATGCTAAGGAACTCAACACCTTTGAAGACAGTCTTGTTCTTGTGGTCAACAACGATGTAACCATACGGCGCGTCCTCCTTACCGACAAAGACCAAGCTGATGCCAAACTTCCTCTTCATTGCTGCTGCCAGTTCCTCCTTGTTGGCAGATAAATCCCGATATTTTTGCAGGATGGCACGCAGCTGCCGACGACGCTTGTCATCGGGCTTGTTATCTTTCAGTGCGTGCCGCATGATGAGCTGCACCTGTATGATCCCCTGCTCCTGACCGCCACGATAAAGGTGAGCCATCGGCTTCTCTTCATCATCCTTACACTCATAGCCCAAGCTCTCCATGATGGCACAGAACTGCGCCTTTGAAGTGTAGCGGTAAGTCAGAGCCTCCTTGACGATGTCGCTCACTTCCGGTTCTTGTCTCCTACCCTCAAACTCCTCCATAATCTTCAGCGTGATTTCCCTTGAACGCCGTTTCTCATGGGCATGGTCTATCTTGTGCCCGTCGGGTGCACACGGGAAGTGACGATGTGGATGTGATTGTTCGGCGTGTCATGATGGGCATAGATGAGCAGCGGTTGTCCCTCCTCGGCATACCCCATCTCCTTGAGATAGCGGTGCGCAATGTCAAGCAGCTGCTGGTGAGTGTATTCATTTCCTTTACAGCTCACAGCTACATGAAACTGTGCATTCTGAATATGCGTGTTCCGTGAGGAGTAGTCCATGAAGAACTGCCGCAGCTTCTCAGACGTATAGCTCTCCTGTCGTAGCCCAATGATATTCTGAGCCTCAAGCAGTGTTGCCATACCCTTCTCGACCTTCATCTCATTGTAGGCAACGGCATGAAAGTTAGCAGAGGACGGAAGAATGGTGATGATCATAATTCTTGAAAGTGAGCGGTAAGATTCTGTAGTGTATTAAGTTTGTTCCAAATAGTCATGCATGGCATCCAGCTCCGCTTTGATGCCTCTGATGGCTTTGACAGCAGTCTGAACTTCCGGCATGATGACCTTACGAAAGTAACTCTCGTTGAGCTCATCAGCTAACGCCAGTTCATTTGCTCGGTGCATACACTGATTAAAATTACCACCGAGGGATAGACCACCTGGTTGGCCGAGATGTACCGGAAGGGAATCAACCTTCTCTGGCGCAGACGGTTGAGCGTAGCCTTGGATACACCCAATACATCAACCAGGTCATTAGTCGACAATGTGGCGTCATCAGCCTCATGCAGGATTTCTCCTCTCTTTCTGAACTCCCTCAGCATTTCAGCGAATTGAGCTGATAAGTTCGAGATCGCTTTCATGATCTCTTCATGTCTCTCTTCGTTCATTTCAGTTTTTAAAAATTTGTAAGTTTTTGATTAAACATCGTTAGTCAATCGCCTTTAGTTGTAAGATTACCTTCGAGTCTATTAAGAGCCAAAGTCAGACAAACCACGGTGGTCCTCACTGAAACGTAGCGAAATCATAACATTAACGCAGCTCTGATTCGGGCGCAAAGTAAATATAAATTTTTGAATACCACTAGTTCTCAATTACTACAGACAGTATTCTGATACCATTATCATTAATTAAATTTATAAAAAATGTAAAAATAGAAAGTATATGCACTTATTTTACATCATTCTGTAATTAAAACATATTGTTTTAATCTTTTTCTTAACTTAAAACAACATTATAGTATCAATGTATATCTTCAAGTATTGAAGTGATAACTAAATGATACTGACACATAATATTGTGGACTTCAAAGACGGAATGGCTCATATCCATCAATCAATATTTATAAAGCTATGCCGGACAAAGACAACTTTATACAGAAAGGCTGTTCGTTATTATCCGCGTATCAATTAGTTCCTAACCATCCTTGCTCAGGCTTTTGTTTTATTGTCATAGCCTACATTGTTAAAACAGATCGGTATGCTCAGAAATTAAATTTATCCTAAAAATATATGGCAACTATCTTCTATATTGAATTTTATTATTAAATTTGCAACGTTTTAATACAGAATTAAAATGTAGCAAAATGAATTCAAATCTAGAAACCGTCATACTGGGGAAAAGAGTACGGCTGAGCCCAAGGCAGAAGGCAGGGCTGAAAGGATTTACCATAGGTGAGAAAATAGCCTACCGGTTCTTTGACGGCGAGTATCAGGGGGTGTCTCTTCTTTTTGTGAAGCCCAAAGGAGACAATCCTACGCCAAGAGAATGCGACATTACAGGCAGAAGGCTGTCCGGAATCACTGGATTGCCGTCAGTGTTCATTCTTCACCCCGGCCCCACCTATGAGCGGCAACGGCTGATGGACAAAGGCGTCTATTTCATTATGTCCGAAAGATATGCGTACCTGCCCATGGTGGTGGCTTTAGAAAAAACGGCAAACAGAAAGAAAGCTACGGTCTTAACGCCTGTTGCCCAATTCCTTTTGCTTTATCATCTTGAGGTCGGCAGCATAGAGGGCTTGTCAGCAAGTGAGATAGCCCCCCTTGTTCCCTATTCTTATGCCAGTGTCACTTTAGGCATAACTTGCCTGACAGATTTGGGACTCTGTAAGAAACTTCAGCAAGGGCAACGCAATAAGGTAGTGCATTTTGAGCTAAAAGGAGCTGACCTCTGGAAGCAAGCACGGCCTTATCTCCAGTCACCTGTCGTCAAGCTTGTCTATTGTGACAGACTGAATGGAACCGAGGCTCCAATATGCGGAATCAATGCGCTGGCTCATTACACGATGCTCAACTCTGAAAGCGAACAGACGGTGATGATGACCAAGGATGAATATAATCAGGCGAAGAAAGCAGACTTGATAGAGAATGAGAACAACTACGATGGCCATGTTGCTATCGAAATATGGAAATACCCTGTAGTATCGAAGAATCATCTGCAATGGGTGGATAAACTGTCGCTTGCAATTTCTCTTAAAGATGATGATGATCCAAGGGTAGAAAAAGAAGTAGAACGATTGATAAGTGAAATGACATGGATGGATTAGAAAGGTTCCGCGAAGCCTTTGCGGACTACACTGAAAAGTAAGCGTATCGGCATTCACGTATTGTAATAAAAAAGCTGAGCAAGAAAACTTGCTCAGCTCTGTTACTCTTTTGTTGAAGGTTGCCAACGGTCTGGCAACAAGTTCCTATATTTGTCCAATGGGGTGTTGGGTTGCCATTTGGCAGTCTTGTCAATGATGTCAGTGAGGTAGTCGAAGAAGTTGAGGTGGCTCATCTTGGCAGACAATGCGAGCGTATAGAGCACAGCTGCCCATTCGGCTCCCTTGTGAGAACCGAAGAAGAGTGAGCTCCTTCTGGACATGGAGAAGTAGCGGTTCATCCGTTCTACGAGATTGTTGTCAAGTGCGGTGTCACCTCTCTTGAAGATGTCGACTACCGCCTCCCATTCGTTGTTGAAGTAGCTGGCAGCATTGGACAGCTCGCTGTCTGGAAGCAGGTCCGGCTTTTTCAGTATTTCATCGAGCTTGTCCCTTATCTCTGCCAATATGGCGGGGGCGTATTGTTGTCGCCATTTGAAGTTGTCCTCCACCGTCCAACTGTTTTCTCCTATTTAAGTTCTTGAAGTGCCCCGGTACATAGACGTATCTCGTACAGGTCTGATAGTCCGGCATGCCGTCTCCCTTCATCTTTTCCAGTGGATGTGCCTTGAGCTTGTCGAAGAATGGATCATCCGGATAAACATCCTTGTATTCCACCTCGCACTCTTCATGGATGTCTCTCTTGGCACCGTTATTGCCACGGGCCTTCCGGCGGATGCTCCTGGCCTCGTCAAGGACTTTCTTTTCCTCGTCTGTTAGCTGCGGCTTCTCCACCTGCTGCTCGCTCTCCTTCTCAAGAAGTTTGCTTACGCCTTTGAGCTTGTTGTTGCTTTTTTGAAGCTCCATCTCCTTCTTTCCGGCTTCTTTTTCCAGGGATGTTATGACAGAGGTCTGTTCAGCTACCAGGCCGGTAAGGGCCGTTAAACGGGCCAACAGCTCGTTTACCCTGTCGGTAAGAGCGGTTATCCGCGCATTGGCGTCCTTCAACTGATCCATCAGCGATGCTATGATTTCGTCCTTTGTCATAGTACAAAGGTACTAAATTTATCTGACAATCAAGCATGCTTTGACGATTATTTTACAGATTATTTTACTGTATATCAAATAGTTATATGTACTCTAAACTTCAATCTTGAATCTCTTGCGGTATCTCGCAGACCGGAGCGAAACACCCTACATGATCAGAGAAAACGTCTTCCAGGGCATCCCGTAGCCCCCAGCGGCCTCGTCGAACTTAGGTATCTCGAAGGTACCTTTCTCAAGGCGTTTCTGGTAAAGGACAAAACCGTCGGTGTCCCAGCGAAGCAGCTTGACGCTCTGATGGTTCTTGCCATAAAAGATGAAAACGCTGCCCGTAAGGGGCGACATCTTCATTTCTGAGCGCACGAGTTTGTACAGCCCGTTGATACCCTTGCGCATGTCCACCGGATGTTGGCACATGTAGTACACTGTTGATTCTGAAAGTCCGAATATAGGCAGTTATTTTAATGCGTTCAACACAGCCGTGATGATGCCGGCATCGCAATGGGAAACCGACACCAAAGTTCCGTTGGGTAGTTGGATTGTGACGTCCGCACGGTCGATGTCGGAATGTGGGCTGTCAGCCGTAAATGGGACAAACGCTTCGCAATCCTGATGCTCAGTAGCTTTCAGAACAGCATCACGGATGGACTTGACCGACTGACCGACATCTTCAATGTAATGATGCATGCCGGAGACACTGACGCCGTTTAACCGGCAATAAGCCGATAGGTTCAGCTTGGGATTCTTGATAAGAGCCTGCTTGTATCGTTCAAGCAGACTCTTGTACTTGTCTTTGCTTGCCATATTCATAAGAATTTGTGCGCGCAAAGGTACGGACTTTTAAGCGAGGCTGAAATACGGTAATGCCGAGACGCTTACGGAACATCCTCCAGACTTCTTATTCTCGGTATCGAAATAAGTAAAGCATCGTCATCTTATGCTGACTTTTGTGAGCAAATGAAAGAAAACGAAACTGCATTTGTCCAATCAATTAAGATTTGCAGTGCTGAATGTCCAAATAAAGCTCAGTAGTGCATTTATGCTATTGATTGTAGCATCACCACAGGCTATGCCACTCCTATCAGCTCTATTTCGAAAATGAGCGTGGAGCCACCCGGAATGCCAGGCTGGGAGAATTTGCCGTAGCCCATCTCTGCCGGAATGTAGAGTTCCCATTGGTCACCGACGTGCATCTGCTGAAGGGCGATGATCCAGCCCTCAATCAGGTCGCTGAGTCGCATGGCAATCGGTGTGCCGCCAATGCTCGTGTCGAACTTTTTGCCGTCGATGGTCCAACCAGTGTAGTGAACGGTGACGATGCTCCGCTTCTGTGGCTGCGCACCTTTCGGGTCACCCGACTTCAAAACATTATAATAGATGCCTTTAGGGAGAGCTTTCACACCCTCCTCCTTGGCTTTGTTTTCCAACCACTTGCGGTTGGCAATGATGTATTCGCGCTTAGACATGTTTGTTGCCATTTTATCTTTACTCACCGAGTGCCGAATAGCCTTTGATAATCCTATTGCCATAACTGTCTTGATAGTCCTTTAAAAAGCTTAGTGACTCTGCCAACTTTAACGGCACTCTTGCCATATAACAATCCTGTTAGTTTTGATAACTGAACCAATGTTAGCTTTAACCCGTGCACGACTATTAGTTTTAACCAGTGTGCGACTATTAGTTTTAACACGCGTTCTGTTATTAGTATTTACAGCGCAAAGTTACAATAATTTCCTTTTTGACAGGCATTATCATCCAAAAAATATTGAGAGATATTCACTTTGCATGAGCATTATACGGTGTTCGTCCTCACTTATTGTAGAACTCCTGTATCTCGGCTATCATGTCCTTGACTTTCTGATTGACTTTCAGAAAGTTGGCATAATAGAGGATGCGCTTACGAGCCCCAATGGAAGAGAAGTTGTAGAACTTCGGCAACGGATACTGGGCATAAGCCTTCTCCTTTTTGACAATCTCAGCATACCAAACGATAATGTGTGACGACCACTGCGTTTTATTGTGACGGTTGCCGCATAAATCTGTGACGAACGTCGCATGAATCTATGACGACCGTCGCACTTTTTCGATGCAGCAGATAATTAAGCGTGAAAGCACTTTATTTGTTGTGAAATTCATTTGCAGGTGTCTTTTACTTTTTTAAAGAATAAAGGCAGATGAAAGTTTACTGCCGACCAATATTTTTATTAAATTTGCATTCAAAAGAGAAAGAGCTGCACACAAGTCACGCTGCCGGATTATCCAAAGATTGCATAAACGCTACCCTCAGATTACCCGTGGCTACTTCTGTGTCGCTTACCACTCAAATACAACCAACTATGAAGAAAGATTATTCCAACCGCATCACACCCGAGTACATTACATCACTCAAATCCAACGAGATCTTTGTCTTTGGCAGCAACCTCGCCGGCATGCACGGGGGCGGGGCCGCACGCACGGCACGCCTTTACTTCGGCGCGGTGATGGGCAATGGCGACGGCCCTCAGGGGCAGAGCTATGCCATCCCGACCATGCAGGGCGGCGTGGAGACAATCCGTCCCTACGTCAATAAGTTTATCGACTATGCCAAGACGCATCCCGAGCTGACATTCCTCGTCACTCCGATAGGCTGCGGCATCGCCGGATTCACGCCCGACGAGATCGCTCCGCTGTTTGAGGATGCCGTCGGCGTGGAGAACATCCACCTGCCGCAGAGCTTCTGGGAGGAGCTGGTTTACTGAATGAATGCCTGGTGTTTAACCCGCAGGATATATGGAACATAAAATGAACACAGTAGACATTGACACGACCAATATGTGCTCGCACCTGCGGCATAAGCTGATGGATAATGATGGCATTTATCATCATCTTTGGCAGCAGATTAACGACGACCCAGATCTGACAGCCGTGGTGCGCTCCCGTCAGCTCCACATATACCGCAATGGCAAGAAGGTGCTGGTGCTGAAAGGCAAGGCAGAGCCACAAGTCATTAGGGAGGATGCTATTTGCCACTTGTTAAAGGAAAAGGAACGATGAGCTGGAACGAGACCATTGACAATTACCTCTATGATGAGGAGAATGAATACACGCAAGCTGATGATTTGTGGGATGACTTCTTTGTGGAGAGACGCGATGAGATCGACGAACGCCCTTGGAACCAAGCCGACGCATTGGCTCATCGCAACGAGCTCAACAAGCAGGTCGGCGACATGCTTGACAGGGTATTGCCGGAAGAAGAGCGCGAACTGCTGCGCCTCTACTTCGGCATCGGTCGTCGTCGGCATTCTATGGACGAACTCATGGCACTCTTTGACGGGGAGCACAAAGTGAACACATTGCTACAGTCAGCCCTGGAGCGGTTGCGCTATTCCGACGAGATACTGGCTATCTACAAATATCTGCACAGGTGATTTGCCTCCATCTGAGAAACACACAGAATGCTAAACAATCATAAAGTTGTCATTTGTAATAAGCTGATTCTCAACAATAGTTACCTCCAAGTAAGTGTCTTACTTTTGAGTGCCCTCTTGCAGGATATTGAAACAGTTACTATCTTTGCACCAGCAAACAAAAAGTTAGTAAACGTATAAGCAGACTATTATGAAAGAAATTAAGAAAATTGCGGAAGGCAAGAACTTCACTGCCGTTGATTTCGGCAAGATGAAGGATTTGGGTGACTATGTGCTGAACTTGGGCGAGGTGAAGATTCCTGGCAAGGTGTTTGGCGGTCAGATTCTTGGCACCAAGGGCTCTGAGTTTTCATTCCAGATTTATCAGCCTGGTCAGGAAGGCGGCTTCTACCATACCCACAAGACCCACGAGGAACTTTACTTCGTGCTCAGCGGCAAGGGTGAGTACCAGGTTGACGGCGTGAACATACCCTTGCAGGAAGGCAGTGTGGTGCGTGTCTCTCCCGAAGGCAAGCGTGCCATCCACAACAATGGAACAGAACCGATGGTGGTGCTCTGCGTGCAGTACCGCGAGACTCCGTTTACACAAGAAGACGCTCACGATGGCGTTATCTTGCAGGAGCAAGTTAAGTGGTAATTGAATTCATCTATCTGAATAAGTCACACCGTCATGGGCTAAAGTGTCCGTGACGGTGATTGCGTATAATAGAAACATTGAAAATGATTAGAAATCAAGTAGTAGATCCTTTGTTTCCGAAATGCCCCATAAGGAATGTGTTATCAAGGATCGGCGATCGCTGGTCGTTGCTGGTGCTGCTCACTCTTCAAGACAATGAGCATCCCATGCGCTTTCGCGACCTCTGCAAGGCTATTCCTGACGTATCACAGAAGATGCTGACCTCCACGCTGCGGGAACTGGAAGCTGACGATCTCGTCAAACGAACAGCTTATCCGGAAGTTCCATCTCGTGTGGAATATGAACTGACAGAGCGTGGGCAGTCGTTTATTCCCCTGCTCAACCAACTTGTTGACTGGTCATTGGAGAACATGGAAGCCATTGTCAAGCACAGAAAGGAATATTCATTGTAAACAAGAAATTAGAGAACGTCAGATTTGGAGAAGTCATGGCTCAAAAAGACGAAGAAAGCCGGCACCATCTATATTTTGCACAGATGATACCGGCCCAACGCAATAGGATTTTGCTTATGTTATGCTACCAGAATGGGTCTGGAATGACATCCCTGTAAAAACAAAAAGGGGGCTGCCTTTTGAGCAGCCCCCATGTTTCAGAGCAGAACCGAAGCCGGTTAAGCGACCTCAATCTTCTTTGTCTCTTTCTCTGCCTTTGCCGTGCGAGGAAGCGTGATGTGAAGCACACCGTCAGTAACCTTAGCCTCAATCTTGTCTTTCTCCACGTCGTCAGGCAGCGTCAGAGCCTGCTCGTAATTGCTGTATGAGAACTCGCGGCGCAAGTAGTGCTCCTTCTTGTTCTCGTCTTTCTTCTCGTCCTTGTGCTCCAACTTGATGGTCAGGCAACCGTCCTTGTCAACGTTCACCTTGAAGTCATCCTTGGTGGTGCCAGGGGCTGCAAGCTCAACTTCGTAAGCCTTGTCATTTTCCTTGACATTGATAGCAGGTGCTGTGACATTCATGCGCGGCATCCAACTCGTGTTCAACATATCGTCGAAATCATTGTCAAGCCAATTGTTCATGTCTCTTAAAACTGGATACAACATAAGTCAATACCTCCTAATTGTCAATTAATTCTTTATTTATCCTCAGCTCTTCCATCGTCCTCAGGCTCCTTTCGTTGCCCTCGTCCGACGTCTGAACTTCACTAACCAAAAAGCAATATGCGTGCCCAAAGGCCAAAGATGACAAATCGTGCCATTGTTGTCAGCAATGCTTAAAATATTTACACTTTGCTGACAGCTGTGGCATTTGAATGGCCTTATTCCGTCACCTCAGAGAGTGCTCCAGATGTGGAGTCTATGATGAAACCACGTACGATGATTTCTTTGGGTACAAGCGGATGATTCTTCACCCGGTGCATCGTAGCCCTTACACTCTTCTCGGTGTCGCCAAAGCCGTCGAGCCACTGGCGGAGATTGATGTGCTGTTCCACTTCAGCCACCTTATCAGTGGCAATCCTTTCTCGAATGAGATGCTCCATGTGCTCGCCGGTCATCTTGCCCGCGCCGCAGTCGGTGTGGTGGATGAGCATGATCTCCTTGATGCCCAACTCATAGATGCCCACGATGATGGAGCGCATGACAGCATCGTAGTCGTCGAGGATGACACCGCCCGCCACCTTGACCATCTTCACCTCACCATTCTTGATGCCCAATGCCTCAGGCAGCATCACGCTCAGGCGGGTGTCCATGCAGGTGACAATCAGCGTCTTGCCCGATGGCATTCCGTCCGTGATATGTTTCTCGTAGCCTTTGCCGGCAACGAAGCGCCGGTTGTTCTCTAATATTTCGTCTATCATATTGTTTATATCGATTTATGCCGAGAATTTTCAATATTCGAGTATCTTGTAAGGTTTCAGTGTCCATCCACTTTCTCCTGCGATTAAAATAATGCGATGGCTTTATCTTACGCACGCATAAAAAATATGAATTCAGAACATAATAAATAATAATTTCTTCAATGGGCCAAGTTATTATAAATCGTCAATGGTACTCTTCTCGTTCTGAAGAGAGTTAGCTACATCCTCGTATAGGATTCCGACTTGAGTGCCGTTGGAAATTACTGACATCTTTATTAACTCGATGTCTCCAATAAGTTTGGCTCCAGAAGAATCATACACCAAAAAATAACAACATGGAAAACCATTGTCAGTATCTTCCTTCATGTTTTGCTGAGAATACTTCAACATTAAGCGATTCTTTATATCTTCATAGAACTTTTGGTTCATATCTTCTATCTCTGAAGCGTATAAGACAATTGCTTTGTAAACAATCTTATTCTTGACATTATACACTAGAGAAATTACACAGGGCATACCAGAAAAATTACCTTTAAACTGGCGAATGGGCATATCCTTTGTAAGGTCTATGTCTGGAACACGGCTCATACCCTTAATCTCTAGTTGTTTTTGGAATGCATCAACAGATATGTTGAGTGGTATACCCATGAACTTAAGGTGTTCATTCTGTGCTAGTAATGTTGAACAGAAGGAAACCGCCAACAAGAGAAACATGATTTTTGTTTTCATATATGTAATGTTTTATTTGCCAAAGAAATATTGATAAGTATTTGGATCGTATACTTTTTGACAGAAGTTACCTGCGTCATCAACTAAGCCGTTACTATAGAGCTTGCCAGTTCCTCTGTCGCCTGTTGGCAATAGAATCTCCATATTTCCTTTTCCAGTTAAAGCATATGAAAACTTTACCCAATTCCCCGTTTGCGCTAAGCAGAATCCTATGCCCGTATAGTTGGAGCCAATTGGGCCAAAGACAAATTTTAAATCAAGAATTCCCAACAAGTTCCCTTCGTAAACGTAATTCTTGAAATACTTATTTACTTCACGTTTCGCTAAGTAGTTACTAAGCTTTTCTCCTACAGCTTCTGCCAATTGACTTCCTACGCTATTATTTGAGTTTGCTTGTCTCTGTTGGGACTGTTGAGCTTCTCTTTCTTGCTTCTTTTGTTTTTTTAGATAATCCTTGTCTGTAGAACGAAGTTCTCTTATCTCTTGTTCATGAACGGGATGCTCTAACCCCAAGTATCTATCTTCAAGGTCCATTCTTTGTTCAAGAACATTACAAACCGTTATTTCAGCATATAATGCGGAATCGGTTGTCAATCGTTCTATTTCGTCTCTTGCATTGTTAACTTCATCACCAGAAGCGTCTTCTTCATAGTTACGGAGAAATTGACGAACCTCCGATAGGTTATTGGAATGCATAGCAATCTTGTAGGCTTTCTCTTCTTTGCTTTCACAAGAGTATAACAGAGAAATTGCAACAACTAGAGTTGTAACTAACAGTTTGACGGAGGAGATTAACTTCATATATTTTCTTTTTTTAGTTATTTGCCACAAAATTAGTCAATATTTCATTAATAATTGTAGGAATATCTATATTTTTTTGGGGGAATACCCTATTGTTGTTGGGGATTCAGCCTTACTCTGTAACTATTATCTAATAGAGAAATATCACTTAATCGTATGAAACAAGTTATTGTCTGTTCCCATGATTATCCATTGCTTTGCGGGCGAACTCAAACAGGCTTTGAGGCAAATGGCAGTAGCCGTCAGGATTCTTGTCAAGATAGTCCTGGTGGTAGTCCTCTGCCTTGTAGAAGTTCTTTAAGGGCAGATTTTCCACGACGACCTTCCCTTTGATGTGCTTTTGCTCTTCGTCGAAGACTTTGCTAATCGTTGCCTCGTCGAAGCTGTCGGTGTAATAAACGCCCGTGCGGTACTGCGTTCCTGTGTCGTGGCCCTGCCGGTTGATGCTCGTAGGGTCTATGGCTTTGAAGTACATCTCTAACAGGAACTTCAGCGACACCTTGTCGGGATTATAAGTGACATGGACTGTCTCGGCAAAGCCGGTCTTGTCGGTGCAGACATCCTTGTAAGTCGGATTCTCGGTTATGCCGTTGGCATAGCCTACCTCGGTATCCACTACTCCATCGATCTGCTTGAAGTAATGCTCAGTACCCCAGAAGCAGCCTCCGGCAAGATATATCTCCTTCAAATTTTCTTTTTCCATATTGTTCCGTTTTATGTTTTGTTGTGCATTCGCTTGACAAGACAACAGCAGCATTGCAACCACTATAACCATAATGAGTGAAAGCAGGGGCTGGCGGTATAGGCCACGAAAAGCAGATGCTATTGTCATTTTTCCCAAGTTTAGAAGTCATTGTTGACTATTTCCTTGCCAAATGGTGCCAATGCCAGTCGCATCAGTCTGAAATGCATCTTGCCCCAGGGGAAGCCGATGATGGTGATGCAAAGCAACAAGCCAAAGCCAAGATGGGTCATCGCAATCCAAAAGCCACCGACAAAGAACCATAATACGTTCATTATCATATTGAGGCACCCGCCATCCTGCGGCTTGTCAACAATATGTGAGCCGAATGGCCACAACGCGAGTATACCCAACCGCATAGTTGCTATGCCGAAAGGTATGCCGATGATGGTGATCATCTGCAACAGCGAGGAAACGAAATACTCCACTGCGATGCCGAATCCTCCAAAGATGAGCCAAACAATGTTTCCTAATATCTTCATATCTGAGGTTTTTGTTTCAATTGATAAAAGCTTCTATTTTGCAAAGGTAATGAATTTCACAGAAAGCAAAGAATATGACGTAATCAATATTTGACAAACAACAAATTGTCATAATGAAGATTCTGTTTTCTCATCAACACCGACTCCATCGACAGATCGTCTCTTTCCGCAAAAGCCAATGTTTCATCACACAAAAGAAAATATGCAAATCTTTCTGACTATCAAATTTATTTTTGTACTTTTGCCTATAGAATATTGGTTAGTATCCACCATTGACCGGCAAGAACAGAACCTACATCGCCATTGATCTGAAGAGCTTCTACAGTTCGGTGGAGAGTGTCGCCAGAGGGCTCGACCCGCTGACGACCAACCTCGTCGTGGCCGATGTGAGTCGCACGGAGAAGACCATCTGTCTGGCCGTGTCGCCCTCAATGAAGGCCTATGGATTGGGCGGCCGGGCCCGGCTCTTCGAGGTGGTGCAGAAAATGCGGGAGGTGAACTACGAGCGACAAAAGGCCATCGGTTTCAAACCATTCACCGGCAAGTCGTATTTGGCCAAGGAGTTAGCCGCTCACCCAGACTGGGAGGCTGACTACATCGCAGCCACGCCACGGATGGCGGAGTATATCAGGGTCAGCAGTGAGATTTACGGCATCTACCTGCAATACATCGCCCCCGAGGACATCCACGTCTATTCCATTGACGAGATCTTTGCCGATGTCACCGACTATCTCCACACCTACAAAATGACGGCGCATGAACTGGCCATGACGATGATCCGGCAGGTGCTTAAGACGACGGGCATCACGGCTACGGCGGGCATCGGCACGAACCTTTATCTCTGCAAGGTGGCGATGGATGTCGTGGCCAAGCATATCCCGGCTGACAAGGACGGCGTGCGCATTGCCGAACTCGACGAGATGGGTTACCGCCAACAGCTGTGGGACCACCAGCCGATGACCGACTTCTGGCGCTTCGGCCGTGGTATCGTCGCAAGGCTCAACAGCATCGGCATCAATACGATGGGCCAACTCGCTCGGCTGTCGGTGAACAACGAGGAACTGCTCTATCAGATGTTCGGTGTCAACGCGGAACTCATCATCGACCATGCGTGGGGATGGGAGCCGGTGACGATGGACTATATCAAAGCCTACAAGCCGGAGACAAATTCGTTGGGGAGCGGTCAGGTGCTGCAAAGCCCCTACTCTGCCGACAAAGGTCGTGTGGTAGCCCGCGAGATGGCGGACGCGCTGTCGCTCGACTTGGTGGACAAGCACTTGGTGGGTGATCAACTTGTCCTCACAGTGGGCTACGACCGCGAAAGCCTGACCAATCCAGCCATCCGTGCGCAGTACCACGGTGAGATAACGACCGACTGGTATGGCCGCAGCGTGCCGAAGCATGCTCACGGCACACTCTCGTTAGGGCATCCCACCTCCTCGTCCAAACAAATCCTTGAAGCCGTCACGGAGCTCTACGACCACATTGTCAACCCTATCCTACTGGTCCGTCGGCTCAACATCACCGTCAACCACGTCATCCCTGAGGCCGAGGCCAAACGGCAACAGCAAAACACCCCCGTACAGCTCGACCTCTTTACGGACTATGAGGCGGAAGCTCAGAAGCAAAAGCAGGAGAACGAGGCTGCCGCCAAAGAGCGACGCTTACAAGAAGCCGCCTTGAAAATCAAGAAGGAGTTTGGCAAGAACGCCCTGCTGCGTGGGCTGAACTACGCTGAGGGGGCAACACAAAAAGACAGAAATAACCAGATTGGAGGACATAAGGCATAGGGAAAAGTTTAAAAAATAAGAAAGGGATTAGAGCTACTCGATGGTGAGGGGGAAAGGTTACTATAAAAAACATTGAAAACGTTTCGTTAATTGCTGGAAAATACTTAATTTTGCACTGATAACCGCAGAAAAATGTATTCTGCTACATTTTTCTGCACTTAAAAGTGTAGAGATGAAAATTGAAAGGAGTTCTCATTTCTCAACCTGCAATACAACGAGGGATTGCTGAGTTGCCCTTCTTCCTTGGCCGACTGGAGTTTCAAGTTTATGGATGAATTGCAATAAGAATTAAAATGGACAACTACGATGACATCATCAACCTGCCGCACCACGTCTCGGCAAAGCATCCCCGGATGAGCATGTATAACCGTGCGGCGCAATTCTCCCCCTTCGCTGCCCTCACTGGCTATGAGAAAGCCATTGAGGAAGCACAGAAGAAGCAGGAAGAGGCTGTGAGGAGAAGGAATGCCCCCGTGGATGAAAACGGTGATAACAGTATTTGAATCGGAAGTCTACTCTGCGTTAGCCTTTATCTTCTCAGCCATTCGTTTGCCGGCATCAAAGGCTTGCTGAAGTTCTTCCTCCCAGTGCTCGGCGTTATATTTCTTTCTTCCCTCTGGATTCATCGCATCCATCTCATAACGGTCGTAGTTCTTCACCTGTAGCGTGTTGCATGCATCAATGCGCTCTATGTCGCCGAGTTTGGCAAGAAGAAAATTCTCCTCGGTATTCATATTGTTGTGGACAGCCTCAGCATCTGACGGCATGTCGTTCATCGTAAGAATCAGTGCCAAGGGCATCTTCCGCTGTGGGGTTATCGAGAAATCCTCTTGCGACAGCCATGGATAGGTGAAACGTTCTATAAAAGTCTGCATCTGACCGGTCCAACGGCCAAAGAAAACCGGTGAGGCCAAGACGAGGCCATCGGACTGGTTGACTTCCTGGATGACTGGGAGAAGACCGTCCTTTATCTTACACTCGTGAGAGGCTTTGCCGCGTACTTTACAGGCCAGACAAGAATAGCAGCCCTTATAATCAATGTCGTAGAGCCGGACATGCTTCACCTCAATAGCCTTATCAACAGATTTCACTCCTTCCGAGAACTTCTCTATCATGGCGGCCGTATTCATGGTCTTACGAGGCCCGCCATCAATGGTCATTATCTTCATATCAATAAATTTATCTTGATTATGGTCGCATAAGGTACATAGATTATGCGTTAAAGTAAAGTTAATATCGAAACAGAATATGTCTGAAACGAAACAATTACTTAAATTTGCAAAGGATTAAAATATTCCGTTATGCTCACACTTCGACAAATGAGACAGCTCTATTCTGGGCTGCACCCGGAAGAATACTGGGAAGACTTAATATGCTGCGGCCATATCTTGGGCTGCGATATTGAAACCGGCAATCTGGAAAGATTCTCTCTGTTCTCGTTCTTGCTGATATGCCGTGGCAGTGTCAGCATCAAATATAGTGACCGGCAGTTTACGCTCAATGCTGGCGACCTGCATGTCTATGCACCGGGCATACCCACTGAAATCGTACATAAGAGCGACGACTATGAAGCCTGGATTCTCAACATAGATGAGCAGATGGTCTATCACACACCACAATTGGAGCATGTGGTGAAGGTGGCTTGCTTCACGGTATCACAACATCCCTGCCCTGTGCTCAACCTTTCTGGTGAAATTGCCGAAAGAATCAGGCAACTTATGGTACTGGTTCATAAGCATATCCTTGCCAAACCGACGACCTATACAAAAGAGTTGCTCCTGACAGCTATTCGACTGATGTGCGTAGAACTTCTAAACACTCAGGACAACGTAGTGGTCAAACATCATTATTCAGAGCGCCATGAAAAGACATTTGCTGACTTCTTGCAACTCGTCTCTCAGCATTTTGTCAAGCACCACGACCTTGCTTTCTATGCCGGACATCTCAATATGACAACCACATATCTTTCACGTATCGTCAAACAGATGAGTGGCCATACCGTTCAGCATTTCATTTCCCAAGCATTGGCTTCTGAGGCCACTGTCCTGCTCAAGACCACCAGCATGAGTATAACTGAAATCGCATTGCGACTGAATTTTGCAGACCAAGCCTCTTTTACAAAGTTTTTCATCCGTATGAAAGGAATGCCTCCAAAGGCCTTCAGAAAATCATGAACTGCCGCAAAGCCGCTACTCTTCCAATAGCTCAAGGAAAATAGCTATTTCAACCAAGACCAGGAAAGCCTTTAAATCAGGCTGGTGCGCTAAAGGCAGAAGTTAATAGTTAGAAATTAGCAGTGGGAAGTCTCGTGAGGGTTGATGCTCTCCCTACGGGGAAGGGACGAGAACCGTAGGGGCGGGGGCAAACCGTGAGTGGAGGATGGGAAGTTGAAAAGGTTAGTTGAAAAACTATTGAAAACGTTTCATTAATTGCAAGGAAAAACTTAATTTTGCAATGATAACCGCAGAAAAATGTAAGCCGCTACATGCTTCCGCACTTAATAGTGTAAGGATGAAGATTGAAAGGGACATGTCTACAGGATCTTAAAATATAGATAACTTGCCATTAGAATAATGTGCGAAAACGGAATGCACCCGTGGACGAATTCGATAATGACTATATGAGTAAAAACTTAAATACAAAACGAGATGAAAAACTTTAATCCGAGAGCGTGGTTTATGCCACAGTCAGTTATTGTTATTGGCACTTACAATGCCGACGGGACACCCAATGCGATGAACGCAGCGTGGAGTGGTCAGTGGGATAATGACAAGATCATGATTTCGATGGGCAACCATCAGACCACGGTCAACCTCAACGCCAATCCCGACTTTACCGTTGCCTTTGCCACTACTGAAACCATGGTGGCAGCAGACTATGTAGGCATTGTCAGCGGGAAGAAGGTAAAGGACAAGGTGGCAAAGACCGGCTGGAAAGTCGAAAAGGGTGAGCAGGTCAATGCGCCCGTGTTCACTGACTTCCCCATGACGATGGAGTGCCGCATCGAGCGGAAGATTGATGAGTCGGAGACGGGCTACTACATCGTGGCCAAGATTCTGAATATCCGAGTAGACGAGGAATACCTTGCCGAGGACGGCAAGCCGGACTTGGAGAAGATGCACCTGTTGACATTCGACCCCGTACATCTCGGCTACCTTGAAATTGGCAAGCGTGTGGGCAACGCCTTCAAGGACGGAACCCAGCTTAAATAACGCCATCAGCTGATGAACATCGAAGAAGTACGCGAGTATGCGTTGTCCTTGCCGGGCACCACGGAAGACCAGGCTTATGGTGAGGACTGGGTATTGTTTCGTATAGAAGGAAAAATTTTCCTACATATATGGTTGGACGCCCCAGAGCCCTCCTGTGCCCTGAAACTACCGCCCGAGCAAGGACAGACGCTGCGCGACCACTATGACGGCATCCGTCCGGCCTACCATCTTAATAAGGTGCATTGGAGCGATGTCCTCCTTGATGAGATTGACGGCGACATGGTGAAGGACCTGATCCGCCAGTCCTACCAACTCGTGCTCAGCAAACTGCCCAAGCGCTTGAGAGAAAAATATAGGATTGAACCATGAACACACCTGACATTGACACAACCAACATGTGCTCGCACCTGCGGCACAAACTGATGGATGCCGACGGTGTCTACCATCAAATTTGGCAAACGTTAAACGACGACCCAGAGCTGACAGCGGTCGTGCGTTCCCGTCAGCTCCACATCTACCGCAATGGCAAGAAAGTGCTGGTGCTGAAAGGAAAGGCCAAACCGCAGATAGTCAAAGAGGACATAATTGACAAATACATTAAAGATTGACAGGCATGGAATCAAGAAAAGATATTGCAGCCGAGAAGAAGGCAAGTTTTAAATATAATTGCGCACAGGCAGTGCTGACAACGTATAGTGATTTGACAGGGTTGGACGAGAACACTGCCATGAGTATGACCGACGGCTTTGCTGCCGGAATGACGAATATGGAGGGCACCTGCGGCGCGTTGATAGGAGCTGACATGGTGTTAGGACTGATTAATAAAGACAAGAGCAAAACCATGAAGCAGATGCGCGAGATCATGCAGAAGTTCGAAGACCGTAACCATGCCACTCAGTGTAGAAAGCTGAAAGGTGTAGATACCCACGTGGTGCTTCGTCCATGTCCATTATGTGTGGCTGATGCCTGTGAGTTCTTGGAAGAAGCATTGAAAACAAACGAAGGGAGATAATCGTATGAATGTGTTCGACATAAAGTTCTCAAAGGTGTTTCCCCTGCTCATAGCCAAGGTGGAGCGCAAGGGACGCAAGGCTGAAGAAGTGTATGCCGTGACAGAGTGGCTGACAGGCTACAGCAAGGAAGCCCTTGACAGCTTGCTCAATAGCGACATCACCTATGGGGATTTCTTTGATCATGCTCCACAGATGAATTCAGGACGAATGAAAGTGAAAGGAAAAATTTGTGGGGTGCGGATAGAGGATATAGCAGACCAGAAGATACGCGACATGCGCATCCTCGACAAGTTGGTTGATGAGATTGCAAAAGGAAAGTCGGTAGAGAAGATTTTCAAAGGCACTGATGCCTTATAGAAATAAAATCTACATGGTCGAATATTAATGTGCCACGGGAAATATCCACTGTGCCGGTGTCCATCTTCTTCACTTTCTGGGGACTCAATGTCATCAAGAAAGAGCATAAGCCCCACGTGAAGAAGGACTTCTTCGGAAAGATGTTCAGTTGGATGCTGCCCTCGTCGTCACGCAAGCTTCATCTCTCCCAAATGAGTTTCTTTGGCATGGGCGACCGTCTGATGCGCCACATCATGCGCAGAAAGAATATCGAGCAGCTTGAAGACCTACGACAGGCTGCCCAAAAGGCCGGTGTGGAGTTCATCGCCTGCCAGATGACGATGGACATGATGGGAATAGCGAAGGAAGAGCTGATCGATGGCGTCACCGTTGGTGGCGTAGCAACGTATATGCAGCGTGCTGAGCAGGCAAATGTGAACCTTTTTATTTAAGTCGATGATGTTTGACAGACAAAAGATGTGTCGTGTGCGCGACATTTACCACGCCATCACAGAACTGGAGAATGGAATGGAAGCTGCTTATGGTCTCAATCTCAATGAGGCCATGCTGCTTTGCAACTTGAGCGACAAGGGCAGCATGACAGCCGGAGAGGTAGGCGACTGCCTCGGCCTCACGCAGTCGAACGCCTCAAAGGTGATACGCTCACTTGAGAAGAAGAAGCTGCTCAAGCGCTCACTTGACAAGCACGATAAGCGTATCATGCACTTCCAACTTTCCAAAGTCGGAGAAGAGAAGCTCAATGGCATGGACTGTCAGAGCATCACCTTACCCCCGCTCCTGGAAAGTTGCGTTACTGAAAGATCGTAATCGCTTATTCATTAGCAGAATCAAGGCAGTCCATTTAGGACTGCCTGATTGGTAACTTGTTTAGGAATAAGAAGAAAGAAGTGTAAACTAAGTTAGGAATAACAAGCAAAACTGTCAACCAAAATCAGTACACAACAACTTGAGTTTGCTGTCTGACAAACAATCGTTCGCTACGTAGAAAAAGATCGTTCCCTACGTAGCGAACGATCTTTTTCTTAGCGTTACAATATTGGGAACATTGTTTCAACCTCACAAGAACACAGCTTCGACCCCGTGAAAACACTGCTTTGATGCCATAAGAACACTGCTTGTCATCAACGACATAACCAAGAAGGAAAAGAAAAAGTCCTGGACTGGTTTTAGCTTCTAATGGAGCTTGAGACTCAACCCTTCGGAGTTAAAACCTGTTCATGACGAAATTGCCTTGACATTAATTCAGAGATGATAACGAATAGCCGCCCACGGAAAATAACCACAGTGCCCTTTAGCATCAGACAAAATCGCTTTCCTCACTACTCTTTGTTTGGTAGAAGCAGAGAAAGGTGTTTTAATAGCGTCTTCACGCTTGAATGAAAGTGTCAAAGTGATCAGAGCACAGTAGGCCTTCGTGGGAAAGAATCGATTCCCTGAGGCTGTTGTCTGTCTGAAAAGCGAACAAAGTTAGAAGATGGAGTAATAATGCTTTATAGACATAACGACATGAAGAACAGCATTTCCTTTACACACAAGTGCTACTGAATGTTCCATGCTTTACAAAGACGGCAAGCGGATGCAAAATGTTAGCTTAACTCGCGGCTTAAATGCCCCCCTATGGAATTAGGAATCCATGACGACTTCTTTCACTGTTGTGACGAAAGTGTTCGATCATCAAAAAAAAAATATTCCCAAAGGTGGAGAATATCGAATATTATGCTTATTTTTGTAACGTAAACTGACGAGTTTGTCTCACAACCAAGATCGTGAGCGAATCTCAACGACCTGAAACAACGAGAAACGAAGTAAAGCTTTCTGTATATGAGAACAATCTACACCATTTTGCTTTTGCTGTTGTGTGCCATTTTACCGGCAGAGGCACAACAAGACTATCAACAGCTTTGGGCAGACGTCTATCGCCAGGCCAAGGCCGACAAGCCCAAGAATGAGATGAACATCCTTGAGCGTATCAGCGACAAAGCCTTGAAAGAGAACCACTATGGTCAGTTGCTCACTGCCGACCTGCTCCGTCTGTCATTGGTGCGTCAGACCTATGGCGACGACTCCCTGGCCTCCGTCCGTCAGCAGTTGGAGCAAAAGATGCGTGAGGCCAAGAAGGAACATCCTGCCTTGGCCACCGTCTGTGCCTGTGCCCTGGGACTAAAGAACGAGGCACTGGCCGACCCGGCACTACTGGCCCACTCCCAAGCCGGTGACCTCTCGCCCCTGCTCATACCCGGCAGTGAGGTGTTTGGCGGTGACTTGCTCAGCGCCATCGCATGGCAGACAGGACAATACAAAAAGGCGCACGACTACTATGAGCAGACGGGCAACCGGCGGGCAGCGCTCATCACCGATTTGTGAATGGCACCGTCGGACAGCAAAAGTCGCATCGTGCAATGGTGCGACTCTCTGCTTGCCAAGTATGGCGACCTCAAGGAGAGCCAACTCGTCACCGCTCTCAAAGCCCGCCAACTCAGCGACTCAGCAAGCGTAGCCATCTCTGCCAGTATCCTGCGGAAATGGGCTGGCGACACATCAGAATATGGCAATCCACTGCGCAATATAGAATTAGAAGCCAAGGAACCTTCCCTGAGCATCCGTCTCGAAGGTAAGTACATTCATTCCAAAGAGCGACCGTGGCTGCATGTCGGTTCCACCAATCTGTCGAAAGTCGATGTGGCTGTATATGGCACGAAGAAAGACCGACGGAGCGGTGCCCCTCTATGGCACGCAACAAGACAACTGTCCTTAGGCAGGGCATGGAGACCGGCAACGGACAGTCTGCGACTCCCCTCCCTACCCTACGGCACTTATGAAGTCGTTGCCAAGGCGCAAGGCGTGAAGCCTGTAATCCTCGGCTACATCGTCAGCGACCTCAACGTGACCGTCAGCCCCATGTCGGAGAAGAATGTAAGGATGCGCGTTGTCGACACCCACACGGGGCGTCCGGTACCAGGAGCGAAGATTGAGATTGGTGACGAAGGAAGCGACCAGTATGAAGAAGTAGAAAGCGACACGGCTGCCATTGACGTAGACACCGCCGAAGCCGATACGGCTGTATATGACCTCGATGAGACCGAAGTGGACTCCATTTCATCAGAGCCTTCCGTCCACGGCATATTCACCACAGACGCACAAGGCGAGGCCGTGGTGCCCTACTGCGACGGAGGAATGTACGTGCGCCCGTTCACAGCGGATGACCATTGGCGAGCGTCAGAAATGGTCTATCCAAACGAGAGCGAGCCCGCCAACCCCTGTCAAATTCTACTAAACGCCTACTCCGACCGCGCCCTCTACCGTCCGGGCGACACGGCCCACGTGGCTGTGGTGGCCTTTGTACGACGACCGGGGCACCGGCGCAAGGCACTAAGCCACATGCCACTCCAACTGCTGTTCAGCAACACAAGGGACTACGACCACCCCATCGACACCGTCAACGTTACAACAGACGACTACGGCACGGCGTATGCCGATATTCCCCTAACCAAGAAATGGGTGACCGGCAACGAATACAATGGTCGGGGAGAACTGAGATGGAAGGCCGATGGAGCCTTACCACTGTTGGAGCGACTCATCGGTCACTCTTTAATCAAGGACATAGACAATATCGATGTTGATGTCAACGGACTGTCATTCAGGGTTGAAGAATACAAGTCGGGTAGTCTGCAAGTGAGTCTCCACACCTCTCCCTCACACTACATGCCCGGTGACACAGTGACCGTAAGCGGAAGAGCCTTCCTGCTCAGTGGTGCTCCCGTCGCCGGAGCCAAAGTGGAAGTCAAGAACGACCCTACCCTTTTCACTGACAGCAATGGAATGTTCACAACGCACATTGCCGTACCAAAGGTCGCCGATCATCATTATCTCTTCCACCTTGTGAAAGCATTCACCATCACAGCGCCTGACGGACAGCAACGCACAGACCAGGTACGTTTGAGCTACAGCAACCAAAGAGCTTTCCTCTCCAGCGACATCGCCAGTGTCTTTCAGAGCGATGCTAAAGGCTACTGCCGCGACTCGCTGCTTGCCGTACGCTGCTTACTCACCGATGCTCAGAACAACAAGGTACAAGACAACGTGAAATGGCTTCTCGACAACGGCACAAAAGGAGAAATAGCCGCCAACCGCCAGGGCTTCATCCCCATACATTCCCTGGAGGCCGGACTGCATACACTGAAGATATGGGCCGAAGGCGACACGCTGGACAACACCATTTCTATCATCGACCCAGCGGCACACCATCTTTCCAAGCCCACCTTCTTCTGGGCTGCGGCATCGGCCGACGCGTTCAAAAGCGACGGACAACCGGTGACCCTACAGATGGGCACGACGGAGAAAGGGCTTACACTCTATTACGAGTTGCGGTCGGCAGACAGCCTGTTGGAGCGTGGATCAATGGCACTGAGCGACACCCTCCTCACACACAACTTATATTATAAGAAGACCTACGGAGGCGGCGTCACCCTCTCTGTAGCCGCCTATGGACAAGGCAGAATGAAGAGCTACGACATCATGCTACCCTACGAGGAACCGACAGAGACGCTTCACGCTCAATGGGATCAATTGGACAATGTCACTGAACCCGGACAACAGCAAGAGTGGCGGTTGCGCGTCAGCCATCCTACAGGACAGCCTGCAGACGCCCAGGCCATGGTGACGCTCTACGACAGCGCGCTCGACCTCATCAACGACAACACTTGGAACAGCAGTTGGGAACTCCGCGACGACTTGCCAACCAGCTATACTCAAACCCTTGACAACGACGAACTCATCAAAGGCGAAACAGGACGTCCAAAGCAGTTAGCCGTGCCCGACATCCGTCCCGCAATCTTTGCCGACGGCCTCATCCGCCTTCAAGCCAACGCACGGTCAGTGGCCTATCGGTTAGGCGGATGGACACTGGAAAGCAAAGGCAAGGGCAAACCCGGCTATTGTCACGGCATCGTATATGACCCGTCGGGCGAAGTACTGATGGGAGCCATGCTGAAGACCAGCCAAGGAGCAAGTGCCGTGACGGATGTCGATGGAACGTTTTCCATACCCGTCCACGGCACGGCACAGCTCACCGCCTCATATGTCGGTCTCCAGTCGGCAACAGTGACCGTTACCAGTGGTGAGCCGGTCGTCATCACATTGGGCGACGATGTAGACAACCTTGAGGAGGTTGTCGCATTGGGCTATGCGGAGCCGGTGGATAAGCTCTCGGCACCCGTCATCAAAAGAGACGTTGAGGTAAAGGAAGAAGACAGACTCTATGCCGCTACCAACAAGACAAAGAATCTCGCTCCGCACAACCAAGGAAAATTGACTGATGGAAATTCCAGAACACGCGTGCGGCGCAACTTCCGCACCCTCGCCCTATGGGCCCCCGCGACGAAGACTGATCACGACGGCTATGCTTCGTTTGCCTTTACCATGCCCGACAATGTCACCACATGGCGGCTGCAAGGTATCGTTCACGATCGCGAGGGTGCCGTGGCCTCCATCGACACTACAGTGCAGACGCGGATGGCGCTGATGGTGACCGACAACCTGCCGCGCTTCCTCCGTCGGGGCGACGAGGCCCAATTGCCGCTCACTGTGAGCAATATGGGAGATGAGCGGTTCAAGGGAACGTTGACCGTACAAGCAACTCACTTGGGACAGTCGCTGCTTGACGAGAAATACAAATTCGGATTGAAGCCATCCACGTCTAAGACTTTCACCGCTACGCTTCACGTGCCTGCCGACAGCATGCTGCAAAGCATCACGGTGCGGGCAGAAGCCTCAGCAAAAAGCCACGGCGACGGCATGGAGAAGACGATACCTATTGTCTCGGACAAGGAGCGCGTGCCGGTGATAACGATGGTCAGCCGCTCTGCTGCCGATGCCATCCGCGAGGCTTTGGGCGAAATGGACACTATAAGAGGCAACGACGCACTGTCGTTGGCAGCCAAAGTATATGCCGGTTATAAGCTCAACGAACTGAACGACGCTGAGAATAAATCGGAGTCTTTTCAAGATGTCAACACACCCTTCGCAGCCCTGCGACGCCTCCAGCGCGTTGACGGTTCGTTCTCCTGGTGGCCGGGAATGCCTGCAAGCCGCATCGTCACGGTGACGGTAGCCGAGATGCTTGCGCCCTTGACCAAAGATTACAACGAGATTGCACGCTTGCTACAACCCACGACGACAAAGCTGACGATCTGGCTCGCCGACGATGCCAAACAACTGGAGGAAGCCGGTGCCGCAAGTTGCAATTTAGAGGAAGCCTACCATATCCTCTATACACTGTCACTGCTACCCACACGACAGACCGCGAAGGCTAACACAGCCAGGAAGGCCTTACTGGACTATGCCGAGACGCATGGTGCCGACCTCACGATCCTCGGTAAAGCCCGTGTGGCTACGGCATTGCATATAGACGGTCGTACCAAAGCCGCGCAGAGCATGATGGAAAGCCTTATCCAGTATGCCGTCACAACCTCCGACCGGGGAACTTACTTCGATACGCCAAAAGCCTATTACAGTTGGTGCGACTATAAGATTCCTACAGTGACTGCAGCCATCCACGCACTGTCGCTGATCGCTCCAAGTGACACCTTCCTGCTTTTGGGCATGAAGCGATGGCTCGTAGAGGAAAAGAAAACACAGAAATGGGATACGCCGATCGTGACCGTCGATGCTGTTGCCGCTTTCCTTACGGGTCCCATGCCGCAAAGAGTGGCTTGGCCTGTTGTGACAGGCTGGCACGAGGCTACAGCTTCAGCCATGCCCGACGAGCGTAAAGACTTCCATGTGAGCCGAGAGATAGTGTCTGTTGACAGCACACGGCGCACCAGCAACATAGGCGACCGGGTAAAAGCCATCATCAAGGTACACGCCGACCGCGACTACGACTTCGTACGTATCACCGACCATCGTCCTGCCTGCCTGATGCCCGTCAACCAACTGTCTGGCTATCACTGGCTCGAGGGCTGCTATGTCCGACAGATGGACGAACAGACCGACTACTACTTCGAGACGCTTCCCAAGGGCGACTACACGTTGACGACAGAATACGTCCTTGATCGTTCGGGCAAATATCATGCAGGAATCATCAAGGCGGAATGCGAGTACAATCCTGCTTTCATGGCCTGCAGAAGCCTATCGGTCAGCGTGACTGTCTATGGCAAAAACATCTCCTCACACTAATCGAATATAAAGAACAGAATAAAATAGACATGAAAAAAGGGACTGCCCGAAAGAGCAGTCCCTTATATTTTTAGCTAAATTGAAAGTTGATCAAACGTCTCAAGAGTCATTGAAGCTTCAAAGACTGACTTGAAAAGAGCAGCGTACTGCCCTCCTCTATAATATCTGCTTGACCTCCTGAAGATCAGGAATCTTCTTCAGCCGTCCCATAATCACCTTCACTTCTTCACGATCATGGACACGGATCTCGATAGTACCTTTGAAGATACCCTCATCAGCAGTGAAAGCAACCTTATGGATATTGACGTTCATCTTGTTGGAGATGACCTCAGAGACATCGTGCAGCATACCCTTCCGGTCGATGCCGTTGACCTCGATGGTAGCGTCGAAGAAGAGTTGCTTGTGCATGTCCCACTTGGCATCGAGGATACGCGGACCAAAACTTGTCTTGAGCTTGCTGGCCACCGGACAGGAACGCTTGTGAATCTCAATGCGATTCTTGCCGTCGATGAATCCCAAGATGTCGTCACCGGGTATAGGATGACAACAGCCGGGGAAGATATACATGCCAATGGTCTCTTCCGTGATAATGCAAGGCTTCTTCTTGTTAAAGTCCTTACCAACGACCAAGAGTTGTGGCGTATCGTCTTCCTTTTTCTTCTTTCCTTTGTTCAGGAAAGGCACAAACTTGCGCCAACCCGTCGAACCGCTTTCTTTCTTCTTGCCATGAAGAACATCAAGGTCTTTGTCGCTGAGGATAATGGTGCGCTCGCCCAAAGCCTCAAAGAAGTCCTCATGTTTAGCAATATCGTGGAAATCTGAAAGTTTGTCTACAACAGCAGTAGAGAGTTCCATGTCGTTTTTGGCAAGCCAGTCGTTCAGCGTTTTCTCGCCCTTCTTCTGTATCTCCCTACTCTCTCGTCTGAGCACAGCCTGTATTTTGCTCTTTGCCTTTGCCGTGGACACGAAATTAATCCATGCGGGTTGCACATGCTGGGAGTTGGAAGTGAGGATCTCGACCTGGTCGCCGCTTTGGAGCTTATGACTCAGCGGCACAAGCTTATGGTTGACCTTTGCGCCAATACAATGGCTGCCCAGGAAGGTATGGATCTGAAAAGCAAAGTCGAGGACAGTACAGCCTGCCGGCAATGTCTTGACCTCACCCTTGGGAGTAAAGACAAAGATCTCGGAAGAGAACAGGTTGAGCTTCACTGAGTCGAGGAAGTCCATGGCATCGGGCTGCGGATCATCAAGGATCTCCTTGATGGTGCTCAACCAGTTGTTGAGCTCATCGTCGTCGTGAGAGTATTCGCCCTCCTTATATTTCCAATGAGCGGCAAAGCCCTGCTCGGCAATCTCGTCCATGCGCTGGGAACGAATCTGCACCTCGATCCACTGGCCTTGGCGTGACATCATCGTGGCGTGAAGAGCCTGGTAGCCGTTGGCCTTGGGGTGGTTGACCCAGTCACGCAAGCGGTCGGGATGACTCTTATAGATTTGGTTGAGGGCAACGTAGATGCGGAAGCACTCATTGATTTCGTCTTTAGGATCAGATGGTTTGAATATGATGCGTACAGCAAGGATGTCGTAGATCTCATCGAAGGTGACATGCTTGTTCTGCATCTTCGACCAGATAGAGTAAGGACTCTTCACTCTGGCTTTGATGGTGTATTCGATGCCCATGTCATCAAGAGCCTTTCGGATCGGTGCCGTGAAGTCGTCAAAGACCCTATTGCGTTGCTCCTCGGTGAAAGACAGCTTGTTGACAATGGAGGCGTACTCCTCGGGATGCTCGTAACGGAAACTCAGATCTTCAAGTTCCGTCTTGATCTTGTTCAGTCCCAGTCTGTTGGCAATGGGCGCATAGATATAGAGCGTTTCTCCCGCGATCTTGTATTGCTTGTTGGCAGGCTGCGACGCAAGCGTGCGCATGTTGTGGAGTCGGTCACAGATCTTGATGAGGATCACACGGATGTCATCGCTCATCGTGAGCAACAGCTTCTTGAAGTTCTCGGCCTGCGCAGAGGCATGATCACCAAAGATGCCGCCGCTGATCTTAGTAAGTCCATCGACGATCTTGGCGATCTTCTCGCCAAAGATATTCTCAATGTCCTCGGTAGTATAGTCAGTGTCCTCCACGACATCATGGAGCAAAGCGGCGCAGATGCTCGTAGAGCCCAGCCCCATCTCCTCACAGGCAATCTGCGCCACGGCGATAGGATGCATGATATAGGGCTCGCCCGACAACCGTCGCACGCCTTTATGAGCCTGGCGGGCGAAGTTAAACGCTTTGGTGATGATGTCCACCTTTTTCCGATGGGGCGAAGCGAGATAGGTGTCCAACAGATGCTGAAAGGCATCATTGATCATCTTGTTGTCAGCGGCTTCGCGCTCCTTGTTTTTCTGCTCTAATTCGTCCATACGCCACAAGGTTATTTGACTTTAATCTTCTTTCCTTTCTGAATCGTGCTTCCCGATATACCATTCAACTTCCGGAGTTTCTTCACCGTGGTATGGTTTCGTTCCGCAATCTCACTGAGGGTATCCCCGCTCTTGACGGTTACGCTCTTTGACTGCTGTTCTTTATCTTTTTTCTTTTTACTCTTCTTGCTGCTTGAACTGCTTGAGTTCTTAGAACTGCTGCTCTGACTCTTCCGTGAGCGAGAACTGCGCTTGCGTGAAGAGCGTGCGCTCTTTCCGCTTTCTTTGTCATCGTCGTTGTCGCTGTCGTTGACAGTTTTCTGCTCTACCTCTTGGCTTGAGGCAGCGTCATCTTGAGGTTTGGTTGCGATGGCTTCTGTATTCTCGGCCTTGCTTTCCTCGGCTTTTTTCTTGCTTGAAGATCTTGACACGAGAGAGACCTGATTCTTGTTGACCACATAGCGTCCGCCTTCAGCCTCCACTTCCGTACGCTTGGGCTGATAGTCGGCCGGAGCATAAGCGTAGATCGAGTCCTCGTTGTCGATGAACTTATTGATCATCGCTTCCGGCAGTCTGAGCGAAGCCAATCCGCTGTTGCCGTTGACGATGTCGCGACGGTACTGAGGATTGAGATCACGGAGCTCGTCGATGTCCATCCCCAACACATGGGCGATCTGCTCGAAATGCACATCACGGTCGACCATCACAGTGTCGGTCTTTGCGGGCAGTGTCGTCTTCAATGGACAGATATTGTGCTCGCAATAATAGTTCATGATGTAGTTGGCAGCAATAAATGCCGGCACATAGCCACGTGTCTCCTTGGGCAGACGCGGATAGATCTTCCAGTAGTCACGCTCACCATGCGAGCGGCGGATGGCCTTGTTGATTTTGTCAGCACCACAGTTGTAAGCAGCGATGACGAGGTTCCAGTCACCCAATTTCTTATAGAGGTCACTCAGATAATGTGCGGCAGCATAGGACGCCTTGTAAAGATCGCGACGATCATCGACCAAAGAGTTGACAGTGAGATCATAGCGCTTGGCCGTGGTGATCATAAACTGCCAAAGCCCCACAGCACCCACGCGGGAGACGGCTTGAGGATTGAGTGCAGACTCGATGACGGGAAGATACTTCAACTCCAGCGGCAAGTCATAAGCCTCCAATGCTTCCTCAAAGACAGGAATATAGAAGTTCTGCGCTCCAAGCATGTAACCAACAGAATGGCGTAGTTCGCCCGTGTAGCGGTCAATGAACTTCTGCACGATGTCGTTGTAAGGCATCTCGATGATGGTCGGCAACTTACTCAACCGTTGCATATAGACCTCGGCGGAGTAAGTGCGGTTGACGTCCGGCATATTGCAGTTGGGATCGCGGGTCAGATAGTTCTTGGCCTTATAGATTTGGGTAGTGCTGTCGAGCTCTTCCGTCATGGACGTAGGCAGGTCGATTTGCTCTTCCTTGCCATTGGCATTGGTGACAGTCACAGTCTTCTCCTGGTTGACCTGCGCCCGGGCAGAGGGGACGAAAGCCAACAGCAGCAGCATGACGATGATATATGTTTTTCTCATAATGATATTCTAAAAGTTTATGCTACACTGCAAGCCAATGCCGCTTTGGCGCAAGGCGAGCAGCGAGCTGCCTGTGTCGTTGGTGATGACAGTCGGTGATACACGCAGGCTCAAGTTAGGAGAGATGTCGAACTGCGAGAGCGATGCATCGACATAAGCATCGACCACAGACAGGCCATAGATACCGATCATCACAAACACGCTCATATCGCGCCAACGGCGATAACGGTCCTTGCGTTTGCGGAATACATCTTTCCATTTGTCTGCATTCTCAGGAGTGATTGTCGAACCCAAGTGCAGAAACTTGTTGTAGCTCTCTGTTGTCGGGTCGTTGTCCATGATGTCGAGATAAGCCTGGCTATAGTCACGGTACATCATGTTGTTCCATCGCAATGCATAAGCACAACCGACAAATCCACCATAGAAGATTGGCAGCTTCCAGTATTTGCGGTTATAGATCTGTCCGGCTCCGGGCAGCACAAGAGCCAGCCACAAAGCACGCTTCGGCTCAGGCTTCCATGTAGCCCAGTCGCGGTGCTTGCGCTGATGGGTGCTGTCACCTTTCACAGCGAGAGACTGTCCGTCCTTTGTCAGGCCCATGACACGCGCGCTGTCGATGAGCATTGTGTCGGGTTCAGCCTCCTGCTTTTGCTTCGCCTTCGTCTGATGCTGGGCAGTTGCCGGCAGCATCACCATCAGCAAGAAGGCGGAAAGCCCAGCCTTCATAATTATATGTCTCAGTGTCTTCACACGTCTATCTATTGTTCTTGCTTGAGTTGATCTAAGATTTCCATCAGCTTCTCGAAATCCTGCTCATTATTAAAAGGTATGCTGATCTTGCCCTTGCCTTTGCTGGTGCAGGTCACAGCCACCTTGGTATGCAGCACACCAGAGAGACGGTCACGAGCCTGGGAATAAGTCTCTGGCAATTGCGCCTTGGCAGCGATCTTCTTCTTTCCGCTCTCGATATCCTCTCCGTTTTTGAGGTGCTGCACCATTTCCTCAACCTTCCTCACCGACCATCCGTTTTTGAGTATCTCCTTGAAGACCTTCAACTGTAAGGAGGGACTGTCAAGAGCCAGCAGCGCACGGGCATGCCCCATGTCGATCTCTTTCTTTTGCAAAGACATTTGCACTTGTGCCGGCAACTTCAACAGTCGCAGATAGTTGGTGATGGCGGTACGGCTCTTTCCTACTCTCTCCGACACCTTCTCCTGCGTCATGCCAGTGTTCTCCAGCAAATGCTCATAGGCCAGGGCAATCTCAATGGCATTGAGATCCTCACGTTGGATATTCTCCACGAGTGCCATCTCCATGACATTCTCGTCCTTGATGGTACGGATATAAGCTGGAATTGTTGTTTTCCCGGCCAACTGCGAGGCACGCCAACGCCGCTCACCGGCAATGATCTGAAAGCGGTTCTCAGCAATCTGCCGAAGTGTGATGGGCTGTATGATGCCTATCTCCCGGATGCTGTTGGCCAGCTCCTGCAAGGCTTCACTGTCGAAGAGGCTTCGTGGCTGGTCGGCATTGGGCTCTATCTGGTCGAGAGGAATCTCGCTGATGGTCGACGAACCTTGCGTACGCACCGACTCGGTGGAGATCAGCGCGTCAAGGCCACGGCCCAAAGCATTATATTTCTTGTGTACTGCCATATATGCAATGTTGAATGTTGAGTGATGAGTGTTGAATGTAGAGAGAACTATGAACGATGAACGATGAATGATGGATGCTGAATGTTGAATGTTCTTTCATCATTCACTTTCCATCTTCCTATCATTCGTTTTTCTCTATAATCTCCTTGGCTAAAGCGAGATGGTTCTTCGCTCCGGTGGAGTCAGCGTCATAGAGGATCACCGGCAAACCGTGGCTAGGGCTCTCCGAGAGCTTCACGTTGCGTTGGATCACGGTTTTGAAGACCAATTCCTGGAAATGACGCTTCACCTCATCATAGATTTGGTTGGCAAGTCTCAATCGGCTGTCGTACATAGTCAGCAGGAAGCCCTCGATTTCGAGCTTCGGGTTGAGCTTGCTCTTGACGATCTTAATGGTGTTGAGCAGTTTGCTGATACCCTCCAGCGCGAAGTACTCGCATTGCACCGGAATGATCACCGAGTTGGCTGCCGTCAAGGCATTGACAGTGATCAGACCCAGTGAGGGAGAGCAGTCGATGAGGATATAGTCATACTCGTCGCGTAGCGGATCCAGAATGCCTTTGATGACCTTCTCACGGTTCTTGAGGTTGATCATCTCAATCTCAGCTCCTACCAAGTCGATATGGCTGGGAATAATGTCCAGCTTCTCAATGTCTGTCGTATAGATAGCATCCCTCACATCAGCATGATCGATGATGCACTCATAGAGCGAACAGTCCACTTCACTAAGGTCTACACCGAGTCCGCTGGACGCGTTTGCCTGAGGGTCAGCATCCACAACGAGCACCGATTTCTCCAATGTAGCAAGAGAGGCCGCCAAATTGATGGTTGTCGTGGTTTTGCCCACGCCGCCCTTTTGATTGGCCAAAGCTATTATTTTTGCCATTTCTATTCGTCTTTAATGTCTGCCTGATGGATGTCGTTACCCTTTCCTCCTCATGGGCAGACATGGAATTATGATTGCAAAGATACATATTTTAGTCGAAAATGCCAATTATTATAGGTTTTTTCGTATTTTTGCAAGACAATTAATATTAAACAGATGAAAAGCAACAGACCTCTGATATTGATTTCCAATGATGACGGCTACCATTCTCCCGGCATCAAGAAGCTTGTAGACATTGTCAGCCCACTGGCTGATGTTCTCGTCGTGGCACCTGAGAGCGCACGTTCAGGATACTCTTGTGCTTTCTCCGCGACGGATTATCTGCGACTCAAACCACGACACAACATGGGCGACACCACGGTGTGGTCATGCACCGGTACGCCTGTCGACTGTGTGAAGATCGCCTTCGACCAGTTTTGCAAGGAGCGTAAGCCCGACCTGATCCTCGGCGGCATCAATCATGGCGACAATTCCTCAGTGAATAATCATTACAGTGGTACAATGGGTATCGCTAAGGAGGGCTGTCTCAAAGGCATCCCTTCGATCGCATTTTCCAGCTGTTTCTACAACGAGGACGCGAACCTTGAGCCCCTGCGTCCTTACGTGGAGCAGATTGTGAGCAAAGTGCTGGCAGAAGGTCTGCCTAATGGCGTTTGCCTCAATGTCAACTTCCCTGCTACAGAAGCTTTCAAGGGCGTGAAGGTTTGCCGGATGACACAGGGCAGCTGGATCAACGAGATCGTCAAAGAGCGCCACCCGAGGGGCTATGACTATTTTTGGGTAGTAGGAAAATATCGCAACGATGAGCCACAGGCTGAGGACAGCGACCAGTGGGCTCTAAACCACGGCTACGTTGCTATCACACCGACCACCATCGACGTTACCGCATATGAGTTCATGGACACAGTACGAGACTGGGAAATTAAATAAGAAATAGACGCAATACAAAGAGTATCCGAAGCTTAACTTGGATAGAAACTCAACTTGGATAGAAACTCAACTTGGATAGAAACTCAACTTGGATAGACAATACACATGAAATACTATCTCATAGCAGGCGAGGCTTCCGGCGACCTGCATGCCAGCCGGCTGATGCACAGCCTCAAAGAGCAGGACGGGGAGGCTGCTTTCCGCTTTATCGGTGGAGACATGATGGCGGCCGAGGGCGGTAAGCCCTTTCGGCACTACAAGGACTTGGCCTACATGGGCTTTATTCCTGTGCTGCTACATGCCCGCACCATACTGCGCAACATGGCACAGTGCAAGGAAGACATCGTGAGATGGGCACCCGACGTGGTGATTCTCGTCGACTATCCGGGATTCAACCTGAGTATCGCCAAGTTTGTACATGCCAAGGTGGGCACGCCAGTCTTCTACTATATCTCACCGAAGATATGGGCATGGAAGGAATGGCGCATCAAAGCGATCCGACGTGATGTCAATGAACTCTTTTCTATACTTCCCTTTGAGGTAGACTTCTTTGAGCGCAAGCACCACTATCCTATCCACTACGTCGGCAACCCTACCGCGGAAGAGGTGAAAACGTTTCGTGACAACTACCATCAGTCTAAAGAAGCCTTCTGTCAGCGCCATGGATTGGATGCCAAGCGTCCAATCCTTGCTTTGCTTGCTGGCAGCCGCAAACAAGAGATCAAAGACAACCTGCCCACAATGATCACAGCTGCCCTTCCCTATTGTCAAGGTGAGAAAAGGTATCAAATGGTGTTGGCAGGAGCGCCGTCCATCGACGATGACTATTATAGCCGCATACTCAAAGGACAGCCCGTCACAAGAGTGAGCGAAGAAACCTATGAGTTGCTTTCTCACGCTACCGCTGCATTGGTCACCAGTGGCACGGCAACACTTGAGACCGCACTGCTCGGTGTCCCGCAAGTGGTATGCTACAAGACACCCGTTGGCCCACTGATTCGCTGGGCTTTCAACCACATCATCCAATGCCGCTTCATCAGTCTCGTTAATCTCATTGCCGACAAAGAGATCGTCACAGAGCTCTTTGCCGACCGCTTCAGCGTGAAGAACATCCGCCACGAACTGGACCGCATACTACCGGGACAGCCTGACAGAGCCACCATGCTCCAAGGCTATCAGCTCGTAGCAGAGCGATTGGGCAAGCAAAGTGCGCCCGACACCGCCGCTAAAGAGATGATAGAGATCCTCAAGCAATCCGCACGATAATACGCCGTGGCCTCGCCTCTTTTACATGCGTCGGAGGCCTCACACCAGCGTGTCAAGACTGCTCTTGAGACGCTGCAGTTCATCACGCACGGTGATGAGTGTAGCCAACAACTCTTGCGAGCGGTCGGCACCATCTTTGTTCTCACGAAGATATTTCCGTGCATTGGCAATCTTGAAGCCACGCACTTTGATGAGGTTATAGATGACCTTTACTTCTTTAATGTCATCCTCGCTGTACTGTCGCACCTTGGTTCCAGGCACCGTCTTAGGATGAAGATTGGGAAACTCCTTTTCCCAGTAGCGCAGCGTACTTTCCGCCACGCCAACCATCTCCGCCACCTCCTTGATCGAGTAATAAAGCCGCTTGGGCTTGTCTGTTTTCAGCACCATAGCCTGATAATTTTACTATTTTGGGGCAAAGATAACAAAAAAGAATCATTTCTGCAATCTTTTTAGTACCTTTGCACCTGTATGTCAAAAGAATAAAGAAAACAAATAAAACATATATCATCATGATGACAGCAAATGAAATCCGCGACTCGTTTAAGAAGTTCTTTGAGTCGAAAGGACACGTCATCGTTCCGTCTGCCCCGATGGTTATCAAGGACGACCCGACGTTGATGTTTACGAATGCAGGTATGAACCAGTGGAAAGACATCATCCTTGGCACTAAGGATCCTAATCCACGCCGTCGCTGCGACTCGCAGAAATGTCTGCGCGTCAGTGGCAAGCACAACGATCTGGAAGAGGTGGGACACGATACCTATCACCACACGATGTTCGAGATGCTCGGCAACTGGAGCTTCGGTGACTACTTCAAGGAGGGAGCCATTGACTACGCATGGGAATATCTCGTAGACGTGCTGCACCTCAACCCCGCTGACCTTTATGTCACAGTCTTTGAGGGCGACCCCTCGGAAGGACTGGAGCGCGACGACGAGGCTGCCAAGTACTGGAGCAAGCATGTGCCCGCTGACCACATCATCAACGGCAATAAGCACGACAACTTCTGGGAGATGGGTGAGACAGGTCCCTGTGGTCCCTGCTCTGAGATCCACGTAGACTCCCGTCCCGACAGCGAGAAAGCGAAAGTGCCCGGACGCGAACTCGTCAACAAAGACGACCCACAGGTCATCGAGATTTGGAACATCGTCTTCATGCAGTTCAACCGCAAGGCCGACGGAAGCCTGGAGCCGCTGCCTATGCACGTCATTGATACGGGTATGGGCTTTGAGCGTCTCGTGCGCATGCTGCAAGGCAAGAACTCCAACTACGACACGGATATCTTCCAGCCCATTATCAAGGAGATTGAGAATCTCTCCGGAAAGAAATATGGCTTCACCACACCGACAGGTGAGAATGGTGAGGGCGCCAACGAGCAGGAGAAGATCGACATCGCCATGCGTGTGGTTGCCGACCACCTGCGTGCCGTAGCCTTCTCCATCGCTGACGGCCAGCTGCCCAGCAACGCCAAGGCTGGATATGTCATCCGTCGTATCTTGCGCCGTGCTGTCCGCTACGCCTATACCTTCCTCGGCCAGAAGAGTGCATTCCTCTACAAGCTCGTGCCCGTGCTCGTGCAGGAGATGGGCGAGGCTTATCCCGAGTTGCCTGCACAGCAGGAACTCATCAGCCGCGTGATGAAAGAGGAGGAGGACAGCTTCCTGCGTACCCTCGACAAGGGTATCCAGCTGCTCAACGGCGACATGGACGAGCTGCGCGCTCACGGCAAGACCGAGCTCGACGGCGAGAGCGCCTTCCGTCTCTTCGACACCTACGGCTTCCCTCTTGACCTCACCGAGCTTATCTGCCGCGAGAACGGCTACACCGTCGACGAGAAAGGCTTCGACGTGGAGATGGAGAAGCAAAAGGCTCGTGCCCGCAATGCGGCCGTCGTGGAGAACGGCGACTGGGTGGAGCTGCGCCAGGGCGAACAGGAGTTTGTCGGCTACGACTACTCGGAATACGAGTGCCACATCCTGCGCTACCGCAAGGTGACGCAGAAGAAGAACACCTTCTACGAGGTTGTACTCGACCACACACCTTTCTATGGCGAAATGGGTGGCCAGGTCGGCGACCAGGGCGTGCTCGTCTCTGAGGATGAGACCGTCAACGTCATCGACACCAAGCGTGAGAACAACCAGAGCATTCATATCGTGAAGCAGATGCCAAAGAATCCTGAGGCTGACTTCATGGCATGCGTGGATATCGACAAGCGCAACGGTTCTGCTGCCAACCACTCGGCTACGCACCTGCTCGACTATGCACTGAAGCAGGTGCTCGGCGACCATGTGGAGCAAAAGGGATCTTATGTCGACGCCGACACCCTGCGTTTCGACTTTTCACACTTCCAGAAGGTCACTCCCGAGGAGCTGCGCAAGGTGGAGCGTATCGTCAACGATATGATCCGTCAGGACATCCCATTGGAGGAGCACCGCAACATGCCATTGGCAGAGGCAAAAGAACTGGGAGCTGTAGCCCTCTTCGGTGAGAAATACGGCGACAAGGTGCGTGTGGTACGCTTCGGGCCGAGTTGCGAGTTCTGCGGTGGTATTCACGTGAAGAGCACCGGCCACATCGGTTTCTTCAAGATCATCTCTGAGAGCAGTGTGGCTGCTGGTGTACGCCGTATCGAGGCACTCACGGGTAAGGCTTGCGAAGACGCTATCTATGAGGTAGAAGACATGATGAAGGACATCCAGGCACTGTTCAACAATGCCAAGGACCTCAAAGCTACCATCGAGAAGAGTATCTCTGAGAACGCAGCACTGAAGAAGCAGGTGGAAGGCTTCCGCCAGCAGACCGTAGACCGTACGGCAAAGACACTCGCTGAGCATGCTCAGGACGTCAACGGCGTGAAGGTCGTCAAGGCAGTACTGCCCGTAGACCCGGCTTCAGCCAAAGACATTGTCTTCAAGGTGCGTGAGCAGATTCCCGAGAACCTCGTCTGTGTGTTGGGTTCCCGTCACGACAATCGCCCACTGCTCTCCGTGATGTTCTCCGACGACATGGTGAAGAGCCACGGACTCAACGCCGGTAAGATCATCCGCGAGGCCGCAAAGCTCATCCAGGGCGGTGGTGGTGGTCAGCCCCACTATGCTCAGGCCGGAGGTAAGAATGTAGATGGCCTCTCGGCAGCTGTGGACAAGATCATCGAGCTCATCGAGCTGTAAGAAGTATAGCAACTGTAAGAAGTATAAGCGGGTAAGTCTTATTTCATAAAGCACGGTCGTCATCCATGCTATATATATAATAAGGTGTAACCCACGTCACAGATAGGCGCTGCCTTCCAAATCCATTTTGGAAGGCAGCGCTTTTTTTGTTAGCCTATAAACTTATAACCGTTGCACCTGTGAAGGTGTACATTCGTTCTGAAATAGGGGAAGAAAAGTTATCAGAAAGAAGAAGCGGAATCTAAAAACCTTCATTTTCAACTATTTCTTTTATTTTTGCAGCAGTGATAAAAGAGAATCATTTAACCATTTATACTAAACCAACTATTACGTATGAACAGTAAACCATTACTAACCATCGCGGCCTTAGGTCTTTGTGCCACGACATGGGCACAGGCTCCGGCATTCCCCGGTGCAGAGGGCAACGGTCGCTATGTCACTGGTGGACGCGGAGGCAAGGTCGTGCATGTGACCAATCTCAACGACTCCGGAACCGGCTCCTTGCGTGCCGCCGTAAAAGGTACCGACAAGAAAATCGTCGTCTTTGATGTGGGCGGTGTCATCCCATTGGCATCAGAATTGAAGATTGGCGCCAACACCACCATTCTCGGACAGACAGCCCCCTACCCCGGCATCACACTCAGGTACTACACCGTAAGACCCGGTGACAACAACATCATACGGTTCATACGTGTCAGACGCGGACAGGAAAAGGAATTCGACGACGGCGCTGACGCCTGTTGGGGCAAGAACCTCAACGGCCTCATCCTCGACCACTGCTCGCTGTCGTGGAGTATCGACGAGGTGGGATCGTTCTACGACAACAACAACTTCACCATGCAGTGGTGCACACTCGGCGAGAGCCTCAACAATGCAGGACACGACAAGGGAGCTCACGGCTATGGCGGCATCTGGGGCGGCAAGCTCGCCAGTTTCCACCACAACATGATCGCCCACGTCGCCAACCGCGCACCACGCTTCAATGGCGCACGCTACAACTGGACGGGATACACCGCCAACAGCCTCTTCTCCACCTACAAATGGCCCAATGCCGTGCAAGCCGAGAATGTCGACTTCCGCAACTGCCTCATCTTCGACTGGGGCACGGGAGGATGCTATGGCGGCCCTGGGGGAGGATACATCAATATGGTGAACAACTACTATAAGGCTACGCCCGAGGTAAAAAACAAAAACCGTATCACCACTGTGTCCATCGCCAACAGCACGACATCTGCCGACGAGAAGACCTATCTCGACATGACCAGCCGCTACTATATCAGCGGCAACTATGTCGACGCTAAGGACAGCAAGGGCAAAGTATATGGAGCCGACTACGACTGGAAAGGCGTGAAGTATGACGAGGGTGTGCAGACCATCAATGGTGAGGAATACACCAAAGACTCACTCTACGCCTATGGTAAGGATGTGGAGCACGTCAACAATGTCCAAGGCATCCCCTGCGTGCGCATCAAAATCGACAAGGCCGTGGCTCCTACCGGCGAGGTGACAACCCACTCTGCCGAGAATGCCTACAGCAAGATCATAGCCTATGGCGGTGCCTCGCTCTTCCGCGACGATGTGGACAACCGCTATATGACAGAGGCCAAGAATGGAACATCTACCTACACGGGGTCTGTGACAGGCATCAAGGGGCTCATTGACAAGGTCAGCGATGTAGATGGTTATACTGAGGCCAACTTCCCCACCGGCAAGCGGGCTGCTGACTTCGACAGCGACGGCGACGGCATGCCGGACGTCTGGGAGAAGGCCAACGGTCTCAATCCCGACGATGCCAGCGATGCCAACACATACACACTGGACGCGAAAGGTTATTATACCAATCTTGAAGTCTACGCCAACTCACTCGTAGAGGATATCATGAAGGCTGAAAACAAGGATGCCATCACCAATGTCGATGAATATTATCCCACTTGCACGAAGGCCGACGGATTAGACTATTACTCCGGGAAAATCGTGGAACGGGTGTCACCATCAGATACCAATACGTCTTCCGACACCAAAACCGAGAAGGCCCTCTACTCTACGACTTTCACCGATTGGACAGATGCCAAGGCCAGCACGACAGAAACGACGGTGACGCAATCAACGAAGTATAGCCATGAGACGCTCACCTTTTCCATCTTCGACACACAGATCTGTTCCACCAACCAAAACACAAAAAAGTTCCCCAACTGGACCGGCGGCTATCTGATGTGTAGCAAAAGCGCTGATCCTTACGTCATCACCTCTCCACTGGCCAGCATCACCCGTGTGCACTTCCGCCATGGAGCCACGGGCAGCAATCGTGGTTGGAAATTGGAGGCTAAAGGCGACGGCGACACAGACTGGACAGTGCTGAGCAATGCCGTAGCTGCTACGCAACAAGGCACAGACGTCGAAGTGGATGTCAACCGCACCAACTGTCAACTGCGCTTCACCAATCTAAACGCTTCACAAAATGCTTATCTCTTCCAACTCGACATCTACGGCAATGTGAGCACTGGCAATCAGCCTTCTCTCGCCTCCTTTTCCGCCTACGGCAAGGAGTACACCGCAGAGGACTTTTTTACCGAAAATGCCAATGGCAACTATGAGGGCACTGTAGAGGTGAGCAAAAGGTCTGATATGGTCAGTGCCACCAATGCCATCACCACTACTGTGGGTAATGGTACCATTGGCACCATTACTTATAAAGAGGTATCCAGCGATGTCAACGGCAGCAAGCCAGCCTGCGATGTCACCATTCCCGTAGCACTCGCCAAGACAGGTACTGTCAAGACCTATATCGTTCACTTCGTATGGAAACCTGACTATACTGTCCTCTACCACGACACCGACGACAAGGTAATCGCCAAGCAGGCTGTCGAGAAAGGCGACCCAATCAACAAACTCAACGACGGCACGGCCGTCACCGTACCCTCTGGCAGCAAGTTTCGTGGATGGCTCTTCAAAGCCGATGGTGAGGAAAAGGCAAATGCCGCCACTACTGTAAACGAGAAGCAACTCAACCTCTACGCCTTGGTCACTGACATCGAAAACGATGAGCCCAACGAGCGTCATGCTTATAACCTGAAAGACAAATACTTCTATGCCGAGGATCACGAAGGCTTTCTGCCTCTGTCAGCCTACAGCTACAATGGTCCTCAACATGGCCTTTATTTCAAGCCGGGCTCCATCACGTTGCCCGTCATGGGCAACGCCATCGTCATCGTGGAAGCCTGCAAGTACAGCAAAACGCCTCTGACGCTCTCTGACTCCAAAGGCAACACTCTCGGAACCATAGCCATCCCCACTGCCGACGGCACCCGCACTGCCATTCGCTATACCGGTAAGGCTGATCATCTGTCGCTGTCTTTTCCCGACGGTGAGGTGTATCTCCATGCCCTTACCGTCATCAACATGGGCAGCGGCGATATTGCCAAGAACCATGAGGGTTACTATGTGGCAGAAGCAGGCAGTGCCAGCAGTCTGCTCAACATCTTCGACATGATCGCAGCCTACGGTGACGCCTCCTCACGCACAAAAGTATTCCTGCCCAACGGTGTTTACAACTTAGGCAAGGCCACCGAGCAAGAGTTGCCCATCGACAAACTCTCACTCATCGGACAGAGCACTGACAGCACGATCATCGTCACCACTCCGGATGCTTCCGTCGAAGGGCTCGGCAAAGCTGATCTGTTTCTCAACACCAGGAAGGATCTCTATCTCCAGGATCTCACGCTGAAAAACGCTCTCGACTACTATGGCGCAGGGGCTGCCGGACGTGCCGCCGTATGGCAGGACCGTGGCGACCGCACCATCTTCCGCAATGTCAAGATGCTCTCTTATCAGGATACCTACTACAGTCAGAACAATGCTATGCAGAGCTACTTCGAGGATTGCGACATCCACGGCACTGTAGACTTCATCTGTGGTGGCGGTGACGTACGCTTCCAGCACACCACGCTCTCACTCGAGCCGCGCAATGCCAAAGGCGAAGGCGGCCGTACGATCACAGCGCCCACGACAACGACCGACTACGGCTATGTCTTTGACAACTGCTCCATCGTCGACTTGGCCAAAGGCAAGGGTGACTGGAACTATGGACGCACCTGGCAGGAGAAGCCAATCTGTGTATTCCTCAACACCACCCTCGACGACAATGCCGCCGCGACTATCGTCTCCTCACGATGGACTCAGAAAGGCATGAACAACACCGACCCGAAGGTCTTTGGCGAATATGGCACCAAGAACACAGCCGGACAGAACATCACGCCCGCCAGCAACGTCATTGCATCCTATGGCGGCAACATCGAGACCATCCTCTCTTCCACACAAGCCGCTGCCTATGACTACGACAAGATGTTCACTAATTGGGATCCCAAGTCTCTCGCCACACAGTTGACTGTTACGGGAGTCAAACTCTCCGCCGGCATCCTCTCATGGAATACAACCCAAGGTGCCACCGCCTACGCTGTTTTTGCCGACGGCAAGTTGCTGGACTTCACCACCGCCACCAGCATCTCTGTCGACGGCAAAGCCAAGACCTACGCTGTCCGAGCTGCCAACGCTATGGGCGGACTGGGACCTCAAGCAACAGTAAACATCACCAATAGCATCGCGAACGACCTCATCGAAAAGCCTTCCAAAACATATTACTATGCTCTCCAAGGCACTCGTCTGTCCTCTCCCCGTCAAGGCCTCAACATCCGCGTCCGCAACTACCAAGGAGCCGGACACAAGGCACAGAAGATCATCGTGAAAAGGTGAAAAAGCAAAAGGGTAAAAAACAATAGATAAGCAGAGGGTATAAGATGAGAGTCCGATATTGAGTCGAATCATGATTTGGATATATATATAGGTTGGTCAGGATAATGAAGAGGTGACCACATACCTCCCTTCACAATTAGGCGAGCCCTGGGGCTCGCCTATGCTATTTTAGGTTAAGATGCAAAGAACAGATTGGCAGCCTACAACGACTTACCCAAAGACTATGCATTGAAAGAATTCTCAATACCATCTTCAACAACACAACTAATTATCAATAGAAAATTTGCATTATACAATGATTATTCCTATTTTTGCATAAAACAATTATTGATATGGGAAATACTACAACTATAAGGCGTCCGACTTCTTTCCGTTTTGACAATGAGCTGATAGAGACTCTAAAGAAACGGGCCAAAGAGGCTCACAGCAGTCTTAACAATTATGTTGAGAGATTGCTCAAGGAAGCTGTGGAAGCACCTAATGAAGAAACAAAAGCAGCAATGGATGAAGCCCGCCATCATGCGGACGTGATTGAAAAGGGCATCTCTGATGACAATGACTACGTGTACCTTACCAGTGTAGAAGCTATGCTAAAGTCAGCAGGGATATAAAGAAGCTACATCAGACAATTGTTGGGAATGCCATGTACAAAGTGATATTTTACTCATATGGATAGAAGGGGATATAATAGGACTTCTCCGACTGGGTTCCTATTCTGATTTGGTTGGTAGCGGACGGAAACGTTAGAAACCACCGCCACAGCATCTCCGGACTCTTATCATTTTCGAAGAATAATCATCCGCACGGAAGAATTCATCGAACTGACCATCATAAAATACAAAGATACTGATTTCCCGAGACCAACGGAAGCCTTTCGATATTTTTATGTACTTATATGTCTCTAATTATTCACTTGAGAAAGTTAAGTATAAACAACCGTAAGGCTGTTGCTGTCTCTACAAAGGTTATCAATTTTTTGCTAATCACAACTGGAATCGACCTCAGTCTTGCAAGTGTGTGCTGTTGATGTCTCTGCAAAGGTAATCATATATAGACGGCGTTGGGGAATAGAATGTTTGTTTAAACGTCTTAAGCAGAACTTTCCCTTGAAGTATTTCCTGG
>CAMCBZ010000021.1 GCA_945873145.1 uncultured Prevotella sp.
CAGTTCTGTAGTATTCATGGGTTGACAAAATTACTCATTTTATTTGAGAATACTGCAATTTTGACAGAAAAAAGATGTGGTGGATTGTGAAAAAGTGTTCTGAAACCATCGTGTATGTACTTTGTCCGTTCCCTTCGGCTGGCGTGGACCTCCTTTGTGAGGAGCACGAAGCGCACGTCAGCAGGCAAACTTGGAGGCAGTGCAAGGCGGGGGCGGTCGATAGATTTTGTGGGAGGCAGATGCATCATACGGGAGAGGCTTCATGCGCAAAGCCTCTAATGCGAAGGCTTGTAAATGTTGAATAAACTGACATTTTAGAGGGCTTATTTTTGCGATTTTTGTCAGCAAAGTGGTTTCTTCCCCGATTTTTCGCGTTTTTCGAGCTTTTTCTTAAGTGTCTGAATATCAGAAAGATAATGGAAATAGCACTTTCGGGTGTTGACGAAAGTACCGAGATGACACAAAATTCTCTAGAGAATTTTGTGTCATCTCGCTTATTTTACTCGATCAAATCACCGAGATGACCGACAAAAACAGCCGAGATGACCGATAGAAACCACTGAGATGAGGACAAAGCCTCGGTTGTTTGTGCGTTTTATCTCCGTTTTCTCTCATTTTCGCGCTTGCGGTCTCTCCAGATTGAAACTCTGAGCTGACAAACTTTTGTCGGCTTTTTTATAGGAATACAAAAAATAATTGCAGAAGACCCATAAAAAGAGTAACAGACATCGCGCAGTCTCAGCGGATTTGACTATCTTTGCAACTGATAAGCTAATTCCCAAAAGAAAAAACGATGAAACACTTGATAGATCCTGCGCACTGGGACCGTCATGACAACTGGGCCTTCATGCAACAGTTTGAGAACAGCTGGTATAGCGTGACCTCGGAAGTGGACTGCACCAAGGCTTTCGAAGCTGCCAAGCGCGACCACACCTCATTCTTTGTCAGGTATCTCTATGCCATGCTGCGCGCTGCCAACGAGGTGAAGGAGATGGGGTACCGGACTGTGGAAGGGAAGGTATACTGGTTTGACCGTATCGGAGCCACCGTGCCCGTGGCAGTGCCCGGTGGAACATTCTACACGGTGCTGGTCCCCTATGAGGAAGATTACACATCGTTTTATGAGCATACTGAGAAGTTGCTCCACGACATTCCCGCTGATGGTGACCCGTACGGCGTAAACCGCCAGCTCATCACCTCCGGCGACTTTGGCGTGGTGAACATCTCTGCTACGCCCAAACTCTATTTCACCAGTATGACCTACACGTTCTTCCAACCTCATCAGGGTAGTCACTGGCCTCTGATGAATGTGGGGAAAGCTGTTCGACGGGAAGGACGCTGGGTCATGCCTGTTGGAATCTATGTCGACCATTGCTTTGTCGACGGTGGCAATATCAGTGACTTCATCAATATCGTGAGCGAGGAGCTGTCGAGATGAGAGAGCCTACGGTCATCGCTGACCCGCACTCGCTTGACAGCTGCATCAAAAGAAGTAGATAATCATCTAACCATACATAGAAATAACAATGAGAAAACTTATGTTCATGGCAGGCATCGCCCTCACGCTGGCAGCCTGCGGCGGAAAGAATACGCAACCAACGGCTAAGGCCGATTCCACGCAAGTGGCCGAGACTGACTCAGCGGCTGCCGACACCTCTTATTGCGGCACCTATCGCGGAACGCTGCCGGCTGCCGACTGCCCGGGCATCAAGACGGTGCTCACTATCTCGTCGGACAGCACCTACAACCTGTCGAGTGACTATATCGGCAAGAAAGGCGGGCAGTTCGTTACCAGTGGCGTTTACCACATGAAATCCGGCAAGCTCATAGAACTCGTCACACCGTCATCGGGCGAGAAATCTTATTACAAGGTCAAGGACAGCAAGTCGGTCGTCATGACAGATTCGCTCGGCAATGAGCCGGAGGGAGAGACCGCTAAACTGTATGTGTTGACTAAATAAGGGATGACCATGATAAAAATACAAACCACATTGGGCGACATCACCGTTCGTCTTTACGACGAGACTCCCAAACATCGCGATAACTTCATCAAGCTGGTCAAGGAAGGATTCTTTGACGGAACGCTGTTTCACCGTGTCATCAAGGACTTCATGATTCAAGGTGGCGATCCCGAGAGCAAAGGAGCGCCGAAAGGAAAAGCGCTGGGCACGGGCGACACAGGATATACCATTCCCGCAGAGTTTGTCTACCCGAAGTATTTCCATAAGCGTGGAGCGCTGAGTGCAGCCCGTCTTGGGGACGAGGTGAATCCCAACAGGGAGAGCAGCGGCTGTCAGTTCTATATCGTTTGGGGTAAGGTCTACAAACCGCAGGAGCTCAAGCAGATGGAGCGGCAACTGGAGATGCAGCAAGAGCAGACCATCTTCAACGCGCTTGCCAAGAAGCACCGTGACGAGATCATGACGCTGCGCCGTAACCGCGACCGGACAGGGCTGCAGCGGTTGCAAGATGAGCTCGTAGAGGAGACGCAGCAGAAGAGCAAACAGATGGGCAAGCCGAAGTTTACCGAGGAGCAGGTGCAGGCCTACACCACCGTGGGCGGCACACCATTCCTGGATAATCAGTACACGGTCTTCGGCGAAGTCGTGGAAGGACTTGATGTCGTAGAGAAGATACAAAATGTGGCCACTAAGCGCGACGACCGGCCTAAGGACGACATTGCGATGACCATGACCATCGTGGAAGAAGGGTAGAAAATTTAGTAATGAGAACAAACAAAAGAGGCGGAAAGCACATGATGCTCTCCGCCTCTTTTTATTGATGTCTCTTGTTTCCAAGAGTGAGATTACTCGTTGATTTCCTTGAGCTGCTCAGCCACCTCGTCCTTGATGCGCTGTGCGAACTCGGTCATCGGCATGGTAGCCTGCTCGCCGCCGCCCTGCTTACGCATGCTCACGAGCTTGTCAGCAGCCTCTTTCTCGCCTACTACGATCATGTAAGGCACACGCTTGAGTTCATTGTCGCGAATCTTGCGGCCAATCTTCTCGTTGCGGTCGTCGATGTATGCGCGCACGTCCTGTGTGTCGAAATAGCTCTTCACCTCCTTGGCGTAGTCGTTGTACTTTTCTGAGATAGGCAGGATAGCCACCTGGTCAGGCGTGAGCCACAAGGGGAAGTGACCAGCCGTGTGCTCGATGAGCACAGCGGTGAAGCGCTCGAGAGAGCCGAACGGTGCACGGTGGATCATCACAGGCGTCCTCTTGGAGTTGTCCTCTGCGGTATACTCCAGCTTGAAGCGCTCCGGAAGGTTGTAGTCGACCTGGATGGTACCCAACTGCCACTTGCGACCGATGGCATCCTTGACCATGAAGTCGAGCTTAGGACCATAGAAGGCAGCTTCGCCAGTCTCCTCGTGAGCGTGGAGTCCTTTCTCCTTGCAAGCCTGGCGGATGGCGTCCTCGCTCTCCTGCCAAATCTCATCGGAACCGATATACTTCTCGGTGTCCTTAGGATCGCGCAGTGAGATCTGTGCATCGTAATCGTTGAAACCGAAGATGTGGAACACCTTCAGAATGATGTCGATGATGGTTTCGAACTCAGCCTTTACCTGATCGGGACGTACGAAGATATGAGCATCGTCCTGTGTGAACGTACGCACACGTGTCAATCCGTGAAGCTCACCGCTCTTTTCATAGCGGAAGACAGTACCGAACTCGGCAATACGGAGTGGCAGGTCTTTGTAGGAACGTGGCTTGCGGGCGTACACCTCGCAGTGGTGAGGACAGTTCATCGGCTTGAGCATATACTCCTCATCCTCCTCAGGCGTATGGATGGGCTGGAAGGCATCCTTGCCATAGTGGGCATAGTGGCCGGAAGTGACATAGAGGTTCTTCGAGCCGATACCCGGAGTGATGACCTCCTGATAGTTGTAAGGCTTGAGCACACTGCGGAGCAACTCCTGCAAGCGCAGACGCAACTGAGTACCCTTCGGCAGCCAGATAGGCAGACCCTTGCCGACGCGGTCGGAGAACATGAAGAGTTCCATCTCCTTGCCGATCTTGCGGTGGTCGCGCTTCTTGGCCTCTTCGAGCATGACGAGATATTCATCAAGCATCTTCTTCTTGGGGAAGGTGATACCATAGATACGTGTCATCTGCTCGCGCTTGGCATCGCCGCGCCAGAAGGCACCAGCCACGCTCGTGATCTTGATGGCTTTGATGGCACCTGTGCTCATCAAGTGCGGACCACGGCAGAGGTCTGTGAAGTTGCCCTGAGTATATGTGGTGATGGTGCCGTCAGCGAGATCCTGCTGAATGTGCTCCACCTTATATTTCTGTCCGTCAGCCTCGAACTCCTTGATGGCATCGGCTTTGGAGACCTCACGGCGCACGACGGGCTCGTTTTTCTTGGCGAGTTCCTTCATCTTCTCCTCGATCTTGGGGAAGTCGTTTTCAGAGATCGTCTTGCCCTCGGGTGGCATGACATCGTAGAAGAAGCCATTCTCGATGGCAGGTCCGAAGCCGAACTGGATGCCGGGATAGAGCTCCTGGAGTGCCTCTGCAAGTAAGTGGGCGGAGGTGTGCCAGAAGGTATGCTTGCCCTCTTCGTCGTCGAACTTGTAAAGTGCGATGGTTGCGTCCTCATTGATGGGACGGTTCAACTCGGTTGTCTCACCATTAACCCCGCAAGATACAACGTCGCGGGCGAGAGCCGGTGAGATGCTCTCTGCGATTTGAAGTCCAGTGACGCCCTGTTCGTACTCACGCACAGAACCGTCAGGGAATGTGATTTTAACCATGATACAAATTAGTTTTGTTTAAATCACCGCAAAAGTACTACTTATTTTTTGATTGACGCAATATTTTGGGTATTTTTATCCCTAAAATCAATAATTGTCGCCGGTGGGTTTTTTTACACGTAAAAGTAGTAACTTTGTAGCTCTATATATAATAAGGAGTAAAATCAGCTATATATATTAAGGAGTCAATGACGATGCCAACCAAAAATATCATCGAGAGATACAGCCAGCTGCCAGCTGCCGCTATTGCTGAAGAGCTCAACACAGAACTCTCGCAGCGCCATGCCGCCGTGGTCGTAGCCCCACCGGGTGCTGGTAAATCCACATTGTTGCCGCTGACGATGCTCAGCCGCGTTGTGCAGGGCAGAATCGTCATGCTTGAGCCCCGTCGCTTGGCTGCCAGGCAGGTAGCCCTGCGCATGGCACAGATGCTTGGAGAAGAAGTGGGGCGGACGGTAGGATATCAGATACGCTTCGAGAAGAAGGTTTCATCGAAGACAAGGATAGAGGTGGTCACAGAGGGAATCCTCACGCGCCGCCTGACCGAAGACCCTACGCTCGAAGGCGTGAGCTGCGTCATCTTCGACGAGTTTCATGAGCGTAGTCTGCAATCAGATTTGGCTTTCTGTCTGACACAAGAGGCGAGGAGCATCCTCAGACCCGACTTGGATATCGTCGTGATGTCGGCTACCATCGACGCCACAACTATCTGTCAGGCACTTGGCGCCCACGAAGTCTCCTGCCAGGGTAGAATGTATCCCGTGGAGACAGTGCTCTCGAAAGACGATATACTACCGAGCGAGATCGCAGAGACGGTCGCCGCTACTGTCAGCCGGGCACATCGCGAGCTGGAAGGCGACATACTGGCGTTTCTACCTGGACAAGCCGACATCGTCAGATGCGCGGAACTGCTGGGCAGCAGTTTGGGTGCCACCCATGTGTGCCAGCTCTACGGCAATCTGCCACCACAACAGCAATACGAGGCGATCGGTCCCTCTGCACCGGGGGAGAGGAAAGTGGTGTTGGCCACGCCCATCGCCGAGACGTCGCTGACGATAGAAGGCATCAGAATCGTGGTGGACAGCGGTTATTACAGAAAACTTGTCTTTGACCCCACCAACGACTTGAGCCATCTTGAGACTGTACGCATCAGCATGGACATGGCACGGCAGAGAGCGGGTAGAGCAGGGCGCGTGGCTGCGGGTACCTACTTCCGGCTGTGGACCAATGCCACCGAGCAGCGTATGGAGGAGCAACGGCAGCCTGAAATCATGGATGCCGATCTCGTGCCGATGGTGCTGGAAGTGGCGGCTTTCGGTGAGACGGATGTCGAGCGCCTGCCCTGGCTTACACCACCGCCCAAAGGTAATGTGGCAAGAGCTGCTAATGAGTTGCGGGCGCTCCATGCCATCAACGGGGAGGGACAGGTCACCCCATTGGGACGAAAGATGGCGGCTATGCCCTGCCATCCGAGAATCGCTCGAATGATACTCCAGGCACGAAACGCACAGGAGAAATCGCTGGCCTGCGACATCGCTGCTATCTTGGAGGAGAAAGACGTGATGGCTCAGGAGAGCAAGGTCTATTCCGATTTGCTGCTGCGTGTGTCGGCTCTGCAGGATGCAAGACGAAGAAATGCGCTGGGACGATGGAAGCGCATCGGAAACATTGCAGCGGAGTATGACAGAATGGTGGGTATACACCCCAGCAATGCTTATGTGGCACGGGAGGATATTGGTGTCCTGGTGGCTGCCGCCTATCCCGAGCGTATCGCCAAGGCTGTGGATCATAACGGTAACTATCGCATGGCCAACGGTGAAGAAGTGATGCTCGACGCGGCGGATCCGCTCACCAGCTTCCCGTGGCTGGCTATCGCTACGCTGCACGCCGGAAACGGAGGCAGGGGAAGGGCTTTTCTCGCCGCGCCGGTCAGTAGCCAAAGTCTCGAAGACTTTGCTACGTGGTGGGACAATATCACGTGGATAGCACATCAGGGTGGGGTGGTCGCTCAGAAAGAGATGAGAATAGGTACGCTCGTAGTCAAGACGAAGCCGCTGGACAATGTGCCGAAGGAGCAGCTGAAGCGCATCATCTGCGAGGCAGCGAAGAAGGAAGGCAGGAGTATGTTCAGCTGGACCGACAAGACGGCTGCTCTGCAGGAGCGCGTAGCCCTCGTGGCGCAGTGGCACCCCGAGCTTGGACTTCCCGATCTCTCTACAGACTCCGTGCTCAAGCGACCGGAGAAGTGGCTGCCCTTCTATCTCGAAAAAGACGGGAAAGTGATCACCACAGTCAGCGAGATGAGAAAAATGGATATGGAGAGTGTTCTGTGGAACATGCTTTCCTATGAACAGCAGCAGGAGGTCAGCAGACTGGCACCGACACATATCGTGGTACCCTCGGGCAGCAAGGTACAACTCAGATACCGCAAAGGCTCGGAGGCACCTGTGCTCAGTGTACGGCTTCAGGAATGCTTCGGACTCACAACCACGCCTCGCGTCAACGACGGTAAGATACCCGTGCTGATGGAACTGCTCAGCCCTGGCTTCAAGCCGGTGCAGCTCACTGCTGACTTGCAGAGCTTTTGGCAGGATACCTACTTCGAGGTGAGAAAGGAGCTGCGGCGCAGATACCCCAAGCATTACTGGCCCGACAACCCTCTGGAAGCTGTGGCGCAAAGAGGAGTGAAAAGAAAGCGATAAATGGCTTGTGGAAAGATGTACTTTGAAAGGTGTTCGCAGAAAGAAGCTCTTTGTAGAGCTGTTCTTTTGTGAGTCGCTTGAAAAAACTGCTCTGAAAATAAATGTTTTACAGCTAAAATTGCTACCTTTGCAACAGAATTTCAACTCGTATCAAATCATAATTCAATACGCTCTATGAATATAGCAATAGCATTGGTCGTGTTCATCGTGGCTGCGCTCATCGTGTGGGGATGCGCTGAACTGAACTACAAGAACTTCAGCTATGAGGAAGACAAACCTCATCATCCGGATCCCACAGCTCATCAAGGCGGTGAATACAAAGAGTTGAACATCCGCGACATCATGCGTGACAACTCCACAAAAGGCTACGCTGCCGTGTAACCTTTTAATAAGCCTCATGGTCAACAGCCATGAGGCTTTTTGTTGCTTTTGTAACTCGTAACTGCGTAACTCGCGCAGAATTTGAGTTGTCCATATAACAGAATCTGTATTCAAAGATTTTCGTATACGGGGATCTCTGAGAGAAATACATATTTTTTACTCCCATAATCCATCTTGCAGCAGTAATGCGTCAGACCATTGCTCATCACTAGGTAGTCGACATGCAGCAAGAGATTGTAGGTGGCAACCTGCTCCAATACCTTTGGTGTGATTTTCACTGACGGTGCCTTATACTCGATGATCATCTTCGGATGCATATCGCGGTCATAGAGCACGCTGTCTGCCCGCAGCCGTTTCGCGCCCACCGGCAGCGACACCTCATTGGCCAACAGCCCCGAAGGATAGTGAAGCTCGGAAATCAGATAATGTACGAAATTCTGACGTACCCATTCCTCGGGTGTCAATGCCACATAGCGGTGACGAAGGAGATCTAGGACCATCGGCTTTTCACGGGTCCCTCCTATTTTTATATCGCTATGAGGTAGGTTGATTGAAATCATTTTGTTATCTTTGCAAGTGATTATTCGTGGTGGAGCCATAGCAGGATGACTCCTGCGTTTTCCACTGTGCAAAGATAGTCATTTATCGCGAGAATAACAGATAACAGAAACAGAAACATGCCAGAAAAGAAAGCTTCAGTTTCATTCGACGCGCTGATGCGACAACTCAAAAACGGAGAGTTCGCACCCGTGTACTTGCTCATGGGTGATGAGCCATACTATATCGACAAGCTCAGCAACTTCTTCCAAAACAAAATCCTCACGCCCGAGCAACAGGCCTTCGACCTCACCGTGGTCTTCGGTGCTGATGTCAACGCGGCGCAGGTCGCTGACTTGGCAATGCAGTATCCGATGACGGCACCCAAAAAGGTGATCATCGTCAAGGAGGCGCAGGGACTCAAGTCGTTTGATAAACTTGAGAAATATGTGCTCCATCCGCAACCGAAAACAATTCTCGTCTTCTGCTATAAAAATGGTACGGTGAACAGAAGACAGAAATTTGCAGCAGCTGTCGATAAGGTGGGTGTCATTTTTGAGAGCAAGAAACTCAAGGAGTGGCAGTTGCCAAAATACATCAACGACTATGTCAGCCGGCAAAAAGCATCCATCGACGAGAAAAGTGCTGCGATGATGGCTGACCATATCGGAGCAGACATCAGCCGACTCACTTCCGAACTCGACAAGTTGCTCATCTCTTTACCGGAAAACGACAGACGTATCACGCCCGACATCGTAGAGCGCAATGTGGGAGTGAGCAAAGATTTTAACGCCTTTGAGCTGAGAGATGCCGTTGTTAACAAAAATATTTACAAGGCGAATCAAATTATCAGTTACTTCAACAGTAACCCTAAAGCGGGCTCCGCTTACAGCCTTGTGCCGTTGCTCTTCAACTTCTTCCAGAATCTGATGCTGGCATATTATGCTCCCAACCGCAACAATCAATATGCCTTGGCGGAGTACCTGGGCATGAGAAGTCCATGGGGCGTGAAAGATTATCTCACAGGCATGAAAAACTACTCGGGAAGAAAGACACTACAGATTTTGGATAAGCTAGGAGAAATAGATGCTAAAATTAAGGGTTTAGACAACCCAAACACCCCTTCTGAAGAGCTAATGAGGGAGCTTATCTTCTTCATTTTGCACTGAAAAGCACTGAAAAACGCCAAAATAGCACCTGTTTTTCTCTAGATTGAAAGTTGAGAAAGTACCCGTTTTTTAGCCTAACTTCCTCAGAATGAGCGAAGTTAGGCTAAATTTTTTTGCTGAGATTTTAAAAATCAGAACCAACTCCTATCCTTGCCCGAATTTTCGCCAAAATAGCGAAAAACGGCATTCTGGGCATCTTAAAATTTACGATTAACGTTTATTTTAGTTTTAAACCATCGAATTTCAATCTATGAATTTAAGAAGTCTAATTGAAATCCAATATATAAAATTGAATCTTCAAATCGTTTGAAGTACTGAACATATATATAATTTAGTTATTCAAATCTACAAGTATGAATTTAAAAACATGAATGCAAAAGTATGCAGATATTCTATTTAAAGATAAATCTCTGATTATCAACATAAGAAGCAGAAATTCGAGAAGTCACATACATAAAAATAAGGCTTTATACCTTCAAAAGTGCCCTTTTTGAGCCTTTTCTATATATAACATGCAGATATGCCATATAAAAGCCAAACAGTTGACTTGAATCGTTGATTTAAAGCTTCATATACGTTTTGTAGACAGTATTTGACTTTGCAAATCATGAAATACCGATTATAATATTCAAATTCTGAAACTCATATAATTTGGTTTGTTGAATACTGTTTTAGGATTAAAATTCTCCTCTTTACATTTGCAAATATCGATTTTTTGATTTAACTTTGCAAATACTTAAGTGAAGGCGGCTTTTTAGCCCCTTTTCATCTCTATGGCACCTGATATGAAAGATAGAATTAAGAAGCTGATGGAAAATCAGCACATGACGCAAAAAATTTTCGCGCAGTTCACGGGCATCTCAGAAGGCACCCTCAGCGGTATCTTCAATGGCCGAACACGCCCAACCCTGCAAATCGTGGAGAATATCCATCAGCACTTCCCCAAAATCTCCATCAACTGGCTGATGTTTGGAACCGGTCCGATGTATGTGAGCAACTCCCCCACTGCCGGTGATAATGCTCAGCAATCTGATTCTGCTGACGGCGATGCTTCCGCAGATGGTGGCACAGCAAGCGACGCATCACTGTCCGATGGTGTGCATAGTGCCGAAAATCCAGCTTCAGCTGGTGTTGCTCCAGCTGCACAGCAACCTTCGCTCTTTGGACAAGATAATGGTAAAGGTGGTCAATCTGCTCGCGCTGCTGCTTCTCAGGCAGAAAAGGTGATCGTGAAATATGTTGACAAACCACAACGAAAGATAACGGAGATAAGGATCTTCTATGACGATCAGACGTGGGAGTCGTTTGTGCCGAAGAAATAATGTCTGTCTTTTGCAGTTTCGAGATGCTACCGGGATAAGGCTGTTTGAATTCCTCATGGAGCGATGCAGTTTGCTTCATGAGGAGTCTTTTTTATGTGCTGCATGGTGTTTTTATCTTCAGAACTGGTTGTGATTTAGGTTGCGAAAGAGCAATTCTTGCCATAGGATGAAATATTGTCGGGATAGAAATGCCGATTTCTTGTTTTTTTTGTGTAAGTTTGTAGCTGAATTATGGCAGAGGGGTGAGCCCGATGGGAAAACATGGGGTGCTGCTCCTCTACATATCATTCTCTATATATAATAAGGTGTAAGCCTGAGGATAGAAAGGTGTATGGCTGAATATAGAAAAGGTGAATGCCCGGATATAGAGAAAGAGTAAGCCCGACATATCGCTGTGGTGAAGCTCTTGCAAAGAAGAAAGACCCTTTAAATCCATTTATATGAAGAAATATTGTATGGACTTGACAGTGGCATCGAACGAACATATCAGTGATCATCATGTTCTGCTCAAGCTCACTTCCAAGCGACCTCTTCCGGAGATGATGCCGGGACAGTTTGTCAACATCCACGTTGAGGACAGTCCCACTACCTTTCTCCGCCGCCCTATCTCGATCAACTTCGTAGATGTCTCCCGCAATGAGTTGTGGCTGCTTGTGGCCGCTGTCGGTGAAGGTACGAAGCACATGGCTAAGCTAAAGGCCGGTGACACGCTCAACTGCCTCTTCCCCTTGGGCAATGGCTTCAGTGATCTTGCTGCTATCAAGTCTGTGATTTGTGGTGATGCGGCAGCTTTCTCTGCCTGCGAAAAGCCGGATGACGATCAGCGACTGCGTGTGCTTTTAGTAGGCGGTGGTGTCGGCGTGGCCCCAGTTCTCTATCAGGGTGCTGAGATCAAGCGCCAGGGTGGCGAACCAGTATTCTTGCTTGGTGCCCGCTCTGCTAAAGATTTATTAGAGTTGGATTTGTTTAATAAATTCGGTAAGGTATATATCACCACGGAGGATGCTTCTGCAGGTGAGAAAGGTTTTGTCACGAACCACTCTGTTTTGCAGAATGAGCATTTCGATTTCATTCAGACGTGCGGTCCTACTCCGATGATGAAGGCAGTGGCGAGATTTGCCAAAGAGAAGAATATTCCTTGCGAGGTGTCGTTGGAGAATATGATGGCCTGCGGACTGGGTGCGTGTCTGTGCTGTGTGGAGAAGACTGTCGAAGGCAATCAGTGTGTATGCAAAGAAGGACCTGTGTTTAATATTAAGAAGTTGTTATGGTAGATTTAAGTGTCAATATTCATCAGCTCGAATTATCCAATCCTGTCATGACCGCCAGCGGTACGTTTGGCTATGGTGTGGAGTTTGCCGACTTGGTGCCTTTGGAGGAAATCGGCGGTATCATCGTCAAGGGCACCACGCTGGAGTGGCGCGAGGGCAACGACTATCCGCGTATGGCAGAGACAGCCAGTGGTATGCTCAACTGCGTGGGATTGCAAAACAAAGGTGTGGACTATTTCTGTGAGCATATCTATCCTGAGATAAAAGACATTCCGACGCATTTCATCGTCAACGTGAGCGGTTCCTCACCAGAGCGCTATGCCGAGTGCGCAGCGCGTATCGACGAGCTGGATCGTATTCCGGCTATTGAGCTGAATATCTCCTGCCCCAATGTGAAGGATGGCGGTATGGCTTTTGGTGTCACCTGCGAGGGTGCTGCCAGTGTGGTAAAGGCAGTGCGCAAAGTCTATCACAAGACGCTCATCGTGAAGCTATCGCCCAATGTCACTTCCATTGCTGATATCGCCCGTGCTTGCGAGGCTGAGGGCGCAGACAGCGTGTCGCTCATCAACACGCTGATGGGTATGGCCATCGACATCGAGCACCGCTGTCCCAAGTTGAGTATTGGTACCGGTGGACTCAGTGGTCCGGCTGTCAAGCCTGTCGCCGTGAGAATGGTGCATGATGTGGCTAAAGCCGTGAAGATACCTGTGTTAGGCTTGGGAGGCATCATGACAGCGGAAGACGCTATCGAGTTTATGATGGCAGGAGCCACAGCCATTGAGATTGGTACGGCTAACTTCATCGATCCCGCCGTCACCGTGAAAGTCAAGAATGGCATGGCTCAGTGGCTGGAGCGCCACGGATGCAAGAGCGTGAAAGAGATTATCGGTGTCGTGAAATAGACATGGTCATCAGATATGATAATGACGCAGAAATAGACATTCAGTGAACATAATAATGCCGCAACTCCGCAAGTATATACTGCGAGGTTGCGGCATCTTTGTTTTTGTACTATTGGTGTCCGCAGGAAATGGATACCGTATTGTTTGAAGCCTCTATTCTGTCTGTCGTGAGCCAAGTAGTGTACGTCTCAGCAGTCTTATGCTTCCAACTCTTTCTCTTGTTCTTGTTCTAATCCTTGTTCCTGCTCTGCTTTTCCAAACTCTTTGTCGATTTTCAGCCGGCCTACGACCAAGAGGGTGAGAAGGCTGAAAACCAATGAGAGCGTGAAGAAATGACGATAGCCCATCATGTCTTGCAGTGCACCGGATACCATTCCCGGCAGCATCATCGAGAGTGACATGATAGCGGATCCCAGTGCATAGTGGCTGGTCTTGTATTCGCCGCGACTATAATATATAAGGTATAGCGTGTAGGCAGTCAGTCCGAAGCCATAGCCGAATTGCTCCACAAACACGCAAAGGCTGATCATCCACAGACTGGAAGAGAGCGTGTAGCTCAGCAGCAGGTAGACCATTTGCGGCAGAAAGAAAGCCAAGGCCATCGGCCATATCCATCTCTTCAGTCCGTCTTTACCTGCGAGGATGCCTCCTAAGATGCCTCCCAATGACACGCCGATGATGCCCACGGTACCTTGTACGAGTCCATATTCCTGAGGCGAGAGTCCCAGTCCTCCGTTATGTCCCGAGTCGATGAGGAAGAGCGCAGACACCTTTTCCATCAGTCCCTCCGGCATGCGGAAGAAGATGATGAACATCAGTGCCACCCATATCTGTTCCTTGGCAAAGAATGTGCGGAAGGTATGCGTAAACTCGTCACCGATGGTTTTGAAGTTGACAAACGGGCGCTTGGCATCCTCTTTGGGGCGCGGCAATACACAGTTATGCCAAAGCCACAACAGCAGAAACAGTCCCGTGACACCAAAGAATGTCAGACTCCACGAGTAGGAGATGCTGTTGCGGAAGACCACCTGCAGATTGCCAGCTATCATCACGAGTACGCCTTGCGCGAAGATTGTGGCCAGACGGTCGAACAGCGAGCGGATCCCCATGAACGTAGCCTGCTGATGGGTGTTGAGTCCAAGCATATAGAAGCCGTCGGCAGAGATGCAGTGGCTGGCACCCGCAAAGGCGATTACCCAGAAGAAGAACAGAGAGCCTTGCAGCCAAAACGAGGTAGGTATCGTGAAGGCTACTCCACCGAAGGCTGCGCCCAGGAGTACTTCCGTCAGCACGATCCACCAGCGTTTGGTCTTCACCACATTGATGAGCGGACTCCATACCGGTTTTAATATCCAAGGCAGATAGAGCCACGATGTATAGAAGGTGATCTCGGCATTGCTCAGTCCCAGCTGTTTATAGAGGATCACCGATAGGGTCATAATCGTCACCAAAGGCAATCCGTCGGCAAACGACAGCGACGGCACCCATAGCCAAGGCGACCTGTGTTCTTGATCTTGAAAAGTTGCTCGTGTTCTCTCTTTTGTATTATTGAGCATAGTCGTAAATGGTCGTAACTGGTTTTAAACGTATAGCTTTGTGAGGCTGGCGCCGGGATAATAGTGTGCTAAGATTCTGTCATAGTCATAGCCTTTGGCGCCCATCATCGCGGCACCAATCTGACAGAGTCCCACGCCGTGTCCCCATCCAGCTCCGTGGAGGGTAAAGCTTTTTGGGAATCCGTCGGCATCCTCTCCCGCTTTGTCCACCACAAAGGCTGAGCTATAGAGATGACTGTCGCTAAGTGCCCGTCGTATCTCCAACTCTTTGCCTATGATCAACTCATGGTTCTCACCGATGATTTTCAGCAGACAGATTCTGCCGCTCTTCCCCCGCTGCAAAGGCACGAGGTCGCGGATGCGTCCCAACTTGAGTGCTGTCTTTCGCTGAATCAGCTCAGCCAATTCCTCTTGCGTGTATTCCACGGTCCAGCGATAGAAATCCGTTGTCTCCTGATCATAGTCGTTGAGCACTTGCGACAGCACTTCTCTGTCTTTCGTGTTGCAGAAAGCCGGTGGCGTGGAGCGTATCCACCGCTCAGCCGCAGCCTCTACCGTCAAGTCGGGAACCAGCGCATTGCCGCTATTGTTACTCCTATTGTTCTTGTTCTTGTCTTCTTGACTCTTGACCATCTCAGCCGTGTCAGCCACCGCCTTCAGGTAAGTCTTGGGGCTGTTCTCCCAACAATATTGGAATTCTTCTGTCACGCCGCCACAACACTTCGAGAACCGTGCGTCACAGATTTCACCGTCGGAAGTCAAAATCTCACCTCTTGTCAGTCTGATGGCTTCCGCCACGTGCGGACTGGTCTCCTTGGTGATGCCTTGGTAGCGCTGACAATGGTCATCGGCACAGACGTCAAACAGTGTGTGGTCTTCGCGGTCATACCATTTCACGATACGATCCTCGTCTTCTACCATCTCGTCAGCAGCTGTTTTTCCTTGTGCTTTCACTTCGTCTGTCGGCTGTTCTCCTTTTCGTTTTTTCATCTGAGCCAGCAGCCACGAGCGCGAGATGACCGCATGCGCCTTGAGCAGTTCCAGACTCGACGTAGCACTCATCTCACTGGAGATCACGCTTTCCAGATATTTCTCCACCGGCAGTTCATTGACAGCGCAAACCTTGTCGCCGTTCTTTATGAGATGCAGCGTACCCAAGAAAGTCTGAGTCTCTTTGCGCTCCCAGTGAAAGTTCACGCCTATGGTCACATCGCTCAGCGAGAACGACGCGTCATCTGCCAAAGGCGAGAAGACCAGCTCGGGATATACCTCGTTGTTCCACACGATACCGCTGGGTGTCATCTCCACCGTCTGAGCGCCTACTGCCTTGCGTCCCAGTACCGTGTAGGGGCCATTCAATGCGAAATGAATGGTCACGCCACTGACGATTCCCACCTTCACTTGTGGTTCACAATGATATTTCCGACTCGATGATTCCATAGACATAATCCTATATAATAAAGGTGTTAATGATGCAAAGATAGCTATTTTATGGCACAAAATCCCTACTTTACTCAAAAAGTTTGTATCTTTGCACTATGAATAGTACCATGAATAAGAAAAATCTCCTTGGCATGACACTGCCCGAGCTCAAGCAAGTGGCTGTGTCGCTTGGCATGCCTTCCTTCGCCGGAGGACAGATGGCAAAATGGATCTACACCCAGCATGTGAGTTCCATCGACGAGATGACAAACATCTCCAAGGCCAACCGCGAGAAGCTCAATGAGCTCTACCAGATTGGCTGTGCCAAGCCTATTGATGCCCAGCACTCCAAGGACGGAACCATCAAATATCTCTTCCCCGTCGTCACAACCGCCGGTGCTGACTCGGTACCGGCAGGCACCAAGTTTGTCGAGACGGTATACATCCCCGAGGACGATCGTGCCACACTCTGCGTTTCGTGTGAGGTAGGCTGCAAGATGAACTGTCTCTTCTGCCAAACGGGTAAGCAGGGCTTTGAGGGCTACCTCACAGCCACTGATATCCTCAATCAGATCTACAGTCTGCCCGAGCGTGACAAGCTCACCAACATCGTGTTTATGGGACAGGGCGAGCCGATGGACAACCTCGACAATGTGCTGCGAGCCACCGAGATCCTTACTGCTTCCTATGGTTACGCTTGGAGTCCCAAGCGCATCACCGTGAGCAGTGTCGGCCTCAAGGACAAGCTCAAGCGCTTCCTCGAAGAAAGCCAGTGCCATGTGGCCATCAGCCTTCACTCACCGCTCCATGAGCAGCGCCAGGAGCTCATGCCGGCAGAGAGAGGTATGGCGATTGAGGACATCGTGGAACTGCTTCGCAACTACGACTTCTCCCATCAGCGTCGCCTCTCGTTTGAGTATATCGTCTTTGGCGGACTCAATGATTCCAAGGCTCATGCCCAGGCCATCGTGCGTCTGCTCCACGGCCTTGAATGCCGTGTCAACCTCATCCGCTTCCATCAGATACCCCACGTGCCCTTGCATGGAGCCAGCGAGGAGAAGATGGAGAGTTTCCGTGACTATCTCACACAGCACGGCATCTACACGACGATCCGCGCCAGCCGTGGGCAAGACATCTTTGCCGCCTGTGGACTGCTCAGCACAGCTAAGAAGAAAGCTGAATCAAAATAGAAACCGCACCATTCCGTGAAGCTTATCGCCCATAGCGCAGTGAGTCTCAGAAGTGCTCTGTTGTTGCTGCTGTTTGCTCTTGTGAGTTGTCGCAATGGTGGCTTGCTGCCCCGTTCCGGCGGACAGCTCTATGAAGTGCTGCTGGTGGGCGACACGGTAGGCATGGTGCGCCGCGCACTCTCTGCCGATGTGGAGGGCTTGCCACAACCCGAACCGAGTTTCGACGTGTCGGAGGTCAGTACGAAGGCTTTCGGCAACACACTCCGCTATACGCGCAACATCGTGATTGTCGACATCAATGCTGAGGCTTACACCCGTCCCTCCATCCGCAGTGAGCGCAATGTGTGGGCACAGCCTCAAACCGTGGTGCACATCGGAGCACCTTCTGCAACAGTGCTTCACAATAGCATCGACAGCATCGGACGACGGCTGCGCATTCTCCTCAACCGCTCAGAGGCAAGGAAACAACTCAGCATGTTGCGTCATGAGCGGCACGTCAAAGCTGAGAAGCTCGTCCGGAAGATGTTCGGCATAGAGTTGTGGATACCTGCCGACATGATTGCTAGCAAGCAGAGCAAGGACTTCCTTTGGTTGAGCAACAACTCAGCCACCATGATGCAAAACATTGTGGTCTATCGTGATTGGAGTCCAGTCACCGCTTCCGATGTGAAGGCTAATCATGGTGGACGTGACGTAAAGACAGCTGGCTATGTCGACAGCGAGGCCCGCAATTTCATGGGTGCCCGCGACTATATGCTTGGCCGCAACATCCTTGGCGAGACCGACAGCATGCACATGGCTACGGTGCCCGAAAGCGTATTGACCGATGGCCGCGGCTTCTACCGTGGCTTGTGGATGATGACGGGCGATGCCATGGGCGGTCCGTTTGTCAGTCGTACGCTTCCATTGCAGCAGCCCGATCGGCAAGGCAACTTTGTTTGCCGCCATATCGTCGTCGAGGGCTTTGTGTTCGCTCCGGGCAAGACCAAGCGCAATGCAATCCGCCGTCTCGAAGCCGTGCTCTATACCATGAGGCAAGCTAAGCGCAAAGATCAATGATTTCTAACATAAAAATATTCAAGACTAATATATAAGACCAAACAACCATGAACAACAACAAAATACGCGTGGCCATCACCCACGGCAGCACCAACGGTATCGGCTATGAGCTTATATTCAAAGCTTTTGAGGAGACAGATATGTTTGAGCTCTGTACTCCTATTATATATGGCTCTCCCAAAGTGGCCGCTTATCATAGCAAGGCACTGGGCATCAAAGATAACTTCACCATCATCAACGACGCCAGCGCTGCCCAGGACGGTAAGCTCAACATCATTCCGGCTGTCGACGAAGAGATCAAGGTGGAGATGGGTATTCCTTCTCCCGATGCCACGTTAGCTGCCGTGAAAGCTCTCGACCGTGCGATCACCGACTACAAAGACGGACTCTTCGATGTGCTCGTCTGCGCTCCTGCCGACAAGGGTGAGGCTCATGTGGGTGGCTTCGACTTCCCGCGTCGTGCGAAATATATCGAGCAGTGCATCGGTGAAGGCAAGAAAGCGCAGAGCCTGCTCATCAACGAAGATATGCGCATGGCACTGATGACTGACGAGATCAGCCTGAAGGATGTTCCTGCTGCCATCACTTCTCACGACATCATCGAGCAGGTGGCGATCCTCTTCACCACGCTGCGTCGCGACATGCGTGTCTCCAATCCCCGCATCGCCGTGCTCGCCCTTAACCCGGACGTTGACGGTAAGGCTGAGGGCAAGGAGGAGACTGAGGCTATCGAGCCCGCCATTCAGAAGTTGGCTGATGCTGGTGTCAATGTCTTCGGCCCTTATCAGGCTGATCTCTTCTTCCAGCAGGGCGACTACTATCATTTCGACGCGATCCTCTCCATGTACCACGATCAGGGACTGGCTCCGTTCAAGACGCTCCATCCCGACAACAATGTCCGCTATCTCGGTGGACTGCCCTTGGTGGCCACGGCTCCTGACCTCTCTCCTTGCTACGACATCGCCGGACAGGGCGTAGCCGATCCCACGCCGCTGCGTCACGCCATCTATGCCGCCATCGACGGCTTCCGCAACCGCCGTGCCTACGACGAGCCGCTGGCCAACCCGCTGCCTAAACTCTATCACGAGAAGAAGGACGACAGCGAGAAGGTGCGCTTCTCTATCCCCAAAAAGCATGAGAACGCCATCAAGGAGCGCCTCGGCAACCGTCCTGCTTCCGCCGCCAAGACTCAGGAAAGTAACAGCAAGGAACAATAACATACAATTAGCATACTACATCTTTCGACAGCATGAAAAAGAAATACCAGAACGGCTTCTTCATTTTTGGACTCATCGTGTTGATCATTATGGTCACCCAGCTTGACTTTGCTCAGGTATGGGCGGGACTGAAACATGCGGGCTACTGGTTTTTCGCCGTCGTAGCGCTGTGGATGTTTCTCTATGTGTTCAACACTTCTGCGTGGTATCTGATCATCAAGGGAGTGTGCAACCAGCCGTCGGCCGACGACAAGCCAGTGAAGCGCATCTCCTTTCTGTGGCTCTACAAGATCACGGTGTCGGGCTTTGCCCTCAACTATGCCACACCGGGCGGACTGATGGGTGGTGAGCCCTACCGCATCATGGAGCTGGCACCGAAGATTGGCACAGAGCGTGCTTCGTCGTCGGTGATCCTCTATGCCATGACCCATATCTTCAGTCACTTTTGGTTTTGGTTGCTCTCGGCCATCGTCTTTCTCTTTGTCCATTCCTTCTCCGTATTCTATACGGTGCTTATGCTGGCCATCATCTGTTTCTGTATTCTCGGTGTCTGGTTCTTTATGGTAGGATACCAAAAGGGCTTGGCCAACCGAGTGATGAACTTCCTGAGTCATCTGCCCATGATCAAGCGGTGGGCTACTCCGTTTGTCGAGCGTCATCGTGAGCAACTCAACACCATAGACCGGCAGATCGCAGCCCTGCACAAGCAGCAACCGCGCAACTTCATCGGTGCCGTACTATTGGAGCTCTCGTGCCGCATCTGTTCTGCTTTGGAGATTTTCTTCATTCTCCTTGTGCTCATGCCCCACGTCAATTTCATCTATTGTGTGCTCATCCTGGCCTTCACCTCGCTCTTTGCCAACCTGCTCTTCTTCATTCCTTTGCAGTTGGGCGGTCGCGAGGGCGGTTTCCTCATGTCCACAACCAGCTTAGGCCTCACTGCCAGTGCCGGTATCTTTGTGGCGTTGATCGTTCGTGTGCGCGAGTTGATCTGGACTGGCATCGGACTGTTGCTCATCAAAATGGAGAAGAGCTCGAAAGACAAATAAAGGAGGCAATGGCAAAAGCCAAAGGATGAGGTTCCTGATATGAATGTCTGGCAGGGCCGCAGAGAGTGGCGTGCGCAGTATTCAGACAAAAAGGAAAATAATCATTGATGGAAGTGAAAATCCAAATCAAGAAATATTTTAAAGACATAGGAACAAAGGGACAAGGATCTCAGACAGACAGGAAGGTGGAAGACTGCGAGACATGAGCGCGACATTGCTCATAGCACTTATAGGCGGAAGACAGCGGCGGAGTCGACAGAGTACTACGGTGAAGTACTGGAGTAATCTCGGCTTTGTACTGGAGTAATCTCGGCTTTGTACTGGAGTAATCTGCCCGTAGTACTGACACCAAAAGGCTTTGCTCTTAATGTCAAAAGCCTACGATAGGAACATCAGAAAAGCTTTCTGCCCATCACAAAAAGCCAGGATGGAACTGGCACACTGGATAAACTCTGTGTTGGGAGGTGAGAACTCATGAACACGATACCTTTTACAAAAACAAATAAACCATTGCTGTGCCCTGTGATGCTACTTTTCTGAGAAACGCCTTAGAGTTTTCTTCAGAATGAAAATGCAGGTGAAAGGTCTTTGTTCAATCGTTTTAACCATTGTATAAGGCTATATTGGCAAAATCATAGGGTAGGGGGAGCGGAATGCCGGATATTCTTTGTAACTTTGCATCGGGTTATACCTATTATATTTAAGACATGAAACATATCGAAGTAGTGGCTGCCATTATCTGCCGTGACGGCCTGATCTTCGCCACGCAGCGTGGCTATGGCGAGTGGAAAGACTGGTGGGAGTTTCCCGGCGGAAAAATCGAGGAGGGCGAAAGCCGTGAGGACGCCTTGCGGCGGGAGATACGTGAGGAGCTGAACACAGAGGTCTCTGTCGACCGCTTCGTCATGACGGTGGAGCACGACTATCCTGCTTTCCATCTCACGATGCACTGCTTTGTCTGCCATGTCGTCTCCGGACACCTTGAACTTTTGGAGGCTGAAGATGCGTGCTGGCTGCCGGAAGACCATCTCGGCGGCGTCCACTGGTTACCCGCCGACCGTCAGGTTGTGGACTATCTGTGTCCCACGCACTTGCTGAGCAGGTAAATCATCTTTTTCTGAGGAAAAGTTTGGTGGAACGGAAAACTTTTAGTAATTTTGCACGCTGTATGGGTATGTTATACCCTAAAACCAAAATAAAAATGACTTTAATATAGCTGGATGAAGAAAGACAATCAGAAGAATCAGTACCGTGTCAACGGTCAGATTCATGTACGGGAAGTACGAGTCGTAAGCGACGACGGCTCACAAGTAATGCCTACACGTCAGGCACTTGACTTGGCTCATCAACAAGGGGTAGACCTCGTGGAGATCTCGCCCAACGCACAGCCGCCCGTTTGTCGTCTCATCGACTATAGCAAGTTCCTCTATCAGCAGAAGAAGCGTGCCAAAGAGATGAAGCAAAAGCAGGTGCGTGTGGAGGTGAAGGAGATCCGCTTCGGACCTCAGACCGACGACCACGACTACCAGTTCAAGCTCAAGCATGCCAAGGAGTTCCTCGAAGAGGGCAACAAGGTGCGCGCTTACGTGTTCTTCCGTGGCCGTTCCATCCTTTTCAAGGAGCAGGGCGAGGTGCTGTTGCTGCGCTTTGCCAACGACTTGGAGGAGTATGCCAAGGTAGAGCAGATGCCAAAGCTCGAAGGCAAGAAGATGTTTCTGTTCCTCGCTCCGAAGAAGGCAGGCATCGCTAAGCAGAGCCAGCAGAAGCGCGACCGTCTCGCTGCTGAGGCCAAGGCCAAAGAAGAGGCTAAGGCACAGGCTGCCGAGAAGGCTGAGAAAAACGGACTCTTAGCCAATGCCAAGGGCGGTGAAGCCCTCCGCAAGCTCGCTGAGGCCGCTGACGGGGATAAGAAAGACTAAGAGACAGAAATACTGAGTGGTACCGCCGGGTATATGCGTTGCCACCTTTCAATTCATATCAACTTTAAAACAACAAAAAATGCCAAAAGTAAAGACTAACTCCGGTGCAAAGAAGAGATTCACATTCACCGGTACGGGTAAGATCAAGCGTCATCACGCTTACCACAGTCACATTCTGACTAAGAAGACAAAGAAGCAAAAGAGAAACCTCGACCATCAGACTTTGGTCGACGGCGCAAACCTCAAGCAGGTTCGTGGTCTGCTCTGCCTCCGTTAATCGTAAACCTTTTTAGTCGAACGCTTAAAGAACAAAATTATGCCAAGATCAGTAAATCACGTTGCATCTAAAGCAAAGAGAACAAGAATTCTGAAGCTCACAAAAGGTTACTATGGAGCTCGCAAGAATGTCTGGACAGTAGCTAAGAACACTTGGGAGAAGGGTCTTACCTACGCTTATCGTGACCGTCGTAACAAGAAGCGCAACTTCCGCGCTCTGTGGATTCAGCGTATCAACGCTGCCGCTCGTCTCTCTGACATGAGCTACAGCCAGTTGATGGGTGCTCTCCACAAGGCAGGCATCGAGATCAACCGCAAGGTTCTCGCTGACCTCGCTGTCAACAATCCTGAGGCTTTCAAGGCCATCGTTGACAAGGTGAAGTAAAGAAAAGCCCTGAGCAATCAGAGTTTTGTAGATAAGAAACAGGATAGCGATGCCGAAAGACTCCGCTATCCTGTTTTGCTTTTTGTGATGTTTATATATTTTTGAAATGATTTCAGTAGAGAATCTCAAGGTGGAGTTTGGTACCCGGCCGCTGTTCCACGATGTCAGCTTTGTCATCAACGACCGCGACCGTGTGGCCCTCGTGGGTAAGAACGGTGCCGGAAAATCCACCATGCTGAAAATACTCTGTGGCCTACAAAAGCCAACCTCCGGTACGGTGTCGGTGCCCAACGGCTCTTCCGTGGGCTATCTGCCACAGGTGATGAAACTTCAGGATGACACGACCGTGCGCGAGGAAACGCGCAAGGCTTTCGCCGGACATATCCATATCAAGGAGCAGCTCGACAAGATGCAGCAGGAGATGGCCGAGCGCACCGATTATGAGAGTGAAGACTACATGGCCCTGGTTGATAAGTTCACCCAGACCCATGAGCGCTATATGATGATGGGAGGAGAGAACTACGAGGCTGAGATGGAGCGCACGCTCACCGGACTGGGCTTTGAGCGCAGCGATTTCGACCGGCCTACACGCGAGTTCTCCGGCGGTTGGCGCATGCGCATCGAGCTGGCGAAGATTCTTCTCCAGCATCCCGACGTGCTCCTTCTCGACGAGCCTACCAACCACCTCGACATCGAGTCTATTCAGTGGCTTGAGCAGTTCCTGGCTCAGAGCTCCAGTGCAGTGGTCCTCGTCAGCCACGACCGCGCCTTCATCAACAACGTCACCAACCGCACCTTAGAGATCACCTGCGGCCATGTCGAAGACTACAAGGTGAAGTACGATCAGTATGTCGTGCTCCGCAAGGAGCGTCGCGAGCAGCAGTTGCGTGCTTACGAGAACCAGCAAAAGGAGATCGCCGACACTAAGGCGTTTATTGAGCGCTTCCGCTATCAGGCCACCAAGGCTGTGCAGGTGCAGCAACGCATCCGCCAGCTTGAGAAGATTGTGCCCATCGAGGTCGATGATGTCGACAACAAGGTCATGCACCTCAAGTTCCCGCCGTGTCTGCGCAGTGGCGACTATCCTGTCATCTGCGACGACGTGCGCAAGGACTATGGCACTCACACCATCTTCTCCCATGTCAACATGACCATCAAGCGTGGCGAGAAGGTAGCCTTTGTCGGTAAGAACGGTGAGGGTAAGTCCACGCTCGTCAAGTGCATCATGGGACAGATTCCCTTCACCGGTACGCTGAAGATTGCGCACAACGTCCAGATTGGCTACTTCGCGCAGAACCAGGCACAGTTGCTCGATGAGAGCCTGACAATCTACGACACCATCGACCGTGTGGCCACGGGTGAGATGCGTCTGAAGATCAACGACCTGCTCGGCGCCTTCATGTTTGGTGGTGAGATCTCTGAAAAAAAGGTCGGCGTGCTCTCCGGCGGAGAGCGTTCCCGACTGGCCATGATCCGTCTGTTGCTTGAGCCGGTCAACCTGCTCATCCTTGATGAGCCGACCAACCATCTCGACATGCCGTCGAAGGATGTGCTCAAGGAGGCCATCAAAGCTTTCGACGGTACGGCCATCATCGTCAGCCACGACCGTGACTTCCTCGACGGACTCGTGTCAAAGGTCTATGAGTTTGGCGGTGGACAGGTCAAGGAGCACATCGGTGGCATCTATGACTATCTGCGGGCTCACAATGCCGAGACCATCCACGAGGCCCTCAACGGCAAGGCTGCCGCTGAGGAAAAGACAGCCGCAGCCGCCACTACAGTTTCTGCCACGCCGCAGGTTCAGTCTCCCGCGAAGGGTGGGGCAGCACAGCCGGGTGCGTCCCAGCCTGCCACCAAGGAGTCTTGGGAGGAGCACAAGGAGAAGCAGAAGAAGTTGCGCAAGGCCCAGCGTGCCGTGGAAGAGTCTGAGGCAAAGATCGCCAAGATGGAGGCCCGCCTCAAAGAGCTTGATGCGCTGCTCATGGATCCCAAGAATGCGGCCAACATGCAGCTCGTCAACGAATACTCCACAACCCAGGAGGCGCTCGACAAGGAAAACGACCGTTGGATGGAACTCTCCGAGAAAGTGGAAGAGTTGGGCTAATAGCCTCTGACCGCTATGGTCTCTATAGTTTCTATAGCCTCTATAGTCTCTATAAATTTCTAACTTTAAAATAAAACAATGATGAACATGAAACAGATTCTCCCGATGCTGATGCTCGTTGCAGCGCCCGCACAGGGCCTGATGGCGCAGAACCAGTCGGGACTCGACATGACGAACTTCGACAAGAGTGTCCGTCCTGCCGATGATTTCTATCGTTATGCCACGGGTGGATGGCAGAAACTCCACCCGCTGCCTGCCGCCTACAGCCGCTATGGCAGCTTCGACATGTTGCAGGAAAACGTCAACAAGCAGGTCAATAGCATCCTTACTTCTCTGACCAAGAAGAAGTTCAAGGAGGGCACCACCGAGCGCAAGCTCAGCGATTTCTATAAGCTCGCCATGGACCAGAACCGCCGCAACAAGGAGGGACTGGCTCCCGTGAAGCCGCTGCTCGACGAGATGGAGGCTGCCAAGACGCTCGACCAGCTCCACGACTTGCAGTTGAAATATGCCAAGATCGGCTATGGTGTGCCTTTTGGCTCTTATTTCGGTGCCGATGACAAAAACGTCACCCGCAACATCCTCTGCCTCTCACAAGGTGGACTGACACTGGGACAGAAGGACTACTATCTTAACAACGACAAGGCGACAAGCGACATCCGTGACGCTTACAAGAAGCATCTCGTGCGCATGTTCAAGCTCTACGGCTTCTCCGATGCGCAGGCCAGTGCCAAGGCCGCTGATGTCTTCCGCGCTGAGACTGAGCTGGCCATTGCTTCCAAGAGCAATACCGAGCTCCGTGATCCCCAGGCCAACTACAACAAGATGAGCCTGAAGGAGTTTGAGGATAACTATCCCAACATTCCGCTCTGCCAGATGGCTGAGGCTGAGGGCGTGAAGCTCGACTACATCCAGGAGATGAATGTCGGACAGCCCGCCTTCTTCACAGCTCTCAACAGTCTGATGGCTTTGCAGACTCCCGACGAGTTGCGTGCCCTCATGGAGTGGGACGTCATCCAGAGCTCTGCCTCTTACCTCACCGACGAGATCCGTCAGGCCAACTTCGACTTCTTCGGCAAGACCATGAGTGGCCGCAAGGAGGAGTATCCGCTTTGGAAGCGTGCTACCAACCAGGTCGAGAGCGCGATGGGCGAGGCGCTCGGTAAGATGTATTGCGAGCGCTACTTCCCTGCTTCCAGCAAGAAGATGATGGAGGAACTCGTGCACAACCTGCAGATCAGCCTCGGCGAGCGCATCGACGCTCAGACTTGGATGAGCGACTCCACAAAAAAGAATGCCCACGAGAAACTCGATAAGTTCTACGTCAAGATCGGCTATCCCAACAAGTGGACCGACTATTCCAAGCTCACCATCGATCCTTCGAAGAGCTACTACGACAACGTACTTGCTACACGCGAGTTCGCTGTTGACAAGATGATTGCAGACAAGGCTGGTAAGCCTGTCGACCGCGATGAGTGGTTCATGACACCACAGACGGTCAATGCCTACTACAATCCGACAACCAACGAGATCTGCTTCCCTGCAGGCATCCTGCAGCGCCCGTTCTTCGATCCGAAGGCTGATGCCGCCTTCAACTATGGTGCCATCGGTGTGGTCATCGGCCACGAGATGACTCACGGCTTCGACGACCAGGGCCGTCAGTACGATGCCAACGGCAATCTCCACGACTGGTGGACAGCTGCCGATGCCAAAGGTTTTGAGAAGCGCGCTAAGCTCTACTCCGACTTCTTCGACAGTATTGAGGTGCTTCCTGGACTGCACGCCAACGGTAAGTTCACCCTCGGCGAGAACCTCGCTGACCACGGAGGTCTACAGGTGGCCTTCAATGCTTTCAAGCATGCTACAGCCAAGAAACCGCTGAAGACCATCGACGGCCTTACTCCCGACCAGCGCTTCTTCATCGCCTACGCCGGTGTCTGGGGTCAGAACATCACTGACCAGGAGATCCGCAACCGTGTCAAGCGCGATCCGCACTCACTCGGTGAGTGGCGTGTCAACGGTGCCCTGCCGCACATCGACGCATGGTACAAGGCCTTCAATGTGAAGAAGGGCGACAAGATGTATCTTCCGGAAAATCAGCGCTTAGAGCTCTGGTAAACCGATATAACGAATAAGGGTGACCAACACTGGCCACCCTTATTTGTCTTTCCACTTGTGCTTGCTTGCTTTTTTCGATTGTTATTGTCTCTTTTCTCCATTTTTTTTGCTATCTTTGCGCTGGATTCTATAGTGTTTTAAAGATAAGAGACAATGCCATTAAGATTACCCGATAAGTTACCGGCCATTGATATTTTGAAGCATGAGAATATCTTCGTCATGGACGAAAGCCGTGCCCATACGCAGATGATTCGTCCGTTGAAGATCGTGATCCTCAATCTCATGCCGTTGAAGGTTACCACTGAGACTGATCTGATCAGACTGTTGAGCAACACGCCGTTGCAGATTGAGATCAACTTCATGAAGTTGCACAGCCACACACCCAAGAACACGCCCATCGAGCACATGAAGATGTTCTACAAGGACTTCTCTGTCCTCAGTGAGCAGAAATGGGACGGCATGATCGTCACCGGTGCCCCTATCGAACAGATGGCTTTCGAGGATGTGGAATACTGGCAGGAGATCACGGGCATCTTTGACTGGGCCCGCACCCATGTCACCTCCACGCTCTATATCTGTTGGGCCGCTCAGGCTGCCCTCTACCATTTCTATCAGGTACCCAAGCATCCGTTGGAGAAGAAGCGCTTCGGCATCTTCCCACAGACACCGCTCGATCCCCTGCTGCCCATCTTCCGCGGTTTCGACGATGTGTTTATGATGCCACACAGCCGCCATACCGAGGTATGGCGCAGCGACATCGACAAGGTCGACGCACTGCGCGTCATCGCCGAGGGACCGGAGAGCGGCGTGAGTATGGTCATGGCGCGAGAGGGTAGGGAGTTCTTCATCACCGGGCACCTGGAATATGCTCCCGACACGCTCGACAAGGAATATAAGCGTGACGCAGGAAAGCGCGACGACGTGGAACTGCCGAAGAACTATTATCGCGACAACGACCCCGCAAAAGGACCGTTAGTCACCTGGCGCTCGCACGCCAACCTGCTGTTCAACAACTGGATCAACTATTACGTCTACCAGGAGACGCCTTATAACATCAACGAGATTAAGTAATGCTGATGAAAGAGCAACGCACACTCGAACTTCTTGCTCCCGCACGCGATCTGGCCTGTGCCATGGCTGCGGTGGATCATGGTGCCGATGCCATCTATATCGGTGCATCTGATTTTGGCGCCCGTGTGGCGGCGGGCAACAGCGTCGACGACATTCGCCGACTCTGTGGCTATGCCCATCGCTATGGTGTCCGTGTGTATGTAACGGTCAACACGCTCATCTATGAGGATGAGATCGACAAGGCTTATCAGCTCATGAAGCAGTTGGCCGAGGCTAAGGTCGACGCGCTCTTGGTTCAGGATATGGCTGCTATAGAGCTGATAGCACGTGTGCGCAAGGAACTGGGCTACGCCCCGGCTCTTCATGCCTCCACGCAGTGCGACACACGGTCGGCCGGTAAGGTGCGGTGGCTGCAACAGCAGGGTTTCAGCCGCGCCGTCCTGGCTCGCGAGTTGTCGTTGGATGAGATCAAGGCTATACACAAGGCCGTACCTACTGTAGAGTTGGAGGGCTTTGTCCACGGTGCGCTCTGTGTGAGCTATTCCGGAGTCTGCTACGCCTCGCAGCACTGCTTCGGACGGTCGGCCAACCGGGGTGCTTGCGCTCAGTTCTGCCGGATGAAGTTCGATCTGCTCGACGCTGACGGCCGTACGATAGAGCACGACCGCCATCTGTTGTCGTTGAAGGATATGAACCGCCTCGACCATCTGGAGGAACTGGCCGATGCGGGCATCTGCTCGTTCAAGATAGAGGGACGGTTGAAGACGGCTGACTATGTCAAGAATGTGGTCAGCGCCTATAGTCGGAAACTCGATGACCTCGTGCGCCGTCGGCCCGATGATTACCGCAGGGCTTCCTTCGGAAAGGTGAGCTATGGGTTTACGCCCGACTTGAAGAAGACGTTCAACCGTGGTTTCACCACTTATTTCCTCAATGGACGTCAGCCCGATATCGCCTCGTTCGACACGCCGAAGGCACTGGGCGAGATGGTCGGACACGTCAAGGAGTTGCGTCGCGACTCGTTCACGGTGGCAGGTATTGCCGCCTTCGCCAATGGCGACGGGCTGTGCTTCCTCAACGATGAGCATGAGTTGGAAGGCTTCCGTGTCAATAGGGTAGAAGGCGGAAGGCTCTTCCCCTTCAAGATGCCGGCACATCTGAGAAAGGGCATGACGCTCTATCGCAACCAGGATGTAGCCTTTGAGAAACTTTTGAGTGGTAAGACCGCCGACCGGCGCATCCCTGTAGCCATGGTTTATGGCTTGACAGAGGACGGTTTCCGTGTGAGAATAAGCGTCGTAGGAGAGGGCGCTGAGGCTAAAGACTTGCGGGCCGAGGCGTCTGTCGTTTTTGATCACCAGGCCGCCAAGCGACCACAGACCGACAATATACGGAAACAGCTCGCCAAACTCGGCACGACTGTCTTCCACTGTGAGCCTGCCGACATCATCATCGAGCAGGGCGCTGACGAGCTTTTCATCCCTTCCAGTCTGCTGTCTGAGTTGAGACGGGAGGCAGCTGAAGCCTTGCAGAAAAAGATTGTTGAGGCGACTGAGCAAAATCAGATGCTGCCCACGAAGAATGCTGACGGGCAGCAACAGACCGAAACGAATGCAGGAGAAGGAGATCGTAAGGAAACAGAGCAGACTGAGCACAGCGTCAACTTTGAGCAGCCGCAGGATCTCTACGACACCTACTCCTATTTATATAATGTCGCCAATCATCTCTCCCGGCAGTTCTATGAGCGGCAGGGCATCAAGGTGGCGGCTCCGGCCTTTGAGGTGAAGGAGCCCGGAAAAGCACTGGTGATGCAGTGCCGCCATTGTCTGCGCTATGCGCTCGGCCACTGTGTCAAGCGTGGCGGCACTGCCCCACGATGGCGTGAGCCGTTGACGCTGCGTCTCGGTGACGGTCGTCGTTTCCGGCTGGAGTTTAGATGTGACTTGTGTCAAATGAATATCTACGCGGAATGAGAATCATTCGTCTGTTGCTGATCATGCTTGCGGTAGTCTTCTCGCTTACGGGTTGCTATCAGCCCCACCGCCGCAACCATGCTGCTTTTAAGTTCAGTGAGCGGCAGATCGACTCGTTGTCGTTCTTCTCGACGCACCACTACACCAACAACTATAACTTCGTGGTGAAGGCCGACTCGCTTTCGCTGATCAGCCAGATGCCCGAAGAGTATATCGGCGGGCTGCCTACTGACTCTTTCCTTGTACGCAAAGGTGATCACCTTGTGGTGGCCGACATACGCATGGTACCGTCTGACAAGACCGACTCGGTGTGGGTGGAGTTAGCCAACGACAGTTCGGCTTTCGGCTGGGCACGCGAGACTTATCTGCTTCCCCGTGTGATGCCCGACGACCCCATCTCGCAGTTCATCTCTGAATTCAGCAACGACCATGTGCTCATCTTCCTTTGTGTCATCGCCGTCTTCGCGGCGGGCTATGCCTTTTGGAACATCAAGCGCCACAAAGCACATATCGTTCATTTCCACGACATCGACTCGTTCTATCCCACCTTGCTGTGTCTGACGGTGGCTTTCTCGGCTACACTCTATGCCAGCCTGCAGATGTATGCGCCGCAGATGTGGCAGCATTTCTACTATCATCCGACGCTCAATCCCTTCTCGGTGCCTGTGCCGTTGATGATCTTCCTCTGCTCGGTGTGGGCGATGCCGGTAATCGTGTTGGCCTGCGTCGACGATGTCCGCCGGCAGTTGAGTTGGGGAGAGGGTGTGCTCTACCTGGGTGGACTGGCTGCCATGTGTGCCATTGACTATATCGTCTTCAGCATCACCACGCTCCACTATGTGGGTTATCTCCTGCTCGTGGCGTATGTGATCTTTGCTGTCGACCGGTATCTCCACGTGCCCCATGCCCGGTATGTCTGTGGTAATTGTGGGGCAAGACTCGACCATAAGGGTAAATGCCCTCACTGCGGAGCAATTAACGAATGATGAATGGTGAGAGATGGATTGTGAAGGATGGATTGTGAAGGATGAATGTAGTATTAATATTAATAATATAAGAATATGACTCGACAAGAGCGTTATCATTATATACTTGATTATTTCCGGAAGCACGAGCCACATGTGACAACTGAGTTGCAATTTGGCTCAGCCTTTCAGCTTTTGGTAGCCACCTTGCTTTCGGCACAGTGCACCGATAAGCGCATCAATGCTGTGACTCCGGCACTGTTCGCCAAGTATCCTACGGCGGAGGCCATGGCTCGGGCAGAGGTGGAGGATGTACTGGAGTTTGTCAGCAGTGTGAGCTACCCCAATGCCAAGGCACGTCACCTCGTGGCGATGGCCCGGCAGCTTGTTGCTGACTATGGTGGTGAGGTGCCCTCTGATCCTCAGGAACTCGTGAAGTTGCAGGGAGTAGGGCGCAAGACGGCCAATGTGCTGCAGGCTGTGTGGTATGGCAAACCGGTGATGGCTGTCGACACGCATGTCTATCGTGTGGCGCATCGACTGGGTTTGGTGCCCGCGACAGCCAACACACCGCTGAAAGTAGAGCAATATCTGGAGAAGTGTATTCCGCAGGAAGACATACCGTCGGCCCATCATTGGCTGCTGCTTCATGGACGGTATATCTGTCAGAGTGCGAAACCGAAGTGCGAGAAATGTCCCTTCGACACGATATGCCCGAAGCTGTTGAAGGGTAGTAAACTGGAATAGTCCTTGCCAAACGGTAAGAACAAAATGAAGAAAGATAGAGGAAAGAACAAATGAATACCCAACTGATATTCAAATTTTTGAAAGATGTGGCTGCCAATAACAACCGGCCATGGTTCGCTGAGCATAAAGAACAATATTTAGCGGCAAAGGCTGAATTCGAGAACGGCGTGGAGCAGGCCATCAACGCTTTGGGAGCAATGGACGAGACTGTGGCTCATCTGACGGTGAAGGACTGTGTCTATCGCTTCTATCGCGACACCCGCTTCTCACCAGATAAGTCGCCCTATAAGCGGCACTTTGGCGCTTACATCTCTGCTCACGGCCGTAAGGGACTTCATGCGGGATATTATGTCCACTTGCAACCCGGTCACAGCCTGATTGCTGTCGGCGCTTATTGGTTGCCGATAAACATCCTTACGTCCGTGAGAAATGAGATCATGGGAAACATAGATGAGTGGAGACACTGTGTAGAGAGCGGTGAGTTCATCCATCTCTTTGGCTATCCCAACGCCTCGGAATGGAGTGATGACGCTCCCGCACCAAAGGGCTTTGGCATCAGTTGCTTGAAAAAGGCGCCCAAAGACTTCCCCAAGGACTACGAGTTTCTCTCTTATTTGAAGATGAAAGACTATTGTGCCTGGCATTGTGTGCCCGATGATTTCTTCCAGGGTGACCATTGGACAGACCAACTGGTGAAGATTGCTAAGGTGGCCAAACCGATGATGGATTTCACCAATAATGTCATTGACGACTACGAGTAGTGGCTGCTGAAGCCTTGACTTGGAATGTTTCTACTTGGCTACGCGGCAAAAACGAGAAACAATAGCTATAAAACACAGAAACGATAACTATCGACTGAGGAAAAGATGGCTATAAAAACAAAAAAGGAGACTCTCGTTATGAGAGTCTCCTTTTTGTATTTGTTGGATGGTCAGAGCCGATTATGCTTCAGCATTCTCCTCAGTCTCAGCCTTCTTTCTTCTTGTAGTGCGCTTCTTCTTGGGCTTCTCCTCCACAGCGGGTTCCGTCTTCACACCGGCGAGCTCCGGGTCGATGAGGATGCGGCCGCAGTATTCACAGACGATGATCTTCTTGTGCATCTTGATGTCCAGCTGGCGCTGTGGCGGAATCTTGTTGAAGCAACCACCGCAGGCATCACGCTGCACGTAGACAATGCCCAGTCCGTTGCGTGCTCCTTTGCGGATGCGCTTGAAGCTGGCAAGCAGACGCGGCTCAATGCGAGCCTCCAGTTCCTTGGCCTTCTCCTTGAGGTCTTCCTCAGCCTCACGTGTCTCTTGCATGATGGAATCAAGCTCGTCGCGCTTCGACTCAAGGTCTTTCTGACGCTCGGTGAGCGTAGCCTGTGTGTTGGCGAGGTCGTTCTGGCGCTCCTGCACTTTTTGGTTGGCTTCTCTGATCTTCTTGTTGCAGAGTTCAATCTCCAGTGTCTGGAACTCGATTTCCTTGGTCAGCGTATCGTACTCTCGGTTGTTCTTCACCTCGTCGAGCTGAGCCTTGTAGCGGTCTACGCTGGCCTGGTTCTGCTCAATCTCATTGCGCTTTTGTGCAATGGCAGCGCGGAAGTCTTCAATCTCAGCGTTGATGTGTTCCATACGTGTGTTGAGACCGGCGATCTCGTCCTCGAGGTCACGCACCTCAAGAGGAAGTTCGCCACGCAGTGCCCGCTTCTCATCGATGGCAGACAGGGTGGTCTGTAACTGATAGAGGGTGGAGAGCTTCTCCTCCACCGACAACTCTGATGGGTCTTTCTTTGCCATGATTATTATATTTTTATAGTTCGATCAATATGTGTTTATACTTGAGTCAATGTGTGTAGTCCGTTGAGATCTAAAAATAGATAATCGGATTGGTGTTGATCTCCGACAAGATGCAGCGGACGCCGGGGCATTGCCGCGTGATGATGTCGCGGAAGATCTCCCGTGTGAACTGCTCGCTTTGATAGTGTCCGATGACGGCAATCTGTATGCGTTGCTCGTAGCCGAAATATTGATGATAGTGCATCTCGCCGGTCAGGAAGGCGTCAGCACCGATGGCGACTGCGTCCGGCAACAGAAAATCACCGGCTCCTCCGCAGATCGCTACACGTCGGATGGGACGACGAAGCAGTTCGTTGGCCATCACGCACTCCACGTTGAAGGTTTGTTTCAACCGGATGATGAAGTCGTCGGCGGCAAGAGGCTCGGTCCATTCCGCAATCACGCCTTCGCCGCCAGCCACAATTCGGGGCTCTCCGTCACTGGTTTTCACCTCGGCGGACTGGCGTTTGCCGAAGAAAGCAGGATGTTCCAGTCCCAGCTTTTCGGCTATCTTGAAGTTCACGCCGCCCTCTGCAGCATCCATGTTGGTGTGGAGCGAGAGGATGGTAATATGCTTTTCGATGGCTTTCATCACCGTGCGCTGCACTTCATCCTCGCCGCAGAGCCTTCTGAGCTTGTGGAAGATCAGAGGATGGTGCGACACGATGAGGTTGCACCCTTTGGCGACAGCTTCGTCCACCACGGCCTCGGTAACGTCAAGACACAATAAAGCCCCTGAGACATCCGCCTCTGTCAATCCCGTTTGCAGGCCGGCATTATCATAGTCTTCCTGCAAGGGCAGAGGCGCGAACTGTTCAAGGGCATTCACCACTTTTGCTATTTTCACGCTTAATACGTTTTAGATTGCAAAGGTAGACAATTTATTCCGATCTGCGTGAGCTTTCAGCTGGTATTTAAGAACAATTAATAAAAAAGCCCCATCTTTGCAGATGAGGCTTCTATTCTTTGCTTTCTGACGCTGCATCCAACTATGGACGTAAGTCAGAAATGAGTTCTCTTGTAATCTAATCCTTACTTCAGCAGGCCACGGTTCTCAAGTGTGAGATTGAGCAGCGTGTTGTACTTGCGATACTGCTTCTCGTTGAGTACGTAGTGCATGTACTTCAGCTCCTTGGTAGCAGCCTTCTTGACGAGCTCTGCACGCTCAGAAGCCTCTGCGTTAGCGGCCTTGCGCATGTCGTTGATGAACTGGTCGTGGATGGCCTCAACAGCGTCGATCTGATCAGCGCTCAGCTCCAGTGTGGTAGCCAGCTTGCTGTAGTTGACGGTCATGTCGTAGTTAGCGGCAGTGCTTGCCTCTGTTACCTCAGGTGCATTCTCAGGGATGTTCTCTGTGTTTGCGAAAGCCATGCTCATTGTCATCATGGCAGCCAGTGTCAATACAATCTTTTTCATCTTTTTACCTTTCTTCTTTCCCGGCCTTGTCCTGGAAGTTGTTCCTTGGATCTTTATCCGGGTGTTCAACATGTTATCCTTGAAATCACTTATCTTCTTGATTTCGATGCAAAGTTACGAGAATAATTGATACCAACCAAATAATTTGTTAGCTGTGTGCGTAAACAACTGCTTATTTTGATGTAAATCAAAGATTATGTTACCATTTTGAATTTTAATAGGCTTGTAACTAAGAAAAAAGCACTACCTTTGCAGACGAACAACAAATAATCAAAAGAATAGTATTATAATGAGCGAAAACAAGAGTAACAAGTTGGTAAGCGTTTCTTATCAGCTCTACGATGTCTCTAATGGACAGAAAGTGCTTGTCGAGATGACCGAAGAGGCCAAGCCCGCTACTTTCATCAGTGGTATGGGCTATATGTTGGAAGACTTCGAGCGTCAGGTCGTGGATCTGGCTGTTGGCGACAGTTTCAACTTTGAGTTGACTCCGGAGCAGGCTTTTGGTCCCCGCAACAACGATTTGGTGAAGAGCGTCGACAAGCATATCTTCGAGATAGATGGTAAGTTTGACTCCAAGCACGTCTATCCCGATGCCATTCTGATGCTGCAAAATGAGGCTGGAGATCACTTCAATGGTCGTGTCGTGGAAGTAGGACCGGATACTGTGACCATCGACCTCAATCATCCATTGGCCGGTTGCACGCTGAACTTTGTCGGTCAGGTGTTGGCTAACCGTGAGGCTACGAAAGAAGAAATGGCGCAGTTGGTCAAGGCAATGTCAGGTGAAGGCTGCGGTGGTCATTGCGAGAACTGCGGTGGCGATTGCGAAGGCCATGGTGAAGGCGGCTGTGGCGGCGGTTGCGGCGAAGGCTGCGGACACTGTCATTAAACGGCCCTCTTAAATGTCAGCGGCTGTAAAAGACTGCAAGGATTTCGTTTGCTCCTTATATATAATAAGGTGTATCTGCTCCTTATATAATAAGGAGTGCTCCCTTATATAATAAGGAGAGACCTGTTATATAATAAGGAGTAGACGATCAGACAATAAGGAGGAATCTGTTAGATAGTCACGAGATACCTATTATATATGGAGTATGGTGATATAAAACCAAAAAGAAAGAACAACAATGAGGAACACGTTTGGTAACATATTCACTTTGACGACGTTTGGTGAAAGTCATGGTGAAGCGGTAGGAGGTATTGTTGACGGGATGCCGGCAGGCATAGAGGTGGACATGGAGTTCATCCAGCATCAGTTAGACCGCCGTCGTCCGGGACAGAGTCAGATCACGACGCAGCGCAAAGAGCCTGACCACGTGGAGCTGCTCAGTGGTGTTTATCAGGGCAAGACGACGGGAACACCAATCGGCTTCATGGTTCGGAACACAAATCAGCGCTCGTCCGACTACAACAATATGGTGGATCTGTTCCGTCCCTCTCACGCCGACTATACCTATTACAACAAATATGGCCTGCGTGATCCCCGTGGAGGAGGGCGCTCTTCTGCCCGCATCACCATCAGCCGGTGTGTCGGTGGCGCTTTAGCCATGCTGGCTCTGCGTCAACTGGGTATCACTATCCAGGCCTATACGACGCAGGTTGGTGACATCAAGTTGGAAGGCGACTACACACATTACGACCTTTCGCAGATCGACTCCAACATCGTTCGCTGTCCTGATAATGAAAAGGCGCAGCAGATGGAAGCTTTGATTAGAGAGGTCAAAGCCGACGGAGACACGATCGGGGGAGTGATCGCCTGTGTCATCAAAGGCTGTCCTGTGGGACTTGGCGAACCGGAGTTTGATAAGCTTCATGCACAGTTGGGAGCTGCAATGCTCAGCATCAATGCGGTGAAAGGCTTTGAATATGGCTTAGGCTTCGATGGCGTGAGTCAGCGTGGCAGTCAGCAGAATGATGTGTTTGTTGCTGATCATGGGCATATTACCACAAGCACTAACAACAGTGGGGGCATCCAGGGCGGTATCTCCAACGGGCAGGATATCTATTTCCGCGTAGCCTTCAAACCAGTCGCTACGCTATTACGCAGTCAAAATACGGTTGATGCAAACGGTTGCGCAACTGTTTTGCAAGCCAAAGGCCGCCATGATCCCTGCGTGTTGCCGCGCGCGGTGCCTATTGTGGAGTCGATGGCTGCAATGGTGTTGCTGGATGATTACCTGCTCAACAAGACCGTGCATCTCTAAGTCGATTGCTCTCTCTGATGACCATTTGCCGATGTCTGTCCGAAAGAAACGACAGTGAGGCTGATGGTCATCAGTGTTTTATGTAGAAGAGAATATAATCCGCTGACACTTAGAACGAAAGAAGTGTATAAGCACAAAAGACGGCAGACATCCAAACTGGATAACTGCCGCCTTTTGGTACCCCAAAACAATCTCAACCTTTCTTGACTAATACATCAATTAACCTAACCAATCATCAAATACCTAATAACTACCTATATGAAAAACTACCTAACTAACTTGCTTATACTTGAACAATCTATTGTTTTCTTTTTTCTGTTGCAAAGGTACGAGATTTCCTCTTACGAGCGTGAAAAAACTACCTTTTTTTGCACAATACGCTGTGCAATCGATTTCAAGTGGCTAAAATTATAAAATATTCAAGGTTTCTCTTTGTTGATCAATGATTAATCTCTAACTTTGCAGTCAGTAAATTGATATATATTAGGTAACTATGAAGAAAATCAAGTTTGTCCTCTTCACTATGCTGACAGCCCTGTTGATGTCGGCATGTGGAACCACGCAGACCGTGCCAGTCACCGGTCGCAAGCACAATCTCTTGGTTACAGACCAGCAGGTCCTCAGTTTAAGTAATCAGGAGTATCAGAAGTTTATGCAGTCCGCCAAGGTCTCTACGGATGCAACAAACACCGCCATGGTGAAGCGTGTAGGCCAGCGGCTGGCTACCGCTGTGGAGAACTATCTGACCACACACGGTGCTGCCAACGAGGTGAAGAACTTCTCTTGGTCCTTTAATCTCGTGCAGAGCAAGGAAGCCAACGCCTTCTGTATGCCCGGTGGTAAGATTGTTGTCTATGAAGGCCTGCTGCCTTATACCCAGAACGAGCCGTCGTTGGCCATCGTTCTCGGTCATGAGATTGCTCACGCCGTGGCTAAGCACTCTGCCGAGCAGATGTCCAAGCAGATTCGTCAGCAGTATGCTACACAGGGCGTCAACATTCTTGGTAGTGTGCTGGGCGCCGGTGATCTCACCAATGTGGCTACGAGCATCATGCAGCAGGGCTTTTCTTTCGCCAATCTGAAATATAGTCGTGATGACGAGAGCGAGGCTGATCACATGGGACTCGTCTTTGCTGCTATGGCAGGCTACGATCCTCAGGAGGCCATTCCTTTCTGGAAGCGCATGTCACAGGGCAATAACAATACCAATGATTTCCTGAGTGATCACCCAAGCGATGCAAAGCGTATTGCAGCATTGCAGCAGGAAATGCCTGAGGCTCTGAAATATTATCAGGCTTATCAGGCTGCGCACAAAACTACAACAAAGACTACAACTCGTTCTAAGAGCAGTAAGTCACGCCGTCGCAGATAAGGTCTGATGACAAGGATGTACGGGCAATAAGTTCAGAGAGTCCTTATTCCGGATGCTCTGCTTTGTAGCCCATCGCATCACAAACTTTCCATAGGTGCCGTGCATGTCCCGCGTCTTCGCGCACGCCGGTACCTTTCCAATAGCACCATGCCAGGTAATACATCGCCTCGGCATGGTGTTGTTTTTCTGCATATTTCAGGATGCGGCAAGCATCCTCATAGTTTTCTTCGCGCAAGAACTTCTTGGCTCTTTCTACTGCTTCTTCGTAGGTTTCCCCCTCATGCTCTTCGTCGGTGAAGCCAAAGAACTTTCTCCAAATACTTGTCATAGCCTTCTGTTTTGTAGATTTAATCCTTTCTGATATTGCAAAGTTATGAATAAATCTTAAGTCGAATGTAATTCTTTCTTCGAAATGTAGGAAATATCGATTTTTTTTCTTAATTTTACCTTCAGAAAACAATCTCTATGTCTATGATAGATTATCTTTCCGAAAACCTATGGTTGCTGTGGACGCTGGTTTGTGTCCTTGCGCTGATACTCGAAGTGTCTTCTGGCACCTTCTATCTGCTATGCTTCGCGGTAGGAGCGGCGGTGGCTATTGTCTCCTCCTTCCTCGGCATTCCCTTGTGGGCACAGGTGTTGGTCTTCGTCGTCTTCTCTTGTCTGTGTGTGTTCTGCGTGCGTCCGGTTGTCGTGAAATATCTGCATACCGACCGTCGCAATCGTAGGAGTAATGCCGATGCGCTCATAGGGCGTGAGGGTGTCGTCATTGAGCCGATCACCACTGAAAAGCCTGGTTACGTCAAGATCGACGGCGACGAGTGGCGTGCTGTGAGCAGGGACGGCAGCAACATCGACAAAGGAGCTATCGTGAAAGTCGTTGCACGAGAGAGCATCGTCGTCACCGTTGAGACCGTCACGGAAGGAGATTCATATTGAAATCAGCTTGAGTTGATGCTGTCTGATCTGTTGAAGAGCCTTATATATAATAAGGTGTAGCATGGCATATAAATAAGGAGTAGGGCAGGGCAACGCCTTCGTTGTGTCTCAGCAGGCTGTTCATAATAAGTTTAACCCATAAAACAACAATAACCATATGATTGGAACTTACGTATTGATAGGACTTATCGTCCTTGCGCTTATCTTTGCCAAGATGGCCATTGTCATCATTCCACAGAGTGAGACCAAGATCATTGAGAGACTGGGAAAGTACTATGCAACGTTGAAACCCGGTATCAACATCATCATTCCCTTTATCGATCGTGCAAAAGTCATTTGCACGTTGGTGCGCGGACGCTATGTCTATAGCAACAGCATAGACTTGCGAGAGCAGGTCTACGACTTCGACAAGCAGAATGTCATCACCAAGGACAACATCCAAATGCAGATCAATGCATTGCTCTATTTCCAGATCGTGGATCCTTTCAAGGCTGTCTATGAGATCAACAATCTGCCCAATGCCATTGAGAAACTCACGCAGACTACCCTGCGAAACATCATTGGTGAGATGGAACTGGATCAGACGCTGACCTCGCGCGACACAATCAACACCAAGTTGCGCGGTGTGCTCGACGACGCCACCAACAAGTGGGGCATTAAAGTCAACCGTGTGGAACTTCAGGACATCATTCCGCCGCAGAGTGTGTTGCAGGCTATGGAGAAGCAGATGCAGGCAGAGCGCGACAAGCGAGCCACTATCCTCACTTCAGAGGGTAAGAAGCAGGCCGACATCCTGCGGTCGGAAGGTGAGAAGGCCGCAACGATCAACCGTGCTGAGGCCGACAAGCAGCAGGCCATCCTCCGTGCCGAAGGTGAAGCTCAGGCTCGTGTGCGCAAGGCAGAGGCTGAGGCTGTTGCCATCGAGAAGATTACGGAGGCAGTAGGAAAAAGCACCAATCCAGCTAACTACCTGTTGGCACAAAAGTATATCCAGATGATGCAGAACGTAGCAGAGGGCGACCGCACCAAGACGGTCTACCTGCCTTACGAGGCCACGAACCTGCTCGGAAGCATTGGCGGCATCAAGGAGCTCTTCACCTCCGACAAGACAGATAACGTTGCCAAAGGCAAAAAAGCAGAATAATATCGGTGAGTCTTCCGTGAATACATTAGGTGTTCTTCCGTGAAAGCAATAAATATTCTTCATAGAATACAGTAGAGATTGAAAATCTGTTCAAGCTCTGAAAAACATGAGGGGCAGGCTATGATTTCGTAGCCTGCCCTTGTGTCTTTATCACAGAAAGCTTTTATTTAGCTTAGCCTGCATGATTCATGAACATAAAACTCTTTTTTGAACATTGAATCTTCATGAATTATCCACAAATTATTCATTAATTTGTTCCCTCTGTTACTTTTTGTTTCCTCTGTTACTTTGTCTTAGATGATGTCTCTTCGCGGATATACTTGCCATACGTTTTGCAGAACTGCTCACCGAGAGCGAATCCTTCTTCATAGAGTGCTTCCAGTTTCTCCACGTCTTTTTCTATTCTTCTCACTTGCATAGGCTTCCGTGGCCGTATGCAGATGATGCGGTCTTCGTGCTCCAAGTCCTCGATGAGCTGCAGCTGTCGGTTGTAAGCCCGGATGCGATGACTCAGTGCCACGCGCAGCCGAGGATAGTTGCGGTAGACAAAGGGTGGTATCTTCCGGTCTTTGCCCAGTTCTCTGAAACCATAATTGCGGGTAGAGATCACCACGTTTGTGGCGTGTCCTGCTTCTATACTCCGCATCACGGGTATGGAGTCGATGATTCCGCCGTCGAGTAGCGGACGTCCGTCCACCCACACGATCTTGCTCACGTAGGGCAGACTGCTGGAAGCCTTCACGATGTCGCAGGCCCGTTGCCGGTCGTGAGTCTCCTTGAGATAGACAGGATGGCCCGACGCACAGTCCGTGGCTACCATTTCGAAACCGTCGGCATGGCGGAAGTACTCGTCATAGTCAAAAGGCAACAGCTCGTTGGGGAAGCGGTCGTAGAGCAGCTCCCGGTCAAAGATGCAGCCTTGCGTGACCAGATGTTTGATACCTATATAATTGTATCTTGCCAGATAGTCGATGTTCGAGATGCGTGCGCGTCGGGGTTGACGTGAGATATAACTCATGCCATTGCAGGCACCGGCCGAGACCGCTACGACATAGCGGAACCATACCTCATGCTTCATGAAAGCGTCCAAGACACCACTTGTGAAGACGCCTCGCATGCCGCCACCTTCGAGCACTAATCCTGTATTCGTATCGATTTGCATAAAAACATTTAATTTTAATTGCAAAGTTACGCATTTTAAACGAATAATTAGTAACTTTGCAATGAATATTAAATTCATTGTCTATGTATAGCAAAGAAACTTATGTCAGTCGTCGTGCTGAACTCAAAAAGCTTGTGAAGAGCGGTGTGATTATCCTCTTCGGCAACAATAACTCTCCCGCCAACTATCCCAACAACGGATACCATCCTTTCCGCCAGGATTCTTCGTTCCTGTATTATTTCGGTCAGAATCGTGAAGGACTCGTGGGTGTCATTGACGTGGATAATGACATTGAGACACTCATCGGCGACGACATCAGTATCGACGATATTGTATGGTATGGCTCTGTAGACAGCGTACACGACATGGCTGAGCAGGTCGGAGTAAAGAACTCTGCCCCAATGAAGTCTTTGAAGACTATCTGCAACGATGCCATGCGCCAGAAGCGCCGCATCCACTTCCTGCCGCCTTACCGTGCTGACATCAAAATTCAGATATTCGATCTCCTCGGCATTCATCCTAACCAGCAGAAAGAAAGCGCTTCCATGGACCTGATCAAGGCCATCGTGAAGATGCGTTCAGTGAAGACCGATGAAGAGATCGCGGAGTTGGAGCGTGCCGCAGTCATTGGTTATAAGATGCATACCACAGCCATGAAGATGTGCCGCCCCGGAGTTACAGAGCAGGAGATCGCCGGTGCGCTCGACGGCATCGCCAACGGATTCGGCTCCATGGTCAGCTTTGCTACTATCCTGACACAGCACGGTGAGATCATGCACGGTTCTCCTTCGATGAACAAACTGGAGGCTGGCCGTCTGATGCTTTGCGACGCAGGTGCCGAGACCATCAACAACTACTGCTCCGACAACACCCGTACCTCTCCTGTAAGCGGCCACTACGATCAGCGTCAGCTTGAAATCTACTCCATCGTAGAGGCTTGTCACGACTACGTGCTTCAGGTAGCTAAGCCTGGTGTGAAGTGGTGGGACGTGCACTTTGCCGTTTGCCGTTTGATGACTGACCGCTTGAAAGAGCTTGGTCTGATGAAGGGTGACACAGAGGAAGCTGTTCGCGCCGGTGCGCACGCCATGTTTATGTGCCATGGACTTGGCCATATGATGGGTATGGACGTGCACGATATGGAAGGCTTCGACCAGATCAACGTAGGCTTCGACGAAGAGGTTCGTCCCAACCTTGAGCAGTTTGGTACCAATTGCCTGCGCTTAGGCCGTCGTTTGCAGAAAGGTTTTGTCGTCACCGACGAGCCGGGTATCTACTTCATCCCTGCACTGATCGACGACTGGAAGGCCAGCGGACACTGCAAGGAGTTCATCAACTTCGACAAGTTGGAGACCTATAAGGACTTCGGTGGCATTCGCATTGAGGACGATCTGCTCATCACCGACGACGGTTGCCGCTTCTTAGGTAAAGACCGCATTCCTTATCATCCTAAGGATGTGGAAGCCTTTATGGCAGAGAACCGCTAATACAGAAAAGACTATAGAGAGAATTACAAGTAAGTATTATAAGAAAAGTCAACCAAAAGGAAAAAATGAAGAAAGCAATCGTATTGGCTTTACTTGCAGTGTGCACATTAGGTGCACACGCTGAGAAGAAGGACAGTGTTAACCCCAACAAGCCTGTCTTCACCGTCATTAAGAAAAACCCGATCACTTCCATTAAGGATCAGAACCGCTCAGGTACGTGCTGGGACTATTCTACACTGAGCTATTTCGAGTCAGAGATTCTCAAAGCCACAGGCAAGACCTATGATCTTTGCGAGAGCTTTGTAGCCAACAAGACATATATGGACCGTGCTATTCAGGTCGTGCGCCTGCACGGCGACTGCCAGTTTGCTGAGGGCGGCAGCACCTACGATCCTCTTTATTGCCTTGAGCATTACGGCATCTGCCCGGAGAATGCCATGCCTTTCCCCGGAAGTCTCTATGGCGATTCACTCAACAACTTCGGTGAGTTCTTCTCTGTGATGACTCCTTATGTCGAGAGCGTAGCCAAGAGCAGTCTGAAGAAGATTTCCAGCCAGTGGAAGGTGGGATTGCAGGGTATCCTCGACGCTTATCTTGGCAAGTGCCCTGAGCAGTTCACCTACGAGGGCAAGACTTACACTCCGAAGTCATTCGCTGCTTCTCTGGGCCTTGACTGGAACAACTACGTGAGCTTCACCTCTTTCTCTCATCATCCTTTCTGGACACAGTTCGCTGTGGAGGTACAGGACAACTGGCGCAACCCGCTGACATGGAACGTGCCTATCGACGATCTCCAGAAGATTCTCGACAATGCTATCATGAACGGCTATACCATCGCCTGGGGCGGTGACGTCAGTGAGGATGGTTTCACCCGCAAGGGGCTTGCATACAATGTCGACGAGAAGAAACTTGAGAACATGAAAGGCAGTGACATGGCTCATTGGCTGAAGCTCACTCCCGCCAAGAAGAAGAACATCGTAGACTCTCTCGGTGTTAACGTTCCGGAGGTTGAGCCTACACAGAAGCAGCGTCAGGAGCGCTTCGACGACTGGGAGCTCACCGACGACCATGGCATGCTGATCTTCGGTATTGCCAAGGATCAGAATGGCAAGGAATACTATATGGTAAAGAACTCTTGGGGCAAGAGTGGCGACTATGACGGTATCTGGTACATGACCAAGAACTTCATCATCGCCAACACCATGGACTTCATGGTCAACAAAAACGCTGTGCCTAAGGACATCCGCAAGAAGTGCAACATCTGATCAAATAGATCATAAGCTATACGATCCGCCTCTTCACCGCTGTGTGAGGAGGCGGATTTCTGTTTTTGTGCCAATCGGCTCTCTATCATTCCACCAACCTGCTGCTATCCTCATTTCTATCCTTCCGCATACTTTTTCTATAGTTTTTTTGCTATTCAGCAAGAAAATTCGTATCTTTGAAGCAGAAAAAGAAATATTTAAAATGCATTTCAAATGGAAGTATGTGCCACCTACATCTGATGAACTCCGTTTGGCGGGTGAACTGAGCGAGAAACTCAATATGAGTCCCTTGCTTACCCAGCTTCTCGTCAAGCGTGGCATCACCACAGAGAGTGCAGCCAAGCAATTCTTCAAGCCTCAGTTGGCCGACCTGATCAATCCTTTCCGCATGAAGGATATGGACGCGGCGGTCGACAGACTCAACGATGCGATGGGCCGCAAGGAGCGGGTGCTCGTCTATGGTGACTATGATGTTGACGGATGTACTGCGGTGGCTTTGGTTTACAAGTTTTTACAGCAGTTCTATTCCAATATAGACTATTATATCCCTGATCGCTACGATGAGGGCTACGGCATCAGTCGCAAAGGACTGGAGTATGCCCAGCGGACAGGCGTGAAACTGGTGATCATCCTTGACTGCGGCATAAAGGCTGTCAAGGAGATCGCCTATGCCAAGTCGTTGGGTATCGACTTCATCATCTGCGACCACCATGTGCCCGATGAGGAGATGCCTCCCGCTGTGGCCATCCTCGACCCCAAGCGCACCGACGACCCTTATCCTTTCAAGCAGCTCTGTGGCTGCGGTGTGGGCTTCAAACTCATGCAGGCTTTTGCCAAGAACAATGGCATTCCCTTCTCGCGGCTGATTCCTTTGTTGGACTTCTGCGCCGTGAGCATTGCCGCCGACATGGTGCCTGTGGTCGATGAGAACCGTATCCTCGCCTTCCATGGCCTGAAGATTCTCAATCAGAATCCCAGTGTGGGCCTGAAAGCCATCATCGACATCTGTGGACTCAGCGGCCGTGACATCTCCATGAGCGACATCGTCTTCAAGATCGGACCGCGTATCAATGCTTCCGGACGTATGGAGAACGGTAAGGAAAGCGTGGACCTGCTCGTGGAGAAAGACATCAACGAGGCACTGCGCAAGGCCAAGCATATCAATGAATACAACGAGCAGCGCAAAGACATCGACAAGCACATGACCGAAGATGCCAACCAGATCGTCTCGCGCCTGGAAAGCCAGAAACATCAGTCAAGCATCGTCCTCTATGACGAGCACTGGAAGAAAGGCGTCATCGGCATTGTGGCTTCCCGACTGACAGAGATCTATTTCCGTCCGACGGTGGTGCTTACGCGTGACGGCGACCTTGCGACAGGCTCGGCACGTTCGGTGATGGGCTTCGACATCTATTCGGCCATTAAGAGCTGCCGTGACCTGCTCATCAACTTCGGAGGGCATACCTATGCCGCCGGACTTACCTTGCGCTGGGCCGACATCCCCACATTCCGTAAGCGTTTTCAGAAATATGTCGAGGAGCATATCCAGCCCGAGCAAACCGAGGCTTACCTCAGGATTGATGCGATCATCGACTTCAAGGACATCACCAAGAAACTCTACAACGACCTGAAGCGCTTCTCACCGTTTGGCCCGAGCAATCCCAAACCGGTGTTCTGTACGCTTGGCGTCTATGACTACGGCACGAGCAAGGTCGTCGGGCGGTCTCAGGAGCATATCAAACTGGAACTTGTCGACTCCAAGTCGGGTGTCGTGGTCAACGGCATTGCCTTCGGTCAGAGTGCGTCCGCCCGATATATCAAGTCGCGTCGGTCATTCGACATCGCCTACACCATTGAGGACAATGTCTTCAAGCGTAACCAAGTGCAGTTGCAGATCGAGGACATCCGGCCACGCAAGGGCGAGTAGTGACCTTGCGGCATAAGGCTATATAAAGTAAGAGGTAAAGAATAGAGGCTTGAGCATTGGACAAGTATCGTGATATTCTTAAGCGTTATTGGGGCTATGACGATTTCCGCGGTATTCAGCGCGACATCATAGACAGCATTGGCAGTGGCCACGACACGTTGGGACTGATGCCGACAGGTGGTGGCAAGTCCATCACCTTTCAGGTTCCTGCCCTCGCTGCCGATGGCGTTTGCATCGTCATCACGCCGCTGATCGCCCTGATGAAGGATCAGGTGGCTCATCTTCAAGCCAACGGCATCAAGGCGGCAGCCATCTATTCCTCCATGTCGCGCAGCAAGATTGTCGCGACATTGGAGAATGCCATCTTTGGCGGACTGAAGCTGCTCTATGTCTCGCCCGAGCGTCTCGGCAGTCCTTTGTTTCTTCAAAAGCTCAAGCGCATCCCCGTAAGTTTCATCACAGTCGACGAAGCCCATTGCATCAGTCAGTGGGGATACGACTTCCGGCCTTCCTATCTTAAGATTGCGGAAATCCGTCAGGTCAAGCCTGACGTGCCTGTGCTGGCCCTTACTGCCACGGCCACGCCGGCTGTTGTCCATGACATCATGGAGCGGCTGGCCTTCAAGGACGAGCGATTCTTCAAGATGAGCTTTGTCCGGAAGAACGTCATCTATGTGGTTCGTCCCACTGTCGACAAGCAGAAAGAGCTGGTGCATATTCTCCGGCATGTTCCCGGCTGTGCCATCGTCTACGTCCGCAGCCGTGAGAAGAGCCGCTTGCTGTCGACGTTTCTCACCGAGAGCGGTATTCCCTCAACCTACTATCATGCTGGTTTGGAGCCACAGGACAAAGACGAGCGGCAGGAGAAATGGACACACGATGAGGTACGGGTGATGGTTGCCACCAACGCCTTTGGCATGGGCATTGACAAGCCCGACGTGCGCTTGGTCGTCCATTTCGATTGTCCCGACGCCATAGAAGCCTATTTCCAGGAAGCAGGAAGGGCGGGACGTGACGGACAGAAGTCCTACGCTGTGCTGCTGTGGGACGATCAGATGGATCAGCGCA
>CAMCBZ010000022.1 GCA_945873145.1 uncultured Prevotella sp.
AGTATCGTCGGCAGCGTCAGATGTGTATAAGAGACAGGTATTTTATATAGAATATGCATTCATTCTTCTTATTTTACATTCTTTGTTTCCCAGACATGCGATAGCTATAAATGTTACGGTGTTACGCTGTTACGGTGTTACGGTGTTACACGGGATAATCTATAATTCTCAAATTCTTGATAAACAAAATAGCGAGTACTTCATTCGCTGAATAGCTAATCGTATGTTATCGGTGTTAAAATATCACAAATACGGCATAACCCACTGACTCGATGAATGATATATGGGAAAAAAGCAGTATCTTTGCAGTCGATTTGATTGGGTGTGGGTATGCTGCGCCCTATAAATTCACATAAAGTCTAACTTTATTAATTCATTAACAACAAAATTTTTTATGTCAGATTTAAACAACGTCAAGAACGTGCAGCCATTAGCCGACTTCAACTGGGACGAGTTTGAAAACGGCGCTAGCTCAAACGTTAGCAAGCAAGACCTCGAGAAGGCCTACGACGAGACTCTCAACAAGATCCAGGAGCATGAGGTGGTCGAGGGTACTGTCATCTCCATCGATAAGAAAGAGGTGGTGGTCAACATCGGCTACAAGAGCGATGGTATCATCCCCGCTTCTGAGTTCCGCTACAACCCCGACCTGAAGGTTGGCGACAAGGTGGAAGTCTACGTGGAAGACCAGGAGGACAAGAAGGGTCAGCTGGTACTTTCTCACAAGAAGGCTCGCCTGAGCAAGAGCTGGGAACTCATCAACAAGGCTATGGAGAACAACGAGGTCATCCAGGGCTACATCAAGTGCCGTACCAAGGGTGGTATGATCGTCGATGTCTTCGGCATCGAGGCCTTCCTCCCCGGCAGCCAGATTGACGTTCATCCTATACGCGACTACGACATGTTCGTGGGCAAGACCATGGAGTTCAAGGTGGTGAAGATCAACCAGGAGTTCCGCAATGTCGTCGTATCGCACAAAGCACTCATCGAGGCCGAGCTCGAAGCTCAGAAGAAAGAGATCATCTCTCACTTGGAGAAGGGTCAGGTGCTCGAGGGTACTGTCAAAAACATCACCTCTTACGGTGTATTCGTCGACCTCGGCGGTGTGGACGGACTGGTGCATATCACCGACCTCTCTTGGGGCCGCGTCAGCGATCCGCATGAGGTTGTACAGCTCGACCAGAAGATCAATGTCGTTATCCTCGACTTCGATGAGGAGAAGAAGCGCATTGCCCTCGGCCTGAAGCAGCTCACTCCGCATCCTTGGGATTCTCTCGATCCTAACCTCAAGGTGGGTGACCACGTGAAGGGTAAGGTTGTCGTCATCGCTGACTACGGTGCATTCGTCGAGATCCAGCCCGGTGTTGAGGGTCTGATCCACGTCAGCGAGATGTCTTGGAGCCAGCACCTCCGCTCTGCTCAGGAGTTCCTGCACGTAGGTGACGAGGTAGAGGCCGTGATCCTCTCTCTTGACCGCCAGGAGCGCAAGATGAGCCTCGGTATCAAGCAGCTCAAGGAAGATCCTTGGGAGACCATCGAGCAGAAGTATCCTGTTGGCAGCCGCCACACTGCAAAGGTTCGCAACTTCACTAACTTCGGTATCTTCGTAGAGCTCGAGGAAGGTGTCGACGGCCTGATCCACATCTCTGACCTGAGCTGGACCAAGAAGGTGAAGCATCCTTCTGAGTTCACTTCTGTCGGCGCAGACATCGACGTTGTGGTTCTCGACATCGACAAGGAGAACCGTCGTCTGAGCCTCGGCCACAAGCAGCTCGAGGAGAATCCTTGGGACAAGTACGAGGAGATCTATACTCCGGGTTCTGTCCACGAGGGCAAGATCACCGAGATGATGGACAAGGGTGCTGTCATCACTCTGACAGAGGGTGGCGAAGGCTTTGCTACTCCTAAGCACCTGACCAAGGAAGACGGCTCACAGGCTAAGCTCGGTGAGGTTCTTCCGTTCAAGGTGATTGAGTTCAACAAGGATTCTCGCCGCATCATCCTCTCCCACTCTCGTACATTCGAGGAGGGCAAGGACGAGCCTAAGACAACCCGCCGCCACAACTCCGGCTCTGCTCGCAAGGCTCAGGATACTCCGGTCATCAACAACGTTGCTGCCGGTACAAGCCTGGGTGACCTCGACGTGCTGGCTAAGCTGAAGGCTGACCTCGAGAACGGCAAATAATCGTCAGATTGCGAAAATATAGTTCTCTCCGACAATTTATTAAGAGAACTTCTACATATAAAGACTGCAAGGCTTCGGTTTTGCAGTCTTTTTTATGCTTTTTTGTGCTCAACCGCAATAGCTTCCGTACCATAGGAACAAGGATTTACCGCATATTAATTAATAAGTGTTAATACATAGATATTTCATTTCTGTTTATTCTAATAATTGTCGATTTTTCATTACCTTTGCAATGATTTAAAACACACCGACGTTGCAGTTCTTGCAACATCTTGTAAAAATCAAAAAGCATATTTTTTATATTCTATGTATAGCAAAGAAGAATTATTAGCTAAGAATACTTCTGAACTGGAAGATATTGCTCAGCAATTAGGTATGGAGCTGGACCCAGACGCCTCCAAGGAGAAAGTCGTCTATGACATTCTTGACAAGCAGGCCTATGACAGCAGCCATGCCAATGCTACAGCAACAGCTACTGGTAAGAGAAAGCGCATAAGGATAATGGCTCCCGAAACCGATTACGTGTATTCTGTAAATGGGAAAAACGGAGAAAACCTCGATATGAAAAGAAATAAAAAAGTAGTCGAGAACAGCTTGTTTTCTGAAAATACCAACACTCAGAATCCTGATGAACCTGAGCCTGAGAAAGAGAATAAAACCAACGATGATCAACCGGCACAGAATAGTGACCAAGGCTCATTGTTCCAGCAAGTAGAGGCCCTCAAACAGGAACTCGACAGCCTGCCTAAGCATCGTGGACCCAAAACCAAACAGGAGAAGGAGATCATTGAAAGAATCAACCAACTCCAAAAACAAATAGAGACTGCTGCCCAGAATATGGCACAAGAAGCTAACGCTGAAGAGAACAGCAACAAGGATAATAAGGAGGACAGCACGGCTGCTGCCAACACAGAAATAGTACCGGAAGAGGCTTTTGCCACGGGAAATGCTCAAGCTGAAAGCGATGGTCAAGACAACAACATTCTGACTAAACTGCAGGAAAAGGTCAACGAGCACAACAAGCAGCAGGAAACTTCGACTAACGACGAAGACGGTGTGTGGGAAGGCGATCCCGGCGACGGCACGGATTTCATACCTGTCGTGGACCTTCCGATTGAGGATCAGGGGATGACGCCCAACTACGACATGTTCGACAACCCCACGACCCCTTATAATAATAATAATGAGTATCCTGCTTCCGACTATCAGGAGGAAGAGGAGCAGCAGGAGCAAAGCGGCAATTACGACTTCGACGACATCATCTCGGCCAATGGCGTGCTGGAGATTATGCCTGACGGCTATGGCTTCCTGCGGTCAAGCGATTATAACTATCTCTCCTCTCCCGACGACATCTACGTTGCCGTCAACCAAGTGAAGCACTACGGACTGAAGACGGGTGACGTCGTTCAGTGCCATGTGAGACCACCCAAGGAAGGTGAGAAATATTTCCCTCTGACTTCCATCGACTCCATCAACGGGCGCAATCCATCGGAAGTAAGAGACAGAATTCCTTTTGAGCATCTTACTCCGCTCTTCCCCGACGAGAAATTCACACTCTGCGGTGATCCGAAGACCACCAACCTCTCCACCCGTATCGTCGACCTCTTCTCTCCGATCGGCAAAGGCCAGCGTGCGCTCATTGTGGCACAGCCAAAGACCGGTAAGACCATCTTGATGAAGAATATCGCCAATGCCATCGCAGCCAATCACCCCGAGGCTTATCTGATGATGCTGCTCATCGACGAGCGCCCTGAGGAGGTCACCGATATGGCCCGCACAGTCAACGCCGAGGTCATCGCCTCTACCTTCGACGAGCCTGCTGAGCGCCACGTCAAGATTGCAGGTATCGTGCTCGAGAAAGCCAAGCGCATGGTAGAGTGCGGTCACGATGTGGTCATCTTCCTCGACTCCATCACCCGACTGGCCCGTGCCTACAACACTGTATCTCCTGCCAGCGGCAAGGTACTCACCGGTGGTGTCGATGCCAACGCTCTGCAAAAGCCGAAGCGATTCTTCGGTGCCGCACGTAACATTGAAGGCGGTGGCTCACTGACCATCATCGCCACGGCACTTATCGATACCGGCAGCAAGATGGATGAGGTAATCTTTGAGGAATTCAAGGGTACCGGCAACATGGAGCTACAGCTCGACCGCTCACTGTCCAACAAGCGTATCTTCCCGGCTGTCAACCTCGTAGCGTCCAGCACGCGTCGTGACGACCTGCTGCAAGACAAGACTACGCTGTCGCGTATGTGGATCTTACGCAAGTTTATTTCCGACATGAATCCGATGGAGGCCATGAACACAATTCATGACAAAATGGAGGGCACGAAAGACAATGCCGAGTTCCTCGCCTCCATGAACGATTAAGAAATTTGGAAAAAAGATAACGAAAAGTTTGGTGGGTACCTAAAAAAAGTGTACCTTTGCACTCGCAATTCCAAAACAGACGGTTGAGGATTGCAAAACACTTAAAGAATGCGCCCTTAGCTCAGCTGGTAGAGCAACTGACTCTTAATCAGTGGGTCTAGGGTTCGAGTCCCTAAGGGCGCACTTCTTTTACTTGAGAATGCGCCCTTAGCTCAGCTGGTAGAGCAACTGACTCTTAATCAGTGGGTCTAGGGTTCGAGTCCCTAAGGGCGCACAAAGGCTGAATCTTTCGAGATTCAGCTTTTTTTGTTTCCATAACCCTCTTCATCCCCTATTTTGAATGTGCCATATTTTGTAGTTTGCAAATAAAACACTATCTTTGCAATAGAAATAAGTAATAGAAACGATGGGAATATTCGGACTTTTTAATAAGAAGAAAAAAGAGACGCTTGATGCAGGACTGGAAAAGACCAAGCAGAGTGTCTTCAGTAAGATCACGCGTGCCATCGCGGGTAAGTCCAAGGTTGACGATGATGTGCTCGACAATCTTGAGGAAGCACTGATCACCTCCGACGTGGGTGTGGATACCACATTGAAGATCATCCACCGCATCGAGGAGAGAGTGGCCAGAGACAAATATGTGTCCACATCAGAGCTCAACACCATCCTGAAAGAAGAAATAGCCTCGCTGCTCACCGAAAACAACACCAAAGACAGCAGCAACTGGGATCTGCCCAGCGACCACAAGCCTTACGTGATATTGGTGGTGGGTGTCAACGGTGTCGGCAAGACCACAACGATCGGCAAACTGGCATATCAGTTCAAGCAAGCCGGAAAGAAAGTATATCTCGGCGCCGCCGACACCTTCCGCGCTGCTGCCGTAGAGCAGATCCAGATTTGGGGCGACCGCGTAGGAGTGCCTGTCATCAAACAGCAGATGGGAGCTGACCCTGCCAGCGTTGCCTTCGATACGCTGCAAAGCGCAAAAGCCAACGGTGCCGATGTCGTGCTCATCGATACTGCCGGCCGTCTGCACAACAAAGTCGGACTGATGAACGAGCTGAAGAAAATCAAGGATGTCATGAAGAAAGTGGTGCCTACAGCTCCCGACGAGGTGCTCTTGGTGCTCGATGGCAGCACCGGACAGAATGCCTTTGAGCAGGCCAAGCAGTTCTCCGCAGTCACCTCTATCACTTCTCTGGCCATCACTAAGCTCGACGGTACCGCAAAGGGCGGCGTTGTCATAGGCATCTCTGACCAGCTGAAAGTGCCCGTGAAATACATCGGCCTGGGAGAGAAGATGGAAGACCTACAGCTCTTCAACAGAAAGGAATTTGTTGACTCACTCTTTTAATCGACCAATCAGCTGACGCCGTTCGGCAAACGACAGCAGCAAAATATAAAATGAAGAATAGAATAGACTTTATCACTATGGGGTGCTCAAAAAACCTCGTAGACTCTGAACAACTCATGCGACGCTTCGAGCAGGAGGGTTATCATTGTGTGCACGACCCAAAGCGCCCCGCCGGAGACATCGCTGTCATCAATACGTGCGGATTTATAGAAGCTGCCAAAGAGGAAAGCATCAACACGATCTTGGAGTTCGTTGAGGCCAAGCAGCATGGCAAACTCAAGAAGCTCTTTGTCATGGGCTGCCTTTCACAACGTTATCGCAAGGAGTTGGAAGAATCGATCCCCGAAGTCGATAAATTCTACGGTAAGTTTGACTACCGACAGTTGCTGCAGGATCTTGGACCAGCAGAAAGCGAAGCCACAGACGCTCATGCCTCTACCGGTCAGCAGCAAGCTGCACAGACAGACTTGACCTTCAACCAATCACGCGTTGATGCCAACAGCCGCCGTAAGCTGACGACGCCTCATCACTATGCTTACATCAAGATAGCAGAGGGATGCGACCGCCACTGCGCCTACTGCGCCATACCGCTGATCACTGGTAAGCATGTCTCCCGGCCGATAGACGACATTCTCAACGAGGTGCAGGAACTGGTCAAAGAAGGCGTGAAAGAGTTTCAGATAATAGAGCAGGAGCTTACCTATTATGGCATCGATCTCTACCACAAGCCGATGATCGCGGAACTCATCAGCCGCATGGCGGATATTCCCGGTGTGAAATGGATTAGATTGCACTATGCCTACCCCAACCAGTTCCCCCTGGAGTTGCTCGATGTGATGCGGGAGAAACCGAATGTCTGCCGCTATCTCGACATTGCCCTGCAACACATCTCCGACCACATGCTTGAAAGAATGCACCGCCACGTCACCAAGGAAGATACCATCAATCTCCTACGTACCATCCGTGAACGCGTTCCGGGCATTCACATCAGAACCACGCTGATGGTGGGATTCCCCGGTGAGACAGAAGAAGACTTTAATGAGTTGCTCGACTTCGTGCGTGAGCAGCGCTTTGAGCGTATGGGAGCCTTTGCTTACTCTGAGGAAGAGGGCACCTACTCTGCCCTTCACTACGACGATGACGTGCCGGAGGAGGTGAAGCAACAGCGTCTCGACAAACTCATGGCTCTGCAACAGCAGATCAGCGAGGAGATAGAAGCCGAGAAAGTGGGTAAGACTTTCCCCGTGATCATCGATCGCAAAGAGGGCGACTATTATGTTGGCCGCACCGAATTCTGCTCTCCCGAAGTAGACCCCGAGGTGCTCATTCCCGTGAAAGACAAGCACTTGCGCGTTGGCAACTTCTATCAAGTGAAGATGACAGGCAGCGACGAGTTTGATTTATATGGACAAGTATGAACAACAAAGAATTCATCAGCACCATAGCCTCTGACACCGGCTATACGCAGGCCGACACTCAGAAAATGGTCAATACCGTCATCGAAGCGATGAAAAAGGCCTTTGAAGACGGCGACAGTGTGCAGATCACCAACTTCGGCTCCTTTGAGGTGAAGAAAAGACTCGAGCGCATTGTCGTCAACCCTGGCAATGGACAGCGGATGCTCGTACCGCCAAAACTGGTGCTCAGCTTCAAACCCACCTCAGCAATCAAAGAAACTTTGAAAGGAAAATCATGAATAAACAGCTCATCAAAGACTTATCACAAGAACTCGTAGACAAATTTGAACTTGACAAGAAGCAGGCCAACAGCTTTGTCGAGAAGATGTTCAGTGTCTTGCAGGATGGTCTTCAAGACGAGAAGATTGTGAAGATCAAAGGATTGGGTACTTTCAAAGTCATCAGTGTGCAGTCGAGAAAGAGCATCGATGTCAATACGGGTGAGCCGATTCTGATCGACGGTAGAGATAAGATCAGCTTCACACCGGACAGCGATATGCGTGATTTTGTCAACCGCCCCTTCTCTCAATTTGAGACAGTAGCTGTCAACGACGGCACCGACTTTAGCCTCATCGACAAGAAATTCGAGGAAGAGGAAAAAGAAGAAACATCAGAGGATTCTGTTGAAAATAAACAGGAGGATTCCAATGTAAATCAACAAGAGGATTCGATTGTAAACCGACAAAAAGATTCTATATCTATAGAGGATCAACAACAGGAAGATTCTGTTGAAGATAAGCAAGAAGAAACTCCCGAGAATCAACCAGAAGAAGTTCAGAAAAGCAATGTTCAATCCTTAGCGACAGAAGTACCGAACGAAGTGGTTGGTGCTCCTCTCCAGGAGAATATTCTTTCAGAAGCTCCATCTTCTAAAGAGGAGAAAACTCCTGCGCATGATGGACCAGCAGCGGAAGAGGACAACTCTGCGCAAGAGGCTCCCTCGATGGAGGAGAACACTCCCACGCAAGAAGCTCCTTCTATAGTTGAAACTGCTAATAGTCAAGAGCGTGAAGAGCCAAAAGATGAGGAAAGCACTAAGCAGGAAGTGCTGGCGCAAGAGCCGAATGAATCAGAACAGGAATTAGAAGGAAATACACCGAAAGCCGAAAGTGTAGAGCAAGAGACGAAAGATTCACAGCCGGAGATACAAGCCTTTGATCTTGAGAAGAAAGTGCAAACGGCAACCGCCAACATCAGCCGGCAATTCGAGGACGAGAACCACATATTGCAGGCTGCGAATGAAGAGCTGAGAAATAATTTCCGTCATCAATATCGGATGCTGAAGGGTGTCCTTTCTGTTTTCGTGATCATCGTTTTGCTATGTTTGGGCGGTGGCTATTTTCTGCTCAACCAATTGAAGAAGCGTGATCACCGTATTGAGATGCTGGAAATATTGGCCTACCGCAATAAGAATGGTATCAATGCACAACCCGGCAACGACTCTACACTCAACGCAACTTCATCAACAGCAAACCAATCCAGCCAAAAACAGACTGCAAACGAAGCCCAGGCTAAGGAAAATGCTAAGGTAAAAGATAAAATGGAGAGCCAGGTAGCCAGCAGCAAAGATGCTTCACAGCCCTCTACGACAACCCGTAGCAATCTGCAAGAGGATGGTCAACGCAATGCCATGAAGGCTGCGGCAAATACCAATAATACTAAGCTGAAACCGTCTGAGAGCGCAGTGTCAAAGCAAGAGACTGACAAAGATCAGACTGCTTATAACCAAGACGTGAGAATACGCACGGGAGCCTACCGCATCGTTGGCATCAGCCATACGGTGAAGGTACGAAGCGGACAGACACTCTCTTCCATCAGCCGCGCCAATCTTGGACCGGGGATGGAATGCTATGTACAAGCTGTCAACGGTGGTAAAACGAACTTTAAAGCAGGAGAAACCGTTAAGATCCCCAAACTTCAAATCAAAAAGAGAAAATAAAGAGAAAGAGAAAAGGATGTTGGGTGATCCAACTCCTTAGAAATATAAGCTAATAACGATTTTGCGGGGTAGCCTCAAATGCTAAAGGAAAAGTTCTTTAGCCGGGCTCTCCCGCAAAAGCATTATTTAGAAGGGAAGATCATCAGCGGCATCGCCATTGTCTTGCGCCGGTGCTGCCGGAGCTGCTGTACTGGTAGGAGCTGCTGCAGGAGCAACAGGAGCCTGACCGCCCAACTGACTTGTAGGAGCTGCCATAGCAGCACCGCCAACAGCGTTAGGATCTACATGGTCAACTCGGAAAGCACTGATATCATTGAAATAGCGGTCTTGCCATGGATGAGCATTGATATCCAACCACACGTGTACCGTGTCGCCCTGATGAATATTGAATTGCTCGAGCTTGTCAGCGCCGAAGACGCGGAACAAGCAAGCGCGAGGATATTGGTCTTTCGTCTGAATCACAAATTCCTGGGATTTCCAAGCGTTACCAGTGCGCTGAGAAACACCCTCCTTAGCAGGGTACTCTTTGATGATTACCCCTTCTACTTCTATTCCTTGTAATGCCATTTATGAGAGTTTTTTAGTTGAACTATTTTTTGTTATACTGCAAAGATAATGATAAAGACGGAAATATCAAGCAATTCGATTGAAAAAAAACAAAAAATAAAAAATAATACGCCATAGGTTTCCCGTTCTGTTATTTTATTATTATCTTTGTATAAACGAAAACAAATAAAACCATTATTATATGAGATTTAGTCTTTCAAGCTCCGCGTTGAGCACTCGACTGCAAACATTGGCCAAGGTCATCAACTCCAAAAACTCCATGCCCATCTTGGAATGCTTCGTGTTTGATGTCAGCCAAGGACAACTTCGCATTACAGCCAGCGATGGCGAGAACCGCATGACTTCTTTGGTCAGCTTGAGCGAATGCGACAGCGAAGGCTCTTTTGCCATTTCCAGCCGTCTGATCCTCGATGCAGTGAAGCTGCTTCCTGAGCAGCCCCTCGCCTTCGATGTCAATTTGGAGTCTTATCAGGTGACTGTTGAATATCAAAACGGTCAGTATCAGCTCGTGGCACAAAACGCTGAGGAGTATCCTCAGGTGCAGCCTATGGAGGGCGACATCCATACGCTGACGATCGACGCCGGCGTTTTGGTAAACAATCTCTCACGCACACTCTTTGCTACGGACAACAACGAGATCCGCCCTGTGATGAATGGTGTTTACTTCGACTTGACACCAGAGCATCTGGCTATCGTGGCCAGCGACGGACACAAGTTGGTACGTTGCCGCAACTACGACATCAAGTCCGAGACTCCGGCCTCTTTCATCCTTCCTAAGAAACCGGCCAATCTCTTGAAAAACGGACTCGACCCGACAAGCGGCGATGTGGTCATCAAGTTCAACAGCAATGCAGCTGAGCTGACATTTGCCGACGGCACGTTGCGTTGCCAGCTGATCGAAGGTACCTTCCCTAACTACAACGCTGCTATTCCTTCGGATAACCCCAATGAGCTGATCATCGACCGCAAGGCGCTCATGGACAGTATCCGCCGCGTATTGCCTTTCGCCAGCATCAGCAGTCAGCTGATCCGCTTCAAATTGTCAATGGGCTCTCTGCAACTCTCCGCCGAGGACATCGACTTTGCGACAAGCGCTAAAGAGACTTTGGTATGTGAGTACAACGGCCAGCCCTTGCAAATTGGTTTCCGCGGTGACTATTTCTGCGAAGTCCTCTCCTCGCTCGACAGCGATGACGTGAAGGTGATGCTGGGCGATCCCAGCCGCCCGGGTATTGTATTGCCAAATGTACAGGATGAGCATGAGGATGTGCTGATGCTGATCATGCCATTAATTCTGAATGAGTAATTGCCAACTAACATAAAACGAAATTTTCGCTGCTACGAGTCTTGAAAGCCGAATCGTCCGACATTCTCTTCAAGACTCGTAGCGGCATATTTGGTGGAATATATCTTTCATGAAACTAAATCTCAAAAAGCCTTTGGTCATCTTTGACTTGGAAGCAACAGGCTTAGACCTCGTCAATGACCGAATCATACAAATCTCTTACGTCAAAGTCTCACCCAATGGTGACGAGGAGCGGAAAAACATTTTTGTCAACCCCGGGAAGCCCATTCCTTACGAGGTGCAAGAGCTCACCGGCATCACCGACGACACTGTCAAAGACGCCCCCGCTTTCAAGCAGTTGGCCAAGCAACTGGCCGACAGCTTCTCCGGTTGTGACTTTGCCGGTTACAATTCCAATCGCTTCGACATCCCCCTGCTGGCAGAGGAGTTTCTCCGTGCCGGCATAGACTTCGATTTCTCCCGCTGTCATCTCATCGATGCACAAAGCATCTTCTTCAAGATGGAGCCCCGTAACCTGGCCGCTGCCTACAAATTCTACACGGGCCACTCCATGGAAGAGGACTTGAAGGCTCACCGCGCAGACCAAGACGCAGAAGCCACCTACAGAGTGCTACAAGGTGAACTGGACATGTATGACCCCAAGAAAGCAGAAGATCCGAAACGAGCTTTACCCAACGACATGGATGCGCTGGCTGAGTTCTCTGCCATGAACGACAATGTTGACTTTGCTGGTCGCATCGTATGGAAAGAGATGAAAGACGCCCAAGGTCATCCCATCCTCGACGAGAATGGAAAGCCGCGCCGACAGGAAGTCTTTAACTTTGGCAAATACCGAGGATGGGCTGTCACTGATGTGCTCCACCGCGATCCCGGCTTCTTCAGCTGGATGCTCGGAGCCGACTTCACGCTCAACACCAAGCAAGTGCTCACACGCATCCGCTTGCGCGAGGCTAAACTCAATATGCAAGCGGCTGCACATACTAAATGATCATGATGAAACCAGCATTTCTCCTTTGCCTCTCTCTGCTCATGATGCTCCTCTTCCCTGCAAAAGGAGCATCGCAGGAGTTGAACATGAAGGTGACCGTCAACCACAGTCAGATTCAGGGCACAGACGCTTCTGTCTTCGACAATCTGCAACAGGCGATTACCACCTTTGTCAACGACAGACAATGGACACACATGCAGTTTCGCAAGAATGAGAAAATCAATTGCAGCCTGGCCATCACCGTGAGCAAATATGATCCCGCCACAAACATGTTCACCTGCAAAGCTCTGATCCAAGCCAACCGTCCGGTGTTCAACGCGTCGTACACAACCACGCTCTACAACAACAACGACAAGGACTTTAACTTCAAGTACGCTCAGTTCGACCAACTGGAGTTTAAAGACGAGATGGTTGACAACGCGCTCACGGCGGTATTGGCTTACTATGCTTATCTCATCATTGGCCTGGACTTGGACAGCTTTTCCCCGATGGGTGGCGAAGATGTGTTGCAGCTTTGCATGAACCTGGCCAACAATGCCCAAAACCTGGACGTGACGGGATGGAAAGCTTTCGACAATGACCGCAATCGATTTGCCATCATCAACGACTATCTCGATGGTAGTATGAAGCCTTTCCGCCAACTCCAATACGACTACTATCGGCTCGGACTCGATCAAATGGCCGAAAACAGCGAACGTGGAAGAGCGCAAATCACCAACGCAATCGAAAACGACTTGAAAATAGCACACGAGAACAGGCCTACGAGTATGCTACCGCAGATTTGGACCGACTACAAACGTGATGAGTTGGCAAATATCTATCAGGGTAAAGGGACTCCAAAAGAGAAGGAAGCCATCTACGACATACTTTTCTCGATCAACGCCTCTCAAAACAACGCTTGGGACAAAATAAAACAATGACGTCATGCTCAAACAGTTATACATCAAGAACTTCACGCTCATCGATGAGCTCAACATTGATTTCCACCCGGGATTCTCTGTCATCACCGGTGAGACGGGAGCTGGTAAAAGCATCATCCTCGGAGCCATCCATCTGCTCTTAGGGCAGAGAGCGGACACCCGACAAATCAAGGAAGGAAGAAACAAATGCATCGTTGAGGCACATTTCGATTTGAGTACTTACCATCTCGAAGACTTCTTTCAGAAAAACAACATCGACTACGATGCCTCTGACTGTATCCTCCGACGCGAAGTGAGCAGCAGTGGCAAGAGCCGCGCGTTTATCAACGACACACCCGTGTCCTTGACCCTTATGCGCGAGTGTGGTGAGCTGTTGGTGGACATCCACAGCCAACACCAAAACCTGCTATTGCAGAAAGAAGACTTCCAAATGAGCGTCGTGGACATCATCGCCGACGACAAACCACTCCTTAACGATTATAAGCATCACTACGCCGACTATCTCCAGGCTGTACACAAATACGAGGAGCAGAAAAAGCTCATTGCACAGAATCGCGACAACGAGGAGTTCCTCCGCTTTCAATACAATGAACTCGACAAAGCAAATCTTCAAGCCGACGAACAGGAGAGCTTGGAGAGCCAAGTGCAGACGCTAAGTCATATCGAGGACATCAAGAGTGCCTTGTTTCAGACAACATCTCTGCTCAGCAACGACGACAATGGAGCCGTCAACCTCGTGAAGAATGCGGCTGATGCACTGCAGGGGCTTATTGATGTCTATCCTGAGATTCAAGATGCTGCCCAACGACTTGAATCGGCTGGCATCGAATTGAAGGACATCGCCGACGAAGTTGATCACAAACTGGAAAACATAGATTTCGATCCTCAGCAACTCCAACAGATGAACGACCGGTTGGACGAGCTCTACTCTTTGGAGAAGAAATTCCATGTCAGTGGTGTCAACGAGCTCATTGCCCAACGCGACCAACTCAAGCAAGAGATCGCCAACATCGATTGCAGCGACGACATCCTTGCCGACTTGGAGAAAGCAATGAGCGTCGCACACGAAAATTGTATCAAAGTTGGACAGCGACTGAGCGAAGCGCGACAGCAAGCCGCTAAAAAGATTGAGGCTGAGATGCATCAGCGCCTGGTGCCACTGGGTATCCCCAAAGTCCGCTTCTCTATCGACATTCAGCACACCGACTGTCTGCCAATGGGTCTCGACAAAATCTCTTTCCTCTTCAGTGCCAACAGCAGCACCCCTCTCCAACCTGTGGCTCAAGTGGCTTCCGGTGGTGAGATTGCCCGCGTGATGCTCTCTCTGAAAGCCATGATCAGTGGCGCCGTGAAGCTTCCTACTATCATCTTCGACGAGATCGACACGGGCGTCAGCGGACGTGTGGCCGAAAAGATGGCCGAGACCATGCGCGAGATGGCGCAACAGCATCGTCAGGTCATCGCCATCACCCACCTTCCGCAGATTGCAGCCGGTGGCACCTCTCACTACAAAGTAAGTAAAGAGGAAACGGCCGAGGGCACCGTCAGCACGATGCGCGAGCTCTCTGATGACGAGCGCGTACGCGAAATCGCACAGATGCTTAGCGGCAGCGACATCTCGCAGGCTGCCATCGACAACGCACAGGCTTTGCTAAATGCGCAGAAATAGCTCTGCTCGAAACTAAGACTACAGCTCAAAGAAATCATCTCAATAACGAAAAATATATAATATAAGAATAATATAAGAATATGAGAAAAACAATATCAAGCTTTCTCCTCATCTTCGTCTTGCTGCTTCCGGTCAAAGCGTTGGCTCAAGGTGCCAACTTGGCGAAGGTAGCATCCAATATCTTCACATTGACCACTTTCAACGCCGACGGCTCCATCCATGACTCCACCCATGGAGTATTTGCTGGGCCTCAAGGCGAAGCCATTGCACCATGGCATGTCTTTGTTGGAGTTGCCCGTGCCACCGTCATCGACAACAAAGGCCAACAGAGCAATGTCGACGCGATCATCGGCGCTTCCGAAATGTATGATCTTTGCCGTTTTCGGGTGAAAGGCAATCGCTTGCCGGCTGGCTTGAGCCTCAACACAGTGGACGCTCCTGTCTCTCCCGTCACCCTCGTAAGCTTCGCGACCAAGAAGGTTGACAGCCACAAGATCAAGCCACTGCGCACCGAAAAGTTCATGACCGCCTATAACTATTACGTCTTCAATGATGTCGATGTGTCCTCAACTGATCTTGGCTGTCCCATCGTCAATGGTGCCGGTCAACTGCTCGGCCTCATGCAGCGTCCGCAGGATGGTGGTCAGGCTTTTTCCGCTGATGCCCGTCTGACCACAACCTTCACGACCAACGGCCTCTCTCTTTCCGACCCCACGCTCAAGGCTACCGCCATCCGTCCAGCTCTCCCCACTGAAGAGCAACAGGCCACACTGATGCTTGTTCTTGCAGCTGAGCAGACCGACAGTGCCAACTACGAAGCCTATATCCACGAATTCATCACACGCTTCCCCACAGCTACTACCGGCTATTCGACGTTGGCCAACTGGTATGAGCGCTACAACAAATTCGACCTTGCCGATGCCACATTGAAGACCGAGACGCAGAAGGCAGCTAAGAAGGATGAGGCTTACTTCGACTACGCCAAAGCCGTTTATCAGGCAGCCGTAGCACGTGTCGACACCCTCTACCCCGCTTGGACTTTCCAGCGCGCCACAGAATTGGCTCAGCAAGCCGATAAGATCAACCCTCTGCCAATCTATCAGCATTTACAAGCACAAATTCTCTACTCCACAGGCAATTACGCCAAGGCACTTGAGGCCTTCACTGCATTGCAAAACTCTGACTTAGGCAAAAACGGTGAGGTATTTTTCGAGGCTGCACAATGCAAGACACAGCTCAAGGCACCAACCACAGAAATACTCTCACTGCTTGACAAAGCAGTCAGCGTACAGTCTGGCTCTCCCTCTGCGCCCTATGTCTTGGCTCGTGCAAGAGTCTACGATGTCACGGGTGACTACCGTAAAGCCTTCAACGACTACCTCACCTACGATTCTTTGGTCAACTATCAAGGCTCTGACGACTTCTACTATGCTAAATTCAAATGCGAGATGAAGCTCCACCAATATCAGCTGGCTCTCAACGACATCGCTCACGCCATCGTATTGAACCGCACTGTACCCACCTACTATGCCGAGATGGCCAGTCTACAGCTGAAAGTCGGGAAATATGACGATGCGGTGAAGACCTGCGACTTAGCCATGCAATTGACTCAACAATATAGCGACCTTTATATCATCAAGGGCATCGCCCTTTGTGAACAGAAGAAGAAAGAAGAAGGTATTGCGGCTTTGCAGAGTGCACAACAGTTGGGCGACAGCAGAGCTGAAGGTCTTATCAAAAAATATCAGAAATAATCATCTGACGAAAGAAAACGCCAACGGCGGCTTCCAAGAAAACATCTTGGAAGCCGCCGTTTCATGTTTGTTATCAGCAGGTTGATACAGGCTAACTAAACATTAGCAATTAATCAGAAGAGTTGATACAAGCTAATTTGATGCCGCAACAAAAAGCACTGCACTATAAGTTACCTACATTCAGCGATGCCACTTTATTTCTCTTCTTCCTGACCGCTGTTTTCAGCGTGCTTAGCGTTGACATATTCCAGGAAGAGGCGCAGTGCCTTATTGGTAGCAATCTCCAAGTTGATGTCGCGTCCAAAGTCTTCCGTCAGTTTAAACGTACGCACATCGTCCTTAGCACCATAGCCGAGCCATATCGTACCCACAGGAATCTCTGCTGTGCCGCCACCGGGACCGGCAACACCCGTAGCAGAGATGGCATAGTCGCAGTTTAGCGCATCGCAGGCTCCAATGACCATCTCACGGGCCACCTCCTCACAGACTGCTGTCTGCTCAGCCAATACCTGAGCAGAGACGTGAAGCAGATTCTCCTTCACCTCATTGGTGTAAGACACTACCCCACCCTTGAAATACTGGGAAGCACCGGGCACAGAAATAATGGCCTCAGCAATGCGCCCACCTGTACAGCTCTCTGCTGTTCCCAAGGTCTCATTATGATTGTAGAGAGCCTCTTGAATCTGACGGCTCAACACTTTGGTTTCAAATTCCATAATTGTCGTTCAATTATTTGATATATAGTATATTATACAACTATTATTATACGCTTACTTGAATGTGACTTTGGAGAAGGCGGGGGCATCGATAGAGCAGAAATCCTTGTCGAGATACTTATAATATCCCACGATACCGATCATCGCTGCATTGTCCGTAGTATAGCTGAACTTAGGAATATATATTGTCCAGCCATAGCGCTGAGCGTGGTCGCGGAAGGCTGCTCTCAGCCCGTTGTTGGCTGAAACGCCACCAGCGACAGCCACATGCTTGATGCCCGTCGTCTTCACGGCCATTCTCAGTTTCTTCATCAGTATGTCCACGATGGTATGCTCAAGGCTTGCTGCCAAGTCCTGCTTATGATGCTCCACGAAGTCCGGATCTTCCTCAACCCATTTCCGAAGGTTATAGAGGAAGGACGTCTTCAAACCCGAGAAGGAGTAGTCCATTCCCGGAATATGTGGCTCAGCGAATTTATAAGCCAGAGGATTGCCTTGGCGTGCGAGCCGGTCGATAATCGGACCACCAGGATAGCCGAGTCCCATCACCTTGGAGCATTTGTCGATAGCCTCTCCGGCAGCATCGTCGATGGTCTGTCCCAGCACCTCCATGTCGTTGTAAGCGTTGACCTTCACGATCTGAGAGTTGCCGCCTGATACCAGCAGACAGATAAAAGGATAAGGAGGCATGTGGTTGTCGTCGTCGCTCTCTTTGATGAAGTGAGCCATGACATGCCCCTGCAAGTGGTTGACATCAATGAGAGGGATTTCCAAACTGCGTGCCAAACCTTTTGCAAAGCTCACGCCCACAAGCAGCGAGCCCATGAGTCCCGGTCCACGGGTGAAGGCGATGGCCGACAATTGTTCTTTCGTGATACCGGCGCGTTTGATAGCCTGATCCACTACGGGTACCACATTTTGCTGATGTGCTCGGCTGGCCAACTCTGGAACCACACCGCCATAGGCGCGGTGAACCTCCTGCGAGGCCGTCACATTGCTCAGCAGCACACCATTGCGAAGCACTGCTGCCGAGGTATCGTCACACGATGATTCTATGCCTAAGATATAGACATCGTTATTTGTTGTTTCCATATTTCTAATCTTATTTCTCGTAAATACAGAATACCACCCTGCGTGGTCTCCATTACTCCGAAAGCACTTCTACTCCGTGCTCTGTCATCAAGAAGGTGTGCTCCCACTGTGCTGAAGGCAGCTCGTCGCCTGAGATTACTTCCCATCCATAGGGATCGTCCTCGTCGATAAACACTTTCCATGTACCCATGTTGATCATCGGCTCAATGGTAAACGTCATGCCGGGCACGAGCAGCATGCCGGTACCTCTGTGACCATAATGAAGGATGTCTGGCTCCTCATGCATCTGAAGTCCAACTCCATGACCGCAGAGGTCACGAACTACGCCATAATGATATTTCTCGGCATGTTTTTGTATGGCATGACCGATGTCACCCACAAAGCAATAGGGCTTAGCGGCCTCAGCACCAATCTCAAGGCACTCCTTGGTCACTCTGACGAGCTGCTCCTTCTCAGGTGTAGTCTTTCCGCCAATGATAAACATGCGGGAAGCATCACCATAGTAGCCGTTATAGTCGAGTGTCATGTCCACATTCACAATGTCGCCCTCTTGCAGCACATCTTCCTCTTTAGGAATGCCGTGGCAGACGACTTCATTAATACTGGTACACACGCTCTTGGGATAGCCCTCGTAATTGAGGCAAGAGGGATGACAGCCATGATCCTCGCAGAACTTCATGCAAATATCATCGATTTCCTGCGTATTCATTCCCGGGTGGATAGCCTCAGCCACAGCATCAAGGCACTGTGAATTGAGCTTTCCTGCAATACGAATACCCTCTATCTGTTCGGGTGTACGCACCATATCACGTGTAGGCACTTCCTTGCCTTTGTTTTCCCAGTACATCACCTTCTTGTCCAGCTCTGTGGGCTCTTGACCGGGAAGGCAATGCCAACGTCTTTTCTTCTTAAACATATCTTTATTATTTTATAAGATTCTAATACTCTATTCTTTAGTCATCAAACAAGTTGAGCTTGTTATCGCGGGCTTGATCCAGCGACATAAGTTTAGCCTGCTTTTCCTGATATTGTTGCCTGAGTTGCTCATAGCGTGTGGCAAGCTCATCTTCGTAATTTTTTCTCTGCTTAGGATCCATGAGACGGGCAGCGATGATCGGTGGCTGACTGGCGTCTTTGGTCCATATCACAGGAGCATCATAGACAGGTGCTATCTTCAAAGCCACATGCAACTCGCTCGTCGTGGCTCCACCGATAAGCAATGGAATGTGCATTCCCGCTTTTTGTAGTTCTTCTGCCACATGCACCATCTCACCAAGTGAGGGGGTGATAAGACCGCTCAGTCCAATGAAGTCAACTTGGAGTTGACGGGCTTTGGCCACAATCTGCTCAGCGGGCACCATAACGCCGAGGTCGATAACCTCATAATTGTTGCAAGAGAAGACGACACCTACAATATTCTTGCCAATGTCGTGGACATCGCCCTTAACAGTAGCTAACAACACACGCCCGGCGGTAGCTGCCCCTTCCTTCTTCTCTGCCTCGATATAAGGCTGAAGGATAGCAACGGCTTGCTTCATCGTTCGAGCGGTCTTCACCACTTGTGGGAGAAACATCTTGCCGGCTCCAAACAGCGTACCGACCTCGTTCATACCGTCCATCAACGGTCCCTCGATGATGTCGACAGCATGGGGATATTTCTCAAGTGCCTCATGGAGGTCAGCGTCCATATATTTTCCAATGCCTTTCCTTAAAGCATAGCCCAGACGGCTCTCCACACTTTCCTTGCGCCAGGCCTCGTCTGAGACAGCTACCGTCTTGCCACCTTGCGAAGCAGCAAGTTTGGCAGCTTCCTGCTCGGCACGCTTCTTTTCAGCCAGTTCCACCAAGTCCTCAGAAGCGCCCTGCCGACGATTGAGGATGACATCCTCGATGATGGTCAGTTCGTCAGCAGGAATATCGGCGTAGGTCACTTTAGTAGCTGGATTGACAATGCCGAAGTCCATACCCTGCTCTATGGCGTGATAGAGAAACACAGCGTGCATTGCCTCACGGATGTAGTTGATGCCACGGAATGAGAAGCTGAGATTGCTCACTCCACCACTCACATGCACGCCTTTGAGATGCTTGCGGATCCACCCTGTAGCCCGGATGAAGTCCAGGGCATAGCTGTCGTGCTCGGCAATACCGGTTGCCACAGACAGAATGTTAGGGTCGAAGATGATGTTCAACGGATCCATCCCCACTTGTTCCACCAAAATATGATAAGCACGCTCAGCAATCTCTATCTTTCGCTCGTAAGAGGTGGCCTGCCCCTGCTCGTCAAAACACATCACCACAACGGCAGCTCCGAAGCGTTTCACGTCCTTGGCGTGGCTGATAAAGGCTCTCTCGCCCTCTTTGAGTGAGATGGAGTTGACAATGCATTTACCCTGCATACATTTCAGCCCTGCCATGATCACATTCCAGTCAGAGGAGTCGATCATCACAGGCACGCGGGCAATGTCTGGGTCACTGGCGATGAGATTGAGGAACTTCACCATCTCAGCCTTAGCGTCAAGCAAACCATCGTCCATGTTGATATCGATCACGAGGGCTCCGTCCTCTACCTGTTTGCGGGCGATCTCCAAAGCCTCTGTATATTGTTTTTGCTCGATGAGCCTCAGAAATTTGCGGCTACCGGCCACATTGCAGCGCTCACCAACATTGACGAAGCGCACCTCCTTTGTGACGTCGAGCAGTTCCAGTCCAGAGAGCCAAAGAGTTTCTGAGCGTGGCACGACTCGATGGGGCTGATAGTTTTTGGCTTTCTCAGCAAAGGCCTGGATAAACTCAGGCGTGGTGCCGCAACAGCCTCCGACGATATTGACGAGTCCCTCTTTCATAAACACTTCCATCTCTCCGGCCATCTGCTCAGCCGTCTCGTCGTATTGTCCCATGGCGTTGGGCAATCCGGCATTGGGATAGACGCTGATATAGAAAGGAGCGCGTGCAGCCAATGTTCTGAGATAAGGCAGCATCTGCGGTGCACCAAACGAACAGTTGAGCCCTACCGAGAAGATGGGGTAATCAGCGATACTGGCCAAGAATGCCTCAAGAGTCTGTCCGCTCAGAGTGCGTCCGGCAAGATCACTGATGGTCACACTGACCATGATGGGCAACTTACGTCCGGCTTTTTCCATGATTTGCAACGAAGCGTCGATAGCCGCCTTGCAGTTGAGCGTGTCAAAGACCGTCTCAATGATGATGGCATCGACACCTCCGCGGATCAGTGCATCCACTTCCTCGCAATAGGCGTCGAAGAGTTCGTCATAGCTAAGATCACGCGCCGATGGGTCGCTGACATCCGGGCTCATAGAGCAGGTCTTGTTGGTAGGCCCTACAGAACCGCACACAAAACGGGGATGTTCGGAAGTGGAATATTCCTCAGCGCACTCTTTGGCAATGCGCGCACCTTCATAAGCCATCTCTGCACAATCTGCCTCAAGATGATAGTCGGCCTGCGATATACGTTGCGAAGAGAAGGTATTAGTGGTGATGATGTCGGCTCCAGCGGCCAGATATTGTCGATGGATGCCCATGATTACCTCCGGCTTGGTGATGTTCAGCATGTCGTTGTTGCCCTTCATCTGCACGCCGGAGTCGGCGTAGCGGCTACCCCGGAAATCGGACTCGCTGAGTCCATACTTCTGAATCATGGTTCCCATGGCACCGTCCAGCACCACAAGTCTCTCTTTTACAATCTCTTCTAACATATATGTATATTTCGGTTGTCTGTTGTTGCTCTGCTACCGTCGTGGCCTGTCTTATGGTAGCACGCAGGCTCCGACCGTTATCATCCCTCAGAAATGCTTAATGGCACGATCCATCTCTCGCCGGTCCTCTTTTTCCTTGAGAGTCTGCCGCTTGTCAAACTCTTTCTTACCTCTTGCAAGCGCTATGTCCACCTTTGCTCTGCCGTGGCCATCGATAAACATCAGCGTAGGTACGATTGTGTAGCCCGGTGTCTTACTGTCCTCTGCCAGTCGGCGTATCTCACGTTTGGTGAGCAGCAACTTACGGTCACGTTTAGCCTCATGATTGGAATAAGATCCATAGAAATAAGGAGATATGTTCATTCCCTTCACCCATACTTCACCATTGTTGATGTAGCAGAAAGCATCCACCAGCGAGGCTTTGCCCAGCCTCACTGACTTAATCTCCGTACCGGTGAGCACAATGCCTGCGGTGTAGGTGTCTATGAAAATATATTCAAACGACGCCTTCTTGTTCTTTATTTGTACAGGACTTTTTTTGCGAAGTTCTTGTTGTTCCTTGTTCATCTTTCCATCTTTCTTTTCTAACCGCTACTCGTCGATGATCGCGAAATCACTGATATGGTCATCGACATACTGCGCCACAGCTTCGGTAAATTCTTCCTCATGCTCAACGAAATAATCATCGAAATCATCAAACTCGGGATAGCGCTCATAGAGAGCGTCGAACTCCTCTTGGGTGCAGTCTTGCTCGATCTCGAGACGATATTTCTTGAAATAGCGGCTACATTTATCCAATAACTTATACAAGTCGCGCAGGCCCCACTCTCTGACCGCCTTACCGAAGGGATTGAAGAAGATGAACTCTCCCAGCCCGTTGTGGATCAGCTCGATGAAGCCACCGTCCATCACACTGTCGCGAAGCATCAGATAGCCCAGCAATGTGATTTGATCGGAATTCAGCTCTCCCATGTTGTCGCCATTCAGCTCTCCACCGATAGCCTCCCGGATCGCTCCTGCGAAAGCCTCCAGAAAGTTGTCCATGCCTGCTGTTGCAGCCTGGCGCAACACGGCATCGTCTATGTGCACTTGTACCATTGTTCTAAATCTTACTTTTAACATGCAAAGATACGAAAATTTAGTGTAGTAAGAGAGAAATCACTAAAAAATACACATTAATAATGAAAAATATCGATTTATCTGAAACAAAACCGCTATCTTTGCACGAGATAAAGGTTTATCAAGGCTTTAAGTTCTGTATGATGAATATTCGTAAAACGTTGCTTATTCCCCTCCTCGCCTGTTGCGCTGCCCTTGCGATGCTGCTGGGCAATGCAGCATGCAGCGGTGATAACAAAGACCAACTGACAAGTACAGTAGACTCTTTTTCAACAGCTTATTTTAATTGGCGTTTTCCTGCGGCTCTAAAATATTGCACACCGGAATCACAGCAATGGCTGGTATTTGCAGCCAGTCAGGTCAACAAAAGCGATGTTGAGGCACTACGTAACAAACAGGAAGGTGCAAGCTGCAAAATTGATAATATAGATTTCACTGATGATTCCACTGCTACAGTTAAGGTAGTGGTGAGCAACTTTCTTGCCATGGACACTATAGGACTCGCTCCAAAGTCTATTGCAGAAAAGACTTTCCGCCTGCATGCCATCCAACGACAAGGCACATGGAAAATAGCTCTAGAGGGTCTTCCAAACTAAGAATCCATTAAATATGACTGTTTCCTGCCTAATTATCAATGCAAAAAGCCTTATAAAATGATGGTCAAACGAACGTCAGCCATTTGGTCAAACGTTCGTTTGACCAAAAGTAAAACGAACGTTTGACCAAATGTACAACAACCGTTTGACCAACAAGACAAAAGCTATTTTACTATAACATATGACGATTCTTCCACTATTAGATGGCGGAAACAATGCAATAGAATGTACTCCTTTTCATGTTTAAGCAGACGGCAATAGCGCCCAACACAGACTGAAGAGAATATAGCAATTAAGCGACTTGCTCTCTTATAGGCAAAAAAAATCCCCATCAGCTCATCCATAGAGAAGAGCCAATGGGGAATAAAAGAACTATTTACAAGCGAACTTCCCGCTCAAAATGTAAGACTAAATATCACTCAGTCCTGCCATCGGAAGAGCATTACAACGTATGAAAGCGGGAAAGTCTCCACCCATATTCCATATTAATATTCCCCCCATGCCTTGATGTCTATGTCTTCCGGCTTCAAGGTACAGAAAGCATTGATGAAGGCAGAAGCAAGACGGCTGTTGGTGATCAATGGCACATTGAGGTCGATGGCGGCACGACGAATCTTGTAGCCATTGGACAACTCACGAGAGGTGAGATCCTTCGGAATATTCACCACCATATCGATCTTCTTCTCATGTAAGAGTTCGAGGGCCTGAGGCTGTCCATCCTCCGAAGGCCAGTATACGAGCGTGTTGTCCACTCCATTATCTGTGAGATAGCGCGACGTGCCACCTGTGGCGTAGAGCTGATAGCCATGAGCCAAAAGTTGTTTGGCAGCGTCGAGCATCTCTGCCTTCTGCTTGGCTCCACCGGTTGAGAGCAATACGGTATGCTTAGGAATGCGCTGACCCACGGAAAGCATACTCTTGAGCAGTGCCTGATTGGTATCGTCGCCCAAGCAGCCAACCTCTCCGGTAGAACTCATATCCACGCCAAGCACAGGATCGGCTTTCTGCAGACGGTTGAAAGAGAATTGGCTGGCCTTGATGCCAACATAATCGAGGTCGAAGAGATTCTTATTGGGCTTCTCCACTGGCTCTCCAAGCATCACCTTAGTAGCCAGGTCGATGAAGTTGATCTTTAACACCTTGCTCACGAAGGGGAAGGAGCGGCTGGCGCGGAGGTTGCACTCGATGACCATAATGTCGTTTTCGCGGGCCATGAACTGGATGTTGAACGGACCGGAGATGTGCAGCTCCTGCGCTATCTTACGGCTGACGCGCTTGATGCGGCGCACCGTCTCGACATAGAGTTTCTGTGGAGGCAACTGCAAGGTAGCGTCACCGGAGTGGACACCGGCAAACTCGATATGCTCGCTGATAGCATAGGCCATCACCTCTCCTTGCTTTGCCACACCGTCAAAGTCAATTTCCTTGGCATGCTCAATAAACTTGCTCACCACCACAGGATGATCCTCGCTGACGTTGGCTGCCAATTTCAGGAAACGCTCCAGCTCCTCGCGATTGGAACAAACATTCATGGCCGCACCGGAAAGCACATAGCTCGGACGAACAAGAACCGGGAAGCCGACGCGGTCCACAAATTTATCGATGTCGTCCATTGACGTCAGCGCGCTCCACTCAGGCTGGTTGATGCCATTGCGAGAGAGCATCTCCGAGAACTTCGCACGGTCCTCGGCGTTGTCAATGTCCTTCGCAGCCGTACCGAGGATATTAACATTCTCGGCATCAAGATACATAGCGAGGTTGTTAGGAATCTGGCCACCCGTGGAGACGATGACACCATAGGGATTCTCCATGTCTATGATGTCCATGACACGCTCGAAGGTCAACTCATCGAAGTAGAGACGGTCACACATGTCATAGTCCGTGGACACGGTCTCGGGGTTGTAGTTGATCATGATGCTGCGGTAGCCACTCTTGCGGATGGTGTTCAGCGCCTGCACACCACACCAGTCAAACTCCACAGAACTGCCGATGCGGTAAGCACCCGAACCGAGAACAATTACTGAGCGCTTGTCGTTGGAGAAGCTGATGTCACTGGCCACACCATCGTAGGTCACGTAGAGGTAGTTGGTCTGAGCCGGATACTCAGCAGCCAAGGTGTCGATCTGCTTGACCACCGGCAGAATGTCGTAGCTCTTGCGCAGACGACGCACCACGAGCAGAGCCTTGTGCATGTTGCCCAGTTCCTTCTCCAATCCTACTGCACGGGCAATTTGGAAATCAGTGAAACCATATACCTTGGCCTCACGAAGCAATTCACGGTCGAGGGTGTTGATGTTGCAACGTTTCAGGCGCTCATCGATGTCGATGATGTGTTTCAGCTTATAGAGGAACCACTTGTCAATCTTCGTCAAGTCATGGATTTGGTCGATGGTGTAGCCCTTGTGCATAGCCTTGGAGATGACGAACACACGCTTATCAGTAGGTTCACGGAGTGCCTCGTCGATGTCGTCGATCTTCAACTCCTTGTTTTCTACATAGCCATGCATGCCCTGGCCAATCATACGCAGACCTTTCTGAATAGCCTCCTCGAAGTTACGGCCAATAGCCATCACCTCACCGACACTCTTCATGCTGGAGCCCAGCTCACGATCGACGCCACGGAACTTTGAGAGATCCCAACGCGGAATCTTGCAAACCACATAGTCCAAAGCCGGCTCAAAGAACGCGCTCGTCGTCTTCGTCACAGAGTTTTTCAACTCAAAGAGACCATAACCCATACCAAGCTTGGCAGCCACAAAAGCCAGAGGATAACCAGTGGCCTTGGATGCCAAAGCCGAAGAGCGGCTGAGACGAGCGTTGACCTCAATGACACGATAGTCCTCGGAATTGGGATCAAAGGCATACTGCACATTGCACTCACCGACGATACCCACATGGCGCACAATCTTGATGCTCAGCGCGCGCAGCTTATGATACTCAGAGTTGGAGAGAGTCTGCGACGGTGCGATGACGATTGACTCACCGGTATGGATGCCCAGCGGGTCGAAGTTCTCCATGTTACACACCGTGATGCAGTTGTCGTATTTATCACGCACGACCTCATACTCTATTTCCTTCCATCCTTTCAAGCTCTTCTCCACAAGCACCTGAGGCGAGAACGAGAAGGCCTTTTCACAGATGTGGCGCAGCTCCTCGTCGTTGTCGGCAAAGCCGGAACCCAGTCCGCCCAAAGCATAAGCAGCACGCACAATGACGGGATAGCCCAAATCGGAGGCAGCCCTCAGCGCCTGGTCCATGGACTCACAAGCCTCACTCTTGATGGTCTTGACATTGATTTCATCAAGTTTCTCGACAAAGCGCTCGCGGTCCTCTGTGTCCATGATAGCCTGAACAGGCGTACCCAGAACCTTCACACCATATTTCTCCAGCACTCCGCTCTCATAGAGCTTCACGCCACAGTTCAACGCGGTCTGTCCGCCAAAGCTCAGGAGTATGCCATCGGGGCGCTCCTTCTTGATGACGCGCTCCACAAAATAGGGCTGCACCGGCAGGAAATAGATTTGGTCGGCAACACCCTCGGAAGTCTGCACAGTGGCAATGTTGGGGTTGATCAGCACCGTAGAGATGCCCTCTTCGCGAAGAGCCTTCAGAGCCTGAGAACCGGAATAGTCAAACTCTCCGGCCTCTCCAATCTTCAATGCTCCTGAGCCGAGCAAGAGCACTTTCTTTATACTTGAATCACGCATAGCGTTTGCAATTTAGAATTAATGAAACGAAAAAGATGACATCTCTATTACTTCAAGCTCTCAACAAACTTGTCGAACATAAACATCGTGTCGAGCGGGCCTGCACATGCCTCCGGGTGGAACTGAGAAGAGAACCAAGGATTGGTCTTGTGGCGGATGCCCTCATTGGACCCGTCGTTCATGTTGACGAAGAGCTCTTCCCACTCAGCGCCCAGTGTCTTACCGTCAACAGCATAGCCATGGTTCTGAGAAGTAATATAGCAATGGGTTGTCCCCACCATCTGCACAGGCTGATTGTGGGAGCGATGACCGTATTTCAGCTTATAGATGGTCGCGCCGGAGGCTTTGCCAAGGAGCTGGTTGCCCATGCAGATACCACAAATAGGCTTGCGCGAACGGCTCATCTGTTTACGGATGATGTCTACGGCAGCCTGGCAGGTGTCAGGATCACCAGGACCATTGGCCAGGAAAAGCCCGTCGAAGTCCATATCGGTATAGTCGTAGTTCCATGGCACACGGATGACCTCTACGCCTCTGTTGATGAGACAGCGGATGATATTGGCCTTCACGCCACAGTCGACAAGCACGACTTTCTTTCCGGCGCCTTCGTTGTAGCGGATGATCTCCTTGCAGGAAACCTTCTCGACAAAGTTCACGCCCTCGTACTCAGCCTTGGGCTGATTGTCGGGATCGTCGTCGAAAATAATCTTTCCCATCATCACGCCATGCTCACGCAGCACCTTTGTGAGCTGACGTGTGTCTATGCCCGTGATGCCAGGCACATGCTCGCGCTTGAGCCATGAGGCAAGACTCTCGACCGCATTCCAGTGGCTGTACTCTTCACTATAGTCCGACACGATGATGGCAGAAGCATAGATCTTATCGCTCTCCATGAAAGTGGGCAGCCCGTTCTTCTCAAAAGTAAAGGGCGGCACACCATAGTTGCCTACTAAGGGAAAGGTCAGTGTCATCAGCTGTCCGGCATAAGAGGGGTCGGTGAGAGATTCGGGATAACCCATCATAGCTGTATTGAACACCACTTCGCCGGCTACGGGTTTGTCATAGCCAAACGACTTGCCATGGAACTTTGTCCCATCAGACAATACCAAGGTTACATTCTTCATCATTTCGCGTTATTATGGTCTATTGATTGCGATGCGGAAGGCTTGTACACCTTCTCATAATAATTCACATAAGCCTGGTTGCACAGACGTGTGCCACCGGGTGTAGGATAGTGTCCGGAGAAATACCAGTCACCCGGATGGTTGGGGATCGCCTGGTGCAGACCGTCGAGACTCTGATAGACAATGTCGATCGGGGTCGTCATGCCCTCGGGACGAAGCATCTCCACGATCTTATGGTTGATCTCGTCGACAGTAAACGGGGCATAGATGTCGCGCACGGCATTCTGCATTTCCTCACGTGGCTTTGCCAGTTCTGCAAGGCACTCGTTGTATACCTTCTCCAATACATCTTCCATCCCACGCTCCTTGAGCAGGGCTACTGTTGCACGGAAGACACAGAACTCCTCCAGACGCGGCATGTCGATGCCATAGTAGTCGGGATAGCGAATTTGCGGTGCGGAGCTGACCATAACGATCTTCTTAGGATGAAGGCGGTCAAGGATATGGAGAATACTCTCCTTGAGTGTGGTACCGCGGACAATACTGTCGTCGATGATGACGAGATTGTCGACATACGGTACAAGGGAGCCGTAGGTGATGTCGTAGACATGAGCCGCAAGATCATTGCGAGCATTGCCCTCAGTGATGAACGTGCGAAGCTTGATGTCTTTCCATGCCACCTTCTCGCAGCGTACAGACTCGCTGAGTATGTCAAGGAGTTCCTCGTGTGTCGGCGTATGGCCGAGATTCTCGAGGCACTCTATTTTCTTATCGATGACATGCTTCTTGAAGCCGTCGAGCAAACCATAAAAAGCAGACTCGGCTGTGTTAGGGATGAAAGAGAAGACCGTATGGCGGGTATCGCCGTTGATGGACTTCAGTATAGCAGGAACAAGCTGCTCGCCGAGTTTCTTGCGCTCACGATAGATGTTCTGATCAGAGCCGCGAGAGAAATAGATGCGCTCAAAAGAGCAGGCCGTATTGCTCAGCGGCTCAAGTATCTTCTTGATGACGGTCTCACCGTTGCTGCGTACGATAAGTGCCGTACCCGGCATGAGCTCCTGAACGTCATCGAACTCAATGTCGAACGTTGTCTGCAACACGGGACGCTCAGAGGCGAGCACGACAACCTCATCGTTTTTATAGTAGAAGGCGGGACGAATGCCGTGAGGATCACGCATGGCAAACATCTCGCCGCTGCCGGTGATACCCGTCACGACATAACCGCCATCGAAATGCTTCATCGTGGTTTTCAGCACATTTTCCATCTTGACGTGCTCGTCGATGTAGCGTGTGATATTCTGATCCTCCAGTCCCAGCTTCTTTGCCTCGCGGAAGTTACGCTCCACCTCCCGGTCAAGCCGGTGGCCCATGAGCTCAAGCATGATGTAGCTGTCGCTGTAGATACGCGGGCACTGACCCTGACGGGTAAGTTCCTCAAACACTTCCTCCACATTGGTCATATTGTAGTTGCCGCAGAGACAGAGATTCTTTGCTCTCCAGTTGTTGCGACGGAGGAAGGGATGGACATATTTCAGTCCGCTCTTGCCTGTGGTGGAGTAACGGAGATGTCCCATGTAGAGTTCACCTGCAAACGGTATCTCCTGAAGGCTGGAGTCGTCAAAAACGCTGCTTTCCTTAACCACTTGATTGATTTGGCGATTAGCAGTGCCAAAGATCTCAGTAATGGCATTAGGCCCTTCCGCACGCTCACGGAACATATATTCATTTCCCGGCTGAGTGTTAAGTTTGACAGAAGCGATACCAGCGCCTTCCTGTCCACGGTTGTGCTGTTTCTCCATCATCAGATAGAGCTTGCCCAAACCATATCTCCACGTACCGTATTTTTCCTGATAGTAACTAAGAGGTTTAAGGAGCCGCACCAAAGCCACTCCACAATCCTCATGAATGCTGTATTCCATCAACAATAAAACCTTATATAGAATTAGTATGTAAGCATATACGAAAAAGATTGAAATCATCCTTGGCATTTCCTTTCGGAAACCAACGACAAATTTCAATCTTTCTATTCATATTATTAAGTGACTAAACTTAGTTCCTTAAGATATTAACCAACAATGAAGCAACAGAGGTGACAATGCCAACGAATGAGAACCACAACGAAGTACTGCTACCGATACCAGAGTTCTGAGACTTGACCGAGTTGGGTTGCACATAGACAATATCGTTTTGCTGGAGATAATAATAAGGAGAATTGAAGATGTGCGCATCGTTAAGGTTGATACGATGAGCATGCTTCTCTCCTGTAGAATCCTCACGGATGAGCAGCACGTTGTCGCGACGTCCGTAGATGGACAAATCGCCTGCACTTGCCAACGCCTCCACGATGCTCATCTTTTCAGTGGTGACAGGAATGACAGCGGAATGACCGACCTCACCGATGACGGTGACACGATAGCTGGACATTCTGACGGTGACAATAGGATTCTCACGCTCATTGAGATAAGGTTTCACCTTTGCACGGATAATCTCCTCGCATTGAGTCTTTGTCAATCCCTCCACATGGATCTTACCCACAATAGGGAAGTTGATGTTACCTTCGTTGTCAACAAGATAGCCCTGGAGCGAACCGTTGTTAGCTGAGAGCTGTCCGCTTGTTCCAACAGTGTTACTTACAGAAAGGTTGAATGGTGCAGAAGCTTCTGGATTGGATGTGATGACCGTGATGGTCAACATGTCTTTAGGCATAATCTTCGCATCGTACAATCCCCGGGAGGCTGCCAAGCTGATAGAGTCAATGTTTTGGAAATAAGCAACTTTCTTGCTGCTTGCACATGATCCCATAAGCATGATCAGCAACATCATGACGAGAGGAAAAAGCAATTTCTTCATATCCGTGCTCAAACGTTGAATTTAAAATATGTTTTATAACTTTGCAAAATTACTATTTTATTTCCAAAAGGCAAAGGAATTCTACTAAAAAAGTAGAACTCTCTTGCCTTTCTCACTTATTCATAGAAACGAAAATAGCGTCGTGCATTATAATAAGAGATGTCTTCCACCATGCGTGCAAGGTCTTCGCGGCTGTCGGGAAGCAGGCCACGCTCTACATCATTGCCAAGGATATTGCACAACAAACGACGGAAATATTCATGGCGGGGATAACTCAGGAAAGAACGGCTGTCGGTGAGCATCCCCACAAAGCGGGAAAGCAATCCAAGCGCAGAAAGCGCATTGATTTGCTTTGTCATGCCGTCGAGCTGATCATTGAACCACCAACCGGATCCGAACTGGATTTTTCCGGGTTCCGAACCATCTTGGAAATTACCGATCATGGTCGCAATCATCTCGTTGGCTGAGGGGTTGAGACAATAGAGAATGGTGCGTGTGAGCTTATGCTCTGTATTGAGTTCATCAAGGAAACGGCTCAAAGCTTTGGCTGTGTTGAACTCTCCGATGGAATCAAAACCTGTATCCGGTCCCAGTTGCTCATACATACAGGTATTATTATTGCGAATAGCACCATAATGATACTGCTGCGTCCATCCTGCATTGTAGTCCATCTCCCCACAGTCTTTCAAGAAAGCATGTTTATATTGATGAACCTCTTGCACAGAAAGACTCAGGCCACGTAATGCTTTGCTGAAAATGGTTTCTATTTGAGATGAGGTATAAGGATCGCAATAAAACTCCTCAACGCCATGATCAGAGAGACGGCAGCCATTCTCGTGGAAAAAATCATGGCGCCGTTGTAGTGCATCTACAAGATGCTGATAGCTGTCAATCTCGATGCCACTTACTTCTGATAGTTGCTCCATGTAGGCAGAGAAATCGGGATGCTCAATTTTCATTGCCTTGTCAGGTCGCCAGGCTGGCAGCATCTTAATCTCAAAGCCACTTTCACGTGTCACTTTATGCCAATGCAGATCATCAACAGGATCATCGGTAGTGCAGACGCATTCCACATGATAGTGACGCATGAGTCCGCGGGCACTGAACGCTGGCTGCTGGAGCTTTTCGTTACAGATGTCATAGATTTCACGGGCCGTAGACGGAGAAAGCAATTTATCGATTCCAAACGCTGTCTTAAGTTCAAGATGTGTCCAATGATACAAAGGATTGCGAAAACAATATGGCACCGTTTCAGCCCACTTCTCAAACTTTTCCCAATCGGAAGTGTCTGTTCCTGTACAATAACGCTCATCAACACCATTGGTGCGCATGGCTCTCCACTTATAATGGTCGCCACCCAACCAAAGTTCAGTGATGCTCTGAAAATGATGATCCACGGCTACCATCTTGGGATCGAGATGGCAATGATAGTCGATGATGGGCATCTTTGCAGCATGATTATGATACAAATCCTTGGCAATATCTGTCTCCAAGAGAAAGTCCTCATCCATGAATTTCTTCATAATTGATTATTTTTGTAATGGATTGACTAATAATTGTAAGTGGTTGATCGTTTACCTAAAGTCACTATTGCAAATATACAGTATTTATTTGGAATATCGGCTAATTTAAATTACTTTTGCAGAAAAAACTAAGATTAGCGATGAACAAGGTCCTACTTATCTACACGGGAGGCACGATCGGCATGGGTCAAAATCCATTGACAGGCGCATTGGAACCACTGGATTTCAACCATCTCGTGGAGTCGATGCCTGAATTTCAACTGATCAAGACCGACATTGACGTCTATCAGTTCACCCCGCCTATTGATTCCAGTGAGATGTCACCCGGCAAATGGGCACAGCTCGTGAGAATCATCAACCGTAACTATGACGACTATGACGGTTTCGTTGTGCTGCATGGTACGGATACGATGGCATACACCGCCTCTGCCCTCTCTTTCATGCTGGAAGGACTGACCAAACCTGTGATTCTCACCGGATCTCAGTTGCCCATCGGCCAGTTGAGAACCGACGGCAAAGAGAACCTTGTGACAAGTATTGAGCTCGCCGCTTTGAAGGATGACAACGGCCATGCACGAGTGCCGGAGGTGTGTATCTATTTCAGCGGTGTACTACTTAGGGGCAACCGTTCGACGAAAATCAATGCCGACGGATTCAATGCTTTCGATTCGTTTAACTATCCTCATCTCTGCGAAGCTGGTGTAAGCTTCACATTTCACGACCATCATATTCTGAAGCCCGACTTCAGCAAACGCATGCAGGCTCATCTGACAATGGACACCAATGTAGTCGTCTTCAGTCTCTTCCCTGGTATTCAAGAAGGAATTCTTAGACAAGTACTGCAACTGCAAAGTCTCAGAGGTATTGTCATGCGCAGTTTTGGTAGTGGCAACGCAATGAAGAGTTCATGGCTCATGCACCTGCTCAAAGAAGCAACGCTTAGGGGAATTGTCATCGTGAACATCAGCCAGTGCGTTGCCGGAACCGTAGAGATGAGCCGCTATGATACCGGTTATCAACTCAAAGACATCGGTGTCATCTCCGGCCACGACTCTACCGTAGAGGCTGCCGTCACCAAGCTCATGTATCTGCAAGCACGATACAACGATCCGAATACCATCCGTAACCTGATGGCAAGAAGCATTGCCGGCGAGATAACTATCTAAGCTAACAGGAAAGAATACAATAGGAAATGAGCTGAAAGAAGCTCTTAGTATAGCTTATCCAGAATAGCAAAACGGGAAATCATGTATTTTCACGATGCTACTGGATAAGCTATAATTTTCATTATCCATGGGCATCATTTGGGAAATTGGCTTAATAGTAAAAAAAACAAGAGGTTGAACCATAACAGTCCAACCTCTTGTAACATTTATCTTTAAAGTATCAAAATCCGAGATTACTTCTTAAAGAAATCCTTGACGGCCTCATTGGGAACCATCTGCTCATCGAAGATGTAAGCACCTGTCTTAGGGCTCTTTACCATCTTAATAACCTTTGAATATGCGCGACCATCCGTAGAACCTTCATGGAGGGTAGCGACCGCTTTCTTTGCCATAGTCTATATGTATCTTTTAACTATTAACGTAAAACGAGAACTCTGGTGAGATTACTTGATCTCCTTGTGAAGTGTCATCTTCTTCAAGATGGGATTGTACTTCATAAGCTCCAGACGCTCGGGAGTATTCTTGCGGTTCTTTGTCGTAACGTAACGGCTAGTGCCTGGCAGGCCAGAGTTTTTCATCTCTGTGCATTCCAAGATCACCTGAACTCTATTTCCTTTCGACTTCTTTGCCATGATGATTATTCTCCTAATACTTTAATGTCCTTCCAATCGCAGTAGCCTTTAGAGACTGCCTGCTTCAGAGCTGCGTCCAGTCCAACCTTATTGATGAGACGAAGACCAGCGGCACTAATCTTGAGCGAAATCCAGCAATTCTCCTCTACATAGAAGAACTTCTTGCTGAAGAGATTAACGTCAAAGCTGCGCTTTGTGTGGTGCTTTGAGTGAGACACATTGCAACCTCTCTGTGCCTTCTTGCCTGTAATCTGACAAATCTTAGACATCGCTATTCTTTGTTTTTGATTCGATTTTTGATACTTATTCCAAACAGAGTGCAAAGTTAGCAATCTTTTTTCTGATTAGCAAATAATTAGCGGGCTAATCTTCACTATTAACTAATTTTTTGTTTTTACGATTCTATACGCTCTTTCCTTTTTCTTAGTTCAAATAAAGACCAAAGCATTAACTTTTTCGCACCATTAAGTTTTTTTGCATTGCGAAAAGAGTGATTATTGAAGAGAAATAGTTATCTTTGTGGAAAATTATAACGCAATGCTGCATTTTATCTCATTCGGCAGCGGCAGCAGTGGCAACTGTAGTCTGATCTTCACCGAGAATGAAGGGCTACTTATTGACGCTGGCATCGGTGTCCGTATATTAAAAAAACACTTGAAAAACTACGGCCTAAACATCTCCAATATTAGGTCTATACTGGTCACACACGATCATGCTGATCATGTGAAGTCAGTGGGTAGTGTGAGCAAGGATTATCACATCCCAGTATATGCCACGCGCAAAGTGCACGAAGGCATAGAAGAGAACTGGTGTGTGAGGACCAAGGTGCCCCAAGACATGTCGTTTGTCGTAGAGAAAGGACAACCGTTTCATGTGGGCGGATTTACTATCACCGCTTTTGGTGTCCCACACGACAGTAAAGACAATGTCGGCTATTGCATTGAAGCAGAGAGCGTCACGTTTGTGTTGATGACGGACATCGGGCATTTTACGGACGAAATGCTTGAGTATGTAGGACGTGCCAATTATCTTGTGATAGAAGCTGACTATGAGAAGGCAATGCTCGAAGCCGGCCCCTATCCTGTAGAACTAAAACGAAGAATACAAAGTTCCTTGGGGCATACGAGCAATTTTGATTGCGGCCAAGTGCTAGCCCAATATGCCACGCCTGCGCTCAGAGGTGTGTGGCTCTGTCATTTGAGCGACACCAACAACCAACCGGAGTTAGCTGAGAAAACGGTCAAGCAAGTGCTTAGGGCCAGCGGTATCGTAGCGAGCAATGACCCTGGAGCTGATTTCACACTGAATGCGCTTCACAGGAAACTGCCCACAGGCGTATTTGATCTGAAATAACGAGCACTCTCCTTATATTATCAGGGGTCCTTTAGAAAGGCATACCCACTGCGAAGTGGAATGTAAAATCACGAGAAAACTTCGGATGGAAGATCGCCCAATGCTCTTGCTGAGTTGTCCAAGCCGGATTAATGGCTTTCATGCCCCCATCGAAGCGTAGTATGAAATAGCCAAAGTTGATGCGGAGGCCTAATCCATAAGAGACAGCAATCTGCTTATAGAATTCATCGAAACGAAACTGTCCTCCTGGCTGATCAGCATAGTTGCGAAGCGTCCAAATGTTACCAGCATCTATAAAGGCTGCACCATTGAATTTCCAAAAAAGAAAGGTACGATACTCCGCGCTTAGATCTAACTTCATGTCACCCGTCTGGTTGATGAAGTCGATGCGGCCGTCTTTGCCCCGATAACTACCCGGACCGAGTTCTCGCACCGACCATCCTCTCACGCTGTTGGCTCCTCCGGAGAAATAGCGTTTCTCAAAAGGCAGCACAGTGCTGTTGGCATAAGGATATGCCATACCAAACGCAGCATGAAAAGCCAGCATATTGCGAGCATCGAACTGCTGGATTCGTGTATAATCAAAATCGAATTTCAGATACTGGGCATAGGGTATATGATTGAAGAGCGTATACTGCCCATTCTCATTTTTCTTCAGGCCCATCAAAGGAGAGAGTGCTCTCAGTAATCCCCCACCCGACTCAAAATTCATCTTCAACGCATTGACACCATTGTTATAACTGAATCCCACCCCCATTCTTAGGATAAAGAGATTCTCATAGTTATAGCGCAGGATGGCATTTCGATTAGAGACATCGTCGAGATAGTCTTCCTTAAAAGTAGCGCTGATCCATGGCATGTAGACATAGTTCAGATCCAAGAGATCGAAGCGGTAGCGAGTGTTATGCCCCGGATCAGCCCAGCGATAGCGCCACCCCGCAGACAAGACACGACGATGGAACTCTGGCCGATTTTGCATATCCCAGGCTAAAGACAACTCTGAAGTAGCACTGCTCTGACGACGAAAGCTACGAGAGAGAAAAGGTGCCAAGAACTCAGGGAATTGAAGTTTGGCCTGTACACCATATTCTATATAGTCTTCATCGTTGTAACCCTCCAATCCTGTAATGGCCTCAAAAGCACCACGCAATTGCACACTCAGCAGTTCTGATCCGCGTAGCAAGTTTCTATTTTCGTAGATGAGTGACGCTGCTGCACCCAAGTCTCCTGCCGTGTTGGTGCCTTCGGGTTGAAAAGCAATTGTGGACCTCTTGTTCATGCTCAACTGAATATGGCAATCCAAAAGATTGGAGTCGGGAACCTCATTAAACAGAATGTTGGTATACTTCACCGCCTGAAGACGGCTGAAATTGGAATAGGTCTTCTGTAGATCCGTATTACTAAATGGACGTCCAGCAGTGATCGCCGTGTTGTTTTCAAGTACATTCCTCCGGAGCTGTGCCTTGCCTAAAGCGCCATCAGAATACTGAACTGAACGGATGACAAATCTGGGATGGTCTGTTGGACGAGCATCACTATTGGCCTGATACTTCTTAAGATGCAGCACAATACCCACCGAACGACTGTCGGAAGAGGAATCGGCTGTGAACGAAATAAAGTCCTTATGAAACTTGTAATATCCGGAATTCTGAAGCAATGCCGTCAGCCGGTCACGCTCACCCTCCAATGCTTTGATTGTGAATGGAGATCCTTCGCAAAGGGCAGAAGCCGACTTTCTATGCTGCTGTAGGGATATGCTGTCGTCGTCGACCAGCAATTGTCGAATAGCAGGATCCTGAATGTCGTAGCTGATATGTCCAAAACGATATTGCGCCCGCGGATGAAGCATATAGACAGCCTTGAGGGAATGTCCCCTAACGATTGTGTCGAGCGTGACACTGGCATGGAGATAGCCTTGGTTGATCATAGCCTGGCGCAAATCGTCCATTGTCAGTCGGGCCGTGAGCGTGTCAAAGACCACAGGACGCTCACCAATACGCTTGAGAGTGCGATTGATCCATTTCGTACTGTCCTTACCGGCAAGAGTATATGTGCCCATTGGTATTTTGAAAAGTGAAAACCACTTCGAGTTGGCTTTTTGGCGTATATAAGGAAAGAGTTGTGAACCATCGAAGGATTTCTCATCTGATCTGATCTCCACAGAGGTGAGCAGATAACTTCCCTGAGGCACATACTTGGAGGTGCTGCATGCCGACAGAAGGCTTATTGCCAAGACAAGGAATACGTAGAAATATGTAACTTTTGATTTCAACTGCGATATTTTTGGTACAAAGGTAGTGTATTTTGTTGACAGATTACATAAAAATAACACATTATTTTTATCGGTTACAACATTAATCACTAACTTTGCAATATGATAAGCAAGGCAAGAATAAAATTTGTTCATACACTCGAACAGAAGAAGGCACGCATACGCGAACAGCTCTTCGTCGCTGAAGGACCCAAGGTCGTCGGTGACCTGATGGAACGTTTCCAGCCCAAGATGATTTTCCACACTGCCGACTGGCAGGCTCCAGCCGGTGTGGAGACCGACGAAACCGTCAGCGAGGAAGAGTTGAAAAAACTCTCGTTCTTGCAGCACCCACAGCAAGTGCTCGCTGTCTTTCCCCTACCCCACACTGAAGCCACCAATATGGAATTGCCAAGTCAGCAGCTCTGCCTTGCCCTCGACGGAGTGCAGGATCCCGGCAACGTGGGGACAATCATACGGGTAGCCGACTGGTTTGGCATCACACAGATCTATTGTTCCCATGAAACGGCTGATGTTTACAACCCCAAGGTGGTGCAAGCCACGATGGGCAGCCTTGCAAGAGTGGACATACACTACACCGATTTAGCACCTCTCATCGATCATTTTCCCGAAAATTGCCCTGTCTATGGCACCCTGCTTGATGGTGACAATTTGTACCAGCAAAAGTTGAGTAACCATGGCCTCATCGTCATGGGCAACGAAGGGAAAGGACTTTCGGCTGAAGTCAGACAACGCGTCAACCACAGACTGCTGATCCCCAACTATCCAAAAGGCAGAGACACGGCAGAGAGCCTTAATGTAGCTATCGCCACTGCCATCGTGTGCGCAGAGTTTAGAAGAAGAATAGAATAAACAGAATAAACAGAATAAACGGACTGAAATCATGAATACAGATCATATTGAAAATGAACTTTATAAAGTAAGGAGTGTCAGAGCCTGCATCAAGTCGGCCACAGACATGATGATCAGTAATCCACTGACTATTCTTCGCCGAACTTGGCTACCGACCTTAGTGCTGAGCATTGTCACAAGTCTAAGCATTCTATTGTCTGCTTTTTTTGAGTCACAACAACCGACCACAGCAGGAGCCAGTACTGTAAATGCTCCTCTTCTGATTCTCGGTGTCATCTCGCTCGTTGCCTATATCGCTATTGCATCATGGTGGGGAGCCTCTGTGATCAGTCTGCTGACCGGTCGCAAGGTAAAAGACAATATCCGGCGCATACTCTACTCGTTGTTGGCAGTGATCGGATTGTATATAATCGTAGGCGTATGCGTCTCTGTGGGCTATACACTGCCTATGTTTGGCGGTAAAGCTTCTTTGGGGCATCCTACTATCATCTCACCTTTAGTGGCAGGCATCGTAGTTGTCTTAGCCCTCATCTTTACCCTGCCCATCAGCTATTCTTCCATGAAATATCTCGTGGAGCCTCAACAAAAACTGACGAGCATTGTCGGCAAGCCATATATGACAGGACTGCACCGCTGGGGATTCCTCTTCATGGCTGCCCTTCTCGGAGGTATCATCATCAGTATCCTTATTGTTATCACCGGTGTACCGGAGATCATCCTTGAAACTGCTAAAAAAGCCAACGACATAGGTATGGCAATGGGCGACAGCAATGGTCTAAGTGCTTCTTTTACGGTACTTCAGTTCTTCGTCACTATCCTATGCTACTTCATTTGGTATTATATCTATTGCTGGATGAACTTTGTGTATTATTATGTTTATGGTAGCATCGAGGCTAAAGAAATGGCAAAAAAGGATGTTATAACTACAACCACAGGTAATAGTGCTGACAATCATGACATTGAGGCTATAGATAAGCACTTAAAACTGGAAGCAGGAAAGGCATCTGACAGCAAACTCGACATAGAAGACATATAATAAGAATCATATTTATTAAAAAGGAGAGATGGAAAAGCAACGCATTCTTTTTATCGACCGGGACGGCACACTTATCGAAGAACCCGCTGACGAGCAGATCGACTCTTTTGAGAAGTTGCGCTTCGTTCCCGGCGTATTCAGCAACCTGGGATATATCCACAAACGCATGGGATTCCGCTTTGTGATGGTCACCAATCAAGACGGATTGGGCACGCCGTCGTTTCCCGAGGAGACATTCTGGCCTGTACACCGACTGATGCTTCAAGCACTGGAGAGTGAAGGCATCACTTTCGATGACCAACTTATCGACCGGCACTTCCCGGAAGACAATTCACCCGAGCGCAAGCCCGGCACTGCCATGCTGAAGAAATACATTGACAATCCGGCTTACGACATCGCGGGAAGCTATGTCATCGGCGATAGAGAGAGTGACGAACAATTAGCCAAGAATCTTGGATGCAAAGCTATCATCCTTGGACGCGACGGTATGACTTGGGAAAAAGCAGCCGAACTGTTGATTGCCGGAGAACGCACGGCAGAGGTGAGACGTACCACCAAGGAGACAGACATACTCGTACGTGTCAACCTCGACGGATCAGGCAAAACAGACATTGACACCGGACTTGGCTTCTTTGACCACATGCTGGAGCAAATCGGCAAGCACGGTATGATAGACCTCACCGTACACACCAAAGGAGATCTCTGGGTCGATGAGCACCACACCATTGAGGACACTGGCATTGCACTTGGAGAATGCATCCTCAAAGCATTAGGTGACAAGCGTGGCATCGAGCGCTATGGATTCTGTCTGCCAATGGACGATTGTCTGTGCCAGGTGGCTATCGACTTTGGCGGACGCCCTTGGCTCGTTTGGGACGCTGAGTTCCACAGAGAAAAAATCGGTGAGATGCCAACGGAAATGTTCATGCACTTCTTTAAAAGCTTTAGCGACGCTGCACGCATCAACCTGAACATTAAGGCGGAGGGCGAAAACGAGCACCATAAGATAGAAGGTATTTTTAAAGCACTGGCGCGTAGTCTGAAGATGGCGGTAAGAAGAGATATACACCACTTGGTGCTGCCTTCTACAAAAGGAACACTATAAACACGTTTATAAATCAAATAAGGAGAGCAGGAATAGTTCTGCTCTCCTTATTTTATATATAGAGGATCAAGAATCTGGCTTGAAGCCCATTTCTGCTTTACACTGTTGAATAGATACCAAGTCATATCGTTACGACTCAGACTTCCATCTTCAACAGCAGCCTTTCTGCTTTACTTTGCTTTCTCCATCAGCTTTTTCAAGAGACAAGGAATCTCACAGCTCTCCATAGCCACCGGCACGCCGGCAGCCTCGAAAGCCGCAATCTTGTCAGCAGCAGAACCTGAACTGCTGGAGATGATAGCTCCGGCATGTCCCATCTGCTTGCCCGGAGGAGCTGTGCGCCCATCGATGAAAGCAACGACAGGCTTGGTGATATGCTCCTTGATATAGGCAGCAGCATGCTCCTCGGCATCACCACCAATCTCACCTATCAAGGCAATGGAGTCGGTATCAGGATCATCTTGGAACATCTGCAACAGATCCTCAAAGTAAAGGCCCACCACAGGATCACCGCCAACGCCGACTGCTGTACTCTGTCCCATACCAGCCTTTGTGAGGTTGTCAACAACTTCATAAGTTAGTGTACCCGAACGGCTGATGACTCCGGTATGCCCTTTCTTGAAGATATTGGAAGGCATGATGCCCACCATACTCAATTCTGGAGAAATCAATCCCGGGCAGTTCGGGCCGATCAAATGAGCACCTTTCACCTGGATATAGCGTTGAGCAATTACAGCATCCACCACGGGAATACCTTCCGTAATGCAAATGATGAGCTTGATGCCGGCATCAGCTGCCTCCAGCATTGCGTCCTTGGCAAAGGGAGCAGGAACAAAGATGATCGACGTGTTGGCCTTCGTTGCCTCTACGGCTTCGCGAACAGTGTTGAACACAGGAATGCCATCCACCTCTTGCCCACCCTTTCCGGGTGACGTGCCACCAACAACGTTTGTTCCGTATTCTTTCATCTTGGCAGCATGGAAACTGCCATCGCGGCCTGTGATGCCCTGAACGATCAGGCGCGTATCTTTATTGATCAAAATACTCATGGTAATAGCTTTTAAAAGATTAAAGATTGTTCATTGCCTCCACTGCCTTATGACCTGCATCGGCCATGGTCGTTGCCACAATGAAATGGGAATTCTGCAACAGGCGACGTCCCTCCTCGGCATTGGTACCTGTCAGACGGATGACGATCGGCATGTCGGTCTTAATGCTCTTGAAAGCCTCCAAGAGTCCTTTGGCCACATCATCGCAACGGGTGATGCCTCCGAAGATGTTGATCAGAATCACCTTCACGTGCTGATCGCTCATCAGCAGATTCATGGCATCTACAATCTTCTCAGGGTTAGAACTGCCACCGATGTCCAGGAAGTTGGCAGGATTGCCTCCATAGAGCTTGATCATGTCCATGGTAGCCATAGCCAATCCGGCACCATTTACCATGCAACCGATATTACCGCCTAAGTTGACATAGCTGAAACCCTTGGACTTGGCATAGAGCTCTTTCTTTTCATCTTCCGTAGGCTCATTGAGTTCAGCCACATCAGAATGACGATAGAGCGCATTATTATCGAAAGTCATCTTGGCGTCAATAGCCTTCAACTGCCCCTCTTTTGTCAACACGAGCGGATTGATCTCTGCCAAAGAAGCGTCTTTCTCAACAAAGAGGCGATAGAGATTCTTGAAAAGTGGTATGGCCTGCTTCACCACTGCTTTATCATCAAACAACTTGTAAGCAGCAGCACGAGCCTGGAAATCAGCCATGCCGATAAGCGGGTCGATCACTATCTTCTCGATCTTCTCTGGTGTTTCCTTGGCAACCTGCTCGATATCCATACCTCCGGCACGAGACAGCATCATCAAAGGAGACTTGCTCTTACGGTCGATCAGAATGCTGACATAATACTCTTTGTCTATGTTCACCGCTTCCGTGACAAGCACACGGTCAACAACATATCCTTTGATGGTCATTCCAAGGATATCAGATGCCACCTTGCGCACCTCGTCTTCTGAAGCAGCAAGCTTCACACCGCCAGCCTTTCCGCGCCCGCCGGTGTGCACTTGTGCCTTGACTACTACTCGCCCGGAGCCTAATCGATGATAAGCGTCAACACACTCGTCAACGCTGCGACATAAGATAGGACTGTCAACGGGCAAACCATACTGAGCAAAGAACTCCTTTGCCTGATATTCGTGTACCTTCATAATATATTAGTTAATGAATTAACAGGTTACAAAATTAGCGAATTCTTTCAAAAGTGCAAAATTCTATAGCAATTATTTCCAAATTATACCTCAGTTGAAGTATAATTATAAAAAAAGAAGCAGATGTCAATACTTTATCATTCTAAAGCTGACTCTACAGAAAGGCTCTGCAACATTAGTAAGATGGTGCTTGACCAATGTATACATGCTATACGAATGACCAAACAAAAAGCGCCGGAGAATGCAAATACTCAGCATTCTCCGGCGCTTTTCATTGAATCGGAATCATTATCCAAAATTGTCGTACATAAT